>JBBSAB010000018.1:0-108749 GCA_038252755.1 Polyangiales bacterium | reverse complement strand
GTGTTGGACGTAACTGCACACGACGGCGATTTCCAAGCAAGCGAGTGTTTCGCGCGCTGACCCAAGCGCGCTGTGGTACCGCGCCGCGCGATTCTTTCCACGGCTGTACATGCCTTCGGCGAGGTTGAGAGCAACCGAGCTGCTGCAACGCCTGAGCTGGCGCGCGAGGTCCCGATCCCGGACCTCAATCCGCCGCAGCGCTGGCTGCAGCTGCTTCAAGACCTCCAAAACGACGTGATAAATCCGGAGCATGTTGCCTTCCTTCTGACGCGCTGAACTGCACGCCAGCCGCCCCGCGCTTGCTCTGGCGACCCGGGTCCAGGCTGAGCGCGAGCGCCAGCGAGCCGCTCACGGCCGCGTAGCGGCCGCTGCGGCCTGGAGGCGGGTCGCCGGAGCAGGCACGCTAAGAAGGCCAGGCAATCGAGAAGACTTACGGAGCCGTCAGCAGAGCGTGGGCGTCAGGTGCAGCGGAACCGAAGGCAGTTTCCGTCTCGTGCCGCCCCCGCCCGCGGCCCCCGCCCCGCGCGCCCCGCCCGCGCAAACGCTGAGCGCTGCACGCCCGCATTCACCGGGGACCGCGACAATAGCTTCTGCAAACAGGCCGCATTTCGGCAGCCCAACCGAGATGAGACCAATGCTCAGCCGCCTTGCTGTTCGCTCGTGCTCGAATCGCGAAATGTGATGAATGGTCAGCCGCCTTCCTACGCCTTCCTGTCGCCTCAATCTCGCTGCTCATTCGCAGCGTGCCGCCACCCTTCAGATCGGGGCCGGGTGACTGGTTTACGGGAATGAATAGAGGATGCCACCGTCGTCGAGCTTGCTACCGTTGCCCCAGCGCACCTGCGTCTTGTCGGGCTGATCGAAGCCGGCGACCAACTCGTCGTCGGCGTCGTCGTCCATAGCTGCGGCGGTCAGCGAGGTGACGCGCCAATCCTTCGCGTCGTACAGGCGCTTGGCCGTCACGCTGCTGGGGCTGCCCGCGTAGACGCGCGTCGTGCCTTCATCGATGATCGTGATCAGCCGTACTTGGCCACCGACCTTGGCGACGGTCAGCCCCAGGACGGGCCCGCTCTTGGAATCGAAGACTTGTTTGTCCGCGGCCGTGCTCACTCCGTCGCCCATGTAGACGCCGCTCGGCGCGACCTTCGCTTCCGGCCCGGGCGCGCGCAGCACGGTCACGATCGATTCCTTGGCGCCCGCGAAAACGCCATGAGTGAGCGCGACCACGTGCTGGGTGGTGCTCGAGTACAGCAGCGTCCCGCTGACGCCCGGCATGGCGTCGCCGCTCTGCGCAGTGCGCCCGTCGCCGCGCTGAATTTGGTTCACGCCGTCGACAACCGCAGCGACCACCAGCTCATCCGCCTCGTCGCCAGTGAAGTTGCCCGCCGTGAGCGCGGTGACCTTCCAACCCTTGGGGCCGGTTGATTCGTGCAGCAGGCTGCCCGCGTTCAGGCGGTACTGCCCGCCAGCCACTTTGCCGACCTGAATCCGCGTCTGGTCCTTTTCGGCCTGGTACAACGCGCTCACGATCTGAGCTTTCGGGCTGCCTGGCTCGCGGATCGCGGTCAGCGCGCTGACCTGCCAAGCTGCGCTGGCAAACGCCACGTTGCGAAGCTCGCGCTGCTTGCCGTCGGAGTAGACGACCTTCGAGTAGTGCAGCTTCGGGTAATACAGGGCGACGAAGACTTCAGCCTTGCCGTCGCCGTCGACGTCTGCGCTCGCGGTCGCAGTCACGACTTCTTCGACGGTGGCGTTCTCGGCATCGGCCGGGTTGTTGATCGGCTGGAAGTAGTCGGGGCTGCCCTGCTCGGTGTCTCCGCGCGCCGCACCGTCGCCGCTGACACCGCCCGGCGCCGCGAAGAAGAAGCGCGTCGAGGTGGAGAGCTCCGTCGAGCCGGCCGGAGTCGTCAAGCTGCGCGCGTCGACGCGATGGCCTGACCAGAAGTTACACACGTTACCCGAGAGCGAATTCTGAAACGATTTTTTGTGGCCAATATCGAGAACACAGTAGTAGGCGACGCGCTCCCAGTAGTTGTTTGCGAAAAAGTTTTGACCCGAGCCTTCGCGTGCCTTGCTGCCGGGGCCCGTGCTGTTGCGCACGTAGTTGTGCTCAATCAGGTTGAACGTCGACCGCAGACGGTTGGCGTCTTCAGCTAGGGAGATGCCTTCGATCTCCTTCGGCTTGATCTGGTTTACGGCGTCGATGACGTCGTTGTGCTCGAGCAGGTTGTGGGACGCTCCCAGCAGATTGATCGCGGCGATACCCAGGCAATAGCAATCGCCGTCCGCTTTGCTGCAGCATGCCGGATCGCTCGCTTCGCACTTGGCCGAAGGCTGATTGATGATCCATTTACCGTCGGTCGGTTTGCCTTCGGCCGCTGCTGGCGCTCGGCAATCGCCGACCGCGTCGCCGATGTTGTAGAGCTTGTTGTTGAAGATTCGCCCGCACTCGCCGCGCCAATCGATGCCGCTCTGGATGTAGTTCCTGATCGTGAGCCCCTCGAGCGTCAGGTTGGTCTTCTCCTCCGAGCTGGCCGGGGCCAGGTGAAACAGCGTGGCGCGACGACTCTTGGTTGTGCCGGTGAGCATGCCGTCGAAAATCGGTATCTCGCCGTCGGCCGCGCGAATGTGAACGTGCGCGCCGGGCGCGGTGTGGGTCCAGGTGACGGTTTGGCCACGGTACTCGCCACCGCGAACGATGATGACGTAGTCGTGATTGGCCAGATCAGTGAGCTTCTGCTGCGCGCCGTCGAGCGTGGCGAGCGGTTTTTCGCGCGTCCCCTGTGCCTTATCGCTGCCGCGCGGGGCGATGTAGAACGTGAGCGGCGCGCGCTTGGCCGACACATCGCCGCAGTACGGGTCCCACTCGTCGTCGACCGCGACCAGCTTTTCACTACGGAAGCGGCCAGTCGCCGAAAAATAGTTGGCGACAGCGGCAGCAGCCGCCGGGTGCTTGGCTTTCGTGCGCTTCTTTTTCGCTGGTCGCGCGGGCCCCTCTTCGTTGTTGCAGGCGACCAGCGCTAGCATGCCCAGGCATCCCACGAGCCCACGCCAATCCCTAACCTTCAGCACCTTCGGCATAGTGACCTTCACCTCACCCATCTCGGCGCGACCCTAGATGGTTTCGCGCCGCGGCGCCAGCTCGGGTCAGCCGCGCGCGGTCCCGCGCACACGCGGCAAAAGCTCGACAAAATTGCAGGGTTTCGTGCGACTGTCGAGCTGGGGCAGGATGATTTTTTCGAGCGCCAGCCTGACCGCGCCGGTCGATCCGGGCAGGGCAAACACCAGCGTCCCGCCGCACAGCGCGGCTTCGGCGCGCGATTGGATCGTGGCGGCTCCGATGTCGGCGTACGACAGGTGGCGGAACAACTCGCCGAAGCCGGGGATCCACTTGGTGACGAGCGGAGTGAACGCCTCAGGGGTGACGTCGCGTTGCGTGATACCGGTGCCACCAGTGGCGAGCACCACGTCGATGCCTTCATCCTCGACCAGCGCCGAGAACATGTTCTGCAGCACCGCCAGGTCATCGGCCACGATGTGCCGCTCGGCGACGACGTGCCCGGCAGCCTGGACGCTGTCGACGATCAAACCCCCGCTTTTGTCGGTTTCCAGCGTGCGGGTGTCGCTGACGGTGAGAACGGCAATACGAAGTGGAGAAGGCGTGGACAAGGCGGCCGAACGCTAGCACTTTTGCGGGGTGGCGCGCCGCGTAGCCTGGTGGTCGATTCTACTGCTCATTGGCAGCTGCCGGCGTGCGCCGCCGGCACCGCTGCTGGACGTTCCCGCGCCGCGCGCTGCTGGCTCGTTAGCGCCGCGGCCCCCAGCCGCCGACGCGAGCGCGAATGCCAGCGCTGCCGCCGCGTCCGCGGATGCGCCGACGTTGCCAGCACCAGGCGCGCGCCGTCATTTCGGCGGAGGTGGCCCGAACAGCGTGAGCGGCCGCTTGGGTATCGTCACCTCGAGCGAAGCGCAGGCGACGCACGTCGGCGTCGTGATCCTCGAGCGTGGCGGCAACGCGGTCGATGCAGCGATCGCGACCGCGTTCGCGCTGGCCGTCACCCATCCCAGCGCCGGCAACATCGGCGGCGGTGGCTTCATGCTCGTGCGCGCACCGGGCGCCGGCGCGACCACCACCGCGTTCGACTTCCGTGAAACTGCGCCGGCAGCGCTCACCCGCCCGGGCTTCGATCGCATGCAGCTCGGCGGCGCGAAGGGTGGCGCGGCCGCCGGCATCCCGGGCAGTGTTGCCGGGCTGTTGTTGGCGCACGAACGCTTCGGCAAGCTACCGCGAACCGACGTGCTCGCGCCGGCGGTGGCGCTGGCCCAGAAGGGCTTCGTGCTCGGCCGCCGCCAAGCCGAATTACTCGCGTCCAGCTTCAACGCGTTGAAAAAGGACGCCACGCTTGCCAAGCGCTTTGGCGCGACGCAAGGCCCAAAGCCGCAGGGCGCCCGCGTCGTCCAGCCTGAGCTCGCGGCGGCATTGGCGCGCATTCAGAAGGACGGCGCGGCAGGCTTCTACACCGGTCCGACCGCGGATGCGCTGACGCGCGCGCCCGGCTCACTGATCCGCCACGCCGATCTCGAGGCGTACCGAGCAGTCGAGCGGATACCGCTGCGCTCGCGCTATCGCGGGCTGGGCATCGAGACCATGCCGCCGCCGTCCGCCGGCGGCGTGGCCGTGACGGAGATGCTCGGACTCCTCGAGCTGCTCGGCGCGCACGCAGCCCATGGCGCTGACGAGTTGCACCTGTTTTTGGAAGCGTCGCGCCGCGCCCAGGCCGAACGACGCTTCGGCGTCAGCGATCCGGACGTGCTCGCACCCGCCGCGCGGCAAGCCCAGCTCGCGCGATTCCTGGCCCCGCAAGCGCTGCTCGACCGTGCACCGGTCGAACGCGCTCACGCCACGCCATCCGCCAAGCTCGCGCCGTTGTACCCGGGCGCCCTAGAAGAGTCGGAGCAAACCACTCACCTCGGCGTCGTCGATCGCGACGGCATGGTGGTGAGCCTGACGACGACGCTCTCGGCCTCGTTCGGCGCCAAGCTCACCGCGCCCGGCACCGGCATCGTGCTGAACAACTCGGTCGCTTCGTTCAGCCGCACGGGCCCGAATCAACCGGCACCCGGGCACCGCACGATAAGCTCGATGGCGCCAACGCTGGTGCTGGACGGCGACCAGGTCGTGCTGGTGCTGGGCACGCCCGGCGGCGACACGATTCCGAGCACGATCGTGCAGGTGCTGAGGAACGTGGTCGACCACGGCTTCGCACTCGACCGAGCGGTCGCGGCACCGCGCGTTCACCAAGGATTTTTGCCCGACCGCGCGCGCTTCGAGACCAAACGGCCAATCGAGCCCGGGTTGGTCAGCGCGCTGAAAGCCCTCGGCCACGACATCTCGGGCTCGCACGTCGCAATCGGCGACTCCAATGATCTGCTGCTCGAGGACGCGCAGGCCTACGGCGTCGCCGATCCGCGCGGCGGTGGCTTGGCCGAAGCCGTCAAAAGCCCGGCGACGACGCCGTAAACCGCGCTCGTTTCACACGGCTTTAGTCGCACCGGTGCGCGGAACGGACCGCGCGTTGAGCTCGCGCAGTCGTGCGAGCAGCTCGGCTAGCGCGACCATCGTGTACGGCTTGGGCAGCACGTCATCGAACGAGGTGCCGGCCAGCACGAAGTCGGTCCCGCTCGACATCACCACCAGCAGCTCGGGCTGCAGCTCGCGCAGCGCTTGCGCCAGCACTTCACCGCTCATCGTGTCGACCGCGTCTACGAGCAGCTATTGAGCGCAACCCGTGGCATCGGCGAGCAAGCTTCACGCAACAGGCCGGGCTCGTTTCGCAGCAGCACGTGGCGCACTCCGCTCGGTTCGTCGGCCTGCGCAACGGCGTCGGCGGCGGCGGGCGCTTCCGTCACCGCGGGTACAGGGGTCGCAGGCATCAGGGTCACGACTTGCGGCGCCGGTGCCACAGCCAGCGGCTCGGCCAGCACGGGCGCGGGATTGGACGGAATCAAGATCGGGGCAGGCGTGGTGAGCGCCGGTGTTTCGGCGCTGACGCGCAGGTGCGGCATCGACAGGATGCCGACTTGGATCTCGGGTCCGTCATTGCCAAGCGCTGGCACCATCGATACCGGCGTATCGAGGTGACTCGGGGCGGTCTCGACCGGCGGAATCAGGCTCGGCCCCAAGCCAGCAGCCGTCGGCATCACGCTCGAGATGTGGCCGGGCTCGTCGCTATCGGGCTCCGGCTCCGAGCGCTCCGCGCCTCGCGAGGGAGCGCCGCTGTGCGGGGCCAGGCGCGCCATCGCCGACAGCTGCCCGTCGGCGCTGGGCGGGCTCGATTCAGATCGTGGATTCAAGCTGGCGCTGCGCGGCGAAAAGTTCGGCACGTCGACGCGGATCACCATCGGCCCACGGCTAGACGGCGGCGGTTCGGAGACTGGCCCAATGCCTTCGGCCGGCGGCAACATGCCCGCGAGCCCGGAAAGCCCGGCCGCGAACGGCTCGATCGTTGGTGCGATCGACGTGTGGATCGTCGTCCGATCGTAGTCGGGGACCACGCTCGGCATCAGCGGCAATTCGCCCTGGCCCTCGGCCGGCAGCGCCACCTCCGAGCCTTCGGCCTTCATCACCTCTTGGCCGTTTGTGTCAGTCGTGGCGCGTGGCGGCGTGCGCGGCCGCAGGTCGCGCATGAAGCGCAGCTTGACCCACGCCTTCGACGCGATCGGCAAGACGATTCCCCACACCACGCTGAGCAGCAGCGGCGCCAGCAGCGCCGAGAAGCCAGTGTTGCCCGCCGACCACGCGCTGGCGATCGAGCCGAGCAAGCTCAAGACGACGATCGTGCCGGCCGCAGTCAGCGCGCTTGGCGGCACGCGATAGGTCGTCTTGAACTCGCCGAATTCGTCCTCGCACAGCGAGCACCATTCGTCGGTGCCAGTTTGATGATTCGGGCACACGTTACCGCCGCAGGCTTGGCACAGGTTGCCGTAGCTGCCGGTTCCACACACCACGCAAGAAAGCTTGTTCGGGACCTCCTTGCTTGCCAGCTCGGGGCGGATCGAGCCGGGCGGGTCCGAATCGGTCGGAACGATCGAGCCGCGCGTCGGCGCGATGCTGCTCTTCATCGAGCGCGGCGACAGCGAGCCGCGCGGCCGCAATGAGTTCGGGACCTCGAGTCTGGGGTCAGCGGCTTCGAGCTCGGCCTCGCCATGCGAGCGCGCCTTGCTGCGGTCGCGAAGCGCAGCCAAGTCGTGCCACATCGCCGCCAATTGCGGCTCGGAAATATCCAGGTACTGAGCGGCCTCGCTGGCGGCGACCAGCTGAATGCCCTCTTGGTCTTGGCGGCGGCCGAGCTCGTAGGCGAGCAAGTCTGCCAGGCGCAGCGTCTGCACCATCGCCGACAGCAAGCTGTCTTGCAGCGCGCGCGCTGGCTGATGGTGCCAGGCGATCACCTTTGGCACCGGCTCGGGGATGTTCCAGGCCGTGAGGACGTGCGCGCCGAGCGTCGCGTGATCGAAGCCGAAGACACGGCGTTCTTGCTCGTGGACGCTGTCGGCGTTGCCACCGAACTCGCGCAGCAGCGCCGGGTAGACCTCACGCTCGGTATCGAGCAGCATGATCTTGCCGATGTCGTGGAGGAAGCCGCAGGTAAAGAGCTCGTCGTGCGGCAGACCCAAGTGCACGGCCAGGTAGCGACACAGCGAACCGACGACCGCGGCGTGCTCGAGCAGCTCAGCAGCCAGCGTGTTACTGCTCTCGAACAAGTCCAAGATCGCGGCCGTCGTCGCCACCTGGTTCAAGCGCCGCGTGCCGACCAGCACGGCGGCGTGCCGCACCGACGTGCAGCGCACCTTCAAGCCGTAGCCCGCCGAGTTTACGAGTCGCAGCAACCGAGCGGAGAGCGCAGGGTCGCTCTCCAAAACCACCACCACTTGCTCGATGCGCGCGGTCGTCGTGCGGGTCAGCTCTTCGAGCCGTTTGGCCGCCACCGGGAAGGGCTTGGCGCCAACGATGCGGGCCGCCGTTGCGGCCAGACTCTTGCTCGCCGCTTGTTCGGCTTCCTCGTCGCGACCGCCGAACCACTCGTTCTCGTCGCGACCAAAGTTACCGGGGGATAGCGAGGCTGACATCGCGCTAGCTCTTCTACTCAGTTTACCGACTCGAGAATCACTCAGCGGCGGAGGTGGCGGCCTGGTCACCGTTGGCCGGCTCCTTGGCGCGCGCCGCATCCGGCAGAGCGAAGAATTCACGGGTCGAGAAGCGCGTGCCCTCAAGGATGACCTGAGCGCCCTTGCGTGTCGCCGCGTTGACCACGATCGGTGCCAAGAGGTTGACGGTCGCGGGCTGGCCCGAGAGCGCGCAGAGCACGACCATGACGGCCAGCGTCTCTTCGCTGCCTTCGATGCCGGCTTCTTCAGCCGCGCCGGCGACCGGCACGTCCGGGTACGTCTCACCGAAAGCGTGCGCAGAAACGACGGGGAATGCGAGTTCCGGCGTCGAAACCGACTGCAACCAAGCGATGTAGCCGCTGCCGTGATGCGGAACCAGCGCAAAACGCTGCTCCGAAGGGAAGCCGATCACGCCTGCCGAAAAGGAGAGCAGTTCGTCTTCGTTGATGTCGAGGGTTCCGAAACGCTGGCTTTCGATGTTCATGGTTAGATCCTGAAGAGGGTTATGAGGTCGGTGGTGGCTTCCCGAGGGATGGTTGTTCGGGAGGCTGTTTCAGGTCTTGCAATCACAGTGCCAGCCGTCCTGTGCCGGCCGGTTCGGGTAGCTCGCGAGGCGCGAGTCCACACCGCTCCGTAATCGAGAGAACGGCAGCGGCCGGCCTTCCTTAAGGGGGCCTTGAAAAGCCTAAATTCGCGGGCGCGGGGTGGTGCGGCGCTCGAGGCGCGCCCGAATCAGGTGCACCGCTTCGGCGTGCAGCTGACACACCCTGGATTCGGTGACACCCAGGACTTCACCAATCTCACGCAGGCTGCATTCTTCTTGGTAGTGCAGGCCCAGGACCAGCCGCAGCCGCTCCGGCAATTGGTCGATCGCGTTGGCGATCGAGTCGACGATCTCGGCGCGTGAGGTTTGTAGCTCCGGCGAGGGATCGTGATCGGCGGGCTCGGAGGCAGCCGATAGCTCCAGCCGCGCGAAGCCGGCGTCGGAAATCTCGGTCAGCAGCTCTTGGTAGGCCGGCAGCGAGAGCCCGAGCTCGCCGGACATTTCGTCTTCGTTCGGCGTCCGACCCAGGCGCTGCGTCAACTCGGAAGCGGCCTCGGTGATGCGCCGCGATGCGCCGCGCAGCTTGCGCGACAACGGGTCGAGCACACGCAAGTAGTCGAGGATCGCGCCGCGTACGCGATACGAGGCGTACGCCTCGAAATGCTCTTCTTCCATCTCGCCGGTGCGGCGTTGCAGAGCTTCGGCCATGCCGACCCAGCCTGCCGAGAGGATGTCGTCGAAGGTGAGCGTCGACGGCAAGGTGCGGATCGTGCGCATCGCGATGCGGCGCACCAGCGGCATGTACCGATCGTACAGCTCGCGATCTCCCTGCCCTTTCAAGGCTATTCGGCTGGGGGCCTGACTCACCAAAGACTCCAAACCTAACTCACGCTTCTGCCGGGAGGACGGCGTCTACGACTGCTTCGACCGAAGCTTCCCGGATGTCCTCGGGAACCCGGGGACCATTGCAAAGGTAGGCGATCGGAATATTCGAGGGAAGCGCCGCGTGCATCACGCCGCCAGCTTCGATCGTTTCGTCGAGCTTGGTGATGACGACCTCGGTCGGGGCTGGCACCTCGTACAAGTCAGCAACCCGCGCGACGTCGCTGGCACGGAGCCAAGCCGGTAAGACGAGCAGTGCGTGCTTGTCCATCTCCTCCGTGATGCCGGAAAGGCAGTCCGGCAAGACCCAGCCGGAGGCCGGAGTCGAGCGACCAGCGGTGTCTACCAGCACGATATCCGAGGTAATTTCAGCCATCGCCCGGCGGAAGCTCGCGCGGTCCGAGGCGATCTGGAACGGGATACCCATCAGCGTGGCGTAGCGCTGCCACTGTTCGACCGCGCCCACCCGAAATGTATCCAAACTGATCACACCGACGCTACGTCCCAAATCAAGACGAGCGCGGGCGGCGAGTTTGGCCAGGGTAGTAGTTTTGCCGGCTCCGGTCGGCCCCATGCAAGCGATCAGCGTACGCTGCGGGTTCTGCATCAAGCTACCACTCACTGAGATGCGCTCCGCCAGCCGCCCGCGCAGGAACTCGGTCAGCGGCGCCTGGCCCTTTTTGGCATGCTTGGCCGCGCCGTTGGCCAGCTCGCGCGCCAAGTTGCCTTCGATACCGCGGGCGTGGAGCAGGGTGAGCGCGCGTTCGCGAGGCGGGCGCTGCTGATTCAGCTCTTCGAGCATCGCGCGCAGACTGGTCAGCTCGCGTTCGACCTCGTTGCCGTCAAGGCCGAGCAAGGTGCCGTACTTCGACTTCGTGCGCAGTGAGCGCTTCTCGCCGCTCGGCGGGTTGATCGCGCCGCGGTCACGCAGCGGTAGCTCGACCGCCGTAGCTTTGGGCGAGGCGAACGGCCATTTCAACCCTTGCGGCGGCGCGGCCGTGACCTCGACGTACTGTTGCCCGAGGCCTCCGGCGCGCCCGTTGGTGACCCGCCGCGTGCCCTCGATCAGGGCGTTCGGCCCGAGCGTGGCTTTCACGGCGGAAAGGGCTTCCTGCAGATCGGCTCCTCGAAAACTCTGATACGTCATTCAGGCGGCTCCTGCGCTTGCGCGAGCGAAGTAGGTGGTGGCGGCGGTGGCGGGCAAAAACTCAATTCGGGGAAAAAACTTGGTCACGCGGCGACCCTCCCGAGACCGACCGTTTCGAACGGGCGAATCGCGACATCGGGCTCCAGCTCGCGGAAAGACAACACGGCCAGCGACGGACAACGCCGCTCGGCGAAGGCGCGCAGGTAGCGGCGCACGTCAGGCGCCACCACCACGCAGGCGGGCCGACCCGCTTGCGCCATACGTTTGACGGCGGCTTCGAGCGCCAGGCCCAGTTGACGGGCCAGCTCGGGATCGAGCGCGCCACCAGTTCCGGAAGCGATTTCGCGCAGTGAGCGGCGGAACATCTCCTCGACCGGTGCGTCGAGCACCAGCGCCGAGAGCGTGCCGTCATTGCCCGTGAACTGCGCGGTGATCTGCCGTGACAGGCGCTGTCGCGTCATCTCGGTCATCTGCTCGGGGTCACGCGTCGAGGGGGCGATTTCAGTCAAGGCTTCCAAGATGGAGCGAAGGTCTCGGATGGAGACGCCTTCCTTGAGCAGATTGCGCATGACTCGCAGCACTTCCCCGTTGGAGAGCAAGTTCGGGACCAAGTCCTCGACCAGCTTCGGCGTGGTGCGTTGGAAGACCTCGAACAGGTGCGACAGCTCGGTGCGGCCCAAGATATTGTGGGCGTTCATCCGCACCACCTCGGACAGGTGCGTGGCCATCACTGTCGTGTGGTCGACGACCGTGTAGCCCAGGGCTTCGGCCAGCTCGCGGTCGCGGGTCGGGACCCAGCGCGCCGGGGTGCCGAACGCCGGATCCTTGGTGACTTCGCCGTCGATCGGCGGCGCGTTGCCGGTCGCGTCCATGGCCAAGAACCGCCCAGCACGCGTCGTCCCGCGCGCGATCTCGGTGCCCAGCATCAAGAAGCGATACACGCCGGGCGGCAGCTGCAGGTTGTCGCGCACGTGCACGGGCGGGATCACGATGCCGAGATCGAGCGCCATCTGCTTGCGCAGCGCGGCGATGCGATCCACCAAATTTCCGCCCATTTGTGGGTCGACGGCCTGGACCAGCTCGTAACCGACCTCGAGCGCGAAGATGTCGAGCGGTAGCGCGGCGTCGATTTCCTCGCTCGAGCCCGGCTTCTTGATCGGCTCCTTGGTGGCGGTGATGGCAGCCTTCGCGTCGGCTTCCTCTTTCCTCCTCCCGGCGCGCGCCGAGAGACCCAACGCGCCGGCCAGCACCAAGAACGGCAGGGCGGGCATGCCAGGCAGCAAGGCGAACAGCGTCAACACTCCGGCGGTGGCCGCGACGGCACGCCGACTGCCGAGCATCTGGCTGCGCAGGGCGCGGCCGAGCTGGTCACCGGTCGCGGAGCGAGTCACGACGACACCAGCAGCGGTGGAAATCATCAGCGCCGGCAATTGCGCTACGAGCGCGTCACCGATCGACAGAATCGAGAACGTTTCCGCGGCGCTGGCCAGCGTCATCCCGTTGGCGAGGCCGATCATCAAGCCGCCGACCAAGTTGATGAACGTGATCAACAGGCCGGCGATTGCGTCGCCTTTGACGAACTTGCTGGCACCGTCCATCGCGCCGAAGAAGTCGGCTTCGCGCTCGAGATCCTTACGCCGGGTACGCGCAATGTCCGCCGTGATGTTGCCGGAGTTCAGATCGGCGTCGATCGCCATCTGTTTGCCAGGCATACCGTCAAGGGCGAAACGCGCGGCAACTTCTGCCACGCGACCAGCACCCTTGGTGATCACGACGAAGTTGATCACCACCAAAATCAGGAAGATGACCAGGCCGACGACGACGTTGCCGCCGACGATGATCCGGCCAAACGTCTCGACCACACGCCCAGCCGCACCGTGGCCTTCGTGGCCCTTGAGCAAGATCAGCCGCGCGGTGGCGACGTTCAAGCTCAAGCGCAGCAAGGTCGCCACGAGAATGACGGCGGGAAACGCGCTGAACTGGAGCGCGTTCTCCATGAACAAGCCGATCAGGAACACACCGATCGACACCGCCAGGCTGAACGCCAGCATGGCGTCGACCAAGAACCCCGGCAGCGGGAGCACCATCATCAGCACGATGCCGACGATGCTGAGCGCGATCGCTAGCTCGGCGCCGTGGCTGCGGTCGCCGGATGACGGGGGCGTGGGGGCCTGGCTCACGCAGCGTCGTTGTGCGAGAAGCGTGCCAGCTTGTTCAGTAGTTTTCGGCTTGAAACACTGGAAAAACACCGGGCTTTTCCGCGCAGCGCTGACCCCCTACCCTTCGCGATGTCGGCCCACAGCCAAATCGCTGGCACTGTTGCGAGTCTCGGAATGACACCACGTCAATGCTTTGACACCTTGATCATCACGCTCGGCATCGGGCTCGCGAGCGCTCCTGCACATGCCCTGCCGCTGCTCGAGCGCGTGCTCGACAAACCGTGCCGCGCGCTCGCGCTCGATCGCGAGCCGTACGTCGCCGCGCTGGGTGAAGACGCCGTCACCGTTATCGACAAACGCGGTACGCACGCCGAGCCTCTGCCCGTCGCTTTGCGCGGCGCGGGCCTGGCGGTCGGTGTCTTCTTCGGTCGCGACTACCGCGTCAGGATCGCCGGCACCGCACATACTCCGCAGGGTGACGAGGTGCGTTACTATCGGTCGCTGCCGCAGGGCATCAAGCCAGCACTCGACGAGATCGCCGCGCTCGGTCACCGCGGCGGGCCGGGCCTGGTCGCGCTGCTCGGCACGGCGGATCCAGAGATTGTGTGTCGCCCAGGCGAGAGCTGTTTGATCAAGCGCGTGAGTGGCTGGGCCAAGGCTTCGGCGCCGGTCGGGCTGTCGCGGGTCGGACTGTCGCTCGGTAACGGCTGGGCTATCGCAGGCACGGGCTTTTTCAACTTGGGCAAGGACTGGCTGGCGGTTTCGGCGCCCGGCACCTGGCAAAAGGCCGACGACGCCTTCGTACGCGGCGAGGACGCTTGCGTGATCGAGCACGACGCCAGCCGACTGCATCACTTCGACGGCAAGGCATGGCACGTCTCCGCCGCGCCGGTTTCTGGCCCCCGCTCGGTGTGGGGCAGCGAGGACGCGCTGTGGGTCGCCGGTGACGGTGGCGCTGCCGTCTTCAACGACGGCGCCTTCCAGCAGCTACCGGGCACGCTGCACGTGGCGCAGGTGCTGGGCCGCAGCACCGACGACGTCTGGCTGTGCGCGAGCGAGGGCGTGTTTCGGACAGCGCGCGCGCGGTAGCTGCTAGGGGTGAGCTGCGACCGACGAACGAGAAAGAGTGATGAGCTGCGAGAAGATCAGAAGAAAATTCCGCAGGGGATGGTGCCGCGACGGATGGCGTGCCCGCTGATGCTGTCGTCGTCGGACCAGAAGAAGGCCTTCTGACCGGCCACGCATTCCGCCTCGGGAGCAAACGTGATGCCCTCGTTGTTCGAATTCGGCAGGGTGCTGGGGTGATCGAACACGCGGCTGATCTGGAAGCGGCCCAGCGTGGGCGAACCGGCAAGCGTGTCGATGCGGAACACGGTGGCCTTGTTATTGGCTGCGCTGTTGTCGTGATAACCCCAGAGCAGATTGGTCTCGCGGTCGTAAGCCAGATCCATAATCCCGGTCTGGCCGCTGGCGAACGTCGCCACGCGCACAAACGCGCTGGTCACGTGGTCGAGCGCGTAGGCGTAAATGATACCGTTGCCTTCGACGCCGATCGGGTGCAATCGCCGAGCCACTCTTGGTCGGCGGCAGGCGCGCTCGAAACAGCACAAAACCCGCGGCGGCCTGCGAGCAGGTTCAGCGCCGCAAGCGATGCGCCTTCGGTTTCCGAAAGTCACCGTCCGATTTCCGGAGCCTTCCGACCCCTCACCCAGCCCTCTTGGGCGCCATTCGCCGTCGGCGTGGTATGGCGCGACGGTGACTTTCGAGCCCCTCACCCGCGAGTACGGCGGCTACATCTTCGATTGCGACGGCACCCTGGCGGACTCGATGGTCGTGCATCACCGGGCGTGGCTGGCTGCGCTGGCGGCACACGGCGCCACGTTCGAGTTCGACTGGGAGTTGTTCACCAGCCGCGCCGGGATGACCTTGTCGAATACGGTTCGCGAGCTGAACGCGCAGTTCGGACTAACGCTCGATCCAGAAGCGGTCACGACCAGCCAGCGCCTCGAGTACGAGCGCTTCCTGTCGACCGTAAAGCCAATCACCGACGTAGTGGAGCTCGCGCTCAGCGTCGCAGGATCGCGCCCGGTCAGCGTCGCTTCAGGCGGCGAACGCAACATCGTCCGACGTACGCTCGAGCTGATCGGCTTGGGACAAACCTTCCCAGTCGTGATTACGGCCGAAGACGTCACGCACGGCAAACCCGCGCCAGACATGTTCTTGCTCGCGGCTGAGCGCATGGGTGTAGCTCCTGCTGATTGCGTGGTGTTCGAGGACGCCGTGCTGGGCCTGGAGGCCGCGAAACGCGCTGGAATGGCCTCGGTGCTGGTGCGCCCACCGAACGTTCGTTAACGTGCCGACGCGATGCCGATGCGCAGGCCCCGGGGCTATTACGGGGAGGATCACACCACGCTGGGTTCCGACATTCTGGCGGTGCTCAAGATCCTCAAGCTACCCGAGCAGGTGCTCGGCAAAGAGGAGGCCGATCGGCTGAAAAGCGTCCAGGCCGACGGCTGGTACCCGATCGAGCAACTGCTCGGATTGATGGAAATCTTGGAGGCGCACGTCGGTCCGTACGGCTTGATGCAGATGGGCCGTAAGCTGTTTCAACTATCGCACAAGGGCCGCGTAGCGCTGGTCGCCAAGAACGCCAAAGACATCCTCTATGGCATCGACGGCATGTACCACCACGCCAATCGCGGTCGCGGTATCGGCGGCTGGCGCGTCGTGAAGTTCGAGCCGGGCTTGGCAGAGCTCGAAAACAACACGGCGCACCATTGCATCATGGAACAAGGCATCATCACCGAGGCTTTGCTCACCGTCGGTTGCGCCTGCAACGTGGCGCAAACGCAGTGCTTCCGCGACGGCGCCGACACCTGCATCTTCCAAGTCACCAGCACCTTCGTCGACAACCGCTGGTCGGGCGACGGTTCAAAAAAATAGCCGTGCGCGCTACTGAGCCCTAGCCGAGATCCGGGGCGTAGTTAAGAGCTGACCTTTCATCGCATCCGGCCAAACGAGCAGGGAAACAACAGGAACGGGCAACTGGACGCAGAGGGGATCGCGCTTCGCCTGAGGCGCCTGTTCGAACAACAGAAATCTTCCCGCCTTCCCGCCTTCCTGTTCGCTCGTGCTCGAATCGCGAAACGTGATGAATGGTCAGAGTTAAGAGCCGCTCGGCGTCTGGCCCGGGCCTTCAGCGCCCGGTTCGACTTGATTCAGCCACGCGTCGCGACCCGTGACTTTGAGGAACACCAACACACCGGCGCCGAGCGCAGTGTAGGCGACGAAGAAGTAGATACCGAAACGCAGCCCCTGATCGGGCAGCGGCACCACCGATTTATAGCCAAAAAACAGCATCGAAACGATGGCAATGCTCGGCCAAATTACGTGGCGCCAGACGCTGTGCTCCGCGCGCGCTTCGGTCGCGTAATACTTAATCACGCCCAGGCTCGCCAGCACGTACATCGCGATCAAACCAAACGTGAGCGTGAACGCCCAGACGGGCAGCGCCAGCTCGGGCTTGATCGAGATCACCAGCAGCGCGCTGATCAACTGACAACCGAGCATCAGGTGAATGGCGTTGTCGGGCGTCTTCCGTATCGGATGCACCTTGGCCAACCATTTCGGCAGGCTGCCCGAGCACGCCATGCCGTACCAAGTGCGAGTACCGCCGTTGAAGCAGGCGGCCGTCGCAGCCAGCGCCGAGTTGAGCATCGCCAACGGGCCCAGCACCCAGAAACCGCCCCAAACGCGCTTGGCCAAGCTGAACACCGGGAAGGCCTGCGAGGTCTTGATGCTGGCGACGTCGTCCGTGCCGATGCCGATCAGGTAGCCCCAGACCGTCAACACCAAAAACACGATCATCACCAGCACCGAACCGAGCAGCGCGCGTGGCACGTTGCGCTTCGGATCCTTGCTCTCTTCGGCCAGCGGCGCGACGGCTTCCCAACCGCTGTACGCAAAAATCGAGAAAACCACCGCCAAAAACAGCGAGCCGCTGGCAGGCACGTTGTTGGGATTGAACGGCGTGAAATTGAATCCACCACGCCCCGGGTGCAAAAGGCCCGAGATCGCCAGCGCGACCATGATCACCATCTCGGTCAAGCCGGTCACGAGCAGCACACGCTCCGAAACCTGCACACCGCGGTAGGCGGTGAGCGCGACGCCACCAACGCCAATCACGGTCCAGAGCCAGACCGGCACGTGGACGCCATACTCGGCCGCCACACACGGCGTCAGCACCGTGCTCGACATGTACGCAAACACCAACGTGGGCGCGAGCGGCAGCCACAAGCTGACGTACCAGCCAGCGAAAAACCCGGCCCGCGGATGCAGCGAACGCGCAATCCAGGTGTACCAGCCGCCGGCCGACGGGAACACGCGCGCCAACTCGTTCACCGAAAGCGCGAGCGGCAGCAGCATGGCGCCTGCAAGCAGATAAGCGACCGGCGCCGCCAACCCAGCCAACCCGACCGTGAACACGAACGTCGACAAGATCGCAAAGGCCGGCGCGATCGTCGCGATGCCCTGCATCAAGACGCCGATCAACCCAATGCTGTTAGCTTGCAGCTTGCTCGATTGTTCGGGCATGTACGCCTACGTACATGCCATTAGCCCGACTCGACCATTTCCCGCAATGGCCGATCGAGCGAGCACCCCAGCGAACAGCGAGACGGCTGATGATTCATCGCATCTTGCCCGAGCGAGGGGGACAACAGGACGGCGGGAAGACGGGAAGGCCGAGATTTAGGGTGGGTGGTACTGGCAACTGGACCCCGGGGGATCGCGATTGGGCCTCAGGCGCCTGTTCGAACAACAGAAATCTTCCCGCGTTCCCGCCTTCCTGTTTTCTCGCTGCTCGAATCGCGAAATGTGATGAATGGTCAGAGGCTGCATTTCGGCAGCCCCCCCATGCTCGCTAAGCTCGCACGCCGCGGCCGCGGCCGCGGATGCGGTAGACGAAGGCGAGCACTTCGGCGACGGCGGCGAAGAAATCGCCGGGAATGGTCTTGCCAACGCGGCATTTTTCGGCCAAACCGCGGGCGAGCGGGATGTTCTCGACCAGCGGCACGCCAGCCTCTTTGGCCAGCCGCTTGATGTGCTGGGCGACCTCGTCGTAGCCCTTGGCGACCACGATCGGCGCGCCCTCCGACGGATGGTAGCGAAGCGCGACCGCGACGTGGGTCGGGTTGGTGACGACGACCGTGGCCTCTTTGATCGCCTTCCTGATACCGCGCTTCATCAGCTCGCGCGCGCGTTGGCGCTGGCGACTTTTGATCTGCGGGCTGCCCTCTTGCTGCTTGTTCTCGTCCTTCAGCTCCTGGCGACTCATCTTGATCGACTTCTCGTGCTTCCACCACGACTGGGCGAAGTCGATGACCGCCAGAATCCCGAGCGCGAAGGTGCACCAAGCGGCCACCTTGAACGTCACCGCCGCGATCTGCATCGCGGCCATCGTCAGCGTCCCGCGCGAGGCCACCGCCAAGCGCGGAAACTCCTGCTCCAGCACCCAATACGCGACCATGCCCACGATGCCGACGCGCAGCATCGACAGCACGACGTTGACCAGACCTTCTTTGGGACTGAACAGCTTCTGCAGCTTGCCCATCGGCTCCAAGCGTTCGAACTTTGGTTCCAGCGTCTCGAAGCTCGGGTGAAATCCGGCTTGCGCAAAACCTGCGGCCACGCCGGCGGCGCACGCGAACAGCCCAATCGGCATGCACGCGACCAACAGCACCTTCAGCGACTGCTCGAGGATAATGGTCATGTCGCCGCGCACGAGTAGCTGCGGATCGTGGAAGCACATTAGGCAGAACTCGCGCAGCGAGCCCGCAAAGTCTCGCCAGGTACCGTTCATCACCAGCAGCACCGAGACCGTCGCTGCCACCGCGCCGGCGTCCTTCGAACGCGCAAACTGGCCTTCGTCACGGGCTTTCTTGCGTCTATCTGGGGAGGGTTCCTCGGTTTTCTCGCTGTCGTCTTCATCCGACATGCGTCAAGGCTCCTTCACGGCGAGCACGAGTTGTTCGATGCGCTCACCTGCGCGCGACATTTCGGCGACCACGTCGTAGCCGATGTCGGGCAAGGTCAAAAATAGCAGCAGCGCGCCGACCGCGGTCGTGACCGCGAAGCCGAGCGAGAACACCTGAATCGCGGGTGCGGCGCGCGACACGAACGCCAGCGCCACCTGTGTCACGAGCAGCACGGCAATCGTCGGAATCGCCAAGCGGACGCCGGTACAGATGGCGTCGTTGGTCAAGACCAAGACCAGCTCGCTCAGATTACTCACCTGGCGGATCGAGCCAGCTGGGACGACGCGAAAGCTAGTGATCACCGCGCCAATTACCACGCGATGCAGGCCCACCAGAGTCCCGAGCAGGATCGCCATATTGCGCAAAATGCCGGTGATCGCGTTCTGGTTAGCGTGCGACGTCGGGTCGAAGATTTGCGCGACGCCGAGGCCCATCATCGGCGCGACCTCCTCGCCCGCCACCTCGATCGCGGCGACGATCAAGCGCGGAACCAAGCCAATCGCCAGGCCCAGCACCATCTCGTTGCCGGCCGCGAAAGCCAGCCCCAGAACCGGGCCTTCGCTGATCGGCACTTGGCCAATCTCGCCGTGCGCGGCCAGCGTCAACAGAATTACCAACGCAACCTTCACGCGGTTGGGCGCCTGGGTGAAGCCCAACGGCGCAACCAAGATCATACCCGTGATGCGAATCGCCTCCAGCGCCAGCAGCGCGGCTTCGTTCTGAAGCAAGAGCTCGAGCCCAGGCATGGCTCAGACCTCCATCAACGAGTGACGTCCGCGATGTTTTGAATTGCGCGCGTCGTGTACTCGACCAGCTGGTTCATGCTCCAGGAGCCAAGCAGCGCGAACGTCAAGCCAACAGCCAGCAGCTTGCTGACGAAGCTGATTGACGCCTCGTTGACCTGCGTGGCCGCCTGCAAAATGCCGACGATTAGCCCAGCGATCAGCGCCGCAAACAGCGCCGGCCCCGAGATCAGACAGCAAATGAAGATCGCATTCCGAAACAGCTCGACCGCCCCATCGGTAGTCATCGCCCGCCCCCACTGGGACCGAGAGGGAAACAACAGGAAGGCGGGAAGGCGGGAAGATTTTCTTTGGTTTGTGAACCCGACAGCGTCGACGCGACCGGCCGGCGTGAGGTATGCGGTCGGCAGGACCAACAATCAAATCCTTCCCGCCTTCCCGCCTTCCTGTTCGCTCGCGCTCGCGCCTGAGTCACGTGTAGCTCCGTAGGATTGAGCCAGCCACGAGGTTCCAGCCGTCGACCAGCACGAACAGCATCAGTTTCAGGACCAAGGAGATGGTCGCGGGTGGCACCATCATCATGCCCATGCTCATCAACAGCGACGCCACCGCCAGATCGACGATCAAAAACGGCAGCAGGATGATCACGCCCATCTGAAACGCCGTCGTCAGCTCGGAGATCACGAACGCCGGCATCGCGAAGCGCATCGGCACGTCCTCAGGCCCTTGCGGTAGCGCCGTGGCGGTCGCGTCGTAGAACAGCTTCAAGTCGGCTTCGCGGGTCTGGCGCAGCATGAAGCGCTTGAGCGGCGCTGTGCCGGCCTCGAAAGCCTGCATGTCGGTGATTTTCCCGGCCATGTACGGGTCAACCGCGACCGTTTTGATCTGATCGACGACCGGCGACATCGTGAACAGCGTCAGGAACAGCGACAAGCCAATGATCACCTGGCTCGGCGGGCTCGACTGAGCGCCGACACCTTGGCGCGCGAACGACAGGACGACGATCGTCCGCACGAAGGACGTCGTCGTCAGGATGATCGCTGGCAACAGCGACAGCAGCGTGAGGACGAGCAGGACCTTCAGCGGCGGGGCCAACGTCGACTGCTCGAGCAGCGCGGGCGCGTTGCCGAGCTGGATAATCGGTGCGGTCGGGCTCATTGGCGCGGTCCAGACAGTCGACGGATCAAGCCTTGGGCCTGGCCCTCGACGTCGAGCATGCGAACGTTCGAGACGACTGGCTTGCCGCCGACGACGTCTTGCGTCTCGGCCGCCAAGATCGACGCCGCGTCCTGCGGTTGGGCGGGTTCACGCTTGGTGAACGCGGTCTTCAGCAAGTCCGCGAACGAGCGGCTCTGGGCAGGCTCGGCCGGCGCGGCGGCACGCACGGCCAACGCAGCCGAGCCGACGCTCCGCTGCTGGTTCGGACGGCGCGCGGGCTCGCGCTCGGCTTCGTCGGCATCGACCTCGTCGATGAACGCCAGGCGCTTGACCGACGAATCGGTGACGCCGAGCAGCATCATCCGGCCAGCCACCGAGATCACGACCGCATGCGCCTTCGGGCCAATCCGGGTCGAAGACACTACCGAAAGCCGCTTCGGCGACAGGTCACGCTTGGGGTCGCGCGGGCCGCGACGCTTCAGGTACAGAGCCGCTCCGCCCAGCGAGCCAATAGCGAGCAGCAGGCCAATCACGCGGCCGAGCGACGGAATCGACGAACGACCGCTGGCGACGGGCTTGGGAGTTGGGCGCGGCGCCAACCAGCTCGGCGCCTTGCCGGGCGTCGCCACCGGAGCAACCGGGGCGGCGACGGGGGCGGGAGCGGGAGCGGCAACGGCAGCTGCGTCCTGCGCCGTTGGTGGTCCGATGGGTGCGAGTGACTGCGCCAACGTAGGCGTGGCGATCGTAAGACCGACCGCGACCAGCCGAGCGTGGAAGACTTGGCGCAGGGGTGTCATTCCTTTGAACCTCGCGCGCCGCGTTCGTCGCCGACCAAGACCTCGGTCAGGCGAATTCCGTAGCGCTCGCCCACCACCACGGCTTCGCCGCGAGCGATCAGTCGGTTGTTCACGTACACGTCGAGCGGCTCGCCGTTGGCCTTCGAAAGCTCCAAGATCGAGCCCGGCCCCAGCCGCAAAACCTCGCCAATTTTGGCCGTTTTACGGCCCAATTCGATGGTAACCTCGACCGGAACGTCCATCACGAAGGATAGCGTGTCACCGCCTCCGCGGGCGGGCGTGAGGTCGGCGGGAGGCGCCGATAGCGGCGTCACGGAACGCGGATCGGGTTGATTGTCGTGCCCCTTGTCGGCCGGGCCACGCGCGTTCGGTTCGTTCATACCGACGCTTATTTCAATCTTCGTGCCGACCGCGAATCTCGACCGAAACTTGCCCGCGGGAGATCACGGGCGCACCCCGGAACTTCTCGATCCCGCCAATCCGTACGATCACTGGGTCGTCGACCGCGGTCGCCAAGCGCAGCACTTGACCGACTTCCAACGACAGCACCCGGCGCAAGCCGAGCCGCACTCGGCCGAGCTCGGCCGTGACCTCGACCGGCACCTCGCACAGGGCCTCGGCCATGCGCGGGTCGTTAGACTCCTCGCCTTCGTCGCTTTGGACCTTGGAGGCGCTCTCGAGCGCTTCGGCGCCCATCGCGATCGAAATCCGTGCGTCACCCGCAATGCCCTCGAAGGCGCACTCGGCGCGTAGGCCGTCGGCAAAGCCGGCGTCGCGTTCGTCACCGGCCGGAATGCTGCGCGCCGAGGTGGCTCGCAGCACAATGCCGACTTCCTGCTTCACGGCTTCGGCGAAATCTTCAGCTAGCCGGCGCGCCAATTTTCCGACCAGCGCCGCCTGCGCCAAGGTCAAATCGGCGCCAATACCGCTGCTGGCGTTCTTTTCACTCCCGCCAAGCGCGCCTTCCAGCATCACGCTCAGGGCCTCCGGGCCAAGGCTCAAACAGGCCCAGGCTGGGCCGTCTTCGGCCTCCAACAAAATCTCGAAGACCGGGCCGCGCTCGACGACGCGCTCGGCGCCTAGGTCGACGATGCACACCGGCTCGGGGACAAGCCGTGCCCGGCGCTTGACCAGGAACGGTAAGGTCTTTCGGGCACCGCGCGCAAAGCGCTGAGCCACGTGACTCATTGCGTACATGGCACCTTTTAGGTGCCGCTCGCGCCCCGTGAGGTCGACTCGCCTCAGGTTGTCTTCTGCTTCGGCGAAGGCTGGCATCGGGGGCCGGTTATTGGGCAACGAAGTCTGTAATAACGACGCGTTTCGCTCGTTTTTTCCCAACCGCCAAGATGATCTCTTTGTTCAGATCTTTGACGACTTGGGTGAAATTCTTGGGGTCAGAGAGTTGCTCGAAGTCGCGCGTGCGAAAGTATCCAATCGCGGCTTCTCGGGCTCGCGGCACGTAAGCCTTGAATTCGGCTTCCTTGGTACCTTCCACGAGCTCGATGCTCAAGCCCACTTTCACGTGTCTCAGGTTGCCGTCTGCGGATCGCGTATCGACCACGATCGCTTCGAGGTTTTGAATCTCGTGGACGTCGCCGCCGGCTTCCTTCTTGGACTTCTTGTCGCCTTCTTCGGCAGGCTTCTCTTCGTCGCCCGCAGCTTCAGCGTCTTCGCCCTTTTCCGCGGCCTCTTCCTCACCTTCGGCCGGTTTGTGCGCGGTTTTGTCGTCGCCCAGGTACTTGGGAGCAAGTACGGCTCCTGCCGCCCCAGCACCCAGAACGAGTGCTAGGGCGACAAGTATACCCACGAGCTTTCCCTTGCCCTTTTTTTTCTCCACCGGCTTATTGGGCTCCGAGGCTTCTTCAGACATCTCCGTACTTTCAAGAGCGGGGAACTACGCTCGAATGCTTATCAACGCTTGATGTTGATCAACTCTTGAAGCATCTCGTCAGCGGTGGTGATCGTCTTCGAGTTCGCAGAGAACGAGCGCTGATGTTGAATCAGGCCCACGAACTCGTTGGCCAGGTCGACGTTCGAGCCTTCGAGCGCGCCAGCTGAGGTCGCACCGCGACCGCCGCTGCCGGCCGTGCCCATCGCCGCCGTGCCAGAGTCGCGCGTCTCGATCCACAAGTTCTGACCAGCGCGGCCGAGGCCGTCGTTGGAGCGGAACTTGGCGACCGCGAGTTGCGCCATGTCGATCTTCTGACCGTTGGTGTACAGACCCTGAACGACGCCAGTGCCCGTGATCGCGACGCCCGAGAAATCACCGGACGAATAGCCGTCTTGTGATTGGCTCGAAACGTTCGAGGCGCCCGCGAACTGCGTGGTGCCGTCGAGGCCCGTGCCGCCGGCGCCAATCGGCGTCCCGAAGTCGAGCGCGATGGCTTGACCGGCAGTGGCACCGACGAAATCCGCCGTAACCGGCACCGTGGTGGTGATGGTGTTCAGCGCGCCGTTCGTGGTGAACGCCAGCGTGCCGGAGCCGATTTCCTGGTTGACCGCGGGAGCCGCCGGGCCGCCGACGACGTCGGCATTGGGCGCCAGCACGTGGTAGTCCCAAGTGTTGGCGAGGGTGTCCGACTTGCGGAAGTACACGTCCATCGTGTGAGCATTGCCGAGCGAGTCGTACACGCTCATCGTGGTCGAGAAGTTCGCAGTGTTGGCCGGATTCTGGGGATCCCAGGGATTGGCCGCGATAGCGGGGGGACCGACGATGGCGGCGGTGTTGATCGCCGTTGCAGCCGAGTCGAGGTTGGCGGTGATCATCACCGACTCCGTTGCGCGAGCCGGCAAGGCTGCGGTGGGGGCCGTGACGTCGGTGATCGAGGCCGCGAAGGTGCCGTCGCCGTTGGCGGCGTAACCCTGGACCTTGAGACCGGCTGGGTTGACCAACTTACCGACACTGTCGATCGAGAAGGTGCCCGCGCGGGTGTAGAAGTTCGACGATAGGCCGTCGACGGTGCCCTTGACGACGAAGAAGCCGTCGCCGTTCAGCGCGACGTCGGTCGACACGCCGGTGTTTTGCAGGGTGCCCTGGGTGAACATCTGTTGGATGTCGCCCACGCGGACGCCCGAACCCGGCATGGACGAAGACGTCCCGGCGAGGATCGAGTGACCAAGCACGTCCTCGAACAGTGCACGCTGAGCCTTGAAGCCAGTCGTGTTCACGTTCGCGATGTTGTCGCCAACGACGCCTAGGGCTTCGCCCTCAGCGCGCAGGCCAGATACGCCCGAATACATTGCTCTCAGAACCATGGAGCCCTCCTAAAAAAGGCTGTTGTTGTTACGGTGTTTTTGGTGGAGATTCGACCCGGAGAAGGTCGCTTACTGGTGCATTTACGCCGCTCGACAGATGTAGAACGGGGTAACCTTTGTCGAAAGCAACACCAGTGATGGTGCCGCTCGTTTCTTGGGAGACGACGACGGTGCCGCCGTCTGCGTCGTTGGCCTTGATGTTCACGGCGTAGGTGCCTTTGGGCTGCACCAGTCCGTCATCGCTGCGGCCATCCCAAGTGATGTGGGAAATACCCACACTGCGCCCGCCAAGATCGAGCGTGCGCACGATCTTGCCGTTGGCGTCCATAATTTGAACCACGGTCTTATCCGAGGCGCGGTCTTGCGAGAAGTTGACCGGTACGCCGATGCCGGAGCCGTCGGTCGTGATCAGCGAGCCTTTGACCGTCGCGACCTGCCCAACCATGTTGATGACGTTGGAATTCGCCATACCCTGGTTTTGCAGCATCATCTGGTTGAGCTTGTCGTTCACGCCCATCGACTGTTCGAGCGACGAGAACTGAGCGAGCTCGGCCACGAAGGCTGAGTTGTCTTGCGGCTTGAGCGGATCCTGGTTTTTCAGCTGCGCCACCAGCAGCTTCAAGAACGAGTCACGCCCCATCGACTTGTCGGTGCCGAGCGCTTTGCTCAGGTCGGCAGTACTTTGGGGGCTGGAGGTGACGGGGGCGACCATTGGATTAACCGATCAGAGTCAGGCGCTTGTGGTTGCGTTTGCGGGCCGTCTCGGATTTTTGCTCGGCGCTCTCTTCAGCGCCGGGCTTGGGTTCCGATGGGCTCAGACGACGTTGTGCAAGGACGGTGCCGACTTCGGAGGCTTGCACCACATTCAGTGACTGGACGGTGATGCCGACCCCCTCGAGGGCGCTGCGCAACGCGCGGGCGTCGGGCAGTACCGATCCCACCAAGTGCTGGTTTTCCATGCCGATCACGACGCTCAGCGCGCCGTCTTGGCGGTCCAAAGTGACCTCTAATTCGCCCAACGCGCCGCCGTCGACACGCAGCACCATCCGCTCGGAAGTGCGCGGTGCGGCCGGCGCGTCGCCCGGCGTTACCGAAGCGACGTTGCCAGGTGTCAGAACTCCGGCGCTCGGGTGCCAAGCGCTCGGCGGCTCGATCGAATCCAGGGGTAACGCCTGTGCAGTCGTCACCTGTTGGGCGAGCGCCACCCACAACGCAGCCGCTTGCTCGCCGTCGCGCTCGTGCCGTGTCTCGTCGCGCTCTTGCGCACGCGGAGCACCATTCAAGCCGCCGGCCGACGCGCCGCCACTGTTCACTTGTCGGACTCCGTGCGACGGAAGCGCAGCGACGAAAGCTCGTCTTCGAGCCGGCGCTCGACGCGTTGAGCCGTAGAGTCTTCTTGCTTCTGGATCCGCACCGAGAGCAGCTCGACCTTCTTCAGATCCGTGCGCGCCGTCAGGACCGCGCCTTGCGCCTGCTGTGTGTCATGTTGAGCACGCGCTGCGTCGACGCGCGCCTTCTCAAGGTGCAGACGCCGATTCGCCAGCCATTCGTTGGCTTCGATCCAGCTCATGGCGCTAAGTGCTTCGCCCTCTTCGGCCAGCTTGAGGCGGGATTCGGAGGCTTTCTCGAGCTCGAGCTTTTGCTGCTCTTCGGCCGACAACGCGCGGGCTTCCGCGACACGCGTGCCAGCCAGCTGCTGAACGCGCTTGTCGAGCTCCTTCTCGCGCAGCGTGACGACCTTCTCGATCCGAATGCGTCGCGGACTCATTTACGACCGCCTCGAGCTTGCGGCTGTTGTTGAGAGAGCGCGGCCAGCTGCGCCATTTGTCGCAGGCTGTCTTCGATGCGCGAGCCGTCGGTCACCTTCTGGCGCAGAAACATGTCGATGGCTGGCTGAGCCGCGACCGCAAGATCGACGCGCGGATCGCTGCCGGACACGTAGGCGCCGACCTGAATCAGGTCTTGTGCGTCACGGTAGGTCGAGAGCATGTCGCGCACGCCGGCGGCGTTGCGCATCACGATCTCGGGCGCGATCTCGGGCGCGAGGCGCGAGATGCTGCCGAGCACGTCGACGGCCGGGAAATGTCCCTTCTCGGCCAGACCACGTGACAGCACGATGTGGCCATCGAGGATGCTGCGCACCGCGTCGGCGATCGGGTCCGACAAGTCGTCGCCTTCGACCAGCACCGTGTACAGGGCGGTGATGACGCCAACGCCCGGACCGGTACCGGCGCGCTCGAGCAGACGCGGCAGCGCCGCAAACACGCTCGGCGGGTAGCCTTTGGTGGCCGGGGGCTCGCCGGCTGCCAGCGCGGCCTCGCGCAGCGCCATCGCGTAGCGCGTGACCGAGTCCATCACCAACAGCACGCTCTTGCCCTGGTTCCGGAAGTACTCGGCGATCGCCGTCGCCGATTCGGCGCCGCGCGCGCGCACCAAGGGCGGCATGTCGCTGGTCGCCGCGACGACCACGCTCTTGGCCAGGCCTTCGGGGCCGAGCGACGTGCGGATGAAGTCGTTCAGCTCACGACCGCGCTCGCCGATCAGGCCAACCACGTTCACGTCGGCTTGCGACGTGCGGCAGATCATGCCGAGCAAGGTGCTCTTGCCCACACCGGCGCCAGCGAAGATGCCCATGCGCTGACCGACGCCGAGCGGCAGCATCGCGTCGATCACGCGCACGCCGGTCGACAGTTGCTTGTCGATCGGTCGGCGCGCGAACGCCGGTGGCGGCGCGGCGTTCACGGGGCAGATCTTGTCGGCCTCGATCGACGGGCCGCCATCAAGTGGCCTCCCGAACGAGTCGACGACGCGACCGAGCAGCCCAAACGACGCCGGCACGGTCGCGCCGCGGTTCAGCCTCACGGCCCGCGCACCGGGCCGAATGCCGACGAGCGGTCCGAGCGGCGTGGTGAGCAAGCGCCCACCCCGAAACCCGACCACCTCGACCTCCAGGCTCGAGCCAGACGCGTCGAAGACGCGCAAGGTGTCCCCGACGGCGGCGTTGATGCCACCAACCTCGACGATCAGACCTACAACATCCGACACCACGCCCTCAGGGCTGTGCACGGCAGCGGTTCGACAACGCTCAATCAGCCGGTCAAGCACTGCAGCACACATTGCAAGCACTGGGCCGCTGCGTGCGGGGAGTTAGGAGTTTGCAGTTGGCAGTTGGCAGCTTCGGGCGTCGTCCCGAATTGAGAGCTCAACCGCGAAGATGGAAGCGTCGGGCCCCTGCATTCGCCCCTCAACGAAGCCAGACCCCGAAACTCCCAACTCCTAACTCCTAACTCGCTTCACTCCGCGGGTTGCGAATCCGGCCGCAGCGCGTGAAGTAACGTGGCCAAGCGCGTCTCGACGGACTCGTCCACTTGGCCGAGCTCCGTCTCGACCAGACAAGCATAGTCGGGCAATTGAGGCTCGACCCGCACTTCGGCGCGGCCGCCGCGGTCTTGGAGGCGTTGCTCGAGCGTGGCGCGCTGGGTCTCGAAGCCCTGGCCGAGCCGAATCACCACGCGGTCGTGCTTGCCCAACGCTTCCAGCCCCTCGCGAACCAGGTCACAGACCAACTCCGGATGTAGGCTAATTTCCCGCGCGATCACCCGACGGGCAATCACCGCCGCCAGCTCTGCCAATTGGCTGGCAGTCTGCTCGAACACGCGTTGACGCTCGTGGATCAGCAGCTCGACGGCTTCCTCGAATGCGTGGGTTAGCTCCGGATCGACGACAGCGGCCGGCGCGGACGTGATCGGTCCCGGCTCGACCGCCGCGAACGCATCCGGCGGCGGCATCGTTGGCGGGCGCGGCATCGCGGCTTCCGACGGGCGCAGCGAACGCCGCTCTTGCTGCGGCATTTCGCCAAGCTCCTGGCGCACGGCATCGACGAACTCCGACGGCAAACGCGGCGGCTTCATCGACGGCGATTCACGCTTGCTGCCAGCGGCCGTGCGCTGCGACGACGGCAACCAGCTGGGCTGGCGGCGCGCTACCGCTGGAACCTGGGCAAACTTCGCGCGGCGGGGAGCTTCAGGCATGGATTCGGCTTCAAACCATCGCATTGGCGTTGTTCTCGAGTGAAATCGTGCCCTCGGCGTCGAGCCGGAGCGCTACTTCCACGATCTCGCGCTGTGCGGCTTCCACGTCGGAGAGCCGCACACCGCCCATGATTTCCATGTCTTCTTTGATGCGCTCGGCAGCGCGCTTCGACATGCTGGCAAAGATGTGAGTTTTGAGTGCTTCCGACGCCGTTTTCATGGCCATCGTGAGCCGCTCGACCGGCACCGATTCGAGCAAGGAACGCAGCGCGCGCGCGTCGAGGGCGTTCAGATCCTCGAACGTGTACATCGCCTTGCGGATCTCGCCGGCCAGCTCGGAGTTGCCCTCTTCGATGCTGCCCAGCAACTGCTCGCCAGTCTCGCGTCCTAGACGGCGCACCAGCGCCGCCGAGCGGGCGATGCCGTTGACTTCCATCACGCCGCCCGATTGAGCGACCGGCAACTCGGCTGAAAGCGCGGTGGCGACGTCCTCGAGCAAGCTCGACGGGACCTCGCTCATCGTACCCAAGCGCTCGAGAATCGCGGCGCGCGAGCCTTCCGGCAGGGCTTCGAGCACGCGCGCGGCCTTCTCGTTGTCGAGCTGCGACAAGATCGCGGCTACCAGCTGCGGGTGTTCGTTTTCCATCACCGAAGCCAGGGCCGAAGGCTCGGCTTGGGCCAGGCGCTCCAGCGCGGTGGCCTCGGTTTCGAGGAAGATCTGCTGCGCTGCGGGCTCGCCGAGCGCGGTGCCAGCCAGTTTGCGCAGGTAGCGCATGCCGCCCTTGGGCACGGCCACCGCGCTACGGCTGCGGTCGATGAACTCGGCGTAGAGGCCGTCGAGCGAGCTGGTCGGGACGGCGCGTAGGCCTGCCGCCGCGTCGCGTAGCTTCTTCACGTCCTCGGCGTCCATCTCGGCCAAGATCGGTCCTGCCGTCGCTTCGTCGAGCGACAGCAGCATCAACACGGCTTTCTGGGGTCCGGTGAGCGCCGAGGATTGCATTCCGCCTCCCGGACCCTTGCGATTTACGTGCCGGGCTTAGGCTGCCGAGGAGGCAGGCAGCGCGGCCGGTTGCTCGGTGAGCCAGGCCTTGAGGACTACGGCCGCCGTGGCTGGATCCTTAGATGCCAGATCCAAGGCGTGAGCGCGGATTTCCCCAGCGACCTCAGGCTCTTCCAGCAGGCGCCGGCGTTCAGCAGCCGGCAAGGAAGCCGCAGCAGCCGCGCGCTCAGCGCCCGAGCCGAGCTCGGCCAGCACGCGCAACGGGTCGACCAGCGCCGGGTTGGCGGGCGCCGGCAACGGCTTCTTGGTGCGGAAGACCAGCACCAAGGTGCCCAAAACCAAGACCAACGCCGCCGCACCGACCGCGTATGGCAGCCAAGGCTTGTTGGTGAAGAAGGTGACCGGCCCGGCGACTTCGTCGGTATCCAGACGCGCGAACTGGGTGGCTTGGACGGTCACGGTGTCGCCCCGCTCTTGGTTGAAGCCGACGGCGCGCTTGACGGTTTCCTCAAGCGCCTTGACCTCTTCCGGAGGAATCGCGGCAAATGCTCCCTTTTTGGAGTACCGGCCGTTGAGCAGCACGGCGACGCTCAGGCGGCGAATGTCGCCCGCTGGCGTGGTGGTTTTCTGAACGACCTTCTGCACTTCCCAGTTTCGGGTCTGGCTGCGCACGGCCCCGCCGCCGCCCGCCGCCGGCTTCTCTTCCGCGACCGGGCCCTCGCCCGCAGCGTCCGGCAGGTTGGTTTTAGCTCCGGGAACACCCGCGACACCGGCATCCCCGTTGGCGACGCCCTCTTCGACCTTGTGCTCACTGCGCAGGGCCGTCTTGGTCGGCTCGTAGAGCTCTTCGGTCTTTTCGCGGGCGGCGTTGTCGAGCCACAGGTTGACGCGCACGTCGGCATTGCCGGGGCCGAGCACGCGCTCAAGCTGCGACTGGGCCTCGGTCTCGAGCTGGCCCGCCATCACCCTCGCCTGCTCGGCGTTGAGGTCGGCCAAATCTCCGCCACCCTGAGTGTCAGAAGTTGGACGGTGCAAGGTCACACCTTCGGTGCTCACCACCGACACACGATCCTTGCTCAAGGTCGGCACGGCAGCCGCCACCAAGTGCACCACCGCCGCGACCTCTTTGCGGCCAAAACTGTGGGAATTTTGAAGCTTTACGACTACGGAAGCCGACGCGCTTTCTTCACGCGCCGCAAACAACCGTCGCTCCGGCAAAACCAAGTGAACCCGGGCAGATTTCACGCCGTCGATGCTCATCACGCTGCGCGCCAGCTCGCCCTCGAGCGCGCGGCGCAGGTTCACCTGCTGCTCGAACTCGGTCGCGCCAATCTTTGAGCGGTCGAAGATCTCGAAGCCGACACTGCCACCGTGGGGAAGGCCAGCCGACGCCAGCTCAAGCCGCAAGCCGGGAATGCGCTCTTCCGGCACTTGAATCGCCGTTCCGCCGGCCTCGATGCGGTAAGGAACCTGAGCAGTTTTCAGCTTTTCGACGATCGACGACGCGTCTTCGGTCGCTAGCTCGCTGTACAGCGTGGCGTAGGTCTCGCGGCTGCTGAGCACGCTGATCGCCATCACACCGACGAGCACGAGCGTCATCACGGTCACGAGCGCGATGCGCTTGGGCGTCGGCAGGGACGCCCAGAAGTCTGCTAATTGCTTGAGGAATGCTCGGGCCTTTTCGGGCATCTTTGGCTACTTCCGGACCTTAAATCTGCATGCGCCACAGCTCGTAGAACGCGTCGATGACCTTGTTTCGAACGCTCCCCACGAGCTTTAGCTCGATATCTGCTTGGCTAAGCGCAAGCATCGTGCCGTGAATGTCGTCGGTCGCCCCGGCGGCGAAAGCTTCGCCCGCGGCCTGACCCTGGTTGATCTTCTGGTTGGCGTTAGCCGCCACCGATTTCAGCATTTCGCCGAAGATGTCCGCACCCTCACCCACGACCTTGGGGGCCGGAATCGGGCTCGCTTCGCTGGGTAAAACCAGCGGCAGCGTCGAGGTTGCGGCAATCGGCGCCATCGTCAGCGACCGATCCCGATCGCGCTACGGGCCATGGCTTTGACGCTCTCAATCGAGGTCACGCCGGCCTCGTAAGCCCGCGAAGCGGTGATCATATTGACCATTTCCTCGACCGCGTTGACGTTCGGGTACTCGACGTAGCCGGCCGCGTTGGCGTCGGGGTGACCGGGCTCGTAAACCATCATCCCCGGCCGGTCGTCGGCCTTGATGCTCTTTACGTTCACCAGCGAGACGCCCGCGTCGGCGCCCACGGCGCCGTGCTCGCGATCGAGCGGAATTGCCTGAAAAACTGGGTCGAGGCGCTTGTACGGCCCGCCGCCTTCGACCTGGGTGGTGCGGGCGTTGGCGAGGTTCGAAGCGATCGTGTTCATCCGGATGCGCTCGGCCGAAAGCCCCGAGGCGGCCACTTCCAAAGCACTGAAAACACCCAGCATTTACTCAGCCTCCTTTTCCGTCGCTGGCCGCATAGCTCAGCTGGTGAAGCTCCGCGGTGACGACGGCGGACACGACGTCGTAGCGGAGTTGGTTGGCCGCGACCTTGGCGGCTTCGCGATCGAGCGAGACGTAGTTGCCGTCGTTACCGGCACCCGCGGAATTGTCCTCGAAAATGCGACCCTCCAAGGCGGCCGCGTCGGCGTCCGGGGTCTGAAAGTGCGCCGAGGACGTGCGCTGCATGGCGACGCTCAGCGCCGAGTCGAAGCTGTCGACGTTCTCTACCCGGCGCAGATCGTGCGGATGGAAGCCGGGCGTATCCACATGTGCGACGTTCGACGACAGCACGGTGTGCCGCTCTAGGTGGTAGTCCAGCGCGGCGTGCAGAGAGCCAACGGCGCTAAACAGATCGGACATCGCTTTGGGTCCTCAGCACGACCCATGCCAAAACCGACCGCGCGATTTTTTTTCTCAAGGGTCGCTCTCAGCCTCCGTTCACCTCTGACGAACGGAACGAGAAGCCCTGGGGCGCATGCTACCCAGGGGGGTCCCGAGCGACTTTCCGGCTTAGACCCCACGTTTTTCGACGTTAGTCATCGGTTCTCACTCTGGACGTGGGGTGGCGGTGACCCGGAGCCTGGGTAGGCCCATGTAACCCTGCGACTTCGTTAACCTCCCGGGCCGCTGCGCTGCGCCAGGGGAAAGCTAGCGAGCGCCAAGCGATCGACGCTCGATCGACCGAAGTTCTGACGCTTGGCCCAACCATTGCTTAGGGACCCGCTGACTTCGAGGAGGACCCTGACCATGTACGACAGCCAAGCCCCTGCAGCGTATTCCCCCGTGAGTGAGCTCAACGCGCTCGATGACTTCAGCGCGATGGAATCACCCTCTGGGGTGATGCCTGCGGCGCACGAGCTGCTGGATGACTCGGATGCAGACGTGAACGAAGGCGCGCTGGCCCTGCAGGCCGAGCCGCTGCCGGAAGCGACCGAGCCGGTCATGTTGCCCGAGAGCATGCAGGGGGTCATCGGACTCTCGGAGTCACTTGTCGAGGTCTACCGCGTCATCGACCGCGTCGCTGACACCACCTGCACGATCCTGATCACGGGCGAATCCGGCACCGGCAAGGAGCTGGTTGCCCGCGCGGTCCACCGCAAGAGTCCGCGCGTCAGCAAGGCCTTCGTGGCCGTGAACTGCGGCGCGATTCCCGAAGCTTTGCTCGAGAGCGAGCTATTTGGCCACGCTCGCGGCGCCTTCACCGGCGCGCACGCCAACAAGATCGGTCGCATCGCGCTGGCCGAGGGCGGCACGCTGTTCCTCGACGAGATCGGCGAGATGCCGATGTCGCTGCAGGTCAAGCTGTTGCGCGTGCTGCAGGCGCGCGAATACTCGCCCGTCGGCGACAACCGCACGCTGAAAGCCGACGTGCGCATCGTCGCAGCCACCAACGTCAACCTCGAGAACGCCGTGCAGGCCGGCACGTTTCGCGAGGACCTCTACTATCGCCTGAACGTGATTCACTTGACGGTGCCCGCGCTGCGCGAGCGCCCGGAAGACGTGCCGCTGCTCGTTCAGCACTTCCTGAAGAAGGCGAAGGAGCGCGTGGGTCGTTCGACGATCGACGGCGTGTCACGCGCCGCGGCGCAGATCTTGGCCGACTATCAGTGGCCCGGTAACGTGCGCGAGCTTGAGAACACCGTCGAGCGCGCGGTCCTGCTCTGCCAGAACGTGCTGATCGAGCCGAAGGACTTGCCGCAACGCCTGTGCGGCCTCGGCGTCGAAAAGCGTATGTCCCCTCGCCTGCCGGACCTGGGTCTCGATCTCCGCAACGCCGTCGAGTCCTTCGAGAATCAGTTGATTCGCCAGGCGCTCGAGCGCACCAAGTGGAACAAGAAACAAGCGGCGTCGCTGCTCGGTCTCAACCGCACGACGCTCGTCGAAATGCTTAAGCGCAAACGCATCAACCCCCGCGCCGCGTAAACAGGACGTTAGTCACCGGACGACCCGAGGCTGTTGCAGGGAGATCGGGAGATCGGCAGTTTTGGGGCGCTGCCTCGAAACGACTCTCGCATCGCAACGCGCGCCCCGAATCACCGCGTGAAACTGCGACGCGAGCGCTGAACGGCGTTGCGCCCCAAGAAGTCGCGCGTATTCGCGACCATTCGTAGTCCTCCCCGTTCAGTTTGCATCCTCCCGATCTCCCAACCTGACTCGGGCGGAACCTGGCCCGATGCTTGCTGAAGGGGCAACCGTGAAACTCTGGCTGGCAGTCGTATGCTCGGTGCTCGGCGCCGTTGCGATGACGCACGAGGCAAAGGCGGAAGAGTTGTTGATGGACGGCAACTTTGGGGTCGGGACGGGGCTCGAGGCCGGCGATCCGGGGACGGGATTGCAATGGCGCCGCGCGCGGTTTCGCGTGCTGGGCGGTGTCGACTTGCGGAGCGACGAAGGGCCGGCGGATGCGCTCGGGTTTCGAGCGTTCGTCGAGGTCGAGAAGCGCGCGAGTATCGGCGCCGAGGTGCGCTACGAGCGCTGGATGGCGCGCAACTTCGGCGTTTGGGCAGATTTGACCGGTACAGTCGCGCCCGAGACGCTGTTTGGTGGCGGCTTCGGTTGCACGGCGATCATCCCTTTTGGCAAGAAATTCGGCCTTTTCATCGAGCCGTCGTTCCAAGCGTTGCCGCTGGGCAGCGACACGCCCGGTGATGGCGTGTTGATCTGGGCCTTGCTCTCAGCGGGCGTGAGGTTCGGTCTATGAAACGCTGGGCCTTGCTGCTGATCACGTTCGCGATCCCGTTCAGCTCGCCGATGGCGTGCGGCGGTGACGGTTGCTTACGCAACAGCGACTGTCCTTCGGACATGACGTGCCGCGCCGCCGTCTGCGAGCTCGAAACGCCAGCGACCGCCAACGGCGGCGAAGGCGGCGAAGATTCGACGCCGGGAACGGCTGGTAGTGGAGCCAGCGCAGGCAGCGGCGGAACCGGTGGCAGCGGTGGAACGAATGAAGCCGGGACCGCGGGAACTGCCGGCAGCGCAGGAACGGCGGGCAGCGGCGGAACCGCAGGCAGCGCGGGCGCGAGTGGCAGCGCGGGGACGAGCGGAACCGCGAGCGACGCAGGCGCAGGCGGCGCGAGCGAAGGTGGCGCCGGCGGCGCCGGTGGCGCAGGTGGCGCAGGTGGCGCAGGTGGCGCAGGTGGCGCAAACGACACGTCCTTCGCCGGCGCGCTCTGAGCCAACGCTCTGACACCGGCCGCGCGCTCAATTTGACGCGAAAAACGTCTCAATCTGAGCAGCGCCACACGTTCGGTCCGTTAATGGCGCCGCGCTACGCTCGAAGCTGCCAACTCCCAACTGCTAACTGCCAACTCTCTCGGCGGCACGACTCCTGCTTAGTCAACGACACATGTTCCGAGCCCTGAACATTGCCGCAACCGGAATGGCTGCCCAGGAAACCCACCTGGAAGCCATTTCTCACAACATCGCCAACGGCGGTACCGTCGGCTACAAGAAAGAGCGCATCGACTTTCAGGATCTGCTCTACCAGACGGTGCGCCAGGCCGGCACGCCCACCGGGCCGACCACCACGTCGCCGACTGGCTTGCAGATCGGCACCGGCGTTCGCGTCGTCAGCACGTCGCGCATGTTTCAACAGGGAACGATCCTGCAGACCGGCAATCAGCTCGACGTCGCGGTCGAAGGCAACGGGTTCATGGTCGTGCAGCAGCCCGACGGCACGCCGGCCTACACGCGCGACGGCGCGCTCAAGACCGACGGCGACGGCCGCATCGTCAACAGCGAAGGCTATCCGCTCGATCCGCCGATCACGGTTCCGCCCGACGCCAGCACCGTCTCAATCTCCTCCAACGGCACGGTTTCCGTTACTTTGCCCGGACAAACGACGCCCAGCGACATCGGGCAGATCCAGCTCGCCAACTTCGTGAACCCAGCCGGCCTATCGGCAACGGGTCACAACCTGCTCACGCCAACCAAGGCCAGCGGCGAGCCGCAAGTCGGTGAGCCTGGCGCGGACGGTCGCGGCACGCTGATGCAGGGTGCGGTCGAGCAGTCCAACGTCGACATCGTCGAAGAGATGATCGGCATGATCAGCGCGCAGCGCTCGTACGAGATCAACTCCAAAGTCATCACCACGGCCGACGACATGCTCCGCGCCGCGAGCCAAATGAAGTGATGATGCGCAGCTATCTCGTACCGCTCGCTGCGCTCGCTCGGCTCGTACCGCTCGCTGCGCTCGCTCGGCTCATTCCGCGCGCTGCACTCGCCCCGCGCGCGTCGCTCCGCTCGTTCGGCTACGTGGCAGCGCTATTGACGATTGGCGCCACCGCGAACGCCGACGAAGCGCGCGTCGTGAAAGGCGCCCAGGTCCACTTGTCCGACGTCCTCGCCGACCTTCCTGCGGACGTTCCGGACCTCGAAATCGGTGCCGCACCACCGCCCGGAACATCACGCACGATCGCCAAGAGCGAGATCCAAGACGCCGCCAGCAAGAGCGGCGTGAGCCTCAAGCAGCTCAAATTGCCCACTGCCGTCCGTGTGACCAGCGCCGCCAAGCGCTGGACCACCGAAGACCTGGCGAATGGCGCGCTGCCGGCGTTGAGCAAGGCATTGCCGCTCGGAGTGACGGTCAAGCGCGCCCGCGCGACATCGAAGGTCGTCACTTCGCCGAGCGCCAACATCACGGCGGTACGTGTCCCGCGGCTGCCGCGTCGCGAAGGCGAGTACCTAACGACCGCCATGATCGAGCTTTCGAACGACGGCCAAATCGTCGCCCGTATCCCATTTCAGCTTTCACTCGACATCAGCAGCTCGGCGGCCCTTCCAGCCATCACCAAAGGCACGCGCGTCCAGCTCTTGATCGAGAGTGGACCGGCTCGCATCACGGCTTCCGCGATCGCGCTGACCGACGGCGAGCTCGGCGACACCTTGCAGTTCCGCGTCGCGTCGACGCAAAAGATCCTCTACGGCAAGGTCGAAGAGCCTACGCTGGCGCGGGTCGTCCAATGAAACGGGCCCTGGCTTTCGGGTTGCTTTTGGCCACGCTCGGCGCGTGCGGCCCGAACCACATCGAACCCTTTACGGCCCGCGAGCGCAAGTACAAGGCTGGCGAATACGCAGCCACACAGCTCCAAAACAAGCCTTCCACAGGCTCGATCTACACCGAGGCTCAATCCGGCTACCTCGAAGACACGCGCGCGCTGCGCGTCGGCGACGTGGTGTTGGTGCGCATCAACGAAAAGGCCGACGCGCAAGGTGGCGCCACCACCAACCTGTCCAAGGACAGCAGCCGTTCGGCCGGCGTCGACTCACTGCTCGGCCTTGTCCCGGCGATCCAAAAGGCCTACCCGAACATCGATCCGAAGACGTTGCTCGAGCTCGCGTCCAAGTCCGACTTCAACGGCCAAGGTAAGACGCAGCGCGCCGGCACCTTGAACGCGACGATCGGCGTCAAGGTCAAGCAAGAGCTGCCGAACGGCGACTTGTTCGTCGAGGGCACCAAAGTCGTGATGATCAACTACGAGGAGCAGCACCTGTACATCTCGGGTGTGATCCGGCCGCCCGACATCGCGCCCGACAACTCGGTCGACTCGTCGCTGATCGCCGACGCGCGCGTCGAATTCACGGGCCGCGGTGACATCGACGACCAAGTCGAACGCGGCTGGCTGACCAAGATCCTCGACTTCGTAAACCCATTCTGATGCCTACCCGCCTCGCACCCTCGATCCTCCAATCGCTCCGCGCCGGGGTTTTGTCGATTTTTAGAATCAACAGGAAGGCGGGAAGGCGGGAAGATTTCTTGGGGGTCGGAATCGGACGACGTCGCAACCACGCGTCAACGCTTTCTCCGACTGTGCTGTGCATCTTAACCCAGTCCAAACCTTCCCGCCTTCCCGCCTTCCTGTTGTCTCGTTCTCTGATTGGGATGGCGTTGGCGTTGGCGGTATTGGTCCCGGGCGAAGCGCGGGCGGACAAGATTCGTGACCTGGTCGACATCGTCGGGGCGCGTGAGAACCAGCTACTCGGCTACGGCGTCGTCACCGGCCTGAACGGCACGGGCGACGACATTTCATCTCCGTTCGCCATGCAATCGCTGCGCGCGCTGCTGCGCCGCTTGGGCGTTCAGGTCGACGCCCGGCAGATTCGCCTCAAGAACGTGGCGGCCGTGATCGTCACCGCCAACATCCCGGCATTCGCCCGCAACGGCTCCAAGCTCGACATCGTCGTCTCGTCGATGGGTAACGCCAAGAGCCTGCGCGGCGGTGTACTGATTCAGACGCCGCTCCGCGGTGCTGATCGCAAAACCTACGCGGTCGGCCAAGGCCCGCTGGTGCTGGGCGGCTTCTCGGCCTCGGGCGGCTCCGGCAGCTCGGTGCAAGAGAACATCACCACCACCGCCCGCGTCCCGAACGGCGCGCTGATCGAGCGCGAGATCAAGACGGTCTTCGCGACCGACGGCAAGGTCGTTCTGGCGGTGCGCGCGCCCAATTTCGACACCGTGACGCGAATTTGCGCAGGCTTGAACAAGGCGATGGGCGAAGGTACCGCGCGGCCGCTCGACGGCGGGTCGATCGAGATCAAGGCGCCCAGCGAGCTCAAGAACAAGCCGGTCGAGCTGATCTCCAAGCTCGGCGACATCGACGTCGAGCCGGGCAGCATGGCGCGCGTCGTCTTGAACGAGCGCACCGGAACGATCGTGGCCGGCGGTGACGTCCGACTCTCACCGGTGGCGATCGCCCAGGGTGGCATCACGATCTCGGTGAAAGAGAGCAAGGAAGTCTCCCAGCCCGGCGTCCTTTCGCGAGGTACGACCGCCGAAGTGAAACGCACCGATATCGAAGCCACCGAGCAGAAGCCGCCCACGTTGACCTACGTCAACGGCGCCGCGTCGCTAGCCGAGGTCGCCCAAGCCTTGTCGACGTTCGGCGTCACGCCGCGTGAGCTCGGCAGCATCCTCCAAGCTTTGAAGGCCGCTGGCGCGCTACGTGCAGAGGTAATCGTCCAATGACGCCTGACAGCTCGCCGGGAGCAGAACAATGAGCTCGCCGATCACGAGCCTCGACGCGCTTCGGAACGCCAGCCCGGTCCATGCGGACGGTCCCCTCGATCCCAAAGCGCTCAAGGCCGCCAAGGACTTCGAGGCGATATTCCTGCGCACGCTGCTCAGCTCGCTCGAGAAGACGACCTCGATGAACGGCGGCGCCGGCAAGCCCACGACTGGCCAGAGCACCTACGGGTCGATGGTGGTCGGCGCCCTGGCCGACAACATCTCCAGCAGCGGCGGGATCGGGCTTGCCGACATCGTCGCCAAGAGCCTTTCGGCTCACATGAACGTCGCTGCATCGGGCCTTAAACCACCGAAATAACAACCCTTTCTAGACATCTTGCTCTACACGCGATTTTTTTCTCAAGGCCTCCAAGTCCGAACCGTTCACTCGGCTGACGACCTATGCGCGGACACCACGCGCCCCCGGAGACATGAATGAAAGGAATCACCGGCAACCCGGTTCTAGACGCATACGGCAGGATGGCGGTCACGCCCGTGGGGGCTGCTCGTCCGGCTGATGCGATCGAATCGGGTGGCAGTGTGTCGGGTGCCAGTAGCCCCGCGGCCGAGGTGACGATCTCGTCACACGCGCGGGACATGGCGGCCGGCGGTCGCTTCGATGCCGATAAGGTCGAAGCACTGAAGAGCAGCATCGCGGAAGGAAAATTCAGGATTGATTCCCAGGACGTGGCACATCGCATGCTTGAGGCATTGGGCTAACGACTAGAGCCCACAAGTATTGCGCATTGCCCGTGCCGCGGGACGAAGGTTGATACTCACAGTGCAGGCAGACGCGCAAAAACAAGAACTGAAGGCAACTCTAGACGAGCTAGAGTCGCTCCATCACGAGGAGAACGGCGCGCTGCGCCGCCTCTCGCGCGATCAGCTAGACGAGCTGACCGATCGCAAGCTCGCGCTGTGGGAGCGCCTGCGTGCGGTAACTGCCGTACTTCCTCCCGGCCCTGACGAGCGTGCGTCGCTCGAGCGGATTCGGCGCGCTGCCCTTTCGAATCAGATCCTGCTGCACCATGCCCGCGACGCTGTGCGCACGATTCTGCAAAACGCCAGTGGTCAGGCGCTCGCCACCCCCAGCAATCGCCCAAGCGCCGTTCAAGACGGCCTGCGCGTGGATTTCAGAGGCTGAATCATGAGCTCGCTCAGTCAGCTCCTGTACACCGCGCGTGATGCGCTGACGGCTCAGTCGTACGGGCTCAGCGTCACCGGTCAGAACATCACCAACGTCAACACACCGGGCTACGTTAAGCGTGATCCGCTGCTGGAAACGCATGCACTCGGCACGGCGACGACCGGCACGGTCACCGCCACGGGCCTGCGGCGCGCCACCGACGTTTACATCGAGCGGCGCGAGCTTGCGGCGCGCGGCTCGGCTGCCGCGGCCTCCGAACAGGACAGGCAGTTAGCCTCGGTCGAGGCGATGTTTAACGACCTGGGCGCGACCGGAATGGGCTCGTCGCTGAACGCTCTGTTCTCGTCGTTCTCGTCGCTCGCCGCCAACCCCAACGACCCTACCTCACGCGCGGCCGTGCTCGGCGCCGCCGGCGCCTTGGCGGACCGCGCCAATGCCTTGGCGGGCGGGCTGACCGACGCCAAGAACGAGCTGCTCAAGCAGGCGCAAGAGACCGCCGCCGAGATCAACAAACGAGCTCAAAGCATCGCGCAGCTCAACCAGCGCATCACCGTCGCTGAAACCCAGGGCGAAGACGCGGCGGATCTCAAAGACCAACGCAACAATCTGTTACTTGGCCTCTCCGAGCTGGTCGATGTCCGCACCATCACCGACAACCACGGCGTCTTGACCGTCCAGGCGTCGGGCGCAACCCTGGTCGAAGGCGGCGAGGCCCGCAGCCTGGGCATCGATCTACACGCCGACGGATCCTTGCGCGTCACCGCGACCACCTTCGGTGGCGCCGTCGGCACCGGCAGTGAAGTCACGCAGTTTCTGACTGGCGGCAAGCTCGCCGGCATCAAGGAAGCGCGTGATGTCGACATCTTCGACGTCGCGAGCAAGCTCGATCAGCTGGTGTTCGACGTCGCCAACGCCGTGAACGCTCAGCACCGCGCTGGCTTCGGCCAAGACGGCGTAACGGGCCGCGATCTGTTCGACGTCGGTGGCATCCCGCAAGATGCCGCGCGCAACCTGCGCTTGGGCGCAGCCGTGGCGGGCAATCCAGCCGCCGTGGCTGCCGCAGCCGACGCGGCGACCCTACCCGGCGGCTCCGCCAACGCGGTCGCGCTGGCGGATGTCTTCAATACTGGGCTCACTGGCGGTCGCACCGCCGCCGAGACCTACGGCGACATCGTCGGCTCGATCGGCCAAAAGAAGTCGGCGCTAGCGCAGTCGGTCGAGACGCAGCAAGCCATCAAAGAGCAGGTCCAAGCCATGCGCGAAGCAGTCAGCGGCGTGTCGCTCGACGAAGAGATGGTGTCGCTGACCAAGTACCAGCGCGCCTATCAAGCCGCCGGTCGCGTGCTCGCCACGGTGGACGAGCTGATGCAAGACCTGATCAACCGAGTCGGTCGATGAGAGTCACCGAAGGCATGCGCTATTCGCAGGTTCTGTCGAACCTGGCGAACATCACGTCACAGCACGCCAAGGCCGCGCAAGAAGCCTCGACCGGCGTCCGCGTTGGCAAACCATCGGACGATCCGATCGCCGCTGCCGAGCTCGCGCGGCTCAGCGCCAGCTCGAGCCAAACCAAGACGCACCTGTCGACGATCGGCAACGTGCGCGGTGACGCCGAGCTGACCGAGTCGACGTTATCGGATGCGTCCGACATCTTCGTTCGACTGAAGGAAATCGCGCTGCAAGCCGCCAACGGCGACCTCGACGCCCAAGAGCGGCAAACCATGGCGCTCGAGGTCACCGGCCTCAAGGGCGCCTTGGTCGCGCTCGGCAACACCCGCGGCACGCGCGGCTATTTGTTCTCGGGCAGTCAGGTCACGACCGCAGCGTTCGATCCGACCGGCGCCTTTCAGGGCGACGACGTGGCGCACGCGGTCCCGATCGGCAACAGCACGCCAACCACCGTCAGCACTAGCGGCTCCGAAGCGTTCGTGGTCGCAGGCGGACGCGACGTGTTCGCCGATCTCGACAGCCTGGCTACCGCGCTGAGCACCAACAACCTGGGCGCGATCCGCACGGCGATCGATTCGGTGGACGCCTCGCACGCGCAGCTCGTCAACGCCCGCGCTCGCTCCGGCCTCGTGCTGAGCAAGCTCGATGCGAGCCAAGACATCCTCACCTCGCTCGACACCGAGCAGACCAAGCGCGCCCAAACCGAAGGCGCCGCCGACCCTTACGAGAGCTACACCCGCGTCACCAGCCTGAGCCAATCCCTCGAGCGCGCCATCTCCGTCTCGAAACAGATGCTCGACCTCGGCGGCAGCAACCGCTTCTAACCGGAGCAGGGAATCAACAGGAAGGCGGGAAGGCGGGAAGGATTTTCTGGTTTGGCTCGACGCCACCTAGAAAGCAAAGGTGGGCCTGAGGCGTCAGGTGACCTGCTCGAACCCCAGATACTTCCCGTCTTCCCGCCTTCCTGTTGCCTCGTTCTCGCGGTTTTTGGCGTCTAGAACCGCGGCTCGGCTAGTATCCGGGCATGCTCATCATTGCTCGGCGCAAGGGACAGCGCATTCTGATTGGAGATGACGTCGAGGTGGTCGTGACCGAGCTCTCGAAGGGCATCGTGAAGATTGGCATCGTCGCGCCGACCACGCGCACCATCTTGCGCGGTGAAACCAAGGAGATCGCCGACGCCAACCGGGCCGCCGCCGCTACCTCCCTCGACGAGTTGCCCAGCCTCAAAACGACGAAGGATTGACGCAGGCGTTCGGTTTATCCCGGCACTTGAAGCAAACCCAGTCCGCGGGACAACTGCCCGCACTGTAGCGCCGCGCACCGTGAGGTCTCTCTAGAACATCACCACGACGACGTGCCCGCCGTCGACGGACAGATCCAAACGCGCGCGCGGCTTCGGCAAGCGGATCAAATCGGCCCCCACTAGCCCGGCTAGCGCTGTCGAACGCACATGTTCATTACCCGCCACAGCGTTCACCGGTCCCGTCAGATTGTTGCAAATCTCCGACGTTGCGAGCAGCGCGTCTTCGCTGGGCTCGTTTTCCTTCAGCTGCCTTAGAGCCTCGTCGCGCGGCACGGCGAGCAGTGCGGCGCCGAGCAGTAGCGCCGCGCGTAGATCCAGAATGATCGCACCGCGTTCGCGACCTTCGTCATCCAGGAGCTTGCAGACCTGGGCCCCAACCAGCTCTGAAAGAGCTGCTGGCTGAGCAGTTTGCTCGAGCGCCGGTGCCGCATCCATCAGCGTGACGAGGCACTCCGTCAAGCTGTGCAGGGTCGGCAACGCCAAGAGTGGTAGCGGCGGCTCGCCGCCCAGCGACTTGGCCAGCTCCTCGAAGGACTGGTGAGGTGGCGGCGCCAAGGCCTCCGCTTCCGCAGCTGCGACCGGCGCTGCACTAGGCGCCGCAGGCGCCGGGGTTCGAGCCGCGAGCCCAGCGGCCGCGCCCAACGCCGGCGAGGCCTGGGTGGCCGCGAAGCCGGGATTCCCTGCCAGAGCCTCGGCCTCAGCCTCGACCTCGGAGAACGCCGGCGGTGGCTCGCTGCGGCGACGCTGCGCCCGCGCACCGCGCGGCAGACGCAGGTTGGGCTGGGCGATACCGCTCTGGGTAGCCTCGAGCGCGATCACGCGATCACGCAGCCGCGCGTGCGACGCTCGCAGCACCGCCAGCTCGGCGCGCAGCTCGGCGATGGCGTGCCCGGCTTCGGCGTCTTGCGTTTCGGTCAGCTGCTGCTGGCGGGTCGGTAACGCCGAGTCGGCACTCGGAACCCAGTCGCCCTCGCTAACCTCGAACGCACGGTCTTCCTCACTGCGCGGACTGCGCATGATCTGCGCGGCGCCAGTCGCGAGCATCTGACCCTCGTCGCTGCGACGCAGGACCGCCAGAATCGAGTCCGTACCTTCCAGGCGCGTCAGGCGCGGCTGGTAGACGTCGCGGTCAACCGCCTCGAGCCGAGTCAACTCGAGGGTCCAGCGGCCAGCGCGGCAAATCAGCCGCGTCGGAGTCCCCTTAGCCAAGACGTCGGTCGACAGAACCATTCACGCCGATGAACGACCCAAGCCGGACAAACCTTAACTCCTTGAATTAAGGCGATTCCGGCTGCGGTCCGTGTCAGCGCCGTGGCGCTCGGGGGTCAACGTCTAGACGCTGACCGCACCCGGCGAATCCGCCGTGCGAGGCGCTTTTGTGGGGATAAAGCCGAGTGAAGCCCGCGTTCCATACTTGGCACGAAACATGAGATGGACCCCGCGCCACCACCATGGACGGCGTTATTCCTCACCCCGCTCGAGATCTGAGCCAAGCCTTCCTGCAGTCGAACCTCAAGCGACTGTGGTTGGGCCAACGCACGCGCGAACGCGTCGAAGCGGCCGAGGCTCAGGGCGAGATCCTGCACCAAGAAGATGGTACGCCGGTCCTCCGCCATCGCGGTGCGCTGCTCGGCACCCCCTCGGACGATCTTTGGCTCAATCGCACGGTGCGCGAGAGCCCACAGGACAGCGCGTATGTGGTGTTCGGGCTCGGCCTCGGCCACACGGCGCGCGCGCTGCGCGCCATGACGGCGGCGCCGATCCTAATTTATGAGCCCGATCCGGGGCTCGCGCGGCGCGCGCTTTCAGTCGGACCGAGCGATCTTGGCGGCTTCCCGATCGTGTGCACGTCGCACGACCTCACCCAGCTCTGGCCGGAATTCGGCGGAAATCGAGACAATGTCACGCTCATCTCTACTCCCGGCTACGGCGGCCTGTACGATCGTGAAGATCGCGATCTCCGCGAGGCGGTCACCCAGCTGGTTCAACGGCGGAGCGTCAACGAGGCGACGCACCGCATCCGAGCTCGCGAGTGGGTATCCGACGTGCTCGAGAACCTCGAGCTTCTCACACACTCCTCTTGCTTCCTGGGCCTCGCAGAGAAGTACCAAAACGTCCCCGCTTTCATCGTCGGCGCTGGTCCGTCGCTTGGCAAGAACGCCGAGCTTCTCGCCGACGCCACGAAAAAAGGTCTCGTCTTCGCCGTAAATTCCAGCGCGATCGCGCTCGCGCGCCGCGGCGTCACGCCACAAATCGTGGCCTGCATGGAGTCGATCGATCTCTCGCATCTGCTGGCGCAAATTCCGTATCTCGACGACGTCGTGCGCGCCTTCAGCATGACCGCGCACCCCAAGACGCTGCGCACCGGCAAGGGACCGTTACTGCCCGTCTACGAGGGTCTGCCGCAATTCACGCCGCTGGCCAGCCTGACCCGTGCCGACGGCCTAGCGGTCTGCGGCAGCGTCTCCACGCTCGCCTTCTCGCTGGCACAGCGACTCGGCTGCTCGCCGATCGTGCTGGTCGGGCAAGATTTGGCTTACACAGACGGCCAAGCGTACGCGACTGGCACACTGTACGAAGGCTCGCGGGTCAAGGTATCGGCCGACGGCCAATCACTCGAGCACCAGCGCTCAGCCACGCTTCAAGCCACCACCGGCAGCTTGGTCGAAAAGGAGCCGCTGCAGCAAATCACGGCCTGGGGCAACCGCGGCACCGTCCACTCGACGATCGGCTTTTCGGCGGTTCGCAACTGGCTCGAGGTAGCCGCCGACGTGCTGGCGTACGAGCGGCCCGAGCAGCGCGTGATCAACGCCACCGAGGGCGGCGCGCGCATCGCCGGCTTCGAAGAGTTGACATTGCATGAGGTTCTAGCGCCGCTGCCGGAGCTGAACATCACCGCAAAGTCGATCGCCGAGGCTGCGCGCGTCGAGCGTCCGCCGCTTTCACGCGCAGAGATTGCGACCTGGGCCGAGCAGCAGCTGGCCGGCACGCGCGCGGCCCGGCACGCCGCGCGACGCGTGCGACGGATGGCGCGGGCCGCTGAGCAGGCCGTGACGAGCGACCAACCACGCGCCATCACGCGCGCGTTCGCCAAGCTGGAAAGCGCCGAAAAAGCGTTAAGCGCCGCCGTCAGCGCGTCACCTTTCGTCGACGGCTACTCGTGGACCGCGGTCGACGCGGCGATGAAAGAAGCCAAGCGCGAGGACGACGACAGCCTGCAGAGCGCCGAGCGCGCCGTGCAAGCCGAGGCCCGCGTCGCCTCCGCGATCGAGACCAGCTCGCATGAGCTCGAGGCCAAGCTCGAGCAGTTAATCCAAGACTTCGGCGCACCGGCGCCATGACCTGACACACGGAGACATACCAACAATGGCACTCGTAATTCCCACAAACGTAGCATCGCTCGACGCCCAAAGAACGTTGAGCAAAAATTCGGCGGCCCTCGGCAAGAGCTTCGCTCGCTTGTCGAGCGGCTTCCGCATCAACACCGCGGCCGACGACGCGGCGGGCCTGGCCATCAGCGAGAGCATGAAGGCACAGATTCGCTCGTATACGATCGCTGAACGCAATGCCAACGAAGCGATCAGCATGACGCAGACGGCGGAAGCCGCGCTCGGCTCGATGCACGACATCCTCGGGCGCATGCGCGAGCTGTCGATCGAGAGCGCGAACGGTTCGATGACCGGTACCGATCGCGGCTACCTGGACACCGAATTCACGGCCTTGAAACAGGAAATGGCCCGGATTCAGGGCTCGTCGAAGTTCAACGGCAAGCAGCTGGTCGCGACGACTGGCTCGCAGATCATCTTCCAGATCGGCCTAAACAACGCCAGCAGCGATCAAATCACGCTGACTTTCGGCGGTCTGGCGCTGACTACGCTGCTCGCGGCGACCACCAACGTGGCGGGCAATACTGCCGGCTCTGCGCTCAACTCGATCGGCCGCATCGACTCGGCGATCGCGATCATCTCGACCGAGCGCGCCAAGTACGGTGCAGCGATGAACCGGCTCGACGTCACCGTGTCGAGCATCCAGACCATGCGCGTCAACCTTTCAGCCGCCAACTCGCGTATTCGCGACGTGGACGTGGCCGAAGAAACCAGCCAGCTTTCGCGCAACCAGGTGCTGTCGCAAGCCGGCGTCTCGGTGTTGGCGCAGGCCAACCAGCTCCCGCAAATGGCGATGCAGCTGCTCCGGAATTGATTCCAGTCGGACCATGCAGCTAGCGCCAGTGTCAGGTAGGGCCCCGCCTCGAGTTGGTCGGCGGGGCCCAGGCCCCCCCTCGGAACGGCATGACCGTGTTCGAGGGGGCGATGCCGCTTGGCAAGAATGGTTGGCTGGGCGAGCCTGCCGACAAGGTGCGACAGTCGCTTACTTAACTAGGCCTAGCCATAGACTTTTCTGTTCAAGGCTCGAGACAGGTCTCCGTTCATATGCCCCGACGGGCAATGACGCCCCGACGCAGCACTCAACAAATGCTGCGGCCTCCATGAAGGAGAATCTCGATGGCTTTAACGATCCAGACCAACTATGCCGCGATGGCGGCGCAAAAAAATCTCGGTATGAACCAGAAGCAACTGGCCGGCAGCTTTCAAAAGCTGTCCAGCGGCTTCCGGGTCAACTCTGCGGCCGACGACGCTGCCGGCCTTGCCGTCAGCGAGTCGATGAAGTCGCAGATCCGCTCGTACACGGTAGCGGAACGCAACGCGGGCGACGCCATCTCGATGGCGCAAACGGCAGAAGGCTCGCTCGGCGAAGTCCACGACATCTTGGGCCGCATGCGCGAGCTGGCCGTTCAATCATCGAACGGCTCGCTCACCGACACCGACCGTGGCTACCTGAACACCGAGTTCGGGTCACTGCAGTCGGAAGTCACCCGTATTCAAGGCTCGGCGAAGTTCAACGGCGTTTCGCTCGTCAACGTGACGGCGGCGACGGTGAAGTTCCAAGTTGGCTTGAACAACGTCGCCGTGGATCAGATCGACGTGACCTTTGGTGGTGTCGACCTGTCCGGCGTTGGCGCCGCTTCGGCCAACGTCGCCAAGGCCTCCGGTGCGTTGAAGGCTTTGGCCTCCATCGACACGGCGATCGGCAGCGTCTCCAGCTACCGTTCGAAGTTCGGTTCTGCCATGAACCGTTTGGATGTTGCGACTTCGAGCATCCAGACCATGCGCCTGAACATCTCGGCTGCGAACTCGCGCATCCGCGACGTGGACGTGGCGACGGAAACGTCGAACCTGTCCCGCAACCAGGTGCTCGCTCAAGCTGGTGTGTCGATCTTGGCACAGACCAACCAGTTGCCGCAGATGGCCTTCGGCCTCCTCGGTCGCTGATACGGAGTCAATGCTCGTGGGCGGCGCGAACGGACCTGGTCCGGCGCGCCGCCCGCCGCGTTTTTATCGCTCTGTACAGGAGGTCTAGCGAATGACTGGCACGATTTCCTTTGGTGGCATCGGGTCCGGAATGGACACCGAAAGCATCGTCAACGCCTTGGTTGGCGTAGAGCGGGCGGGCGAAAACGCGCTGCAAAGCAAGCTCACCGGCACCACGTCGTCGATCTCGAACCTTTCGAGCGTCTCGACCCTGCTGGCCAAGCTGAAGGCCGCCTCCGACGCGCTGGACACCACGGCCGAGGTCGGCAGCTACAAGGCAACTTCCTCGAACGCGGCGATCGTCGCCAGCGGCAGCGGGCTCGCGTCGCCCGGCAAGTACTCGATCACGGTCGACAAGCTTGCTCAAGAACAGCGCACCTATTCCGACACGATCGCTTCCGTCGGCACCGCGCTCGGCCAGGCTGGCACGCTGAAGCTCGGCGTCGGCAGCGGCACCACGACCGACATCGCGATCACGGCCACTGACAATCTCGACGATGTGATCGGCAAGATCAACTCGGCCGGGCTTCGCATTACCGCCTCGTCGTTCTACGACGGCACGGCGTACCGCATCCAGCTTCGCGGCCAAGACAGCGGCGCCGCCAACGACCTCAGCATCACCGAGACCGGCACCACCTTCGGTTTCAACGTCGCGGCCAACACCGTGCAAGTGGCCCAAGACGCGCAGATCAAGCTCGACGGCTTCACCGTCAAGAGCGCGACCAACCAGATAACGGGCGCGATCCGCGGCGTCACGCTGGCGCTGACCGCCACCTCGACCGACCCCGTAACGGTGGCGGTCGCCAACGACCCCGACTCACTCAAGACCAAGCTCAGCTCGCTGGTCGACACTTACAACGCCGTCATCACCAAAGTGAAGGAACTGGCCGGCAACGGCACAGTCAAGGCCAGGGATGCCAACCTGGCCGGCGACTCGACCCTGCGCTCGATCGTCAGTCGGCTGTCGAGCGCGCTGCAAACCGTGACCACCGGCACCAGCGCTTACAAATCGCTGGGCTCGATCGGCTTGGCGCTCGATCGCTCCGGCAAGCTATCGCTCGACTCGACCAAGTTCGACAAAGCGGTAGCGGCAGATTCGGACGGCGTGACCAAGCTGTTGGCCGGCACGGGTAGTAGCGCCGACGGCGTGATGGGCATCGTCTCGTCGTCGGTCGAGGTGTTCACCAAGGCGGGCAGCGGCTTGCTAGTCGGCCGCAGCGACGCGCTCACCGCGACGACTAAGCGCTTGCAGGGCCGGATCGACAGAGAAGAGATTCGCATCAATCGCTATGCCGAGCAGCTGCGCAAGCAGTTCACGGCGATGGACACGCAAGTTGCCGCCTGGAACACCCAGGGTAACTATCTAAGCAGGAATTTCGGATAAGCCATGACAGCCCCCTACGCCGCAGTCGAATCCGCCGCCCAACGCTACAGCCAGATCCGTATGACGACGGCGTCGCCCGGCGAGCTGTTGTTGGCGCTGTACGACGGCGTCTTCCGCTTCCTGAACGGCGCGAAAATTTGCTTTGATCGCAAGGAAGTTCCGCGCGGCCGCGAGCTGTTGTCGAAGGCGTACGCCATCTTGTCCGAGCTGTACATCGCGCTCGACCACACGTTGGCCCCCGAGCTCTGCGCGAACCTCGAGGCCCTCTACGGCTTTTCGATGGATCGCGTGATGCTCGCGTCACGCAAGAGCCTAACGGCCCCGATCGACGAAGTTATCCGTGTGCTTACGCCGCTGCGTGAGGCCTGGCAAATCGCAGTGCCGCAAGCCGCGCTCGAGCAACATGAGGCGATCAAGGCCTCCGAGTCGGGCCGCTAGATGACCACTGATCGCGTGCCCGCCACCGCGCCGTCCGCGCCGCTCATCGCACCGACCTATTCGGGCGACTTGCGGACCGGTCAGTTCATGGCCGAGTTCACCAACGGCAAGCGCGTGTCGATCAACGTATCGCGAGCCCGCGCCTACCCGGGCCTGACCAGCACCGCGCCCGGCACGATGCCGTTCTACGCGGCGGTCGAAGACTTGAACCTAGCCGGCCCCGTGCTCGACGCTGGCAGTGGCTCCGGGGAAGGTGCACGCCTCTTGCGCGAGGCCGGCCGCGAGGTAGTCGCCGTCGATCTCGAGCGCTCCGCGGTGGACTTTGCCCGTGAGTATGCGCCCGGCGTGCAAATGTTCGAGGCCGATCTCTGCCAAGTCGCGCCGGTCTCCGGCATGGCGGCCGCGATCGTCGCCGACACGCTCGGTCACGTCGCCGATCCTGAACTTTTTATGCGCAACGTGCGCACTTGCCTAGCCGAGGGCGGCACCTTGCTGGTGGCCGAACCGCTGGCGCAACTCGCGCAGCGCCTGATCGCGCCCGCGCGTCGGGCGTTCACCAAGCAAGAGCTCGGCGCGCTGCTGACGCGCGCCGGCTTCAGCGTCGAAGGCTGGCTGTCGACGAGCGGAACGTTCGTGGCTTGCGTTGCGCGGCGCATCGACGACCCGGCGCTCGAGGCGATCAACCAGGCCGGCAGCTTGGCCACCGAAGGCCGTTTCACCGAGGCGCGCCAGTTGCTGGAAGCCGCGCGGACCACGCGCCCCGCGTTGGCGCTGGAACTGCTGTTGGCGCAGGGCGAGCTGGCGATGGCCGAACGTGCCGGCGACCTGGCGGCCCGAGCCTTCTTTCAAGCTCGCGAGCTCGAACCGCAAGACGCGCGCGCGCTGACGGGCCTGTCGCGCATCTCGCTCAGCATTGGCGAGCACGAAAACGCCCTGCGGCTGGCGATGGACGCCGTGCGAGCCCAGCCGGCGTCCGCGCTGGCGGCGGCCACGCTGGCGATCGTCGGCGAGCGCCTGGAGCATCCCGAGTCGTTCAATGCTTGGCGCGCCGCCGTGAACTTGGCGCCCGACGACGTCGGCATCGTCACTGGCCTGGGCCGAGCCGCTGCAGCACGCGGCGAATACCACTACGCAGTTTGCGCTTTCGACCGCGCCCGCGCCTACGGCGACGAGTTCGGCCCCGACTTCCACGTCACACTCGGTTGGCTCTTGCTCGCCGACGGTCGCCGTCACGACGCCGCGCTCGAAGCGCGACACGCTCAGGCGATTTCGCCCGAGGACGAGAGCGCCCGAGAGCTATTCGAAGCCACGCGCACTCCCAAAATCGAGTAGCAGCCGCGAGCCCGCGCTAAATGCTGTAACGCAGCGCGCTTGGCGACGACGCCGTCTGTTGCCGCGTCACCATGTCGAGCAGCGTCGTGCCTTCCAGGACCGCGATGCTGGCGGCGTGTGCCTCGCGCAGCGCCAACCGTACCCCGCACGTCGCCTCGTCCTTGCAGCCCTCACAGCGACGGTACGCCGTCCGGCTCAGGCACGGCACCGGCGCGATCGGCCCGTCGAGCACGCGCACGATCGAAGCCAGGGTGATGGTATCCGGGCTACGCGCCAGCAAATAGCCCCCGCCCCGCCCTTTGCGACTGCGGACGAAGCCGTGCTGCTTCAGCTCGGCCAGGATCGCCTCCAGGAATTTCTTGGGAATATCCTCACGCTCGGCGATGTCTGCAATCAGCATGGGCTCGCCCACCGGCCCGGACGCAAGCAGCGCCAACGCCTTCAAGGCGTACTTGGTCTTCATCGTGATCAAGCGGCGGGGAGTGTAGGGGCTGCGCCGCCGCCTGTCATCCCGTCCACGTTCGACTACGATGCCGCGATGACGGACGGCACGATTCCCAGCCTTGCCGCCGCCCATTTGCGGCTGGGGCGTGCTGCCGTCGGCATCTACTCGGCCGCTTCCGCGGTTGCGCTGTCGCTGTTGATGGCTTCGCTAGTCACCGAGCATTCCCACACCCGGGAGCAGCTTCGGAAACAGGTCCTGGTCCAAGCCGAGGACCGCGCCCACGCCCTTCAAAACCACCTCGAGCTGCTCAGCCGCGAACTGCGACGGCTCGGCCTGCGCTCGGAGGTCGACCTTTTCGACCAAAACCTGGAGCCGGAACGCAGCCTGCTTGGCGTCTCGCACGGCAGCAGCACCTTCTTCAACTTGGGCGTCGCGATCCTGGGCGTGGATGGCGCGGTGGTCTGGGCTGAGCCCAAGCGCTTCCTACCGGTCGGCGAGTCGTTCGCCGAGGCCCGGTGGTTCGCTGGCCTACAACGCGCGCGGGCGCTACGCATCGTCGCGATCGAGCCGGAGCGCGCCGAGGACGCGGCGCTGTACGTCGTCTCGCCGGTCGTGCGCAGTCATCAGTTTCAGGGCGCGATCGTCGGCGGCATCGACCTGGCATCGAGCCACGTGCTCAGCATCGCCGATCACTCGATCACCGGGGCGAGCACGGTCCTGGCTACCAGCGACGGCAAAGTGGTGTTCCCGGCCAGGCCGCCAGCGTTCGCAAACGGGGCGGCCTGGAACCAACTGTTCGCCCGGAAAACTCCCGCAGGCAGCGTCACGACGTTCGACGTTGAAGGCCGCCACCAGGTGCTGGGCACGGCGCCGCTGGAAGGCAGCGATCTCACGCTGCTGCTTTTGATCGACGAGGACACGTTGTTTCACGACGCGCGCGCGCGGCTGCAGACCCGGCTGTTGGTCGGCTTGGCGCTCGCCGTGTTGCCGCTGATCGCGCTCGTGCTCTTGCTGCGCCATTCGCTCAGCATTTTCCGCCGTGGTGAAGAGCAAGCCATGCGCGAGGAACGCCTGCACCGCGTGGGTGAGGCAGCCAACTTGATCGCGCACGAGGTCAAAAACTCGCTCAACGGGATCCGGATGGCTGCCGAGATGGCCTGTGGCCCGCCCGAGCCGAAGAGCCGTGCCGAGCGCGCGCTCGGTGAGCTCCGCGGCGAGATCGAGCGGCTCAGCAACTTCACCGGTGACTTGATGGCATTTTCGAAGGGCATCAAGCCGCGTCCGATCCGGCTCGAGCTGAACGAGTTCGCTCAAAAGGTGCGGCTGTTGTTCGAGCTGCCGGCGGCCGACGCCGGTGTCCAGCTCGAGATGCGGCCCGCCGCTGAGCCGGTTTGGGTATCGGCCGATCCGGGGCTGTTGCGCATCGCAGTGTCCAACCTGATCAACAACGCCTTCGACGCGCTTTCCACTCGCAAATCGAACCCTGAGCCGGCCCGCATCGAGCTGAGCGTCGAGGCGGCTGCGGGCACGGCGCGGCTTTTGGTGGCAGACAATGGCGATGGCGTGCCCGCCGACATTCGCCAGCGCTTGTTCGAACCTTTTCACTCGGGCAAGACCAGCGGTGTCGGCATCGGCTTGGCACTCGGCAAGCGCATCGCCGAGGCTCATGGCGGCGATCTCGAGCTGTCGTCATTCACACTCGGCGCCAAGTTCCGCCTAACTTTGCCGCGGGAGAACGCATGAAAGCCAGTGTCCTGATCGTTGATGACGAGCGCGTGTTTCGCGTGCTCGCCGAAGAGGCGTTGACGTCGGAGGGCTTCGACGTGCACCAGGCTCCAAACCTGGCCAAGGCGCGGGCGGAGCTCGCGCGCTGGCAGCCGGACGTCGTCGTGCTCGACCGACGCCTGCCCGATGGCGACGGCATGGAGCTCTTGCGTGAGGAGCGTCGATCAACCGGTGACGGTCCGCTATTCGTGGTCGTAACCGCCTACGGTGACATTCAGAACGCCGTCGACGCCGTCCAAGCCGGCGCGGTCGACTATCTGGCCAAGCCGGTGCAGCCGACAGATTTGGTGATGAAGCTGCGCAAGGTGATCGAGGTGCGCGGTCTGCGCGACCAGTTGGCGCGCGTGCGCGGCGCTCCGGCCACGGCAGCGGAGTCCGAGAGTCCGAAGATGCGCGCGGTGATGGAAACGCTGCGGCGCGTGAGCCAGAGCCCGCTCACGCCGGTGTTCATCTTGGGCGCATCCGGCTCCGGCAAGCAGTTCGCGGCCGAGCGCCTGCATGCGATGACCCACCCGGCCGATGCGGACGACGCGCCGTTCATCGACGTGAACTGCGCCGCCTTGCCCAGCAACCTGGTCGAGAGCGAGCTGTTCGGCCACGAGCGCGGCGCGTTCACTGACGCGCGCAGCTCGCGCCGCGGGCTGATCGAAATGGCCGATGGCGGCACGCTGTTCCTCGACGAAATCGGCGAATTGCCAGACGCTTCGCAGGCCAAGCTGCTCAAGTTTCTGGACTCGATGCGATTTCGACGCGTCGGTGGTGAACGCGAGATGGAGGTCTCGCTGCGCGTGATCGCCGCGACGAATCAAGACCTCGAAGCCTTGGTCAAGTCGGGACGCTTCCGCGAAGATTTGTACCACCGGCTGAGCGTGTTCGTCGTGCAGGTACCCTCGCTCGCGCAACGCCGCGAAGAGGTAGCGACGCTCGCGCAGTCGTTCTTGCAGCAGTGCGCGCAGAAGACCAAGAAGCGCGTCGAGAGCATCACCAAGCCGGCCTTGGCTCTGCTCGAAGGCTACGAATTTCCGGGCAACGTCCGTGAGCTGCGCAACATCATCGAGCGCGCGGTGATTCTGGCTCAGCACGCGGAAATCACACCCGAAGACCTGGTATTGCGTCCTCCCGCTGCCCACCGCGAGTCGCGCGCGTTCTTTCAAATCGAGGTCGCGACCGGCCAACCTCCGCCCTCGATGCAAGCCGTCGAACAAGCCTACGTGATGCGCCTGCTCGAGCACCACGAAGGCCGCCGCATGCAAGCCGCCGCAGCCCTGGGCATTTCGTATCCGACGTTTTTGAAGCGACTGCGCGAGTTGGGCATAGCTTCGGAGTAGCAGCGAATGGCTGCTCAGCTGCCGCCCCCTTGCAGAAACTGCCGTGGCGTCGCGTGGCCGCACTGGTCGGAGGGAATCAACAGGAAGGCGGGTTAGCGCCGCGTGGCCCGACGCGATTAACTGCCGGTCTTTTCGAGTTCGCTGCGCGAGACCATGGCCGCTTCGACCACTTCACAGATGCCGTGCCAGGCTAGGAGATGAAGCTCTTGGACGCGGGGGGTCGCGGCGTCGGGAGCTTTGAAGACGAAGTCGGCGGCTTTAGCCACAGCGCCGCCATTGCGACCGGTAAAGGCTAGCGTTACGGCGCCGCATTCGCGGCCTACCTCGAGCGCACGCACTACGTTCGCGCTCTTACCGCTGGTGCTGATGCCGACGACGATGTCGCCATGGCGCGCGTGAGCGCGCACCTGGCGCGCGAAAATGTCCTTGAAGTCCCAGTCGTTGCCGACCACCGTCAAGATCGACGTATCGGTCGTCAGCGCCAACGCCGGAAACGGATCCCGCTCGAGTGCAAATCGCCCGACCAGCTCGGCCGCGACGTGCTGCGCGTCGGCTGCGCTGCCGCCGTTGCCGCAAAACAGAATCCGTCGACCAGCCTTCAAGGCGCGGGTGATGACCGAGGCGATCTCAGCCAACGTCGGCATCGATTCAACGATCAGCTTTTCGTGCGCGCGCAGGCTGTCTTCGGCGATGCGTCGCAGCGTGTTTTCGAAGCCCGGACGAAGATCGCCCTCGTCCTCACCCAGCAAGAGCTCCACGGCTTCCTCGACCGCACCAGCGCCGCCCTTGGCGGTCAGCACGTGTGAGGCCGTGCGCCGCGCAGCGCGCGAGCCGTCAGCCGGTGACATCGACATGCCGACCATCGGGAAGGCCATCGCGTCGCGATCCGCGTCGCCGACGAAACAAATCCGCGACAGCGGTACCGCCGCGTTGGCCGAGAGCGCCTCGAGGGCGGCAACCTTGTCTTTGGCAGCCGGCAGTACGAATTCAGCGCCGGCCTTAGCCGCAATCGCCATCACCAGCGCGCCTTCTTCACCGGTGACGAGCGCCACGCGCAGGCCAGCGCGGCGAGCTCGCGCCAGCGCGTCCAGGTCGCGGAACGCGATGCCCTTCGATTCTTCACCCGAAGGAGTGATGGTGACCGAGCCGTCGGTCAGTACGCCGTCCACGTCGAGCGCCAAGAGGAGAATGTCAGAGCTCATGGGATCACCAGCAAGTCCTTCCGCCGTCGATGACCAGGTTCGCGCCGGTCATGTACGAAGATGCGTCCGAGCACAGGAAAACCAACGCCGCGCGGTATTCGTCCTTGCGCGCCATGCGACCCATCGGGATCAGCTGCGTCAGCTTCTCCACGAAGTCTTCGGGTTGCCCCGCGTACACGCCGCCCGGAACGAGCGCATTCACGCGCACGCCCGCTTCGGCCCAATACGTCGCCAGGTATTTGGTGAGCATCACCAAGCCTCCTTTAACGACCGAGTAGGTCACGGGCTTAACCGGTTGTTCGTCGGCAGCCAGGCCCGGACGTCGATAAATCCGCTGATCTGGAGCAATTAGCCCCAAATCCGAGGCGATATTCACGATCACCCCGCCACCATGTGAGGCCATGTGGGTACCGAAGACTTGAGCGCACAGGAACGCGCCGCTGAGCCCGACCGACAGCTCGCGGTTCCACAGCTCGAGCGAGTAGTTTTCGAAGCGCGTCGCCGCGAGCCCGGCCCCCTCGACCTTGGGATTGAGCGCCGCGTTGTTGACCAGGCCGTCCAAACGCCCGTGCACTGCCAGCACGCGAGCCAGCCCCGCCTCGCAAGACGCGCGTGAGGTCACGTCGAGCTCGAGCGCGCTGGGCGAGCCGCCGTAGCGCTCTTTCGCCGACTGCGCGACCCGCTCAGCGTCACCGCCGCGCACGTCCGCGATCACTGGTACCCCACCGGCTTCGGCGATCGCCGCGGCGTGCTCTGCGCCGAGCAGCCCGGCGCCGCCCGTGATCAACACCACACGGCCCGCCAAGTCGAAGGCCGACGCGCGCGCGGCGCTGCCGCTCATGACGCGTGCCTCGGTCCACCCGGCTCGGTTGCTGCTTCGCCCGACGTCCAGGCCTTGACCGCGGCTTCTAGCGCCGGAATTTGGTCCAAGTAGTCGAGCTCGTGGATCTTGCCCTCGACCACGAACGGCAAGACGACCTGACCGGTCATCGACTCCAGCTCGGTGATCGTGCGTGGTCGTACGATGTCGACGTAGCCGTTTTGCCAGTAGGCGACGGGCAGCTTCTGGCGCGGCATCGAATGCGCTTCCGGATAGCCGGGCAGCTCGATCAGCGGCCGCAAGCACGAGTCTTGGATGCGCCACATCTTGTACGGCGTCTGTTCGGCCGTCCCCACACTGCGCAGCGCGTCGGCCTCGGGACTACCAAGCATCAGCTGCACGGCGCGCTCGATCAGCGCAGCTTCGCGCACCGGCCCAGTCGGCCGCAGGTGAACGACCAGCTCGGGTATGTAGCTTTCGTGCTCGGCGAGCCACGTCAAGGCGTGGTGAAATACTTGAAAGTCGGTCGCGGTGTCGGAGGCCGCGTCGGCCGGGCGCTTAAACGGCACCTCGGCGCCGTAGCTCTTCGCCACGTTGGCGATCTCGTCGTCGTCGGTCGACACGATGATGCGGGTGATCGAAGCGCAAGCCTGCGCGTGCAGGATCGAATAGGCAATCAGCGGCTTGCCCGCGACCGGCAGCAGGTTCTTGCGCGGGACCGATTTCGAGCCGCCGCGCGCCGGGATCAGTGCCAACACGTCTTTCCTGCTCATGCTGCCCCTGCACGCGTGAGTCCGGCACGGTCGAGCACCGCACCGACGTTTACTGGCATGCCGCTCTGCTGCGATTCGAGGATCGACAGCGCGACCGCCAAGCTCTCGGCGCCGGACGCCAGCGAAACGTTCGGCGACTCGCCGCGTTCGACGCAGTTCAGAAAATGTGCGAGCTCGGCTTCGAACAGCTGATTGCGCGGCAAACCGGAGTAGTCGTGGGTCTCGCACAGCTCGCCGCTCGCCGACCAACGGCGCAGACTGCGTCCGCTCAGACTCCACTCGAGCTTGCCAGCGTCACCGACGAGCACCAAGTGACGCTCGCCTGGGCGCTGCACGAAGTCTTGGTGCAAGCGCACCGGCAAGACGCGGCCCTCGGAGCCACGAAACTCGAGTAGCGAGCTCGAGACATCGTCGACGTCGACCTCGAGGTTCGACAGCTTGCCGCCCAGCGAGAACACCCGCTCTGGCCGTCCCAAGAGCGCGATCAGAAAATCAATCTCGTGGATCTGCGATAGCGTCACGCCCCCGCCCAAGTCGCGACGCGACGCATACATGCGCCGGTAGTCCTCGTACGGGTGGAAGCTCGGCAGGTGCTCACCGACGACGGCCTCGGCGAACAGCGGTCGCCCGAGCAGGCCCTGATTCAAGATCTCGGCGGTGCGCAAGAAGCCAGGATGAAACCGCAGCTGGTACGCGACATAGCCAACCAACTTGCGAGCTTTACTCTCACGCACCAGGTCTGCGACGCCCGCAAGCGCGTGCGACAACGGCTTCTCGACCAGCACGTGTGCGCCGGCTTCCAGCGCGCGGCGCGTGATATCGACGTGCAAGCTCGAAGGATTGGTAACGAACACCACGTCGGGCTTCTTGTCGAGGGCAGCCTCGAGTTCAACGTGAACCGCGATGTCGTACTTGCGCTCAAGATCTTCGCCCGGCACGACTTGCAAGGTGTCGTTCAGGACGTCGCGCTCGCGACGCACCCGAAATGCGTGCACCTCGACCTCGGCGCCGCGCAGGTTGCGCAGGTTGCGTAGGTGCCGCTGCCCGATACCGCCGAGGCCGACGAACAGACAGCGCGTCACACGACCTTGAACTGCGGCCGCGCGGCGGCTGGCTGGAAAATCGAGCACCACGCTCATGCCGCCTCCGCTTTGGCGCTCTCGAGCAGCTGCTGAACGAAGCTCAGGCTCCGCTCAGCCTCTAGCTCGGGTTGGTGTTCGAAGTAGTGTTGCAGCACGAAGTCACCCCGAAAGCCGGCGCGCAAGAGCGCCGGGAAGAAGCCCTGGAAATTGGTATCGCCGGTACCTAGCGGCTTGCTACCGCCACCGTGGACGCGATCCTTGATGTGCACCGCGTGAAGCAGCGGCAAAATCGGGACAATGTCGGTCGCGATGTCGGCGCCTTGCGCGGTCGAGTTGCCGGTGTCGTAGTAGGCGCGCACGCGCGCGCTGCCAACGCTCTGCACGAGCTGCGCGTACTCGGTGCCGGGGATTTCCATCTCCAGGCCGAGCGTTACGCCATAGCGCTCGGCGAGCTCCGTCACGCTCTTCAGGCTCACGGCGACTTCGCGCTTTAGCTCGGTCGTATCGACCGCGGAAGTCTCGAGCAGTGGGATCAAGATCCGATCGGCGCCGATCGAGTTGGTCGCCACGATCAAGTCGGCCAGCACGTCGCGGTTCTGCGACAGTGCCAGCGCGCCTTCGCCGGCCAAGCGATGAACCATGAAATAGTCGGCGCAAACCGACTGCACGCGCACGCCGCTGGTCTCGATAAGCTCGCGAATCTCTTCGCGACCAGCTTCGGTCCAGAGCGGGTTTTGCTCGAAGCGCGGCGCTTCGAAGATCCATTCGATCGAGTGAAAGCCCAAGCGCGCCGCCTTGGCGAACTCGTCCGCGTAGCTCTGCCACGGAAATTCCTGCAGCTTGCCTGCGGGTCGGGGCGAGAGCCGCCCCTGCATCACACCGATCCGCAGCTCGGCACTAGCCGCGGCTGGCTGCACTCGACTGTCGTGCGCCTCTTCGAAAGCCATCAGACGCTCCTCAGCCCACGCGACGGAGCTTCTTCATGATCGGGACTTCGTCGTCGGTGACGCGCTTGACGCCGTCGCCCAAGCCTTGCTCAATCACGCGCACGTCGCGAATCAGCTTCATCAAACCTTGCGGCTCGACGCTGGCGGCTTGGTCACTGCCCCACATCGCGCGATCGAGGGTGATGTGGCGTTCGATCATGCAGGCACCCAGCGCGACGGCGGCGTAGCTGGTGGCCAAGCCGACCTCATGACCCGAGTAACCAACCGGCACGCCGTATCGCGCGCGCAGCGTAGGGATCATCTTCAGGTTCAGATCGGCAATTTTCGCGGGGTAGGCGCTGGTCGTGTGCAGGATCACCAGGTTGTCGGTGCCCAGCACTTCGACCGCATGGTCACACTGAGCAAGCGTGCTCATGCCGGTCGAGATAATGATCGGGCGACCCGTCCTGCGGTGGTGCAAGAGTAGCTTGTCGTCGGTCAGGCTCGCGGAGGCGATCTTGTAGGCCGGCGGCGCGAACTGTTCCATGAAGTCGACGGAGGCTTCGTCCCAGCACGACGCGAACCAGGCGATGTTCTTCTCGGCGCAGTACTTGTCGATGTGCTGGTACTGGTCGGCGCCGAATTCGAGGCCACGCTTCAGATCGCCGTTGGTAGCGCCGAACGGATTCTCGCGCGGTTTGGCCAGCTCTTCCGCGGTGTAGACCACGTCGACGCTGCGCTTTTGGAACTTGACCGCGTTGGCGCCGGCAATCGCACCTACGTCGATCAGACGCCGCGCGGTGCCGAGGTCGCCGTTGTGGTTGATGCCGATCTCACCAACGACATAGCAAGGCGCGCCATCACCAACCGCTACATCACCGATTTTGATCTGGACCATGATTTTCTCTCCGTGAGACGAGAATGCAAGGGGCTTGCCAACTCTCAGCCGACGCGATCGGCCACGACGAGCAGCATCCACTCCTTGGAGAAACGGACGAACTTGGGGCGCTTGAAGGCGCTCGGCAGCAAAGCCGCCGCATCCGAGAGCGGGCCCAGGTACGGGTGCTCCCAAAGCAGCGGAAGTTGGCGAAAGCGCGCGGCTTCCTTGATCTCGAAGCCGTGGCTTTGGATGCACTCGCGCAAGCCAGTCAGCGTGAACGGCCGCACGTGGGTCCAGTCGTCATAAAAGTGACGCCACTGAGCCTTCCAATCTGGCACCAAGCTGACGAGGCGACCGCCCGGAGCCAGCACGCGGTGGCATTCGCGCAGTAGCGGCGAGATATCACGGACGTGCTCGAAGACCGACTTGTTGAAAAGGACCGAGAATTCGCCGTCCGCGAACGGCAAGCCGCCCTGCTCGTAGTCGCCCACCACGACCGGCTCGGAGAAGCGCGGCTTTTCTGGGCGCGAGCGATCGAAGCCAGTGGCTTGAAAGCCGAGCTCGGCGAAGCCGTGCAGGAACTCGCCACGACCGCAGCCCAAATCCAGCAGGTTGGCGCCGCGGTAGCCGCGCAAGTACTCCTCGGTCAGGTGACGGGTTAGCTTGCTCGGGTAGTCGGTATAGGGCCGTTCGCGCTCGCTGTAGCGGACGTCGAGGTAACGAAACGCCGCGTCGAGCCGCGCGTTCACGTGTCCTCCGGCTTACCCGAGAACGCCCGCAAAGCCGCGCGATTGATCTGATCGGTGATGCTGAGCGCGTCGACGAACGAGTCGGGCGACGGCAGCATCTGCGCGTAAAGTCCCTGCAAATCAGCGGGCGTGCCGGCGCCAATCGCACCGCGGTAGTCGAGCGTCGGGGGCGCCCCGCCCTGCACCTCGAGCGGCTGCCCCAAATAGCGCGAGGCGATCGAAGCGACGTTGTTGAGGTAAGCGCTCTCTTGGCCCGTGAAGTAGCCGCGCGACTTCAAGCCGCGCACGAAAGCGTTCGGATCGCCCTGCTGCGCGCCAGCGACGGCTTCCGGAAAGCGGCGCTTGAGCAGCTGGACGTAGTCGGTAGCGCCTTCTTCGGCGCTGCTGTAGGCGCGAAAGTTGTCGACAATGCGCCGCTCGCTCGCGCCGTAGCCTTCGCGGGTGTGCTGAGCGACGGACAGACCGCTCGGCCCCGCGCCCTTGATACCGGCGAAGTTGTAGTTGTACATCGAGGCGCCGTTACCGGTCTCGTGCGCCCATTGCGCGGTGATCAGCGCCAAAGTTTTGTCACTCGGCGCCTCGCCGGTGACCTTCTCCCAGGCCGAGCGCAGCGCCTCTTGCGCCTGTCCGGCGCTCAGTTGAGTCCGCACTACCGGCACTAAACCAGGTGCTGCAGTCGTTTTTGCGCCTTCCAGGGCCTGCTTGAACTGCGCTTCCTGCGCCCTCGAGGCCTTGGGCTCGGGCGACGCCTCGCGCAGCTCACTCACATTGACGGGCAGGATCGCGGCAACCACTGCGCGGAGCCTGGCAAGAAGCTTGCCAGCCCGAGTTGGCAGTTAGGAGTTGGCAGTTGGGAGCTGCGGGCTCGCCGCAAGGCCTCAGTCTCGACGCGACCTAGCTGTGGCCCCCGACCGCAGCCGCTAGCTCGCAGCTCCCAACTACCTCGGATCCTCCGCCTCGGACTTCTTGATCGTCAAATCTTCGAGAAGTTGCAGGAGCTCGGACTCCAGGCCCCGGTTGCCGATCATGTTGAGCGCCTGATCGATCGAGCTGATGTCCTTCTTGCTCTTGCGCGACAGCGCCCGGTCGACCACGCGCGCCGCCAGCACGGGGATTTTCGTCAGCAGCTTGCCGACGTTTTTGCCGCCCGCCATCGGATCATTGAGCGCGTGAAGCAGCTCCATGATCTTGGGTAGCTCGGACAGATGCTTGACGGTGATCTTGACCTCACTCGGGTCCACCACGAGAAATCCATCCGGCGAGGTACGCATCTTTTGGTAAGTCTTGCGAAATCAGGGCCACTAGCAAGAGGCGAAAAAGGCCAGCCCAAAACCCCCGCGGAACGGCACCGATTGACGCCAGCCGCGTCAACGCGCTGACGCCCCCCGGTCGCGCGTATTGCCCCAACTGCCAACTGCCAACTCCAAACTGCCCCCTCGCCCCGGTTGGTCCAAGACTTGCTGAAGCGAAGCCGAAATGAGCACCGGCATCTGGTCAGCAGCTTCGGGCGCGGTCGGCAAGACTACCGCGCTCGACGTGGCGGCGGACAATGTCGCCAACGCGACGACACCTGGCTTTCGCGCCGAGACCGCCGTCTTCCGCCAGACCCTGGCCACCGCGGTCGACAAGACGCGCGGCACGCAGTCGCTGCACTACGCGATCACGCGTACCAACGTGCCGCAGTTCAAGACCGGCCAAATCGTCGACACCGGTAAACCGCTCGACGCGGCGATTGAGGATCCGAACGGCTTCTTCGTCGTCTCGACGCCGCAGGGCGAACGCTACACTCGCGCTGGCAGCTTCCGCATCAGCCCCGACGGCGCGCTTCAGCTGCCCGACGGATCGCCAGTGCTCGGTGAAAATCACCGGCCGCTCCAGGTCGACGCTACGCAGCCCAACATCCGCATCGATGGCCAGGGCCAGATCGTCGCCGGCGACGCCGTCAACGGCGAGTCGACGCTCGGCAAACTGCTGATGGTCAAATTCAACGACGTTACCGGTCTGCAAAAAGAGGGGCACATGCTGCTGAAGGCCCTGCCGAAGGCCGGCGCCCCCACCACCTTCGACGGCGGCGTCGCTAACGGCTGCGTCGAGCAGTCGAACGCCAACGCCGTGGAAGGCATGACGCAACTCGTCACCTTGAGTCGTGAATTCGAAATGATCACGAAAGTGATCGAAGCTTTCAGTACCATCGACCACAAGGCCGCCACCGACATCGCCGGCAGCCGATAAGGGCCGGTTTATCGGCCAAAAACCGACAGGAGTGGGTCCGATCTTATCAATCGAATGACCGAAACTTCTCCGTGCGTTGACGTTGATACTCGCGAGATGTCATTACCGAGGCATGCGCAACGCGACTTCGATTTTGCTGTTCGGGGCTTCGAGTCTAGTTCTCTCCCTCGTGGGTGCATGCGGCGGAAGCGGCGGTAGTCGCGACGACGCCACGGCAGGCACCGCGACGAATTCCACGGCCGGGATGACCAGCGCCACCGCTGGCACCGGCAACACGACGGGCGGCGCTTCGCCTGGGACCGCCGGCAGCTCGGCGTCGACGGCTGGCGTTGGCACTGGCGGCGGTGCCGCCACCTGTAGCCCGATGCCCGGAGCGAAGAAGGGCGACGGAACGAACATGGCGATCGACGATATCGACGACGCCAACACGATGTTCGCCCCCGGCGGCGTCGGCACAGGCACTTGGGATCTGTCGAAAGACATGAGCGCGGGCACGATCATGCCGGCCACCACCACCGCGCTCGCACCGAGCGACGGCGGCCACATGGGCAAAGGCCTGCACGTTCAAGGCACCGGCCTGATCGGCTGGGGCGCAGCGCTAGCTGCTATCCTGAACGGCACGGCGGCGGCGTTCGATGCCTCCGCGTACGGCGGCGTTTCCTTCTGGATCAAGGGCACCACCACGGTCCAAGAAGGCGCAAACAAATTGATGGTCTTGGCGCGCATGCCCGACGTGCTGCCGGGCGCTGGCAGCTGCTGCAACGACAAGCTCCCGGGCTCGGAGTGCTACAGCGCTCACCGCGCGGTGGTCGACATCACGGCCGACTGGACGCAGGTCAAAATCGCCTGGTCTGACTTCAAGCCGCCGACCTACGGCTTGGGCATGACCTTGACGTTCGACCCGAATCGTTTGCGCGACATCACCCTGTCGTTCAACCACGACGCGATGGTCACGACGCCGCCGGGCACGAGCTTTGACGTCTACGTCGACGACTTCAAGTTCCTGGCCAAGGGCGAGATGGGCAACGTCGGCACCGGCACCGGCACCGGTGGCACTGGCAATGGCACGGCTGGCAGCGGCGGCGCCGCGGCTGGTACGGGCGGCGCTGCAGCTGGCAGCGGCGGCACGCAGTAGTTAGCAACGCGGAGCGGGCCCGACCCCGCTCCCTTCAATGCCGGCGAGCGAAAGGATCGTCTTTCTTCGCCGGCATTGCTGCGCCTGGAGCCGGCGCGCGCGACTCCCCACCCTTCTTGCGGTGCTCGCGCGGCAGCTCGTCGATCGAAACCTTGGGCACCGCGCTGCTCACCTCGGCGGGGCGAGCCGAGGCAGCCGTAACCGGTAGCGCGGCGGCGTGAACCGCGCTGGGCTCCGGCACGGCGCCAGCGACCTCCGCCTCGCCTCCGCCGCATCGCCGCGCCATCAAGACCAACGCAAGCAGCAGCGCCGCAGTGCCGCTCGCTAGCAGCAGCGGTCGCTGTCGCGGCAACGCCAGTGCCGCCTCAAGCGGCGCTGGTAACCCGGAGGCGGATACGCCACGCGCCGTCGTCAGCCGCAGCCGTGGGTCCGTCTCTTCGACGATGCGAATCGCCGAAGCGGACGGCGACAAGTCAGGCACCGAGAGCTGGGCAGCGCGAGTCACGTCCCCACCCGCCAACGCCGCGTATGCCAGCCGGACCGCAGCCTGCATCGCGCGCGCATCCGCAAAGCGCTGCGGCTTCGCGTAGGAAAGCGCGCGATCGATCAGCGACGCAGTCTGCGCAGGCAAGTCCTGGCGCAAGATCTTGATCGGGCGGGCGGGTTGCGTGACCGCGAGTGCCAACGTTTCGTTGACGGTCTGACCTTCGTGCACGTGCTCGCCAGTGAGCAGGGTGAACAGGGTCGCGCCCAGCGCCCACAGGTCGGTCTGACCGTCGACTTCATCCCAGCGGCCTCGCGCTTGCTCGGGCGCCATGAACGCGGGAGTGCCCATCGTGGCGCCCGACAGCGTGGTGGTGGAAACGCCTTTCAGCTCCTTCAGTCGGCCAATCCCGAAATCAAGCAGCTTGACCACGCCGTCGCGCGTCAGAAACAGGTTCTCGGGCTTGAGGTCCCGATGCACGACGCCCTTGTAGTGAGCCGCGGCGAGCGTGTCGAGCACCTGATCAGCGACGGCCAACACCTCTTCCACCGGCAGCCGATGTTCCTTGCGCCGCCAACGTTGTTCGAGCGTCTCCCCATCGAGCAGCTCCATGACGATGTAGGCGGTACCGTCCTCGGCGATGTCGTCGTCGTCGACCGTCACCGCGCCGCGATGACCCACGGAATTGGCGAGGTAGCCTTCGCGCAAGAAACGCTCGCGAATGGCGGTATCGGTCGAGAATTCGCGGTGCAGCATCTTCACGGCTGCGCGCTTCTTGTTGCGATGCGTCGCCGCGTAGACGCACGCCATACCGCCCACGCCAAGCAGCCTATCCAGGCGCCACTTGTCCCTGATGAGCGACCCGATACGCGCCTCAGCGCGCTCAGTGGCGACCTTGACGTCAACAGACATAGGTAACTCGCCGCGCGGCAATCGGCGCGAAAAGCCACGCTCAGGCTAGCACGGACTTTTGCGACTCCCTATGTGGGCAAATGGCGCCCTCAAAGCGACCTCATCCGCCTTGGCCCGCTCCTCTTTGCCTTCGGTTGGCATGCCACGGCCGCGCAAGAGTGCAATGCTCACCCTCTCAGGAGTGAAATGCTGGATTGCAAAACGCCGAGCGAATCCTCGGAACAGCGCGGCCCGGCATGCCTCCAACTGTTAAGGTTTGCTGGGCTTTACTCGGCGCGGTTACAGATTGTTTACTGGCTATCACAACGACCCGCTTGACGACCCGCGAGGATTAGCATAACGCCTGAGAGTCGGTAGGCACGGTGCGCGGTCTCGACGCGCGTGCGGTGGGACCGGTCGGCGACGAAAGAATTCTCGTCGCGAGCCGTTACGTAGGAATGAAAGTTCGTAAGTGACCCTTGCGTTAGCGAGAGTCAGAAACAAGAAGAACGTATCCGTTCGGGCCAAAGCGCTCGAAACGAGACAACGAAACGCATGTGTGAGGCTGTAAATGTCAGACGTTGAGCGGATCTTTGACCGCTTCATCGACGCCTTCGCTGATGATCTGCTCGAGATCGCCCGGGCTTACATCGATGTCGAAATGGGCCGAGCGCTCGCCGTTGCCGAGCGCTCGAATACTAAGCAGACCAAAGCCCAGCTTCGGGCCCAAAAGAAAACCCAGCGCGCGGCCGCCAAGGCGCAGCTCTTGGTCGACAAGCGACGTTCGCGCGAAGCCAAACGCCTGGCGCGGATCGCCGAGAAAGCGCAGCTCAAGGCCGACAAGGCGGCTGAAAAAGCCCACCGTCAGGTCGAGCATGATCGCCTGAAGCAACAGCGCTTGGCGCTCAAGAGCGAGCTCGAAGCCGAGCGGCGACGCCTGCGCGAAGCCTCCCGCAAGCGCCCGGTGCGTCAGCTTCCGCTCGACTTCGACGGGCTACGCGCACCCAAACCGCGTCGCGGTGTACCGGCCGCTAACTCGCCGCCACAGCTCTTCGTGCACAAGCGCAAGCGCGACGGGCAGATCGAGAAGCTCGCTCGCAACGACGGGGCCCCCGCCCCGGCCGCGCATGGCACTCCCGGCGTCACCAACGGCGTCGCCGCCAGCGCTAACGGCGCTGTCGTCCCGTCGAGCCCCGCACCGGCGGCTCCCGCCGAATAACCAGCAGACCAAGCGGCGCGCCGCGCACAAATCTGGGAAAAACCGCAGCACTTCTCCGGCTCTGGCTGACGTCGGGCACCTGTGCCTCGCCGTCGCGACAGGCGTGCCCGGACTGGCTGGTCAGGTCCGCCCCGAGTGGCTGAGCGGGTTCTCGCCCCAGCTAACGCAGGCCGCTCGGCGCGGGCGACGCACAAAAAACGAACGCCCCGGCTGGGAGGGGCCGGGGCGTTCTACATACCCAAACGAAAACGTTAGAAACCGTAACCAGAATCAGGGAATCTTCAGCCGTTTTGGCGGCGCTGGAACGCGGGCGTGTCCCAGTCGGTGTCGAGGTTCGACGGGAACGTGATGCGGTCGCGGACCGGCAACGACATTTGACTGTCGCGGCTGCTGGCGCCGCTATGCGCGTGCACCTGAATTGACGGAGCTTGCGGACGGCGCGTCGAGAGCGCCGGCAGCGCCTCGCGCAGCTCGGGGCGTGACGCCATCTGCGAACGCGGAGCGGGAACGACCGAGCTGGCCGAGCTCTGACGCTCGATCGGACGGCGAGCTTCGCGCGCAATTTCGACCGGAATTTCGGCGTCTTGATGCTGAAAGCCGGTGGCGATGACCGTCACCTTGAGCGTGTCCGACATCGTCTCGTCGATGCTGGCGCCGAAGATGATGTTGGCGTCTTCGTGCGCTTGCTCCTGAACCAGCGAAGCTGCTTCCTGGATCTCGCGCATCTTCATGTCGGGGCCGCCGACCACGTTGATCAAGACTCCAGTCGCGCCTTCGACCGAGATGTTGTCGAGCAGCGGCGAGCAGATTGCCTGCTCGGCAGCCAAGCGCGCGCGACCTTCGCCCTTCGCGCAACCGGTGCCCATGAGGGCGCGGCCCATGCCGGCCATCACGGTGCGAACGTCGGCGAAGTCCACGTTGACGATGCCGTCGAGCATGATCAAGTCGCTGATGCCCTTGACGGCTTGGAACAGCACTTCATCGGCCTTGCGGAAGGCTTCGACGAAGGTCATGTCCGCGTCCGCGAGGCTCATCAGCTTCTCGTTCGGAATCGTGATCAGCGTATCGACGTGCTCGGTTAGGGCGATCAGGCCCTGTTCGGCGCGGCGAGCACGCATCCGGCCTTCGAAGGCAAACGGCTTGGTCACGACGCCGACCGTCAAAGCGCCGGCTTCGCGAGCCAGCTGCGCGATCACGGGGGCCGCGCCGGTGCCGGTGCCGCCGCCCATGCCGGCGGTCACAAACACCATGTCCGCACCCTGCACGACGTCTTTCAAGCGCTGCACGTCTTCCAGAGCGGCCTTGCGACCACGCTCCGGATCCGCGCCGGCACCTAGGCCACGCGTGACGTTGGCGCCGATGGAAATCTTTTCAGCGGCAGAGTTGCTGCCGAGGGCCTGCGCGTCGGTGTTCACCGTGATGAACTCCACGCCTTCAAGGCCGAAGTGGATCATGGTGTTGATGGCGTTTCCGCCAGAACCGCCCACGCCGATCACCTTGATACGCGCGTTGTAGGCGCGTGCTTCGTCTGCAAATTCGATTGAGAAAGTCATTGGGTCCCTTGCCTCCCGGGCCCGTCCGGCTCACTGGCTCTTGCGTTTTCGGGTCTGCCTTCCCTAGCCATTGCTGGCTGCGCCGTTGCTAGTGTGTCGTCCGTTTTGGGTTCGTCGCGTCTTCGTTTTGGGTAGTGTCGTAAGCCAAGTTGCGTAACTAAGAGCCGAATCCGCGCTTCAGAAAGCCGCGCGGAACCAGCTCCAAAATCCATTTTTCCCGCCAGATTGCGCGGACAAGTCAGCGTCGTCTTGCTGGCTTTGCACGCGGCCCTGAACGGGCGCTTGCTGGTGCGCGCGGTCAGCCAGTTGCTGCGCGCCGTAGCGGAGCAGGCCAACGCCGGTCGCGTACTGCGGCCCCTGCACCAGCTGCACGATGCCTTTGACGCCGACCGGAAACCCGAGCCTGACCGGCATGCCCAGGATTTCCTCGGCGCACTCGACCATGCCCTCCATCAACGCGGCGCCGCCCGTCAGCACGCAGCCGGAGCTGACCTGCTCGAGCAGTCCCGTCTCTTCGATGCGGCGGCGAACTTCGCTGAAGATCTCTTCGACGCGCGGCTCGATGATGTCGCTGAGCAAGCGGCGCGCGACCCGGCGAGGCGAATGACCACCGACGCCCGGCACTTCGATCTCTTCTTCGTCGGAGATCATCCGGCCCAGGGCGCAGCCGTAGTTGCGCTTGAGGCGCTCGGCTTCGGCCATCGGCGTGCGTAGCCCGGCGGCGACGTCGCTGGTGATGTTGTTGCCGCCAGCCGGAATGACCGAGGTGTGGGCGATGCCGCCGTCGGCGTACAGCAGCAGATCCGTCGTGCCGCCGCCGATGTCGATGACAGCGACACCGATCTCTTTTTCGTCTTCGCTGAGCACCGCGTCGGCGCTGGCCAGCGGCTCGAGCACGACGTCGGCGACCGAAAGGCCGCAGCGCTCGACGCAGCGGATCACGTTTTGGACGCACGACGTGGCGGCGGTCACCAGGTTCACGCGCACCTGCAGGCGCACGCCGCTCATGCCCACTGGATCGCGGATACCGTCTTGCGCATCGACCACGTACTCGCGCGGCAGCGCGTGCAAAATCATGCGGTCGGCGTCAACCGGAATCGCGCGCGCGCCTTCGAGCACGCGGTCGAGGTCGGTGCGCGTCACCTCGCGGCCGGAGATGGCGCAGACGCCGTCCGAAACCTGGCTGCGGATGTGGCTACCGGCGATGCCGGCATAAACCGTCTTGATCTCGACGCCGGCCATCGTCTGGGCGGCTTCGATGGCTTCGCGCACGCTGCGCATCGTCCACTCGATGTTCGAGACTACGCCTTTCCTCAGGCCGCGGCACGGCACGTTGCCGACCCCGAGGATCGTGATGCCGTCGGCATCCACTTCGCCAACGACCGCGGAAACCTTGGTGGTGCCCAGGTCCAGGCCGACGACGATTTCGCTTTGGGTGACGGGGGTTCTCATGGCTGAAGGCTCGGATCAGAGGCCGCAAGGACCAGCTGCAGGCTGAGGCCGACGCTGCCATGCACGGTTTTAGCTGGCCAAGTTTCAGCGCACGAAATCAAGGTCTTAGCCGTCGTTTGGTGAGTGATGGACCTACCCTTGTGGCTCATCGCATCCTCACCACTACGCGCTCGGGGTGCGCTTGGTTGTCCAGGAACACGATGCCCGGTGAGCGGCCCTTGCGCCGCATCTCGCCCACGACCTGCTCGCCCATCAAAAGCTTGCGGCGATAGGCGTCTTTGCCCAGCTCAAAGGTGATGGCTTCCCTGCCGGCCGTCAGCACCACGTCACCCGAATCGGCCAGATGGACCTCCTGCGCCGGTTGGGTCTTGCTGAGCGGCACGCGACCGTACTGCTCCAGCACCTCGAGCCCAACCTTGACCCGATCGATCTCGCGTGGCCGATCGCGGGATAGCCCCTCGACCGAGACGCCGGTGATCAGCGGGAAGTCGGCCGGATCGCCGGCCCCGAGCTCCTTGAAGGGCTCGCCGTCGGCAGTAACCAGGTACAGGCGGTCCGAGAACACCGCCAGCGCCGCCGCCTCGCGCTCTTTGATCTCAAGGCGGAGCGAGCGCGGCAGGTCGCGCGTCACGCGCGCCTCGGAAATCCAGGGATTTTCCAGCAGCTTCCGCTCCGCCAGCGCCGTATCGAGGGCGAACACGTTCGAGCCCAAGACGACCCCGGCCTGCAGCTGCGCCTGGTCGGGCGCGACGCGCTTGCCGCCGATCAGGTTCACTTCCTGGATCGAGAAACGCGGGCTGGTTAGGGCGTAGTGGCGGACGCTGTAGGCGACTGAAACGGAAGTGCCGATGACTAGTGCCAGCCCGAGGGCGAGGCGAAGCGCCGTCGTGATCTTGGCCAAAGCGCCGGAGTTTTGAGGGCCACCCGAGGAGGTTTCGGCGACGCCGGAGACGTCGTCCGACGAGTCTTCGAACGAATACGATTCTTCCGGAGCGCGAACCGCGCCGTGGCGTGCGGCTTGGGGTTTCGCGCTCAAGGTGCCGCCTTACCGGCGCGAGCCCGGATATCCGCACCGACCGGAGCGAGGACCTTGTTCACGTCGCCAGCACCCAAAGCGATCACGACATCACCCGGACGGGCCAACCGGGCCAACTCCGCGGCGAGCTCGGCGCGATCGCGGATGTAGCGAACGGCTCCATGGCCGTGCTCGGCGATGGCTTTGGCCAGCTGCTCGGAGTTGATGCCGGGAATGGCCTTTTCGCCGGCCGCGTAGATATCGCAGACCAAAACGACGTCGGCCTTGTTGAACGAGCGCGTGAAGTCGTCCCACAGGCTCTCGGTGCGGGTGTAGCGATGCGGCTGAAAAGCTACCAAAATTCGCTTATCGTAAGCGTTGCGGGCCGCCGACAAGGTGGCTTCGATCTCGGCCGGGTGGTGCCCGTAGTCGTCGACCAGCGTGACGCCTTCGGCCTCGTCGACGATCGAGAAGCGCCGGGCGACGCCGTGGAAGGTGGCGAGCGCTTCCTTCAGGACGTCGAGCGGTACTTCGAGCTCGTCGGCTACCGCGATCGCCGCCAGGGTGTTGAGCACGTTGTGTTGGCCCGGCATGCGCACCGAGAACTCGCCGAGCGGCTCGCCGCGGCGGTAGGCGACGAAGCTGGTCGAAAGGCCGCGGAAGTTGATGTTGCGCGCTGAATAGTGCGCCTGCGACGATAGACCGTAGGTCACGTGCCGACGCTGCACGCGCGGCAGCAGGTCCTGCACGTGCGGGTGGTCGAGGCACAGCACCGAAAGGCCGTAAAACGGCACTTTCTCGAGGAATTCGAGGAATGCGTCTTTTACCTTTTCGTGGGTCTTGTAGAAGTCGAGGTGCTCGGCGTCGATGTTGGTGACGACCGCAATCGTCGGCGTCAGGCGCAGGAACGAGCCGTCGCTCTCGTCGGCTTCCGCGACGAGCAGGTCACCGGCGCCGAGCCGCGCGTTCGAGCTGAGCGAAGCCATTCGACCGCCCACCACCACCGTCGGGTCGAAGCCGGCGGCGCGCAGGATCGTCGCGACCAGCGACGTGGTCGTGGTTTTGCCGTGCGAGCCGGCGATCGCGATGCCGTATTTGACGCGCATCAACTCGGCCAGCATCTCGGCGCGGGCGATAGCTGGGATGCCGCGCAGGCGCGCTTCGACCAACTCCGGATTGTCGGGGTTGACGGCGCTGGTGTAGACGACGACGTCGGCGCCGTGGACGTTCTGGGCACGGTGGCCAACGTCGATGCGCACGCCCAAACGCTGCAGATTCCGGGTATTTTCGCCCTCACGCAAGTCCGAGCCCGAGACGTCAAACTCGAGCGTGCGCAGGATTTCGGCCAGGCCGCTCATGCCGATGCCGCCGACGCCGATGAAGTGGACGTGTCTTACGCGACCGCGGAACATCGTTTACGCGACCTCCGTCATTCTCACGAAGCCGTTTTCCTCGGGAGTTGGCAGTTTGGAGTTGGCAGTTTGCAGCTCCGAAGAGGCGCCAGCCAACGAGAGGAGATCGAGGGCGATGGCGTGGGCTGCGAGGGGGCGGCCGAGGCGGCGGGCGGCGGTGGCCATGGCGGTGAGGCGTTCGGGTTGGTCGATCAGGGCGCGCAGCTCGGTGGCGAGGCGGACGGGGGTGGCTTCGGCGCTCGGGACCCAGAGCGCGGCGCCTTCGCGGGTGACGGAGTCGGCGTTCAGTTTTTGGTGATCACCGGCGAACGGATACGGCACGAGCAAGCTGGGGCGACCGACGGCGCAGATTTCGGCCACCGCGGAAGCGCCTGCACGGCCGATCACGAGATCAGCGGCGGCGAGCGCCGCTGGCATGTCGTCGATGAACGGGGCGATGCGGGCGCGGGTGCCAAAACCGAGCTCGGCGTACAGCGCGCGGGCGGTTTGCTCGTGGGCGCGGCCGCACTGGTGCACGACCGAAACTGTGTCGCCCAGGTGCGAAAGCGCACGGGGCACGGCTTCATTCAAAGACTTGGCGCCTTGACTGCCGCCGAGCACTAGCACGCGCAGGCCGCCCTTCGGCGCCGAGTACGGCACTGGCGCGAAGCCGTCGCGGATCGGCACGCCGGTTTGCACCGTGATCGCCGGCTTGAAGTAACGCTGGCTCTCCGGGAACGCGATGTAAGCGCGCTGCACGAACGGCGCGATCAGTCGGTTAGCGAGCCCGGCTTCGGCGTTGGGCTCCATCAGCGCCAGCGGCACGCCGAGCGTGCGTGCAGCCAGCGCGACCGGCCCCGCCGCATAGCCACCGATCGAGAACACAGCTTGCGGAGCGACGCGCGCCACGATGTCACGCGCATCCGGGATCGAGCCGGCGGCGCGCCCGATGCCGCGCAACGCGCCCGCCAATCCCCCGCCCCGGATCGGCAGCACCTTCACCAGCTCAAGCTCGTAGCCGCGTTCCGGCACGAGCTTGGTTTCCATGCCCTTGTCGGTGCCCACGAACACCAAGCGAGCGCTCGGCAAGAGCCCCCGCACTGCGTCCGCGACCGCCAACATCGGGAACACATGGCCGCCCGTACCGCCACCGGCGAAGAGCAGCGTTGTCATGACAACGCCTCGGCACGCTTGCGGCCCTTGGCGGCTTGCTCGGGCGCGAAACCGGCTTCGGACACCAGCATCGCGCTGGCTTCGGCGGGCAAGGTGTCGTTGGAGGTGCGGACGTTGCCCAGCGGTTCAGTGCGGCGCGAGATGCTGAGCAAGATGCCCATCGCAGCCGCGCACACCAGCAGCGACGAGCCACCGTAGCTGACGAATGGCATCGTCAAGCCCTTGGTCGGGAAAATCGACATAGCGACCGCGATGTTGATCAGCGCTTGGGCGCCGAACAGCACCGAGATACCGATGGCGATGTACTGGCCGTACTCGTCTTCGGCCTGAAGCGCGATCCGCACGCCGCGGGCGACGATGACCAGGAACACCGTACACAGCCCCAAAATTCCTAAAAATCCCAGCTCTTCGCCGATGATGGCGGTGATGAAATCGGTGTGCGCTTCAGGCAAGTACAAGACCTGCAAGCCCTTGCCGACGCCCATGCCCGCGGTCTGGCCCGAGCCGAAGCTCATCACCGCTTGGAACGGCTGATAGGCCAGATCTTGGCGGTGCTCAGCCATGTTGAACCAGGCCAGCATGCGTTCCCAGCGGTAGGCCGTGAACCGCACCGCCCACACCGCGAACAAGGCGCCCAGCATGCCTGCGCCGAGCAAGTACCCGAGCCGCGCGCCGGCCACGAACAACAGCGTGAAGGTCAGGAACAACAGCACCGAGGCGCCGCCGAAGTCCGGCTGCTTCAGGCACAAGATCATCAGGAAGCCAGCCATGATCAGGTGCGGCAACATGCCGATCGAGAAGCTCTTCACCTTGTCGCGCTTCTTTTCGAGCGAGTAGGCGAGCCACAAGATCAGCGCCAATTTGGCGGCTTCGGAGGGCTGAATGTGAATCGGACCGATCGCCAACCAGCGCGCCGCGCCGCCGCCGCTGTGACCAAAACCGATCACGCTCAAGATCATCAGCACCGTGACCACACCCAAGATCGGGTACGTGAGGCGCTTGTAGTGGCGGTAGTCGATGTGCGACAGCACCAGCATCAGCGCGAACGAGGCGCCGGCGTACACCGCCTGGCGCTTCAGGAAATACTGCGGGTCGCGGAACACGACCGTCGCCTCGATGACGCTTGCGCTGTAGACCATCACGACGCCGAAGCCGAGCAGCGCGATCACGACGGCCGCCAAGGTGACGTCCATCGCACCGCGCTCGCGGTTGTTTGCTTTGGTTAGCGCGCCGAGCAAATTCATGACGTTGCCTTTTTTAGCGAGAGCGCGGCGTCGGCGAAGCGGTCGCCGCGATCCGCATAGCTTTTGAACATGTCGAAGCTCGAGCAAGCCGGGCTGAGCAGGACGGCGTCACCCGCTTGCGCCAGCTGGAAGGCTTGCTTCACCGCGCCGGCCATGTCGGCGGCGCGCACGACCGGCAAGCTCGCTAGCGCCGGATACGCCTCGGCAATCGCGGCGGCGATCTTGTCCGCAGCCTCGCCGATCAGCACGACCGCCCTGCCTTTTTTGCGTAGCGCGTCGACCAACGACTCGTAGGAGCCGAGCTTGTCGCGACCGCCGGCGATCAAGACGCCGCGCGCCTCGGTCAGACCGAGCAGCGCCGTGACGGCGGCGCCGACGTTCGTGCCCTTCGAATCGTCGTAGAAACGCACGCCGTTGAGCTCGGTCACCAGCGCCATGCGGTGCGCGAGCGGATGAAAGTCGAGCAGCGCTTGCTGCACGGCCAACGCCGGCACGCCAATCGCGCGCGCGGCCGCGACGGCGAAGGCGGCGTTGGTGTGGTTGTGACGGCCGTGCAAGCGCGTGCGCCCCAGCTCGAAGCGCTGCTCGGTGTGCTGCTCGACGATCGTGAGACCGTTGACGGCGTAGTCCGCACCAGCGCCGCCAATTTCCAGCACCTTTCCGGCGCCGCGGCTAGCTTGGCGGCGGCACTCGTAGTCACCCTCGGGGATGAGCGCGAAGTCGCCCTCGACCTGGCTCGCGAACGCGTTGCCCTTGGCGTCGGCGTAGTCCTGGAACGTCGCGTAGCGATCCAGGTGGTCTTCGGTGATATTGAGCAGGATGCTGACTTTGGGCTTGAGGCCCGCCGAGCGCTCGAGCTGGAAGCTGGAAACCTCGAGCACGGCGGCGTCGAAGGTCTTACGCCCGACCGCTTCCGAAGCCGGCGTGCCCAGGTTGCCACCCACGAAGGCGCGCACGCCTGCTTCCTTCAACATGTCACCCAAGAGCGAGGTCGTGGTGCTCTTGCCGTTGGTACCGCCGACCAGCAACAGCGGGATCTGCAGCTGACTCGCGGCCAAAGCCAGCTCACCTACCACCGGCACGCCCGCAGCCTCAGCGTCAGTCAGCGCCGTGAAGTTCGGCACGCCCGGCGACACGACGATCAGATCTGCGCTCGCAAATCCGACGCCCTCGTGTCCGCCCAGCATGACCTTGGCCGGCAAGCTCGGCACCTCGGGCGCTAGCTTCTCGGCCGGTGCGCTGTCGGTCGCCACCACGCTCGCGCCCAGGTGCGCGCACAGCCGCGTCGCGGAAATTCCGCTCTTGCCGAGCCCGACCACAATCACGTTTTTGCCTGAAATCTGCATCAGCGGAGCTTGAGCGAGGAGAGCGCGACGAGCGCGAGCAAGAACGAGATGATCCAGAAGCGCACGATGATGCGCGGCTCCGGCCAGCCCTTCTTTTCGTAGTGGTGGTGGATCGGCGCCATCAAGAACACGCGCTTACCGAACAGCTTGAAGCTGACGACCTGCGTGATGACGCTGGCGGCCTCGACGGTGAAGATGCCGCCGAGCACGACGCTGAGCAGCTCGGTCTTGGTCAAAACGGCCAGCATGCCGAGACCGCCGCCGAGCGCGAGCGAACCGACGTCGCCCATGAACACTTGGGCTGGGTAGGTGTTGTACCAAAGGAAGCCGGTACCGGCGCCAATCGTCGCGGCGGCGAAGATCGCCAGCTCGGTCATCTCCGGGATACCGGCGATGTCGAGGTACTGCGCCAGCGGCCGCCCGAACAGCACCGAGCCCGCCACGTACGCCCAGATCAAGTACGTGCCGGCGCTCATCATCACCGGACCGATCGCCAGGCCGTCGAGCCCGTCGGTCAGGTTCACCGCGTTGCTCATCACCACCACGAACAGCACCGCGAAGCACAGGTACAGCCAGATCGGCAGCGAAACAGGATGCTTCTCGAAGGCCAGAAACGGGATCGCCAAACGATCGCGCATCAGCATCCAGCCCTTGGGCAGGTCGCTGCCCAAAAACAGATACGCCATCACGAAGCCGCCGATCGTGAACTGACCGAGCAGCTTGTAACGGCCGGGCAAGCCGCGCGTGCTTTTGCCCATCAGCTTCATGCGGTCGTCGATGAAGCCGACCGCGCCATAGCCGGCGGTGACAATCGCGGTCGAGGCCACGAACACGTTGTGCACGTCAGCCCACAGCACCGTCGGCACCAATACACTGAGTAGAATCAGCGCGCCGCCCATCGTCGGCGTGCCCTTCTTGGCGAAGTGCGACTCGGGGCCTTCCTCGCGGATGATTTGGCTGATCTGTTTGCCGCGCAGCTTCTGGATGAACCAAGGCGCGACGAAGAACGAAATCACCATCGCGGTGATGGTGGCCATGATCGCGCGGAACGGCGTGTAGCGGAGCACGTTCAACCACGACAGCCACGAGATGCGGTGGCTCAGCGGATACAGGAGCTCGTACATCATGCGGCACGTCCTCGGTCTCGTGGTCCTTGGGGTCCCTGCCCCAAGGCAGCAATCAGCCGCTCGACGACTTTTTCAGCGCGCACGCCGCGCGAGGCTTTGACGAGCACGACGGCCGGTCCGACCAGGCGCTCGACCAGGAGCTCAGCGGCAGCCGCCGCGTCTTCGACGAATTCGCTCGGTACGCCGCGCGCCGTGGCTTCTTCGCTGATCAACCGGGCGTCACCTGCGACGGCGATCAACAGCTGCGGCTTTTGCGCGGCGGCCGCCGCGCCCACCTTGCGGTGCAGGCTAGGCGAAAGCTCGCCGAGCTCGCGCATCTCGCCCAGCACCAGCACCAGCTGCGCGCAGCGGTGGTCGGCCAACTGGCGCGCAGTCTTGAGTGAACTTTCCACGCTCTCCGGGTTCGCGTTGTAGGTATCGTCGAGCAGCAAGATGCCGCCGGTTAGCTCGACCGGGCAGAGCCGGCCAGCCTCGTTCGCGACCGCGGATGCGAAGGCGGCGTTGCAGGTTTCGGCCGCCAACTCGCGGCCGAGTAGCGTCTCGACGGCAGCCAAAGCGGCGCAGGCGGCGTACGCGCCGGCATCGCCGAGCGTGCTGACACGGAAAGAAGTCGTGACGGGGCGGCCAGCGAGCTGGCGTCCCACTTCGAGATCCGAGCCGCGCTCCGAGAGCGCGAGCACGCGAAACCGGTAATCGGCATCGGCCCGCTGCCCGTAGCTCACGCGACGGCCCGGCGCCTTGGCGAGCTGCCGCGCAACGCGCTCGTCGTCGACATTGCCGAGCGCCACGCTGTCTGTTCCGAGCCCCGCGAACATCGCGCCTTCTTCGGCTTCGACGCCGTCCAGATCACCGAGCCCTTCGGTGTGCTCGTAACCGATCAGGGTCAAGACGGCGAAATCAGGGGCGGACAGTTTCGTCAACGCTTCGACCTCGCCCGGGCGATTCGTGCCCAGCTCGACCACCGCGACGGTTTCGCGTGCTGCCAGCGACAAGAGCACGAGCGGCACGCCGATCAGGTTGTTGAAGTTGCCGCGCGCGAAGTGAACGCTGCCCGGCTCGACGGCTTCGAGCAGCGCGCACAGCGCGGCCCGCGTCGTCGTCTTGCCAGCAGAGCCGGCCACGGCGATCACTTTGCCGCCCCAAGTCTTGCGGCGCAGCGCGCCGAGCGCACCGAGCGCACCGAGCGTCGACTTCACGCGGATCGTCGGCAAGGTCGTCGCGATGTCGCGCTCGACCAAGATTGCTGCGGCGCCCTGCTCACGCGCTTTCTCGACGAAGTCGTGAGCGTCGAAGCGCTCGCCGACCAGCGCCAGGAAAAGCATTCCTGTCAAATCAGCGCGCGAATCGGTCGAAACTCCACGAATCTTCACGTCAGCGCCGCGCAGCTCTCCGCCGGTGGCACGCGCCACGTCCACCAGCGAAAACTCGACGTGATTGGCAGGCAGCGGAGCACTCATCACTCTCGCCTTCCCGTCTTCCCGTCTTCCTGTTCGCTCGCTCTCGCTCTTCGCAAACCGAGCGCGCGGCGCGCTTCTTCCCGATCATCGAAGTGGCGCTTCTCGCCGCCAATGAGCTGGTAGTCCTCGTGACCCTTGCCAGCGATCAAAACGACGTCGCCCGGCGCAGCCGCCAAGATCGCTTTTTCGATTGCTCCGGCGCGATCTAGCTCAACCTCAAACGCACCCGAACCAGATTGAAGCCCCGGCAAAATCGCGTCCACGATCGCCTGCGCTGCTTCGCTACGTGGATTGTCGGAAGTAACGTAGGCATAGTCGGCGCCACGACCGACGGCTTCGCCCATCGGCGCGCGCTTCTTCGGATCACGATCGCCACCGCAACCAAAGACGCACAACACCCGCCCGGTGCCCAGCGCTCGCACTGCGGACAAGACTCGCGCCAGTGCATCCGGGCTGTGGGCGTAGTCGACCGCGACCAACACGTCGTCGTCCGGCCCCTCACAGCGCTCGAGCCGACCCGGTACCTGCGGCGCCTGCGACAGCGCCTGGGCTGCTACTTTCGGGGCGTTGCCCAAGCTGACCAACACGCCCAACGCCACGAGCAGGTTCTCCAAGTTGTGCTCGCCGACCAGTGGGCTCACTAGCTCACATTCACCCCTGGGAGTGACTACGGTGGCGCGAATTCCGCGCGCCGACAGCTGGCTTTCACGAACCGAGATCTGGGCGCCTTGCCGCGCCACGGTCAGCAGGCCCGAACGCACACGCCCGGCGAGCTTTTGACCAAAGGCATCCCCGACGTGAATCACGGACGCAGCCGGCGACAGGCGCGTGAACAGCTCAGCCTTGGCCTCGGCGTACGCGTCGAGCGTGCCGTGGAAGTCGAGGTGGTCCTGCGTGAGGTTCGTGAACGCCGCCGCCCGAAAGCGCAGGCCACTGACGCGCTCCTGCACGACCGCGATGCTGGAGACCTCCATCACCAGGTGCGTGCCGCCGCGGCGCTTCACTTCGAGCAAGCAGCGCGCGATGTCGTCGGCCTCGGGCGTGGTCAAGGTGTCACCGAACGTGTGACCACCCATCTCGAAGCCGAGCGTGCCGAGCCGCGCCGGAACCAGCCCTGAGCCGACCAAGCCTTGTTCGACCAAGAAGGTGGTCGTCGTCTTGCCGTTCGTACCGGTTATCCCGACGACGTCCACGCTGCGGCTCGGAAAGCCATAAACAGCCTCGGCCGCCAGCGCCAAGGCGCGCTTCACGTTCGTGACCTCGATCACCGGCAGGCGCGTCGCCGGTAGCGGCTCGCCGCGCTCGAGCATCAGCGCGACGGCACCCTTGGCGACCGCGTCGAGCGCGTGAACGGCGCCGCTGGTCTTGCCGCCCTGGCGCGCCACGAACAGCTCGCCCGCCTCCACGCGCCGTGAGTCTTGGCGCACGCCCGTGACGTGCACGTTACCATCGCCAATCACGCGCGCAGACAGCTCCGACAACGCGGCGCCAAGCTCGTTCAAGCTCAGCCCTGCGCGCGGTGGATCTGCGTGAGCGTTCATGGCCAAATCCGTCATGATGCGGGCTCGAACACCAACGACAACGTGGCGCCCTTGTCCACGACCTGGCCTGGCGACGGCGTCTGCGTCACGAGCAGGCCCGTGCCCGACATCCTCGGCGACACGCCCAGATCGAGCGCGGCCTTGAGCACGGCGCGCGCCGGCCACCCCGTCATGTCCGGCACTCGCACTTTGCCCGCCGGAACCGGACCGGTGCCGATCGTCTCTTGAATCGGCGGCTTCTTACCGGCAGCCTCGCGCATCAGCGCGTAGGTGGCGTTCGCTGGGTCGGGGCTCTTGGCCAGCACCGCGACGTCCGCGCGATCGGTACCCTTCGGCGTCATGCCGCGGTATTTCAGGGCCATCTGCGCGACGCGCCGGAAGATCGGCGCCGCCACGTTGCCGCCGGCGTGATCGACCATCGGCTCGTCGACCATCACCGCGATCGCGACGACGGGCTTCTCGGCGGGTACGAAGCCGATGAACGACGAGATGAACTTGTCCATCGAGTAGCGCCCGGTCGCCGGATCGGTCTTCTGCGCGGTGGCGGTCTTGCCTGCGACTCGGTAGCCGTCGATCGCCGCTTCGACACCGGTGCCCGGTCCCTCGGTGACCGCGACGAGCAGCTCACGCACCGTGCGCGCCACGCTTTCGGGGATCGCCCGACGACGTACGGTCGGGGCCGCTTCGCGCACCAGCTCGCCCGTCGCAGTCGTGACCTTCTTGACCAGAATCGGCTCGTACAGCTCGCCGCCGTTGGCGATCGCCGACATGCCCATCGCCAGCTGCAGGTTCGTGACGCTGATGCCCTGTCCGAAGGCGGCCGACGCCGTCTCGACCTGCACCCAGCCGCGGCCGCGCGGACGCAGCGTGCCCGAAGCTTCGCCCGGCACGTCGATGCCCGGCTTCTCGCCGAAGCCGAAGCGCCGGAACGCGTCGTACAGCTTCTCTTCCCCGAGACCGAGGCCGACCTTGGCGGCGCAAATGTTCGAAGAAACCGCGAGAATCTGCGAAATCGTCAGCCACTCGGAAGGATGCGTGTCGCGGATGACGACGTTGTCGACCGGCATCACGCCCTTCTCGCAGTACAGCTTCTGGGTCGGCGTGATCACACCCGCGGCGAGCCCGGCCGCGATCGTGAACATCTTCACGCTCGAGCCCGGTTCGAACGACTGGCTGGCGGCGCGCTCTTTGCGGTCGCCCGGCTCGGCATCGCCGTAGTCGTTCGGGTTGTAGAAGGGCCAGCTGGCCAGCGCGAGGATTTCGCCACTGTTCGGATCGACAACCACGACTGAACCGCCGGCGGCTTCGAACTCACGCGCCGACTGCATCAGTTCGCGCTCGGCCGTATACTGAATACCTTGGTCGATCGTCAGGTAGATGTTGTGGCCGGCCAGCGCCTGCTCGTCCTCGATGCCATCGGCGAACAGCAAGCGCCCGGAGCGATCACGCAGGCCCGAAACCTTGTCGACGCGCCCTTTCAGGTCGTCGTTGAGCGCGAATTCCAGGCCATCTTTGCCCTCACCATCGGGAGCGACGAAGCCGAGCAGTGGGCCAGCCAGCTCGCGGCGCGGGTAGTAACGACGCCCCTCGCCTTCGACGACGAGCCCGCGAACGCGCGCTTCGATCGGGCCATCGCTGGCCAAGCCGCGGATCTTGTCGGCTTCGTCAGCGCTGATCTGGCGCTTGAGCCAGGCGAAGCGACGCTTCTGCAAAATCCGCCTTTCGACCTGAGCTGCGTCGAGCGACAGGACCTGCGCGATGCGGTTGGCGGAGTCGCGCGCCACCACCGGCACCTGCCCGGGCGAGACACCGCGCAGCAGCTCGATCGCGTCCATGCTCACGCTCGGCACTTCCACGCTGACCGCCAGCGCGCTGCCGTTGCGATCGTACACGGCGCCACGCTTCGGCAAGACGTGCAGCCGACGCTGGCGTTGGCTCTCGGCCAGCTCGCGCCAAGCCGGTCCGTCTTCGACCATCAAGGAATAGCCAGCCGACACCACCAGCCCGAGCCCGAGCGCCAAAAACCCCGAGAGAATGCCCATCCGGATGCGGATCCAGCGGTCGCGCGCGGGCGTGTTCGGCGCGCGGTTCTCGACCGTTTGTTTCGGTGCCTTCACGGCTGGCTTCGGCCGACGGACGTTCACTGGTCGCCTGTCTCCGCTGCTTGGGCTTGGGCTTGGGCTTGCGCGGCCTCGGGCGCTGGACGGCGCCCCGCCGGCAGAATGCGATCGGCGGTTGGTTCGCTCATGCCGAGCAGCGTACGCGCCACGAAGTCGACGCGTTCTGGCGTCTTGTGGCTGGCGACCTCGAGCTCGAGCACGTGCTTCACCTCGCGCAGCCGCGCCACCCGCGCATGCTCGCGGCCCAGCTCGTAGCCGAGCTCGACGCTCTTCACGCGCAGGCCGAGATGCAGCACAAACGCGGCCGTCGCGCCCAGCACCGCCAGCGTCCATAGCGTCAGGAACACGCGCTCGCTCTTGCGCTCTTCCTGCAGCGAGCTCACGAGTCGCCTCCCTCACCGGGAGCGAGCCGGCGCGCGACGCGCAGCTTGGCGCTGCGCGAGCGCGGGTTTTGTGCCTGTTCGTCTTCGGTCGCGATGACCGGCTTCTTGGTCAACGGCGCCCACTCGAGCCGGTTCTGGAACGCGCGCTTGACGATGCGGTCTTCCAACGAGTGGAAGCTGATCACCGCCAGCAGGCCGCCCGGGCGCAGCCGAGTACGTGCTAGCTCGATCAGCGCTGACACCTCGTTCAGCTCCGAGTTCACTGCGATGCGCAGCGCCTGGAACGTGCGCGTCGCCGGATCGATGCCGCCGAGCCGGCGTGGCCCGACCGCACGCACGATTGCGCGACGCAGCTCGATCGTGTCGTTGAGCGTGCCCTCCGCCAGCTGCTGCTTGATGCAGCGCGCGACGCGACGCGAACGGCGCTCTTCACCGAGCTCGTAGATCACATCGGCGAGCTCGTCTTGATCCAGACGCTCGATCAACTCGAGCGCGGTCTCACCCCGTGACGTGTCCATGCGCATGTCGAGCGGCCCCTGGTGACGGAAGCTCATGCCGCGCTCGGCGGTGTCGAGCTGGAACGAGCTCACGCCCAAGTCGGCCAAGATCCCGTCGACCTCGCCGATGCCGGCCTCGTCGAGCACGCCGCCGATTTCGCTGAAGCGTGCATGCGCCACGTGCGCGCGCTCGCCGAACTCGCTCAGCCGTTCGCGCGCAACGTCGATCGCGCTCAAGTCGCGATCGGTCGCGATCAAGCGCACGCTCGGCGACGCCGCGAGGATGCCGCGCGAGTGACCGGCGCCCCCCGCGGTGGCGTCGACGAACAGCCCGCCTTGGGCCGCATCGAGCCCGGAAATAACGCTTTCGAGCAACACCGGTAGGTGGGTGAAGCTCGCCTTAGGATCGAAGGGTAGCTCTGACATCGTCATATCTTCAGTTGCTCCAGAGCAGCTCGGAACGAGTCCGCTTCATCGGAGGTCATCGTGAGGGCCGCTTCCCACGAAGACTTCGCCCATAGCTCCAGCGTGCGCCCCATGCCCGCCCACAGCGCTTCTTTGTCGAGCTTGGCGTGCTCGCGCAGATGCGTCGGCACCAGCACGCGGCCGGAGCCGTCGAGCTCGCACTCGACCGCCGCCGACACGTACAGACGACGAAAGCGAATCGCCGTCGCGTCGAGGCTCGGTAGCTCCGAAACTTTGCGCTCGAACTCCTCCCAAGCTTTCATGGGATAGAGATGCAGGCAGGGGTCGAACACAGCAGGCGTCAGCACGAAGCGCGCGTCGCCATCTGCCACGAGCACGTCGCGAAAACGCGCGGGCAGGCTGACGCGCCCTTTTGCGTCTACCGAATGTGAGAACTGCCCGCGGAACATGAGGTTTTGGGAGGCCGTGGGCGCTTCAGACACTTCGCGCCACTTTCTCCCACTTCTTGCCGCGACGCTAAAGGTCTGGGATCAGCCTGTCAACAAGTCGGCCAGCCAAAAGCTTGAGAAAATACTTGAACTCTTGTACGGCCCACTTGGCCTCACCTGACAAGGTGTTCAGCTCATGCCGCAGCTGAATCAGGCTCGGTGCGTCGGGGGCTGCGGCGGAAGTATCGTGGCGCGCGCCGCGTGCGGCCTCAGCGCGAGCGTCGCCACGAACAGCGCGATCGAGACCAGACCCGGGATAATCGCCAACAGCATGATGCGGCTACGGAATGCATCCAGGATGCCGCGCCTAACTAGCTGTAACCGTTGACGTATCAGCGTCATGGGCGTGGCATTACAACCGCAGGCTGTGGCTGTGGCGCCGCATCACTCATGCGCGGCCACGACCGACAGCGCCGCGACCGCCGCCAGCTCGGTGCGGAGCACGAATGGCGCGAGCCGCACGGCTTCGAAGCCGACCGACAGCAGCTGAGCCGCCTCGTCGGCCGCAAACCCGCCCTCCGGGCCGACTGCCAGGGTCAGCGCTCGGTCGCGTGGTGCGTCGCGCAGGACCTCGACCAACGAGCGCGGCGCGGTCGGATCGAGCATCAGTAGCAGGCCACGCGCGTCGCCGAGCGACGCCTGGAAATCGACGAGGCCAACGAGCGTCGGCAAGTCTCCACGCCCGCATTGCCGAGCAGCGTCAAGCATCACAGCACGCAGCCGCTCGAGTCGCAGCTCGGCACCGGCGACGCTGCGCTCCGTGCGCACGAACGTGACCGCGCTCGCGCCGAGCGCGACGGCTGCGCGCAGCACTTGCTCCGGCTTGTCGCCTTTCGCGAAGCCTTGCAAGAGCACCACCTCGCGCCGCGTCACACGCGCGGCTGGTCGCGGCTCCCCGACGCGGACTACGGCCGGTATGTCATGCAACACCTCGGCGTCGGCTTCCGTGCCCGCCTCTGGATCGAACAGCACGAATGCGTCACCCGCGCGCAACCGCAGCACGCGCACCAGGTATCCGCCCAGCTCACGCGACAGCTGCTGTTCACCAGCAACCAGCGGACTCAGCGGAGCGCGCAGCAGCTGCCCCATGCTAGTCCGGTAGCCCCCGCCCGTAGTACGAGTACTCGGCGCGCGCCGGCACCGAGATCAGGCAATCTCGGCGATCCGCAACCGGCGGTGGCGTAGCGTTTTCAGGCAAGATCATCGCGGTCAGGCGCCCGCCGTAGACACAGCCGGTGTCGAGCCCGGTCGCGAACGGATGCAGCTGTGGCGACCGGCGCGCGTTGTGCCCGAACACGATGTGCGTCGGACCGACGTAGCTCACGCCCCAATCGGTGCCCCACTTCTCCGAAGGCTCGCCGTCCGCGTCGAGCGAACGCATGTGCGTCACGACCCACGGGTCCTGCTTCGACAAGTCCTGGCGCGCGTCGATGCCGGCGTGCGCGACGACCACGCCGTGCTCGGGCACGTCGACCAGCAGCGGCAGCGCCTCGAGCGCGAGCCAATCTTCCGACGACAGCTCATCGACGATCGCTTGATGCGACGCGCTGAGCTTCGGCGCCTTCTCGCCCCTGGCTCGCGCCCGGCGCGCGTCGAGCAACTTTTGCTCGTGATTGCCGACCGGTGCGCGTCCGCCCAGCTCGCGGTAAAGCTTGAGCACCTCGTGCGGCTTCGGCCCGCGGCTCAGCAGGTCGCCAGTAAACACCACGCGATCACCGCTCACCAGCGCGGCGCGGTCGACGAGATCCGAAAGCTCATCGGCGCAGCTGTGAACGTCTCCAATGAACAGCGTCCGGGGCATGGCGGGAGTTAGGAGTTAGGAGTTAGGAGTTAGGAGTTAGGAGTTAGGAGTTGGGAGTTAGGAGTTAGCAGTTGGGAGTTAGCAATTCGAGAAGGCGAGCCGGGAGCGCCACCCGCGAACGCTCGCTTTCGACGTAGCAGTCGGGGCGCTCTCGCGACCCCCGAAAATTCCGGCGCCGTAGCCGGCCCTGAGACCGAGGTTAGGGCAGCGTCCGCGACGCCTCAAAAACCCAATTCCTGCTCTTGCAGTGGCGGCGTAACGCAAGCTAAGGTCGCGAAAGTTTCGAGGAGGCCCGCAGTAATGTCGCAAAGCGTCCGTTCCGCCGCCATTTCAACGCTTATCTCCGCCCTATGCCTGGGAGCTTTTGGCTGTGGACAAGAAGAGGTCCCGTACAAGCCCCGCGGCGCGGCGAGCGGTGCCCGGGCGGCAATGCCCCCGGCAGCTAACTTGCCGAAGCGCCCGATGAAGAACGGTGAAGCCTGGACGGTCTGGGGCGCCAGCTACTCGCTGCGCAGCCGCGTCCACCGCAAAGAGGTCGCTAGCAAGCGCCTTAGCATCCAGGGCTACATCGTTAAGAGCAACATCAAGGACGCGCCTGAGTGTGCGGTCCACAAGGCCGGCAAGGCTGATCCGGAGAACTGCAAGGCACCCGTGCCGGCGTTCTGGGTTGGTGACACGAAGGACGCCGCCGAAGCCGACTGCATCAAGGTGATGGGTTGGGCCTCAAACTTTGCTCAGATCTTCGACGCCATCGACGAGTTCGACAAGGGCAAGGACAACGCCGAGTACAACGACGCCAACTGGGGCGTGAAGGTACCGAATCCCCTGCCGGCCGCCGGCGCCAAGGTCACCGTCACCGGTCAGTACGGCGTGTCATTCAGTAAAGCCTCATCCGGCGCTGAAGCCGACCCGTTCATGGGCGTGATGGATTTCCAGGAAATGACGATTCAGGAGCCGGCGCCGGAGCTGGCCACGTTGCCCGGCAAGAAGCGCAAAGAGAAGAAGTAAGCCTCTGAAAATACGGGCGCCTTTCCGGCAAAGCCGGTAATGGAATAGCCGCCGATGCTGCAGCACGCGTTGCAACTCGGCCGCTCCTGTTTTCAGCGGCTGATTCTGACGGCACTCGCCGCGGCGCTTGCGCTCGGCTGCAGCTCGACACTTCAAGAGCGCACCGTCAGCGACGTAAACCTGATCGAGACCGCGCCGAGCAAGGTCGATCTCGACGATGCGTTAGCCGGGCTCGCCACTGCGGCACCGCGCACCTTCTTGTGGGTCGAGCGCGAGCGCGATGTGTACGACGCCAACCTGGTCGCACACGATCTGGAGCGCATCGAGCGCTTCTACCGCGCGCGCGGCTACTACGACGTAAAGGTCGTGGCAGCGCGCGTCGAGAGCGTCGGCGAGCGCAAGGTCGAAATCGAGGTGTACGTCACGCCCGGAGCCCAGGTGACCGTACGCAAGGTAACCGAAGACCAAGCGGCCCTCTTGAGTCTGCCGCCTGAGGTCAGCCTGAAGAAGTTCCCGCTCGTGGCCAAGATCGCATCGGGCAAACCGTTCGACGAAGACATGCTCGACAAGCGCAAGCAGGCGCTGGAGGAGATGCTCAAAGAGGCCGGGTACGCTTACGCCAAAGTGCGCGTGACGGCGACCGTCGACCTGAACGCACACGCCGCCGACATCGTGACGGAAATGCACCCGGGCAAGCCCGCGCGCTTCGGTGAGATTCGAATCGTCGGACTCAAGCAGCTTCCGGAGGAAAAGGTGCGCGCGGCTTTGGAGCTGAAGCGCGGTGACCCCTACTCCGAGGAGGATCAAGTCGATGCGCGCGACGCGCTGGGCGCGATGCAGCTGTTCACGCGCATCGAAGTCACGCCAGATCTATCCAACCCCGACGTCGAAGACGTCCCGATCTTGGTCACGTTGCAGGAGGATCAGCTGCGGAAGTTGGTGCTCGGCGGCGGTACGGTCATCGACGCGCTCAAGCTGGAGATGCACGTCCGGACCGGCTGGGAGCACAAGAATTTTCTAGGCGGCGCGCGTCGCCTGCGCATCGAGCTGACGGGCGGCGCCGACCTCTACCCGTGGCGGCTGGAAAGGTTGAGCACACTGGCGGTCGCTCCGAAGCTTTTTCCGATCGTCGACGCCAGCGTCATGCTGGAGCAGCCAGCGCTATTCAATGGCCGCACACAGGGCAGCGTGCAAACCGGCTACTCGATGCGGCCTGTTCTTTATTCACTCGGCGATGCGGACCCTCGCACCGAGCTGGTGATTGGCTACCACCAGCCGCATGGCCAGGTCGCGCTCGGGCGCGCCTTCCTCGGTCAGCGCGGGCTGATCAAGCCTTCGTACAATTTACAGGCGCGCGTACCGTTCATGTACCAAGGTCGAATCCCCGATGGGCTGCAGACCGTCTGGACTTCGTATCCCAAACTCGAGGCGGTGTTTCAGAGCTTCAACGGGGACATTTTTCAGGATCGAACCAAGCGGGAATTCGCGTTGTCATTTCGCAATTCGCTCGAGATCGCGGGTCTGCACATCGGAAAAAGCCGCCTGCTGGGCGGCTCGGTCTCCGACGTGAAGATCGAACCCGAGGTCCGCGTGCTGTTTCCGTTGCGCGCGCGACGCCGCAATGCGGAGCAGAAGGCGGGCGACATCACACTCGCCGGACGCGTCAAGTTCGGATTTCTGCTCGCGCCAGACTACGGCAGCACGCTGCGAACCGATCAAGCTGCCGCGATCGCCCAGGGCGACCAGACCGCCCAAATCAACAGCGATCAACAGAAGCTGTTGTCGCGTGCCTTCTACTCGGGTGGCGCCAACTCCAACCGGGGTTATGCGCAAATGGCGATCAGCCCGCACGGGCCGGTCGGTTTTCTAGTCCCGACCAGCATCAACTGCATCGACAACAACGACGCGCGCTGCACGCGGCCGCTCGGCGGCTTCACGCAATGGGAAGCGTCGATCGAGCTGCGTTACGCGGGGCTCTACCCGCTGACGCTGGCGCTGTTCGCTGACGCGGCCGACGTAACGCGCGACGTTGGCCGGCTGCAATTCAACTATCCCCACCTTTCGGTCGGTCCGGGGTTACGCTACGAATCACCGGTGGGGCCGATCCGCCTCGATTTCGGTTTTCGCGTCCCGGGCGCTCAAGCGTGGGGCAAGAGCGATCTCCCGCTCAGCCACGGCCAAGAGCGACCGCGCTATTTTGGCAGCAACGACCCAACCGACCATTCCGGGATCCCGCTCGCCATCCATCTGGCGATCGGTGAGGTCTATTGATGGCGTCGGGAGCGAAGCGAAACCCGCTCGCGACGCTCGCCTCCAGCGTGACCACACTGTTGTCCGTGGTAGGGGTGACCGCGGTCTTCGGTGTGGGCTTCACCGCGGCCTTGCTCGGGCACCTAAACCTGGCGGCCGGCAGGCGCGCCACCGCCAGCTTCCTTAGCAGTACGCTCGCCGATCTGTTCCAGGGCGAGGTGAGCATCGGCGCCGTCACCAGAGTCAGTCCGGATGAGGTCGTGGCCGAAGACATCGTGGTGCGTGACCAAGCCCACCGTGTCGTGCTGAAGGTGACGCGCCTCACCGCACAGGCCGACCTGCTCGATATCTTGACGCGCATCGTGCGCGGCGACCAGAAGCTCACGATCGTCATCGACCACGTGCGAGTAGAGCGCGCCGAGGCCGAGATCATTCCCGACGAAGATGGTCTACCGACGCTGGCGCACGCTTTCTTTCCGCGCCCGAGCCCGACATCAGCGCCGAGCACCTCCACGCAATACGTGCGCGTCTGGCTGCCGGCGGTCGAAATCGGGCGAGGCTTCGCGCGCGGCAGCGTGAGCGGCAGCCCAACCTTAGAGACCGAAGTCACGGGGGCTCACGGTTCGATCCTGGCTACTCCCAAGGGCGCGGCGATCGACGTCGATCGCTTCGGCCTGGTGGCGCGCGGCGTGGGCGGGGCGGACGCCAAAGGCATCGCAACGTTGCACGTTCGAGCGCCTGGCGCGGTGTGGAGCTCGTTCGACGGCTACATCGGAGAAGTGCAATTCGGCAGCGTCGCGCGTTGGCAAAAGGAAGCGCTCGACCTCAAGGTCGACCTGCCGCGCGCCGAGCCAGCGGCCGCGCGGGCAATGCTAGCGCAGTGGCCATTGATCGTTCCAGCGGAGGCGCGTGTCCACCTCAAGGGTAAGCCGCCAGATCTCGACGTCGACGTGCAAGCCAAGATCGGTGAAAACGCGACGCTCAACTCGACCGGCAACCTGCACCTGGCCAGCCCGATGCGACTCCAGCTCGACGTCGAGGGCCGCAGGCTCGATATGCGCGCGCTGTGGGCGAACGCGCCCGCTACCAGCGTCGATCTCGGCACCACCGTGGGCGTCCGCGATGAAGCGGGCAAGACCGTGGTCGAGCTGGGCGGCTCATGGCAACCCACGCGAGTTGGCGACCTGGTCGTCCCAGCGGTCGAGTTTTCTGGCAACGCCGTCAACGGTCAGTTCGTCGGCGAGGCCAAAATCCACGACCTCGGCTTGCCGGTAGACGTCGGGTTCACCATCCACGCCGACGGCAAGATCGACGTGGACGCTGAGGCCAAGCGCGTCGACCTGGCCGGAGTCGAGCGCATCAAGCCCTATTTCGACGGTAGCGGCAGCGCCGACGTGCGCGTCCACGCCACGCTTGATCACGGCCGGCTCGACACCAACTTGTCGCTCGACGTGCGCCGCCTCGCTTACCGAGGCGTGCTGCTGCAGAGCGGTCGGCTAACGGGGAGCGCCAAAGGTTCGCTCGACAAGCTGGACCAGCTCGCGCTCGACGCTCGCGTCAGCGGCAAGAAGCTGAGCGCGGGGCGGTTCGCGTTCGAAGACGTAAGCGCATCGGCGCGTGGCCCGCTGCGCAAGACCACCGTCAGCGCCACACTGAAAGATCCGACTGGCCCGAGCTTCGATGCCCACGCCACGCTCGTGCTCGGCAAGCCGGTCTCGGTGCGCGAGCTCTCGCTCGGCGTGTCACGCGACGGGGTGGAGATCCGCGGCGATGTCGCGCAGCTCGACTTAGCCGAAGATCGCGTGCTGGTTCGCGACCTTCAGCTACACGGCGCGACCGGCGAGTTGAACGGCAACGCCGAGCTCACCGCGCACACGCTGAGCGTAACGGCGCAGGGACAGAATCTCGACTTATCGGCCTTTTCCCGAGTGTTGGGCCTACCGCGCGGCGTGTTGGAGGGGCGCGCCAGCATGGCCATCGACGCGCTGGCCAGCGCGCAGACCCAGCGCGGCAGCCTCGAACTCTCAGTCAGCAAAGCGACGATCGCCAACTTGAGCGGCCTCTCGGGCCAGCTGAGCGCCAAGCTCGACGGCCGCAAATTGTCCGGTGCGAGCACCGGCAGCGTCGAAGGCTTGGCTGGATTCTCCGCGGATTGGGATACGCAGTTGGCGGACTCGCCCACCGAGCGCGCCGCTTTCGAGCACGCGACCGGCAGCGGCAGCATCACGCTCAACGACATCACGCTCGACTACTTGGCCCAGCTCTTCCCCGAGTCGGAGGTAGACATTGGCGGGCAAGCAACCGTCGCACTGCACGTGACGCGCAGCGATCCGGATAGCGTACCGAATCTCGAGCTATCTGGCCAGACGCATGGCCTCAGCTTGCGCGTCGCCCGGAAGCCGCCGCTGCTGCTCTCCGGCATCGAGCTGATGGCCTCCGCGACGCACGACGGTGCAAGCGGCAACACCTCGGTGGCGGTCAGCGCCATTCAAGGCTCCGATCGGCTGCTCACGACCAGCGCCGACATGACGCTCGATCTAGCGGCGGCGTTAGCCGGAAAAGAACCGCTGCTGGCGCAGCTAAAGAACCGGCCGCTTTTGGCCAAAGTCGTGGTCAACCGCGTCGATCTCGCGAGCCTGCCTGTGCCGCTGCGCTTGCCCGGCGTGCGCGGCGCGGTCCGGGTCGAAGGCACGCTACGTGGCTCGCTGCGCGAACCAGTAGCATCGCTAGGGGTACGGGCCTCGGATCTGCAGTTCAAAGCCGGTGATCGTGGCGCTCCGATCGACGTTTGTGGCACCGCGGAATACGCCCAAGCGACCGGTGCGTTCAATGTAGGCGCCGAGGTGTTCGTGCCGGTCGACAGCCAGCCGAACCGAACACCCTGCGACGGCAAACGCGTCGCCAACGTGCGCCTTACCGGACACGCGCCTTTCGACGTCGAGACGGGCATCCCGACCTGGAGCGGAACGGCGTTCGCGACGCTCGAGGCCCTACCATTGTCGACGATTCCGCAGCTCGCCGATGCCCGCGTGACGGGTACCGCGACTGGTACCTTGCTGCTCGAGCGCAGCGGACAGGAACCGAACGCTTCGGCCCAGCTGCAGCTGGCTGACTTGAAGATGGACCGCTTGGATATTGGTGACGGCACGTTGCAGCTGCGCAGCGACGCCAAGCGCGCGCGCGTCGATTTTCAAATCCAGCACGCCCGGGCGCTGGTCCAAGGTGTCGTCAACGCTGGCGTTTCATGGGTGTCGAGCCTGCCCGCGGTCGATGACGCCGAGCCGCTCGAGATCTCGCTCAGTGCGACCAAGCTGGAGGCGGCGGTCCTGGAGCCGTTGATGGGCGACTTCGTCTCCGAGCTGCACGGTGAGGTCGACGGCGAGGTCAACACGCGGCTGGACCCTCTAGCCAAGGGTGAAGAGTCGCGACGCGTCGGCCAAGTCGGCGGCAGGTTGAAGCTAACCGACGGGTCGTTCGTGCTTGCGGGTCTCGGCTTCAGGTTGCGCGACGTCGACTTCACGGCGAACGCCCAACGCGACGGCAAGACGACGCTCGTCGACATCCCGGATCTTGCGGCCAGCGCTGGCGCGAAAGTACAGAACCTCAAGGCCAGCATCAGCTTCCGCTTATCCGGCTTCGACATTGTCTCCGGTTCGGGCCGAGTCCGCGTCAACGGCCTGCCGCTCGTCGTCGACGGCATCACGCGCGCGGTCGCCGACGCGCGCATCGACGAGCTCACCCTCAACCGCAACGCCGACCGCGTCCTGGTCGACGTGAAGTTCGCTTCGCTGGTCGCACGCTTGCCGGATCAATCATCGCGCGCGCTGACTTCGCTGGATGAGAACGCCAACGTGCAACTGCTGCAGCCGGTCGCGCAGCCGAAAGCCGCCCGTGACGCGGCCGCCATACCGTGGCAATTCGCGATCCACCTCGGCGACCAGGCCAAGATCGAGCGCGGCGCGCTACTCGACCTCCCGGTCACCGGTGATCCGAACGTGGTGTTGGCGAACGGTCTCGGCGTCACCGGCAGCGTCATGCTGCAGCGGCGCGGGGCGGTGCAGATGCTGGGGAAGATCTTCACGATCGAGGGCGGCGCGATCGTATTCGATACGCCGGACCCGGCCGATCCACGCCTGGACGTGCGCGCCAGCTGGCGTTCCCCAGACGGCGATACGCTGTTCATGTACGTTACCGGCACGATCTCCAAGCCCAGGATTCAGTTCGATCGTCCCCAGGACCAAGCGATGGCGCTGCTCCTGGGTGGCACCGACAACGCCACGGCCAACATTGGCGTCGGTGCGCTCGACAGATTGCTGGCCGATACGCCGTTGGCGCGCGTACAACTGGGCGGCCGAGAGAGCAGCGATACCACCAAAGGTGCGATCTACACCGCGGCCTACCGGGCCTCCGATCGCATCATCGTCGAAGGCAATTATCAGGCAGCCGGCACCGACAATCCCGGGGAGGCCGGCAACGTCGGCGCCGCCGTCGACTGGCGCCTAACCAAGACGGTGTCGTTGCGCGGTCAACTGGGGACGATCGGGACGGGCGTCGACTTGGTCTACCAATACCGCTACTGAAAGGCCGGGGGTCAGGGGTTACAGCGGGAAGCCGGGAAGGCCGAGATTTAGGGTGGGTGGTACTGGCAACTGGACGCAGGGGGATCGCGATTGGGCCTCAGGCGCCTGTTCGAACAGCAGAAATCTTCCCGCCTTCCCGCCTTCCTGTTCGCTCGTGCTCGAATCGCGAAATGTGATGAAGGGTCAGTCGGGCACGGGCACGTTTACGGGCACGCGCGAGCGATCCCAATTTAGGGACCCGCCCCAGTCGGCGGAAGGCTCCAGGGATTTGAGGGCGGCTAGGCGCAGCAGACGAAATCGCGCGTTTCAGAGAAGCCCATTGTGGCGAGCGCCGCGCGAATTTCACTCCTAGGAGTGATACCGGCGACGGATACCAAGAGCGGGGCCCTGGGCAGCGACGCTAGGGTTTCTGGCGGAATGACGCGGACGCCGCGGATCAGTTGGCCGAGGCGGCCGGGGTGGAGCTCGATGATCGCGGACGGGTGTTTGCCGCGTTGGGCGAGCGCTTCGGCGAGTGCTTTGCCGGTGTGGCCGTAGCCCCACAGCACGTAACGCTCGGCGGTTTTCAGGAAGCCATTGGCCAGGTACTCCGCTTTGCACTCGACGAAGGCCGGCAGCGCATAACGGGGAGCACTGCGCGACAGCCGCCCGGCGCCGTCTCGCCAATGCAGCAGCCGTTCCGGCACCATGCCGAGCGCGGCTCCGCCGCTCAACAAGCGCAAGACCAAGTCGTAGTCCTCCGGCCAAGCGCAGTCGCGATAGCCGGCTCGAGCCAGTACCGCACGCCGCAGCATCAGCGTCGGGTGCGCGATCGGGCATTCGACGAACGCTTCGCGCGTCACATCAGCAGGACTGCGGATGGACGCCAGCCAGCGCTCGTAGTTCTTCAGGCCATCGGTCATGCCGCGGCGCGGAAAGAGCCGCACGTGGCACCCCAACCCGGCAAGCGTCGCATCCTGCGCCAGCGCCGCCCGCTGCCGCTCCAGCCGCCGCCGCTGCATCAAATCATCCGCGTCCATGCGCGCCACCAGCTCGCCGCGGCACCGTGAAAGCCCCTCGTTCAGCGCCGCCACGATCCCACCGTGCGCGACGCTCAGCAAACGAAACCGCGCATCTCGCGCAACAAACTCACCCGCTACCCGCGCCGTCCCATCCGTCGATCCATCATCGACAAGCACGCACTCCCAATCCCGCTCGCTCTGCCGCTCCACGCTGCGCAACGCCGCCGCAATCGTCGCCTCCGCATTGAAAGCGGGCATCAACACCGAAACCGCAGGCGCCATCGCCTTCGCCGTTTACCACACCGTGCAAGCTCGAGAATTGTAGCAACAGGAAGGCGGGAAGGCGGGAAGCACGAGAAGGAAGGTTTTCAGGGTGGGTGTACGGGAGAGCTCGCCGCAGCGGGTTCGCGATAGGGCGCAGGGGATCGCGATTGGGCCTCAGGCGCCTGTTCGAACAACAGAAATCTTCCCGTCTTCCCGCCTTCCTGTTGCCTCGCTCTCGCTCTCGCTCAAGCTCACGGCGCCCGCTGAGTAAAGCCCGGCGACCCTGCTAGCTGCGCGAAGTAGTCGAGCACGCCGACGTCGCCACGCCCAAACGCGGCCCGCGCGTCCTCGGCCAAACACGTTCGCCCACCGGCGCCTGCGAAGGCATAGGCCGCCGCCAAGCCGCTCACGCAGTCAGCCACCTCAGCGCGTGCCGAAAGCTTCGTCGCCAAGTCCTCGAGCCCATCGAGCTGAAAGGCGGGCGCGCCGTCCGGGTACGACAGCACCTGCCCCGTCGGGTCTAGCGCCAACCCGGCTTCGTCCGCGCGGTAACGGCCAGCTTCATCGAAATGTTCGAACCCGAAGCCAACTGGATCGAAGAACTGGTGGCACGCCTTGCACTGCGGATTGGCGCCGTGTGACAGCTCGTAGCGTTCGCGCGTCGTTTTCGCGCCGGGCGAGGGCGTTTCAATCGTCGGAATATTCGGTGGCGGCTTCGGCTTCTGGTGACACAGCAGCCTCTCGTAAACCACCAAGCCGCGCAGCGTCGGCGAGCTGGCGTCGGAGTGAGCGCTGCCCGCCAAGACCGAGCCTTGTGCGAGCAGGCCCAGCCCGCGTCCCGCCGGGCGGTCGATGCGCGTGAACCCGCTGCCCGCCACCGCGCCGAAGCCGTACAGCTCCGCCAACGAACCGTCGACGAAGGTGTAACTGGCCGTCAGCAGCTCCTTCACCCCACCCTTGCGGTTGATGACGGCCTCTTCTAAAAATAGCTTCGTTTCCTGCAGCATCGAACCGCGCAGCACGTCGAAGTTCTCGACCGTTGTCTTGGTCTTCGAGGCGACGCGACCGTAGCCGGACCACTCGGCCAAAAACTGATGCAGCTGCTCGCGCCCGTTCGGCGTCGCCAGCAGCTCTTTGGCTTTTGCCACGCGCGCTTCGGGCGTCGCTAGCTCGCTGCGCTCCGCCGCTACCAGTAAATCCGCGGACGGCACGGTGCCGCCATAGGTGTACGAAAGCTCGCTCGCCAATTCGTTGGCGGTCAGCTCGCGCTTGCCGGCGACGGTCGTGCCCAGCTCCGAACGGTACACCACGCTCGGCGACTGGATCATCGCTACCAGCACCCAGTGCGCGCCGGTCGCAAAGTCGCTCTTGGCCGCCACGCTGTCGTAAAGCGCACCGTAGTCGCTGACCTCCGCCGTCGAAATCGCACGTCGAAACAGCCGCGCGCCGACGACCTGCACCAGCTTATCCGCGCACGCGCGCCCCGGCGCAGCTTCGGCGGCGCAGGGCACTAAATCGCTCAGCGCGCCACCGGTCGTGACGGTCGTGGCGACGTCTTCGGCAGTGCCGAGCAGCTCTTGCGCGGTTTGGCTGGCGACGACGAGCGTGCGCGCGTCGTTGGAAAAGCCCAGCGAAGAAACCGGATCAGCGCCGAGCCGCACACCGGACCAACCCTTCGCGAGCGACGGAAACACGTCACGTAGCGTGCGCTCGAGCTCAGTCGCGGTCAGCCGCCGCAGCTGTGGGGGCGGAAGCTGGGTCGCGTCGCAACGCGCAGCAACGGCGTCGCGACCGAGTGTGGTGGTGTTGGGCCCACCGCCGACACCGCGGCTGCCCCCGGTCGGATTGCCCGTGCCACCCGCTTGACCGTGCGGGCGGTCGTTACCGTCGATACTCGCGCTACAGCCGAGCGCTACGAACACGCAAGACAGCGCCGTCCAGGCGCGCACGTCGCTCACGCTTTCAGCTCCGTGATCGGCTTCATCAAAACTTTGCCGATCGTGACTTGCGGCACGCCCATTGCCTCGGCAATGGTGGCGAGCAAGTCAGTGTGCAGCGCGGACACCTTGATGATGCCGCCCGCCGGCTTCAGGTAGCCACCCGCGCCGCCAATCAACACCAGCGGCAGGCTGGTTGGCGTCTCTTTGCCATCGATCCAGACCGGCGAAGCATCGGAGTTGTGGTTTGCGCCGTCCGACACCTCGCTCAAGATTGCGACCAGCGAGTTGTCGAGCACGGTGTGCTCCGGATCTTGTGGGTCGGTTTGGTTGAGCGTCGCAAGCAGCTTGTCGGCCAAGCGCGCGTAAAACCAACGCTGAACGCTGGCAAATTCGGCCCGACCCGCGGTGTCCCACGAATGCGAGACCGGCTGGTGATGACCCTTCGGCACGCCCGGTCCGCCCGGAAATCCCATATTCAGGTCCGCGTTCACGTACATGTTCTGCAGCGTGATCACACTGGCAGTGCCGCACAGGAGCGCGTGCGCCGCGACCTCGAGCTGCGCGTCCAGCACTTTGCCGAGCTGCGTCGGATCGAGCACGTCGGCGCCGACGAGCGCCGCCACCGCGGGCAGATCCGGACGCTTGTCGCAGCTGATCGCCATCGGATTGCCGTCACCAGCTTTGAGTTGGCGAATCGCGTCGAGGTGGATCTGCAGCTTGGTCTGCTCGTCGGTCAAGTCCTTGGTGCCTGCCTGGAGACGGGTCAGCTCTTTCTCCGTCAGCCCGAGCGCCGCGACGCGGAACTCCGCGGCGTCGTTCGGAACGCCAGCGCCCGCGCCGAGCGACTGAAACAGCGCGTCGGCAGCCCGCGACGGATCTCCCTCTGGCCGCACCCACGAGCCGTGCTTGGCCAAAAACGAGTCGGATGTGAAGCCCGAGCCCTTCGCGTACGGTAGCGCGCCGAGCACGTACGGCGTGGTACCGAGCTTGGTCGCGATCAAACCGTCGATCGAATCGGAGCCTTCGCCCTCGGGGTTTCCGGTCAAAATCGTGCGAATCGCCCCGTGGTTGCTGGCGCCGTTCATACCGATGCCGCGCAGCACGGAGGTTTGGGCCATGTACGGGGCCAGTGGCCCGAGCACGCCATCGGCCATCGCGGGATCGAAATGCTCAGCGGGCGCGCCGTGCGGCAAGTAGTAGAGGAACAGCCGGCGCGGCCGAGGCGTGCTCTGAGCGATCGCGAGTCGCGCGCTGCTGGCGGCTAGCGGCAGCGACAGCCCCAGCCCGAGCGCGCTCAGGAACACCCGCCGCGCCAAGCGCTGCCGGTCACGCGCGTCTTTCGCCGACAGCACGCCGCCGCCAACTACGGACACACCACGGCTCTCGGGTTTCGTCATCGGTTCGTTCATCCCACATGCACCTTCATGCAGGGCCAGCGCAGGATGCGCTCCGCTCGGTTCGACCAACAACCTTGACTATGACGAGCAGCTTCAACGTCGCGTGGGCGGTTCCGAAAAATGCGCTGTGCGTTTCGAATCGGCACCGCCATCGTTAGCGGCCGCAGCGAAAAATACTTTCGAAGCTGTCCGCCCATCAGTCCGTCAGCCGCCCACGCGTCACGTCGAGTAAGAATGGCGGGCATGCCTGCAGAGCTTCGCTTCGGAGTGCTAGGCGCCGGCCAGATCAGCCGCGTCGCCTGTCAGGAGATCAATCGCCACGCCGCCGCGCGCGTCGTCGCCGCTAGCGACCCCAACCCAGAACGGCTATCCGAGCTTTCGGCCGGTTTGGGCGGATTGCGCACCTACGCCGACAACGAAGCCTTGCTAGCTGATCCAGAGCTGGATGCCGTATTCATCGCCACGCCCAACGCCTTCCACGCCCCGCTCGCCCTCGGCGCGTTGGCAGCTGGCAAACACGTCTTCGTCGAAAAACCGTTCGCGACCAACGCCAGCGACGCCGCCGCGGTCGTCGAGCAAGCCGAGCGCACCGGCAAGCTCTTGAGCGTCGGCATGAACCAACGCTTCCGCCCCGACTCGCAGCGCGTGCGGCAGCTGGTCCGCGATGGTGAGCTCGGTCACGTCTACCACGCCAAAGCATTTTGGTTTCGTCGCGCCGGTATCCCGAAGCTCGGCACTTGGTTTAGCAAGAAGTCACTCGCCGGTGGCGGCGCACTCTACGACATCGGCGTGCATCTGCTCGATCTGGCATTGTTCGTCATCGACGACTTCGCGCCGGTCAGCGTCAGTGGCCAGGTCTACACCACGTTCGGACAGCGCGGCATCGGCGAAGGCAGTTGGGGACTTTCCGATCGCCAACACACCGAGTTCGACGTCGACGATAGCGCCACGGCGCTGCTGCGTTTCGCCAACGGCGCAACGCTCACGCTCGACGTCAGCTGGGCGATCCACCAAAAAGAGCCCGATCGAATGAACGTCGTCGTGCACGGCAGCGAAGCCGGCGCCGGTTGCTACCCTGGCGAGCTGCATCGCTTCAGTGCTGAAAACGCCGGCTATGAGTCTGCCAAGCTGGCGGAGTCACAGCTCGACTACCCGCACGCCAATCGCTTCCACAACTTTATCGGCGCCGTGCTCGGCACCGAAAAATTGTGTGTGAGCCCGGCACAGGCGCTGGCCGTGCAGCGCATTCTCGACGCCATCTACGAAAGCTCGCGCCTCGGCCGCGAGGTGATGCTAAGTCAACCTTGATTCTGGATGCGCTTCTCACGGACCAAGCTCGTCGCCCTGCTCTGTCCGCTGTTTGCGAGCCTCGCGCTTTTGCTGCCGGCCGTTCGAAACGCCGACGCTGACTACCGCGGTTGCCGCTACCAAAAGCCGCAAGCCTTCTTGATTCGCAAGAATTTCATGGTCGGCAAGCAGCTCGACGGCAAGAAGGCCAACCAGGCCATCCGCTACCGCGTCGCACGCTACGGCCGAATCGAGGGCGCGCCGTACGAGCAGCTCAACGACAAGACCGCTTACTCGCACGCAAAATCGATCCATTTCATGGGCCTGCCGCTGCTGGTCCACGAGAAGATCGCGCCCGTTTTGGCGTGCGTCGAGCGCCGCCTCAAGAAGGACTGCACGAAGAGCGACGAGCGCTACCGCGCGCGCGCCGTAGGCGGCTTCCGCACCGAGAACAGCTACCGCGGCGTGGAGGTCTCGAATCACCTGTTCGGCATCGCGGTCGACATCGACCCCAACCGCAACCCGTGTTGCGGCTGTGTTGCGCCCTGGCCCGAACACAAAGCCTGCCAAGGCCCGGCATCGTCCGTCTTCGAACGCACGGAGCTGCCGCGCTGCTGGATCAACACCTTCGAACGCTACGGCTTCTACTGGCTCGGCCGAGACCCGCAACTCCGCGACACCATGCACTTCGAGTTCCTAGGCGATCCGGATCGCGTCGTTCCGGAGTGAGCTCGGCGGGGGCTGCCGCGCCGCAGCCTTTCTTGCAGAAACTCCCGTAGCGTCTCCGGGCCAACTGCGCGACCGCTTCGCGCTGCTGCGGTCCTGGTAGCTCGTATCGAGTCGAGATTCTACAGGGAGATCGGGAGATCGGGAGTCCTGCGAGGGAACGCATTTTCTGTTTTGGAGGACCAAAGCAGAAGATATTTCCTTGGAGGGGGGCACGCGGCCACCAGCGGGCGTACCTAGCTGTTTCGCGGGCGGCAGCGCGACCCTAAAATTCACGCTCGCACGGCTCCCGATCTCCCGGTCTCCCTGTGAAGATTCAGGAGCCATGACGAACGCGGGTCGCGCGTGACGCTCTGTCGGATCAGCCCGCCCCGTGCGGCGTTGCCCAAAGACGACACGGAAGTTTCTGCGATTCAAGCTGCGATTTGGCAGTCAAAGATGGCTTTGCCGCGACATTGGGTGCCATTGGCCGCGCACACCCAGTGAGGCGAATAGCCGCCACCAGCACGTGCATGCGCCACCCATTGCTGGCGAATGGCAAGCATTGGCATCGTGATCTAAACGCGTGGCTCGCCTTGCGGCCCACCCGTTGATGGTTAGGTTGCTGCCTGGTCACTTCCGCGTCAGTGCGGCGAATCGCCGCTCCTCGGAGCGCCAAGCTTCTTCGGCTCGTGGTCGCGAGTTGCGATCTCAGCTCTAGTCCATCCTTCTTCGTTAGGACGTCCAATCATGCTTCCTTCAATGACCTCGTTCGCGGTCTCGCTCGGCTTCCTCGCGCTGCTGCCCGCCGGCGTGCTGGTGGCCTGTAGCTCGGACGAAGACAGCAAAAGTGATGGCGCCTCCGGAGCCTCCGCCGGAGAGCCCTCGTCGGGTGGCACGGTTGCCGATGCCGGAAAGTCGGCAGGCGGAACCAATTCGTCGGCAGGCGATGCGGCGGCTGCAGGAGACACGGGCCTGGTGGGCGCCTCAGCCCCAGTCGTGCTCGGCACGGCGAGCAACTACGCGATTGTGGCTAAATCCGCGATCTCCAACGTTCCAACCTCCGTCATTACCGGGGACTTGGCACTGAGCCCGGCTGCGGCGAGCTACATCACCGGTTTCTCGCTGACGAAAGCCGGCGTGAGCTGGAAGTCGGCCCAAGTCGTCGGCAGCGTCTTTGCGGCCAATAACGATCCGCCGACGCCCGTCACGTTGACGACCGCGGTCGCCGACATGATGACCGCCTACACCGACGCCGCCGGGCGAAGATTGCCCGATTTTCTCAATCTCGGCGCCGGTGCTATCGGCGGGCTCACGCTAGCCCCCGGTCTCTACAAGTGGACGTCCACGGTGACCATCCCGACTGACGTCACGCTCGAAGGCAGCGCTGATGATGTCTGGATCTTTCAGGTCAGCGGGGACTTGAAGCAGAGCGCCGCAACGTCAATGCTCTTGAGCGGCGGCGTCGATGCCAACCATATCTTTTGGCAGGTCGCGGGCTTCGTCGACCTCGGCGCGACCTCGCACGCCGAGGGCATCGTGCTCGCCAAAACGGCGATCAAGCTCGAAACTGGCGCGTCGATCAACGGTCGCTTGTTAGCGCAAACTGCTGTTAACCTGGCAGGGGCGACGGTCACCGCGCCCTAGAAGATCAGCCCATGAACAGCGCCAAATCGCCGGTATCCGGCACCGACGCGACGATCGTCACCGGTGTCCGTGAAGCGACGCCCACGAGTCCGAGCGACTCCGCGCTCGACGCTGCTGCGACAATGTCCGGGCGCGAACGCAGCGCGCCCGAGGCTTGGCCGGCCGAAGACGAGCCCGAATCCGAGCTGCCCGTAGCGGCCGGAGTGGTCTTCGGCGGGAAATACACCGTCGAACGCATGTTCGCCGAGGGGGGATGGGCATTGTGTGCCTCGGCCGTCACGTCGACCTCGATCAAGTCGTAGCGATCAAATTCTTGCGCCGTGCGCTGTCGGGTCGATCATCGGTCGTGCAGCGCTTCTTGAACGAAGCGCGCGCGCTCGCCTCGCTACGCAGTGAGCACGTCGTGCGCGTGATGGACGTCGGACAGCTTGAATCGGGTCGCCCTTACCTAGTGATGGAGCACTTGGACGGCATCCACCTCGAAGCACTGCTCGAGCGCGACGGGCCGCTCCCGGTAGAAACGGCCATCAGCTATGTCCTGCAAGTCTGCGAGTCGCTTTCCGAAGCCCATGCGCTCGGCATCGTTCATCGCGACATCAAACCCGAAAATTTGTTCCTATGGTCGGGTGGTCCGACCGCAGACAGCGTCAAAGTGCTTGATTTTGGCCTCGCTAAGCAACTCGCCACGTCGCGAGCGCTGGGCGTTACGGGGCCGCAAGACAGCCTCGGCTCACCCGGCTACATGTCACCGGAGCAAGTCAGCACGCCGCAATCGGTCGATGCGCGCACCGACATTTGGTCGCTCGGAGTCGTGCTCTATCGGCTGCTAACCAACGTTGCACCGTTCGAGGGCGGAAGCTTGGTCGAGGTACTCAGCCACATCCTTCAGGCAAAGCCCCAGGCACTATCGAGCGTGTTGCCCGAGCTGGATCCCGCGCTGGACGCGATCGTCCAGCGCGCACTCGAAAAGTCACCCGAAGCGCGCTACCAGACGATGTCTCAGCTCGCCGACGCGCTGAACGCCTACCTCGTCGACCTACATCAGGCGCAGGGTGACCCCACAGCTAGCGCTCCCCAGACTCGCGCAAAAAAGGCCGAGCCGCGCATCCCGGGCGTGCACTCGCGTTTGCCAGCCGTGTTCATCGCCCTGGTCGTCGCGATCAGCGGCGCGCTCTACGCCGCCGATCGGAGCGGCCGGGTGCGTCTGCGCGACCTTACCGATGGCTGGCTCACGGTGGGCCAGCTCTCCGACGCCAAACCTACGACGGTCGGGACCGCCTACGACCCCCTACTGCCGTTCTTTCGCGGCGTGAGAGCCTCCCGTCCTGCGCAAGAATCCAACGGCGAGCCAGCACTCCCCGCCGCCCCTGAACGCGAGATTGGCCCGACCGCCGGGGTTGCCCCGAGCGCGGAGGGTGCCCCGAGCGCGGAGGGCGCCCCGAGCGCGGAGGGTGCCCCGAGCACCGCTGTTCCCTCGGTCGCGGAGGAGCCCACCAGCAGCGAGGAAGAACGCGAGCGTCGGCGAGCCGCGGAGAGCGATTCCTCGACGAGCCAGGGGCCCACGACGCCGAGCGAAGACCCGCCCTGAGAAAAGAGCGCTCGCGGCTCGACCGAGTTAGACGAGTCGAGCAGAGTCTTCCTTCTCGATGTCTCAGAGCTCGACAGAGCCGGGGCACAAACGCCCAGAGTGGCAAAATGGCCCACCGCAGCCGCTGCGTTTTGATTGGGCACAGGACGTCAGATCGATTGTCCTGGCGTCGAAACGTCCCGATGGCAGGTGATTTGCCGACAAAAGGATCTCCGGCACGGAACGTGCTCAGAAGCGCGTCACGATGAACTGGACCCAAATCGAAGGCCGCTGGCAAACCCTCAGCGGGCAGATCAAATCGCAGTGGGGCAAGCTCACCGACGACGATCTCACCAACATCGCCGGCAAGAAGGACCAGCTGATCGGCAAGTTGCAGGAGCGTTACGGCGTCGTGAAAGACGATGCCGAGAAGCAAATCGACAAGTGGATTGCGATCTTGAAGTCGCAACCAGCCGAGCAACCCGACGCGCCCGCTCCCGGCTCGGCCGAGAGCCGGAACAGAACGTGATGCATCTACTGCAGTTCGGAAGCCGCGCCACGGCCTGACGTCCAAACAAGCTTTTCCTTACCCTACTAAACACGACTGTTTGCGCCTGTGGCGCTGACTTTGGAGCTACCTATGAATTCGATTCTCTCTGCATTGATGATTACCGCACCGCTGCTTGGAGCGTGCGGAGCAAGCTTTCCACCGCCCACGCAGCGGCTAGCCGACGCGCAGTCCGCGGAGCGCAGTGCGCGTGAGGTCGGCGCCAACGACGCGCCCGCAGCACAACTGTCCTTGAAGCTCGCGAACGACCAGATCGCACAGGCCCAAAAAGCCATGGCCGATGGCGACAACGAGCGCGCCGATGCGCTGTTGATTCGCGCCAAGGCCGACAGCGAGCTCGCGCTCGCGCAGGCTCGGGAGAAGATCGCCGCGGGCGACCACAAGGAAGCCATCTCCGATTCAGCCGACCAGAAGACGACGAACGCGGTCCAGGGAGCAGTCAAATGAATACCAATCGCACCATCGCCTTCTTCGGCCTCACGCTCAGCACGCTCGCCGCCTGCGCAGCGAGCCTACCGCCCCAAGATCTCCTGACGGCGCGCAGCGCCTACCAGCGCGCCAGCACTGACGGTTCCACCGCCCAAGCCAATCCTCGTGACATGGACGCTGCGCGCAAGCAGCTCGCTGCCGCAGAGGCGTCGTTTACGGAAAACGGCGACACCCAGGGCACTCGCGACCAGGCCTATCTGGCGCTGCGAAAAACCGAGTACGCCGAGGTCGTCGCGCGCACGGCTCGCTCCGACGCGGCGACCGGCGCGACGGTCGATGCCATGCACGCCGACGAGAAGCGCACCGTCGCTGCCACTGCGGCCGCACTCGCACGCAGCAAGACCGAAATTGCCAGTCAGGACGTCGCTATCGCCAACGGCAAAGTTGCGCTCAAAGACGAGAAAGCTCGCCGAGAAGAAGCCGAGAAGCGCGCGGCGCAAGCCGCGGCGGATCTCGCCAAGTTCGCCACTGTGAAGCAAGAGCCGCGCGGCATGGTCATCACCCTTTCGGGTAGCGTGCTGTTCGCCTCCGCCAAGTCCGAGCTGTTGCCTGCGGCTCAGCTCAAATTGAACGACGTCGCCAACGCGCTGATCAAGGAAGATCCGCTGTCGAAGATCGTCGTCGAGGGTCACACCGACTCACAAGGCGGCGCCGCCTACAACCAGGACTTGTCGCAGCGTCGCGCCCAGTCCGTGCGTGACTACCTGGTATCGCGGGGCATCGCTGCCGACCGCGTCACTTCGCAGGGCTTTGGCGCGACGCGCTCGATCGCCGAGAACACGTCTGCCGAAGGTCGCGCCAACAATCGGCGCGTCGAAATCGTGGTCCAGCCCTCCACCACGGCCAAGTAGCCCCGCCGTCCTTCGTCGTGCGCGGCTGCCTTTGCCGCGCACGGCGAGCTCCCTCGCCAGCGAGCCGTTCGCGGTCGTGCTGATGGACCTGACAATGCCCGAGCTCGACGGTTTCGCCGCCTTCGAAGAGCTACGCCGACGGGACCCACGTGTTCCGGTCGTGTTGATGAGCGGTTACAACGAGCAAGATGCCGTCGCGCGCTTCGCCGGCAGCGGCCTCGCAGGTTTCGTGCAGAAGCCGTTCACGGCCGATCAGCTCAGCGAAAAACTCAGTCAAGCACTGCGCTCGGCCTAATTTCTAGTCTCAGCGTAGCCAAGGTCGCGATGACCTTCACGGCGTGGCCGAACCTGCGCTATGAGCGGCCCATGTCGAGCATCATTCCGGCGACCACGGCGCTCACGCGGCTCCGCGAAGGCAACGGACGCTTTGTCGCCAACGTCCGCAGCATGGATGCGCTCTCCAGCCTGAGTCGTCGTATCGATCCACTGGTTCAGCCGTCACCGTTCGCGATCATCTTGGGTTGCGCTGACTCGCGCGCCCCTGCCGAGACCATCTTCGACCAGGGTTTGGGCGATTTGTTTGTCATCCGGGTGGCCGGCAACATCGTCGCGCCCTCGCAGATCGGCTCGGTCGAGTTCGCGGCCGAGCGCTACGGCACGCAGCTGGTAGTCGTGATGGGTCACTCACATTGCGGCGCAATCGCCGCCACCGTCGAGGGTATGGAACCCAGCGCGGCTCCCCGCTCGCGCAACCTGCTCTCGATCACCGACCGCATCGCGCCCGTGATCGCCCCGCTGATGCGCACCGAGCTGGCCAAGGACCGCGCCGCCCTGCTGCGCGCCGCAACCCGCGCCAACGTCGCCGCCGCCGCCGACCACCTGCGCCACGGCTCGCGCCTGCTCGAAGACCTGCGGCTCAAGAACGGCCTGCTCGTCGTGGGCTGCGAGTACGACCTCGAAACCGGCATCGTCGACTTCTTCGACGGCGCCGACTGAGCGCCGCGCGAGCACGAGCACGAGCACGAGCACGAGCACGAGCAAACAGGGAGGCGGGGAGATGAGGAGGCGAAATCAGGAGGGATTTTTTGTTTGGGGCAGCCCCAAACGAAAGCTCTCCCTGCTGGTTCTCCCCGCCTTCCCGCCTCCCTGTTGTTCTTGCTCTCGAGCCTCGATCGGCCGTTGGGCCCGACAGGCCGTCCGAAATTACCGGAAATGGTTCCCCATCCTTGACAGACCCCCTCCCGAATCGTAAAAGCAGCGCCCTTCCGCGGGAGTAACTCAGCGGTAGAGTGCCACCTTGCCAAGGTGGACGTCGAGAGTTCGAATCTCTTCTCCCGCTCCAGAAATGGAGGCAAAAAGCTGACGAAAGTCGGCTTTTTGCGTTTTATCACGGTGGCGGCCTACCCCCAGCCAGGGCCACCCTACCCCCGGTCCTACCCCCGACCATGGGCCACCCTGTCCATCAGGCGAATCACACGCGCCAGGCCGTCCTTCTGTTCCTGCTGGCTGACCGAGCTGTACCGGACCTGCATGGCTTCCGTCGCGTGACCACAGATCGAACGGGCGACCACGTCCTTGACCTCGGCCGTCCGGCAGAGGTCTTGGAACGAGCGTCGCATCGCCCGAGGGGTGATGTGCTTCTTCAGCTCGATGGCTTTCGCCACCGCCGCGAACGGCTTGTCGAGGGCGCTCGGGCTCCTGTAGCCGCCCACTTCGGACGGGAACAGCAGCTCGGACTCCTTCTGAGGGCCGGGTCGCAGTTGGGTTTCGACATGCCAGCGCAGTACGTCCATCAGCTCCGGAGGCACACTGATCTCGTCGTCGCCGCCCGTCTTGGTGCCGATCATCTCGACATCGCCTCGGGTGTGCGAACGGCGCACCAGCAGCTTGCCCTTGTCCCAAAGCACGTCCGGCGTCGCCCCCGTCCGCCGAAGCGGGCGAAGTGACGATGGTCGTAGCCCTGTCGCGAAACCGGTGAAGGTCATCGCGAAGAATTGGGGGAATTTCTCGCGCATGCACGCGAGAAACCCGCGCAGCTCGTCGGCGGTCAGAGCATTCGGCTCCTCCCGCGAATAGCAGCGATGCTGCGACGTATCGAACGCCGGAACGTCTGCGGCCGCGCTGCTCAGAAGGCCAAGCTCGATCTTCGCGTGCTTCAGGATGACCTTGAGCACGCTCAGATCGGTGTTCAACGTGTACGGCGAGTAGGCGCCGCTCTGGATGAGCGTCGCTTGCTCGCTGCGCCAACGCATCACGTCGCGCGGTTGAATCGACCCAATGAAGAAATCGCCGAGAGAGCCTCGAATTAGGCGGGCCAGCGTCGAGTCCCACTTCTGGATGCCTGCCTGACTCTTGATGTCACCCGCGGCGACCTTT
>JBBSAB010000017.1:0-109482 GCA_038252755.1 Polyangiales bacterium | reverse complement strand
GACAAGAGCCGCGCCTACGCCATCGCGCTAGCTGAGGGCTGCGAATGCTGCGCGGCCGTCGAGGTGGCCGGAATGCTTGGTGCCTGCTCGCCCGCGCACGTGCACGAAGTCCTGGTGCTCGGCGTACGGCTCAAGAATCTCCTGAGCCGGCTCATCCGCTAGGCCCGCTCGGGCACCAAGTAGCAAGAAAAGCCTCGCGTTCTGCCCGGCGGCTCATTGGGTAATATGGGCCCCGATGGCGATCACGCTGACCGGAGAAGTCGAGCGCATCACTTACGAAAGTGACGCGACCGGCTTTCGCGTGCTCAAGCTGGGCTCGCTCGAGGGCCCGGCCGGCAAGCGCGGCAGCGTGACCGTGGTCGGGATGTTGCCGCCGGTTGGCAGTGGCACCCGCGTGCGCATCACGGGAGATTTTCGTCAGGATCCGAAGCACGGCGAGCAGTTCCGTGCCGATACGCTCGTCACCCTCGCGCCCGAGACGTTGGTCGGCTTGGAGCGCTACCTCGGCTCTGGTCTGATCCCCGGTGTCGGGCCGGCGTTTGCCAAACGCATCGTGTCGGCGTTCGGCATGGAGAGCCTGACCATGCTCGACCACGAACCGGACCGGCTCAAGCTGATCCCGGGCATGGGCGAGCGGCGCGTCGAAGAAGTGAAGAAGGCGTGGGCGTCGCAGCGTGCGGTCAGCAACGTGATGCTGCTGTTGCAGACGCACGGCGCCTCGCCGGCGTTGGCCGTGCGTATCCACAAACACTACGGCGATAGCGCCGCGCGCATCGTGCAAGAGTCGCCGTACCGGTTGGCGATGGAGGTGCGCGGCATCGGCTTCAAGACCGCCGATCGCATCGCCAAGTCGTTGGGCATCGCTGGTGATCATCCGGAGCGCGTGCAAGCTGGCGTGCTGCACGAGCTGAATGGCTTGGCTGATCAAGGCCACGTGTTGTTCGATCGCGACGGCTTGTCGGACCGCGCCGCAGCCATGCTCGAGATCGACGTCGGGCACATTGGGCCGGCGCTCGACAAATTGTGGGCGAGCGGGCTGGTCGTGATCGAAGACAAGGGGGTGTATCTGACGCGGCTTCATCGCGCCGAAACCGCGCTGGCGGAGGGACTAGTTCGGCTCTTGTCTCGACCCGGGCGCGTGCTGGCCGGCATCGAGAGCACGATCGAGCGCTTCGAGCAGCATGCCAAAGTCACCTTGGCGCCGGCCCAGCGCGCAGCCGTGAAGGGCGCCGCCGAGAACAAGCTGATCGTGGTGACTGGCGGTCCCGGCGTCGGCAAGACCACGATCGTGCGCGCGATTCTGGATGTGATGAAGCGCGCGCACTTGAACGTGCGGCTGGCGGCGCCGACCGGGCGCGCGGCGAAGCGCTTGTCGGAGGCGACGTCGCACGAGGCCAGCACGCTGCATCGCTTGCTCGAATACGATCCGCGCGCTGGCGGATTTCAACTCGGCGAACAGGAGCCGCTCGAGGCCGACGTCGTGATCGTCGACGAAGCGTCGATGATCGACGTGCCGCTGGGCGCCTCTTTGCTGTCGGCTTTGCCGGACGCGGCGCGGTTGATCATCGTCGGCGACGCCGACCAGCTGCCGTCAGTCGGTCCGGGCGCGATGCTGCGCGATATCATCGATTCTGGCGTGGTGACGGTGGTGCGGCTCAACGAAATCTTCCGCCAAGCCGGTGAGAGCCGCATCGTACAGAACGCGCACCGCATCTTGACCGGGGAGATGCCGGAGAGCGCCGACCCCGAGTCGCCGAGCGCTGACTTTTTCGTGGTCTCGCGGCGTGAAGCCGAAGAAGCCGCCGAAACCGTGCGTGAGCTGGTGACCGTGCGAATTCCGCGGCGTTTTGGCTTTGATCCGCGCCGCGATATCCAGGTGCTGACGCCGATGCACCGCGGTCCCGCCGGCACGGTGGCGCTCAATCAGCTGCTGCAAGCCGCACTCAATCCGCACGGCGCTTCGATCGAACATCACGGCCAGACGTTGCGTGTCGGTGACAAGGTGCTGCAGCTCAAGAACGACTACGAGCGCGAGGTGTACAACGGTGACTTGGGCGTGATTCAGCACGTCAGTGTTGAAGGCCGTCAGCTCACCGTGCGCTTCGACGGCAAGGACGTCGAATATCAAGACGCCGACTTGGACATGCTGACCCTGGCCTACGCGACCAGCATCCACAAGAGCCAGGGCAGCGAGTACCCGGCGGTGGTGATTCCGTTGCTCACCGCGCACTTCGTCATGCTGTCGCGCAACCTGGTCTACACCGCCGTCACGCGCGGCAAAAAATTGTGCGTACTAGTCGCCGACCCCCGCGCGCTCAAGCTAGCGCTCGGCGAAGTCCGCCGCGAAGAACGCGTAACCCGCCTCAAAGATCGCTTGCAGCAAGCGCTGCGCTAGTCATCGGGGGCTGCCAACCCGCAGCCCAATCGCAGAAACTTCCGTGCCGTCTCCAGGCCAAGCCGTCGAGCCGCCGCGCAGCAAGGCCTCGGGCCATTCGCTTTCTTGTCGGTCCTCGCGCAGTTCCTGAATCTTCACAGGGAGGACGGGAGGACGGGAGGTCCGCGAGGTTTTTGTTGGTCGAGTCGCGCGGCGTCCAACGGTGACTGCGCAGTCGTCTGTCGATGTCGCGCGTCTCGAACCCAAGAAATTTCTCGCCTCGCGGACCCTCCCGTCCTCCCGTCCTCCCTGTGAATCTCGGAGGCGCTCGGCACGACCAACCAGGACGACAGCAGCCCGAAGCGCCACTCGTCGCCGCTAAGCGACGAGCGCGCCGCCGTCGATCGTGAATGCGGTGCCGGTGATCCACGAGCTGTCGTCGCTGGCCAGGAACAGCGCCAGGTTGGCGATGTCCGCGGGCAAGCCGAGGCGCTTGAGCGCCGTTCGCTCGCCAGCGTTCTTGACCGCCACCGCCGGATCCGGAAACGCCTTGGCTGAGTCCCACAGCAACGGCGTATCGACCGGCCCTGGACACATCAAATTGGCGCGGATGTGTGGGCCGTAGTCCAGCGCCAGCTGCTTCACCAGCGGCACCAGCGCGCCCTTCGAGGCGCAGTAGGCGGGGTGATTCGGGAACGCCTTCACCGCGGCGATCGAGCCGTTGATGACGATCGAGCCGCCCCCGCGCGCTTGCAGCTCGGGGATGCCGGCGCGGCACAGGTAGAAGACCGCGTGCAGGTTGGTGGCGATGCACTCGTGCCAGGTCTCGAGCGATACTTCGGTGACCGAGCCGATGCCGAGGATGCCAGCGTTCGCGACCAGAATGTCGACGCCGCCGAAAACCTCTTTGGCGCGCGCCACCAGCGCTTGATTCGTCTCGAGCGTGCCGATGTCGCCGGTCACCAGCTCTGCGCGTCCACCCGCAGCACGAATACCGTTGATCAGCGCGTGGCCGCGCTCGAGGTCACGCCCGCCAGCGACGATCGCCGCGCCCTCGGCCGCGAAGCGTTCGGCGATCGCTTGTCCCATGCCGATCGTCGCGCCGGTGACGATCGCCACCTTGTTTGCGAGCTTCTTCATCGATATCGACGCTACCACGCGCAGGTATGAATTGAGCAGGGAGACGGGGAGAATGGGAGCTGAGAACGAGATGCAATCATTCGTGGGGTGCCCACGAATAGTTCGTCCGATCTCCCCGCCCTCTCCGGCTCCCTATCGAATTTCATTCGCTGGTTTTGTCGTGGGCCTTGATGCCGCTCAGCATGCGCTTCACGTCGCCAAAGCCTTTGAGTGTCACGACGAGCGTAATGATCGCGAACGCCGCGCCCGAGAAGAGCAGCCAGATGGTCCAGAAGAGTTGCCAGCCGTTCATGGTGTTCCTTCGCTCACTCGGCCGCGCTGAGCGCGGGTACCGAGTTCGATTTCTTGCCGAGTAGCGAACCCGCTACCATGCCCAAAAGGGCCAGCCCGAAGGCGCAAAACCCGGTCCAATTGGGGTCCCAATGCAGAATGAAGAACGGGATGATCGCGCCGGCTGCGCCCATCAACATCGCCGCGTAGCCGCCGAGCAGGTTCGCGCGGGACCAATACAGCCCGCCCACGACCGACACGAACGCGCCGGACAAGAAGATCGTCCCGGTGATCGTCAGGTACATGTAGGTCGAGCCTGACAGCGGGTAGTAGAGACCCCAGAACATCACGAACAGGCTCACGCCTACGTTCGCGAGGCGGTTGATCAGGATCTGACTCTTACTGCCCAGGTCACCCTTACCGAGCTTGCTGCGGATCGGCAGGATCACGTCTTGCGACAACACCGAGCTCCAGCCGAGCAGGTACGAGCTGTTCACCGACATGGTCGCGGCCAGCATGCCTGCGACTACGATGCCTTTGACGCCGGGTCCGAGCAGCGTAGCGATCATCGCCGGCATTGCTTCGATGGGGGCGATCGCGTGACCGTTCACGATCGGCGTTGGCGAGCCGTCGGCGCCGAGCGGCCCAGTGCCGAACATGACCAGCGCGCAGATACCCCACAGCATCGGCAGCATGCCGCGGCCGAGGAAGATCACGCCGGTCCAGGTCATCACGCGCTTGGCGGTCTTTGGGCCGTTGGTGGCGAACATGCGCATGGCCGTCGTCTGCCAGCAGGCGCACATCGCGAACCACAACAGCACCTGCCAAATCAGAAACGTCCAGCCAAAACGCTGATTTGCTAACGGATTCCAGCCGCCCTCGCCCATCACGGTCGTGACTTTGGCGGTGATGTTTTCCCAGCCCGCCGTATTCACCGCATAGAAAGTAACGAGGATCGTTGCGACCGAGAGCAGCACGTACTGCAAAAAGTCGGTGATGACGACCGAGACCATGCCACCGAGCACGGTGTAGACCAGCTCGAGCAGTAGGATCGCGGTCATGACCGCGACCAAGTATTTGCTGTCGATGCCGCTGACGATGGTCAAAAACTGTCCCTCGATTTTGAGGAACACGCCCATGTTGAGGATGCCGCCGATCGCCACCAGGATGCCGGTCACGATCCGCAAACCCTGGCTGTACTTGACCTCGAAGTACTCCGGCACCGTCATCAGCTTCAGCTCGCGAAAGCGACTGATGACGAAGCCGGTGCGCCCGACGATGATCATCACGATGCCGGAGATGGCCGCCGTGCAGAACGCCGCGAAGCCGGCTTTGTAGCCGAGCTCAGCGAAGTACATGAACGTGATCGTACCGATCTCGGTCGCGGCCAACGTCGCGATGCCGACGTGCAGCCCGAGCTCGCGACCGGCGACCAAAAAATCGCTCAGGTTGCCGACATAGCGTTTGGCCATCACGCCGATCAACAGCGAGCCGGCCAGGTACGCGACCACAATGATCCAATCGATCGCGGCGAAGTTCACGAGGAGAGCCTACGCCCGGAGACCAGAGGCCATCAACCGCAATCAATCATAAAGCGTCAGAAACCACTCAGGTGGCAGGCCTGGCGTGGCCCTTTACGACGTTTCATGGTACTTCCGAACCTGAAGATGAGCAGAACTGAGAACATTTCTGGCGCCGAGCGTCAGGGACGGCTGTCGCGCCTGGTCGAGCAACGGCGGCGAGTAACGGTGATCGAGATCTGCGAGATGTTCGGGGTCAGCGTCGCGACCGCACGGCGCGACCTGGATACGTTGGCCGAAGGCGGGCGCGTGCAACGCGTGCACGGCGGCGCGATCGTGGCGCAGTCGGCGCCTCCCGAGGGACCGGTGCTGGAGCGCACGCTCGAGCAGGCGGAAGAGAAGCGCCGCATCGGCGAGGCCGCCGCCAAGCTGATCGAGCCGAAGGATTCGATTTTCATCGGCAGCGGCACGACCTCGCTCGAGGTGGCGCGCAACCTGCCGGAGGGCGCCGAGCTCACGGTGGTGACCAACTCGCTCTTGGCGCTCAACGCGCTGGCCGACCGCGCTGACATCACGCTGGTCTGTCTGGGCGGAATGCTCCGTCACAGCGAAGGCAGCATGATCGGTCACATTGCCGAGCAGGCCTTGAAGGAACTGCGCTTGCATAAGGTTTTTCTGGGGGTGCGCGCGCTCGACGTCGAGGCTGGCCTGACCAACGACTACTTGCCGGAAGCCATGACGGATCGGCAAATCTTGGCGGCCGGGCGGCAAGTAATCTTGCTCGCCGACCACACCAAGTGCGGCCGTGTCTCCAGCGGCTTTCTGGCACCGCTGTCGAAGATTCACACGCTGATCACCGACACCGGTACGGCGCCCGACTTCGTGAAGAACGTCAGGGCGGCCGGCGTCAACGTGCTCACGGTTTGACGCGCGCTCAGTCGAGCGCCAGATTGAGACCTACGCCGACGATCACGCGTGCATCTCGACGCCGCTGACGACGCGATTGATCACGCCATCCGGACTCGGCGCGTCGGGACGTAGGCCGTGGGCGAGCGAGCTGTGGAGCCCTAGCAGCTGGCCGAATAACACCATGACCGGCGCTAGGTGGTCGTCGGCGACTTGATGCGGCACCTCGACGTTAAGCGTGAATGTGCCGAGGTTGCGCAGCCCATGATCGGGGTTCTGTGCGATGACGACGGTCTCGGCGGCGAGGCCCTTTTTCTTTACTTCGCGCAGCACGTCGAGCTCGTAGCGGCGCACGCGCGGATCGGACGACACCAGCGCGACCAGCAGCGCCTTACCATCGAGCGCCGACAGCGGCCCGTGCCGCACGCCGAGGAAGGTCTCCGAAGCGCTGGTGACGCGACCGGCGGTCAACTCGAGCAGCTTGAGCGCCGATTCGCGCGCGACGCCGTTGAGCGCGCCCGAGCCCAGAAAGTACACCTTGCTGAACTCGCGGTTTGCCAGCTGCTCGGCCAGCGCATCGGCGACGGTGGCCAAGCGCTTCCACGCCGTCGCCACTGCCACCAAAATCTCTTCGAAGCGCGCTAGATCGTTCCAGTGCGCGAGCGCGAGCCCCGCCACGACCATATTCGAGTAGGAGCTGGTCATCGCCAGTCCGCGATCGTTGACCGCGTCGTCGAGCAACAGGCAGAGCGCGTTCGGGAGCTCCGAGAGCCGCTTGGCCATCGTGCCTTCTGCGTCGCAGGTCACGATCAGCTGCGGCATGCTGGGTGTGCGCGCCAGCATGCGCTCCACTGCCAACACGCTCTCCGGGCTGCGACCGGAGCGCGAGAACGACACGCTCATGTACGGCACGTCATCGAGCAGCAGGTTCTGCTCGTGTGTCACGAAGTCGGTGGTCGGGGTCACTTCGACCGCGCACTGCCAGCGCTTGCGCAGCAGATGGCTGACCGAGCGGCCCACGAAATCAGACGTGCCCGCGCCGAGCAGCACGACGCCGGGCTTCGGCGAGCTGCGCCAGGCTCCGCGCAACGTCGCGCCGAGCTGTTGCTCGAGCGCGCGGACGCGGCGTAGCGTTTCGATCCAGGTGATCGGCTGCTGCGCGATCTCGAGCGGGGTGTGGAGCATGCCGCGCGCGCTGAGCTCGCTACGGGGAGCGCTGAGAAGTTTGGCCAGGGTCATGTCTTTGTCCTCAGCTGGGCAGGCGCGCACATAAGCGCATTTTGCTGCGCGATAGTGCGCAGACGGCGCCGATCGCCGGCGAAAAGGTCCGGCGCAGGTCGATGTCGTCGGATTGAACCAGGGCGTCGCGGATGCGCGCGGTGAAGGTGTCTTTGATCTCGGTGCCGATGTTCAGCTTGGCGATGCCGCATTCGATCGCGCGCTTCACCAGCTCGCCGGGGACACCGGAGCCCCCATGCAGGACGAGCGGCGTGTTCGGCACGGCGTCGCGGATCGCGCACAGGCGTTCGAAATCTAGCCGAACTTCGCCGCGGTAAAAGCCGTGCGCTGTGCCGATCGCGACGGCTAAGGCGTCGACGCCGGTGCGCTCGACGAACAGCTTGGCGGCCTCCGGCTGGGTGTAGCAGGCGCTCGGGTCGTCATTGGCGGCTTCTCCCACGTGGCCGAGCTCGGCTTCGACGGACACGCCGGCGGGATGCGCCAGCTCGACCACTCGCCGCACCAGCTCGCAATTTTCGTCGAACGGCAGGGCCGAGCCGTCGATCATCACTGAGCTGTAGCCAGCCAAAATCGCGGCGTACGCTAGCGAAAGCGACGCGCCGTGGTCCAAGTGCAGGGCGACCGGTGTCGGCAGCTCGAATGCTGCGGCTCGCGCCATCGCAACGATCATCGGCAGGCCCAGGTAGCGAATCGTCGACTCGGTCGTCTGCAAGATCAGCGGGGCGTGTTCGGCGCGCGCCGCCTCGACGTGCGCGCGCAGCGTCTCGGCATTGTAAAAATTGAGTGCGGCCACGGCGCGACCTTCGAGGTGCGCGGCCTGCATTAGATCGAGGCTGGGACGGAGTGGGGCGAACGCGCTCATCGGCAGGGCTAGCGCGCGACGCTTCTTTGGGCGACGGCTTTCAGAAAATTGCTCAACTCTTTCTGATCGGGCTGGGCGGCGGTGCCGCCAACGGCGCGCGTGGAAAGCGCGCCGCAGGCGTTGCCCCTCTTCAAACAGTTGAGGTCGGTTTCGCCCGCCAGGAATGCCGAGACGAAGCCGGCAGCGAAGCTGTCACCAGCGCCGGTCGTGTCCACCGCGCGCACCCGGCGACCAGCTACGACCACGACGTCGCCGCCACGCGCCAGCACCGCGCCCTTGCTGCCGAGCTTTACGACCGCGCAGGCCGAGCGGCGGCTGAGCTCCTTCGCCGCTGCCTGGGGACTCGATTTGCCGCTCAATTCCGCGGCCTCACGCTCGTTCACGAACAGCACGTCGACGTACGGCAACAGCCGCAGTGCCTGCTTCTTCGTCTCGCCCAACAGGCTCGAGTTGGGATCGAAGGAGGTGCTGAGTCCTTGGCGTTTGGCGGTCGCGAGCAGTCGCGAAAACGCCGGACGTAGGCGCTTCTGCAGCGCGAAACAGCTCAGGTGCAGGTGACCGAAGCCGTCGAAGGCATCGAACGGGATGTCGCTCAGGCCCAGCTCGGCGATCGCTCCCGGGAACGTGACCTGCGCACGGTCTCCCTTGGTACTGAGGCACAGCGTGACGCCAGTCGTGGCGCCAGGCGTGGTGCGGACCCACGAGGTGTTGACACCGAGCGCTGCCAACTGCCCCCGACAGAACTGGCCGAAGAAGTCGTCACCGACTTTGCCGACAAAGCCCACCGGGTGACCGAGCCGCCGCAGCCCGCTGGCGAAGATTGCCGAGGCGCTGCCGAGCACCATCTCGAAGCTCTTGGCCTCGACCTCTTTGCCCATCTGCGGTGGACGGGCGAGCCCCGCAGCGATCAGGTCTACGTTGAGCTCCCCGATCACGAGGGTCGGGCGGCCTTCTTGCCGGCCGCGCCGGCGCCCGCCGGGAATCCGGTCAGGACCCAAAGCGTCAGAAACGAGCATACGTGAATCCTACTCGCTCAATATCGAGCGTCAACTAGATCGTTTGTGATTGATTGGTTGCGGCGGTCACGCTACCTTGGTCAATGCGCGGTAAGGGCGCGTGGCTGCTCGGCATTTCGAGCGCAGGCGCTGCCCCCCCAAAATCGCCATGACCCGGGCTCAGACGCTGGCCCTCCAAAAGACGCCATGACCTGGATCGACGCTCACGCCCACCTGCCCGCCGATCACCCCGACGCTGAGCGGTTGCTCGCGGAGCTCGGCGTACAGGTGCTGAACATCTCGCTCGGCTTGGACCCGCGCGGAGCCTGGCGCGACAACCCGATGAGCGGCGTCGAGCCGTATCAGCGGCTGGCCGCAGCTGGGGCGGGGCGCTTCGCCTGGTGCACGGCGTTCGATCCGCCGACGCTCGCCGACCTCGAAAAGCCTTCGGCTTTCACCGAGCGCATCATCGCTAGCCTGGCGCGCGACTTTGCTGGAGGCGCGGTGGCCTGCAAGGTGTGGAAGAACATCGGGCTCGAGGTGAAAGACCACGATGGGCGCTTCGTGATGGTGGACAGCCCGCTCTTCTCCCCGATCTTCGACTACATCGCGCGCGAGGATCGCGTGTTGATCTTGCACACTGGTGAGCCACGCGCCTGCTGGTTGCCGCTCGATCCAGCTAGCCCGCACTTCGAGTATTACAGCGAGCATCCGCAATGGCACATGTACGGCCGTCAGGAGTTCCCGTCGCATGCCGAGCTGATCCGTGCGCGTGATCGCGTGCTCGAACGCCACCCAGGGCTGCGCGTGGTCGGGGCGCACTTGGGCAGCCTCGAATACGACGTCGGCGAACTGGAGGAGCGTTTTCAGCGCTTCAAGAACTTCTCGGTCGATACCGCCGAGCGCCTGCGCGACTTGAGCATGCAACCGCCGGCACGCGTGCGCGGCTTCTTCGAGGCCTACCCCGATCGCGTTCTTTACGGCTCGGATCTGCTGTTCGAGAAGGCGTTCTCCGCGATGGGCGAAGCCGAGCGAAATGCCGCGCTCGGGGAGGTGCGCCAGGTGCTGGAGCAAGAGCAGGCGTACTACCGCGGCGTTGGCGTCGTAGCCGTGCGCGGCAAACAGCTCGAGGCGCTCGGCTTGAGCGCCGAGACTGCGCGTTGCCTGTTCGAAGACAACGCGCGCCGTTGCTACGCGCTCGGCACGTGACGCGCCGAGGCTCGGCCTCAGTGGTTCGAGATGACTTGCTCGGCCTGCGCGCGGAAGCGGCCGTGCGGGAACGCCGCCAGGTACTTCTGCGCTAGGCGCGTCGCGCTCGGATCTTTGCGCGAAGCGGCCGACTCGAAGGCGATCGCCGCGGCTTCTTCCTTCAGCGCGCCGTTCGGATACTTCCTCTGATACTCCGCTGTCAGCTCTTGAGCGCGCGCGGTGTCACCGGCGCGCCGGGCTTGCAGCGCTTCCATCATCAGTGACGCGCCGGGGCCAGACTGGCTAGCGTGTGACGTCGCCTGCGCGGGCTTCTCCGGTTCGAGATCTTCGATCGCGATCGTGCTGGCGGGCTCGGGCGCTGGCCTGGCTGCTACCGGCGCGGCAGCCTGCGGAGCGACGGCGTGCGAGGTCGCGATTTGCGGCGGCTCTTGCTCGTAGGAATGCTGTGGCACGACCGCGCGGTACAGGCGCGGCCCGACCGTTGCGCTGGCAACGCCGACGACCAGTAGAACCGGCAGCGCGAAAGCTGGTTTGAGCCAGCGCATGCCGTGAGGCTGTTCAGCGGCGGCGTCGATGCGCGCGCGAATTCGGCGGCGCTGGGTCGACGACAGCTCGAGTGGCGGCACCTTCGCGAGCAGCGCAGCGCCGGCTCGGACGGTGAGGTCAGAATCGTCTAGGTGTTCTCGTAGCGGTCTCATTTGGGGCTCCCCGCCTGTCCGCTCTCGGCAACGAGTCGTAGGAACTCTTTCCGGGCGTGATGCAGGCGCGTCCACACCGTGTTCAGTGGGATGCCCTGCATATCGGCGATCTCTTCGCCGCTGTAACCTTCGATTTCGAACAGGATGAAGGTCGTGCGGCGCACTTCGCTCATCTGTCCGAGTAGTCCATGCAGCAAGCCCTCGGCTTCCTTCCGCTCGAATAGCTCGCCGGGGTTGTCGTTGCTGACTGCGTTGTCGTAATGGTCCGGTGTGCTGCCGCCGCCGAGGAACACGCGCCGGAACCACGCACGCCGGCGGTAGTCGCGCACGGTGCGCTGCGCGATGCGGTACAGCCAGCCGCGCAGGTTGCGACCGTCGAAGCCGCTCAGCTTGCGGCGGACGACCAGAAACACTTCTTGGGTCAGGTCTTCGACGTCGGCGGTTAGCCCGCCGAGCGCGCGGATCCAACGCGCGACGTCGTTGAACGACGACGAGTAAACCTGCTCGAAAGTGAGCACGTTCCCCGCTTGCTGCTCGAGCACGACGTCGAGCGGCGAGAGGCGCTGCACCATTGCGTTCATCGTGTCTCAAACAGAGGGACGCAAACAGTAGAAAACTTCAGACCCGCGGCTGTTTTTTAGCGGTTTGCGCATGGAAACTCCCACTGTGCACCTTCAAAGGTCGAGTGCGTTTTTCGGAGCGTGGTCGGGCCGTCGCGCGCAACACCGCGCGACTACAGGCGAATTGCCGCGCCCAAAGATCCACCAATCCACGCGGTGGGGGTCTCACCTACCGTGCCCAACCCCCGCACTTGGAGTGAATAGGGCCTGGGAAACCAGGTTCCGAACATGCCGCCGCAGATGCCGGCTTGCTCGCTCGCCCAATAGCGCACCTGTGCGCCCAGTCTGCCACCTACTTCCAAGCGCGTGGCCTGCTGTGTCGAGTCGACCGACGCTTGTACTCGGCCTTCCACGAGCAACAACGCGCCCTCGACGCCGACGTCCATTCCCACTTCCCAACTCGAGACGCGATGCGAGAGCGACAGCCCGAGGTCCATTGGCATCCAAGTCGCGCGTGCGTCGGCGAGGCCGTAGTGAAGTGAGCTCGGCAAGAGACCAGCCAAGCCGAGCGTGATGCCGACGCTTTCACCGTAGCGTAGACGCAGACCCAAGCCGCCAGCTTGAGTCGCGCTGTCCGCGTTCTGCTTGAGCGCTACTTGCGCGAGCGGGCCGAGCGAGAGATCGAACTTGGCGCCACCCTCGGGCGCCTTGGTGGGCCTGGGCGCGGGCGGTTGGAGCCGCACAATCTCCGTCTTTTCGGCCGGCTCCGGCTCTTCTTCGGCGTCGTTGACGGTGGTGCTGGGAACGCGCAACGGATCGACGACCAGCACCGCGAACACCGCTACGTGGCGAGCCCGCTCCAGGCAATCCCGCTTCGCGTCGCGAAAGCGACGGCGCTGTCCGCGCACCTTCACCGTGAAGCCCGCGCCGCGATCAGAGACAATGATGTCGCTGTCGACGACGTCGGGGCTGATGTCGAGTGTCGCGTCCGGCATCAGCTGGCGCAGCTCTTCGGTGATGTCTTCTGGCGAAGGGCAGGCGCCTGCAGTCGCGATCGACAAGTGCTGCGAACCTTCCGCGCGCGCGACGACTGGCACGCCGAGACCCAGCGCAAGGGCGAAGCAGACGAGCAAGCGGGCAGGGTAAGCCACGACGAATCCGACCCGGCGACACTACACGAGCACGGCCTCGACCAGGGTCAGCAAGCTGTGCTTTTCGTCGCCCGGCAGGCGATCTTGCCGCCACTCCCAGCTGTGCTCCGCCTTGACCTCGGCGATTTCCGGCAGCCGCTCGCTCAGCCGCTCGACGGACAACAGATCGGTGGGGTCCCCGACTGGCGTGGGCTTTCCGCCGGACCCGCCCCGGAGCTGGACCGTGCTCACGGCCGTGATCAGAACCGCCGACTTGGCTCGGCGCAAGAGCGCGTGAATATGATGCTGCTCGACCAGGCAACCGAGAAAGGTCAGCGCGGGCGCGAGCGGCGCACGGTTGACGGCCTGACCGTCCCAGCCGCGGGCAGTGAGCAGCGCGGAAATGCACGACGCATAGCCGCGGCCGAGCTCCGACAGCAGCATGGCCGAGATCGCCAGGCTCGGCTTCTCTTCGGCGAGGCTGAGACCCGCGCTGCCGGCGCCCACGTCGTAGCTCTCGATCAAGCTGACGAGCGCGCTCTCGGCTGCGGTCAAGCTGGTGGCGCCGCCGACGGCGGCCTTCGCGCCAGCGGCAAAAGCGACGTAACTGCCAGTGACGTCGTAGCGCTCGAGCTTGACCCGCCCGCGGTGCTGTTCGGGAATCGCACGCAGCACGAGCTCTTCGAGCCTCGGCAGATCTAAATCACTCAAGGTGAGGCGTCCGAAGCGCGCGGCCAGCTCGGCGAGCGGCAGGTCGTCCGTCGCAAGCGCGCCGACGACCAGCGCGGACTCAGGTGCACTGTTTTGTGTTGCTTCGAGGATGAAGCGACGCAGCTGGGTGGCGTGCTCGCCAGCGCCAGACGGAGCCGCAGAAGCGGCGGACGGCGCGAAGTCGACCAGGGTGTCGGCTTCGTCATCGGTCAGCTCGGGCGCAAATTCCCAGCGCTGTTCGGCACTTTGCCGCAGCTCGGCGTGCGCCTCTTCGATCGCGAGCAGGGCGTCGCCCAGGCCGTAGTCACCGAAATCGGGCGGGAGCTGCGAGCTTTGCAGCAGGTTGGTGAACGCCGCCAACGGTTCGAGCAGCGTGCCGTCGAAGAGCCGCTCGGCTTTGAGGGCGCTTTCGATCGCGGCCAACGCCTCGACGCCTTCGCGCGCCGAGGGATCTGCGTCACGGCGCCGCATGGTCTCGTCCGAGAACTTGTGGAACATGCGCACGCTCTTCTGAAATCCGCTGCGACTCATGGGCGACTCAGTCTACTGAGGTTTCTTGGATTTGGGGTCGGCGGGTGTTTCGAGGTTCGGTTTCTTGACGCGCGAGCTCGCGTCCAAGCCCGAGAGCACTTCTACGTTGATGCCGTCCGACAGGCCGAGCTTGACCTCGCGCCGGCTGAAGGCCTGTGGCGCGCCCTCGACTTCGACGAAGGCTTTGCCCTTTTCGAACTGCACCACGCTCTCTTCGATCGCCATCACAAGCTTTCTCGTATCCAGGATGATGTCGGCGTTGGCGCTGTAGTTAGCACGGACCAAGACGCCCGACTTGAGCTTGACGGCCGCCTTGACCTCGAACTCGATCGTGCCCTCTTTTTCTTTGCCCTTCGGCGCGATGTACTCGAGCTTGCCGTCGAGGTGCTCTTCGCCCAGCGCGCCGACGGTGATCGAGACCGGCATGCCTTCGCTCAGTTTACCGACCTCCGACTCGTCGACGCGGCCCTGAAAGATCATGTCGGACATATCGGCGATCGAGGCGATCGTCGTGCCTTCGTTGAAGTTGTTGGCTTCGATCACGCTTGAGCCTTGTTTGACCGGCACGTCGAGCACCATACCGTCGACGGTCGAGTTCACCAGGTTGCTGACCTTGCCCGTGCGCTTCGACGCGCCCTCTTTGATCAGCTCGCGATTGCTCTGCGCGGTCTCCAGCTCTTGGCGCTTCAGGTCGAAGCCGACCTTGAACTGATTGAACTCGGTTTCGTTCATCAGCTTTTGGTCGAATAGCTTTTGGTAACGTTGTAGCTGGCTCTGCGCGTTGTCGAAGCTGATCTGCGCCGAGCGGATCGCCGACTCGGCGTTGTTGAGCGCGACCACGTTGGGGATGATCTGGATGCGAGCCAAGAGCTGGCGGTCCTTCACGATCTCACCGGCTTGCACGTACAGCTTCTCGAGCGTGCCGGAGACGTGCGGCTTGATCACGACCTCACGCCGCGGGACGATCGCGCCTGGCGCGACCGTCTTTTTGACGATGTCCATCGTCACCGGCTTTACGGTTTGAAACGTGGCCGGCTTGGCCTGCGATTTCTCATACAGAAACAGCAGCGTCAGCACGAAGGCGCCCACGACGCCGAACGCCAACAACAAGGGAACGATGCGGCGAATCATCTTTTCCAGGCGATCATTCGGCTCTCAGAGCTTCGACGGGGTGAACGCGAGCGGCATGGCGCGCAGGCATGATGGCAGCTATCAGGCCGGCGGCAATCAGCAGACATTGAGCCACCAGTGCGGCCTTGAAGTCGACTTCCGGACTGGAAACCGGGGCTTCCGGCAGCTTGGCCAGCACACGGCCAAAGCCCTCCAAGGTCGCCACCGCGCCGACCAGGCCGAGGTAGCCGGCCAGCATCGTCAGCACGACCGATTCCTTGACGACCATCCGCACGATCGAGCCCGGGGTCGCGCCGAGCGCTTTGCGGATGCCAATCTCCTTCGTTCGCTCTTTGACGGTGATCAGCAAGATGTTGCTCACGCCGAGCATGCCGGCGGCTAGCGTCAGCGCTCCGACCATCCACACGAACAGCCGAATGCCGCGGAACAATCCCTGAATCTTCTCGAACTTATCGGCGGCGTTGAATGACCCGAACGCCTGGTTGTCGCTTGGGTGAATGCGATGCTTTTCGGCCAGCGCTTGCTTGATCGACTCCTCGACCCACACCGCTGGGTAGGCCGGGTCGGTACCTACCGTGAACCAACCGACGCGATCGCGTTGGTTGAACGCGCTTTGGAACGTCGCAAACGGGATGAAGACGGTCGCGCTCAGCTTGTCGCCCTCGTCGCCGAACTTCAGGCTCTTCACCTCCCCGACGATCAAAAAATTGACGCCTTTGACTTGGATGTACTGGCCGATCGGGTTTTCGTGGGGCAAAAACAGCTCTTTGGTGACGAGCTCGCCCACGACCGCGACCTTCCGCTCACCGGTCATGTCGAAGGTGTTGAAGAAACGCCCGCGGGTGAAGCTCAACGGCTCGACCAGTGGAAACTCTGGTACGTCGCCGACGACGTTGAAGTTGCCGGTTTTCGGCCCGCGCGTGATGTTCTGGCCATCGCGCCAGCCGCCGAGCTGAAGTCGCGGCGCGACGTACTTCACGCCAGCCACGCGCTGAATCGCGGCGACGTCCTGGTTCGTGAACTTGACGTAGCGGCCCGGCTGCAGGCCCTTGTACGGCATGCTGGTGCGTTGCGACCAAACGTAGACGCTGTGCATCGCCATGCCACCCAGGCTGCGCACGACGCCGCGCTCGAGCCCGGTGCCGAGGCCGAGCAGTACCATCAGCATGAACATGCCCCAAAATACGCCGCACGCTGTCAGCACCGCGCGCAGGCGATTCTTGCGCAGCGTCGACCAGACTTCTTGCCAGGCGTCGAGGTCGAACATCCTCAATCGCTCCGCAAGGCGACGATCGGGTTGACCCGCGCCGCACGGTAAGCAGGGAAGAAGCCGGCCAGGGCACCTGCGCCCATGATCACCAGCGTGGCGCTGACCGCTACCTGCAGGCTCACGCTCGGCTCACGAAAGAAAGGCGCCTCCGGAAACTTCGACGCCACCAGCTCGACGACGCCGACGCCCGCAACCAAGCCCGCGTAACCGCTGACGCCCGTGAGCACCAACGCTTCACCCAGCACCATGCGAATGATCGACGCCGGAGTCGCGCCGAGTGCCTTTCGGATCCCAATCTCTTTCGTGCGCTCGGCGACCGAGATCAGCATGATGTTGCCGATGCCGATGATACCGGCGAGTAGCGTCCCCACGCCGACGACCCAGACGAAGATGCGAATCCACCGAAAAACACCGGTGATGCGTGTGAACTGCTCGAGGTTGTTGCCAATCCGTAGCGCGCGGCGGTCGTCGACGGAGAAGCCATGATTCTTGGCCAGTATGACGCGTGCCTGTTCGGCCATCGCTTGGCTTTGCTCGACACTGGCGTCGCCGACCGTAAACAGCAGCTGGTGGATGGTCTCCGGCTGGTTGTAGACCAGCTGCGCGGTGCTGAGCGGCACGTAAATTTTTCGCAGCTCGTTCTCGCCGCCGACGTCCTCGAATTCGCCGATGACTTTGTAGGCTAAGCCGCGGATGTTCACGTACTCGCCGACTGGATCGCGGCTACCAAATAGGATCTCGCGCACCTTGCTGCCGATCGCGCAGACCTTACGCTTTTCGCGTAGGTCGTCGGCGTCCAGGTAGCGGCCGCGCGTCATCAACGTTTTTTCCAGAAACCGATGATCGGGGTGGACGCCCAAGATGTTGAACGACGCACGCTTGCTGCCGTAGCTGACGCTGAATTCGCCCCACAGCCAGTAGCGACCCGTGAAATGCTCGATGCCGGCGACCTTGCGGCCCAGATCGGCGAAGTCTTGATTCTTGAACAAGATCGGGCGGCCCGGGCTGCGTCCAGCAAAAGGTACCGAGGTCTTGCCGCCAGCGATCCATACCGAGTTCTGGGCGTCGTCCCGAAACTCCCAATTGGCACCATTTTCGAGGCCCTTGCCGGCGCCGAGCAGCACTACCAGCATGAAAACGCCCCATGCCACGGAAAGCCCGGTCAGCAACGTGCGCAGCGCGTTGCGGCTCAGCACGTCCCACAGCTCGAGCGATGCCTCGATCATGCCTCGGCCTGATCCGGCTGTTCGATTCGCCCGTCTTTGAGGCGGATCGTACGCGAGGTCATGTCGGCGATGTCGTGCTCGTGCGTCACGACGACGACCGTCATGCCTTGCGCGTTGATTTCGCGCAAAAGATCCATCAGCTGGTACGAAGTCGTGGTGTCGAGCGCGCCGGTCGGCTCGTCAGCGAGCAAGAGCTTTGGCTTGGTGATCAACGCACGCGCGACCGCCACACGCTGCTTTTCACCGCCGGAAAGCTCAGCGGGCAAATGATCGGCGCGCGCCCCCAAACCCACCCGCTCCAAGTATTCGCGCGCTAGCTTGTTGCGCGCGCGGCGTGACACGCCTTGGTAGTAGAGCGGCAGCGCGACGTTCTCTTCCGCCGACTTGAAGCCGAGCAGATTGAACGACTGGAACACGAAGCCGATCAGCCGATTGCGGTAGTGCGCGGCCTCACGCTCGCTCAAATCGCGGATCAGTCGATCGTCGAGGTAGTAAGCGCCCTGATCGTAGTCGTCCAAGATGCCCAAGATGTTGAGCAGCGTGGATTTGCCCGACCCGGACGAGCCCATGATCGAAACCAGCTCACCGGTCTCGACGCGCAGACTCACGTCGCGCAACACCCGCACCGCGGTGTCGCCTCGCCCGTAGTGTTTCTGGATACCTTCGATACGAATCACGGAAACCCCCGGGGTGTAGCACCGGGGGTCTCCTGGCTCAGCTCAATCCGGGCTTTTCCCGACTATTGAGCGCCGCCCGCACCCGCCGTACCAGAGTTGGCGCCGCCAGCCCCCGAGCCCATGCCGATGAACTCGACGTCATCGATCGTGATACTGGCGTCGTAGGCCGTCATTTTGTCGACCCAGGGCAGGATGAATTGCAGGCCGATCACGTCTGAGCCGTCGGTCGTGGCGCCAGTTGCCGGCTTGCCGGCTTTGAGGTCCGCCCACTTCACCTCGACGGGGGTCAGGGTGTCCGTGACGGTGATCGAGACGCCGGGGTGGACGCAGTTGATGAACTTCATCGCGTCGGGCGCGAGGCATGAGCCTTTCAAGCCTGTCGCCCACTCGTTCTTGTTGGTTTGAACGGCGAAGCTCATCTTGCCCATCGGCGGGTTGCCTTTGATCTTGAAGCGTACGCCCTCGAACGATGAAGCGTCGGCGCAGTTCTGCACGTACAGGCCGAAGCCGGCGTACTCGGTGATCTTGCCGGCGGCAGTCATCGCGCCATCGGCGTAAGTGAGCGTGAGCGCGTCGGGGTAGTTGAACGTGCCGCCCCAGAAGTCCATCGTGCCTTGGTCGGCGGAGCCCCATTCGTACTTGCCTGCGGCGGCCGGCGCCATGTTGAAGTCGGCGATCACGGCGGCCGGTGGCACGACGCCCGGACACTTCGTTACGACCTGACTGGTGCCGCCGCCGGTGCCGGCAGTCGTCGAGCCCGCGGTGCCGGCGGTGGTCGAGCCGGCGCTGCTACCGGCGGTGCCGCTGCCGCCGCTGCCGCCGCTGGTCGAGCCGCCGCTGCCTTTGCCCGCGGTCGATTGACTGTCGTCGCCGCCGCTGTCGCAAGCGCCGACAATCAGAACGCCGCTCAGCAGCGCCCCAAGCCCCAGACCCGTGACCCTAGAAGCGTGACTCAGCATGCAAATCTCCTTGGCAAAGCGCACTAGTCGAAGCCTTGCAATATGTGCGACCGCCCCAGCGCTGTCCAGCAAACGCCCTATGGCATTTCAGTCACGGAGCCAACGTGCGCCTTCAAACCACACGAGCTGAATCAACAGGAAGGCGGGAAGACGGGAAGATCAGCGGAAGATTTCTTGGGTTCGAACCCCAAAAAACTTCCCGCCTTCCCGTCTTCCTGTTGTCTCGCTCTCGCGCGCTTAGTTAATCGAGAACGACTTCGACACGGTGACGGGGTTGCCGGAGAACGCGGGCACTTTGGCGCGGCGGAAGGCGCCGGCGACGCAGCCGCCGACGGCGGTGCCGGCGAAGGGCGCGCCCATCACGGTGGCGCTCGTCACGCGACCGCTAGGAGCGAAGGTGACTTGCACTTTGCCGACACCGGTAGGGCCGCCGGCTTTCTTGCAGCCGCCGGCCGAGCCTGCAGCGCCGCCGAGCGCGGAGATCGCCGAAGCCTTGCTGAACGGAGGCGCGGTGCTGGGACCTGCCGCTGCGGGCTCTTCCTTCTTCGCCGTCGTAGCGGCGGCAGCGGTGTGGCCTCCCGTCGTTTTGCCAGCTTCGGCTTTGGCCGGTTCGGTCTTCGCTTCCTCAGCCTTCTTTGCCTCGGCGGAAGCAGCAGGGGCCTGCTCTTCCTTCTTTTCTTCCGGCTTAGGCTCTTCCTTCTTCTCCTCAGGCTTCTTGTCTTCGACCTTTGCGGAGAGCGCGCCGTTCGCGTTGGCGGTTTCGTCCTGCTTGTCCTTGCCGCCGAACACGACGAAACCGAGCAGCAGGAGGATCACGGCGCCAGCGCCGATGCCGCCGCCGACGACCATCTTCTTCGTCTTCGCGTCCATGCCGACCGGCGCGACGACGCCAGCCGTGCTGTACGCGGGCACTGGGATCGGCTTCGGCTCGGGCGGCGCGGGAGCCGTGAGCAACGCCTGGTTCGCGTTCATGCTGAACAGCGGATTTCCGCCTCCGCCCATGCCCGCTAGGCCTGCGCTGGAGCCCATGCCGAACGGATCATCGGGATTCGAAGGTTGGGTGGGGCGTGGCGCGCCGGGCTTCGGCGCGGAAGGCGCGGACCTTGCGGCCGGCGCTGGTGCAGCGAAACCGGCTTTCAGTGAGTCGAGCGAGAACAGCACCGAGTTTTCGTTGCGCTGTCCGGTCGGCTTGTCGTCGTACCCCGTCGAGCCGGGCGCGATCGGCACGGCGCGCGCGGCCGACACGTCCACGTCCTCCGACTCGCTGCCGGCGGCGTCGATATCGCCGAACAAATCGGCACCAGACGTGGCTTTTGCGCTGGCGGCGCGCGCGGCGCTCGCCCCCGTTGCAGCGGCTGCGCCAGCGAGATTGGGTATCCCGCCAATCTTCGGTACCGCTGCCGCGGCGGGTGCAGAAGCCGCCTCGACGGGCGGCGCGAACGGCGTCTGACCCGCGACTGGCGCTGGCGGATCCGTGGGACCCGAGAGCAGCGGGGCAAGCTCGACACACTCCATGATCGCGACCCAGTCGCCCATGCCGTCTTTCCAGACGAACGCGTCACCCGTGACCAGGCCGGAGCGGAAGCCTTCGATGACCTCGGCCGTCGTCATCGTTCGCGAATCCGTATCGCTCAGGTTGACGTTCCAAACGTCGGCGTCTGTTGCGAGAGCGGTTTCCGGTGCGAACGGATCGAGTGCGGGCGGTGCCTCCGAGAGTCCGCTGCTAGCGGCCTGAGGGGGGGGATTTTGCCCGTCCACGACGATCGGGGTCTGGCACGCTTTACAGCGTATTTTGACTTTCCTGCCCTTAACCTTGTCGTCGGCGATCGTGTACTGCGCGCTGCACGCCTGGCAGGTGACTTTCATCGCGGGCGGGACTGTACCAACTCTGTTTAGGATTTGCCCCCAATTGTGGGCTTTTTCCCCAAGGTGGCTGGCTCGCCCTGACCGTCGGTTTTGACCCTTTCGCGGGCTGAAACAGCCACGACGTTGCGGTCGGCCGGAGATTGCCCAGCCGCGGGACGAGCGTGGAGACCCCGGCCGCCTGCCGTCTTGAAACGGAGCTCGAAAGCAATGCTGTCACTGCAACCACGAAACCGGTTGGGGCGAAAAGCGGCCCACCCGCCGCTTCCTCGACACGAACGCTGGGGTACGGACAATACGCACTCGAAAGTGCGGACCCAACTCCCGACCCTGGCCCTGGCCTTAGCTTTCGTCCCCGCGTGCAGCCAGGAGCCGGTCGCCCAAGTCGAGACGTGGCAGGAACCGGCCCAAGGATGGGTCGAGGTCTGGCGTGACAACTTCGATGGCGCGGCCGAGTCGTCGCCCGACCCCGCCAATTGGAATGTCGAAGTGCGTCCGTCAGGCCTAAACGGCGAGCTCGACTACGACACCGACGAACGCAAAAATTCGTTCTTGGATGGCGACGGCAACCTGGTGCTGCAGGCGCTGCAAGAGCAGTACTCCGACGCGCAGGGCAATCTGAGCACGCAGCCGTACACGTCGGCGCGACTGAACACGGCCGGTAAGGTCGAGCAGAAGTACGGCAAGTTCGAGGCGCGCATCAAGCTGCCCGCCGGCGGGCAGGGTGTTTGGCCAGCGTTTTGGTTGCTGGGGAACGACATCGACACGGCGGGATGGCCCGAGTGCGGTGAGGTCGACATTCTCGAATGGCGCGGCAGCTACCCGTCGTCGATCGTCAGCAGCCTGCACGGCCCGCGCTACGAGGGCGGCAACTCGTATCACCATCATTACGACGTGCCCGGTAGCTACGGAGACGCGTTTCACGTCTTTACGTTCGAGTGGACGCCGGACAGTACGCGCTGGCTGGTCGACGGCAACGAGTTCTACGTGAAGACGGCCGCGGCGATCGCGGGTGGGGGCCACGATTGGGTCTTCGACCATCCGTTCTTCATCATCTTGAACCTGGCGATCGGTGGCATTTTCGACGGCACGCCGGCCGCATCGACGGCGTTCCCGCAGCAGATGTTGGTGGACTACGTCAGCGTCTCTGAGCTTGGGCCCGCGACGCCGTAGACCCCGGCATCGGGCTTCGAAAAATGCGCCGTCGTTGAATCTACGGGGGTTTTGGGGCCTCCGCTCAAAACTCGCCAGCCTTTGGCGCTGATTTGATCAGCGAAATAGTGATCCGCGGCCATCAAGCCAAACACGAGGACTCGGAGCACCAGGCCGCGAAGCTGCCCAGGGTTCCGAGATGGCGAGTGGCCGACCAGGTCCGTCCGCCAGCTCCGCTTAGAAGTTTGGCTATCGCTCCGGACACTTGGAGCCAGCGAGGAAGAACGAATGAAGGTTTGGGCAAGCGCATCGGCGATCGGGCTTTCGTTGACCTACTTGGTGACGGCGTGCTCCGGCACCCCGGCACAGGACGACAACAGCTATCACCCCACCACCGCTGGCGCGCCCGGCACCGCAGGCAGCACCGGCACCGCTGGTAGCGGCCCGGCCACGGCAGGCAACACCGGCACGGCCGGCTCGACCGCTGGCAATGGCACGGGCGGAAGCGCCCCGTTGGGCGGCGCTGCTACAACCGGCGGCAACGCGACCGGTGGCAACACGACGGGCGGCGGCACGACGGCGGGTGCCGGCGGCGGCGGCGACGGCGTGGAGAAGGAAGTCGCGTGCCCGGCCAACGTTCAAGGCCACTGCAGCATGGGCGCGACGTACCCGACGTACCCTGGCTACACGCTGAACCTGGTCGAAGACTTCCCGGTTCCGCTCGATCTCGACAAGGACCCGGTCATGACTTGGTCCGACGGCAGCCCAGCTGACGGGCAAACCGGTTTCCGCAAAGACCAAATCGGCTTCGCGGGCGGCCGGATGACGATCACGGCTGAAGCGCCGGCTGGCTGCGAGGCCAAGACCACCAACGCTGCCTGCATTCCACCGCGGATGTCCTACGGCGAAGCCCTGTCTCCGGCTGCACAAAACACGGTGAACGCGATGGGCGTTTGGAGCGGAGAGCTTCGCTCGCGCTACAATAATTACCGCTACGGGCGCTACGAGGTGAAGTTCACCGGCCCGATCGCCAACCCCGGTCAGGAAGCCACGGACAACATGTCCGGCAACTACCTGTCGACGATGTTCGTGTTCCGCACGCCGAAGAACGTGAAGTGGAACGAGATCGATATCGAGCTCGAGCCATGGAAGCACAACCACATCGCCGGCAACGTCGTCAACGCGACGGGCGCGACTGGTTACCCGGCGGGCAACGCGTTCGCTTGGGACGTCGCGGGACCGGGCGCCTACGCCATCACCCAAGAGCACGTCTACGCGTTCAACTGGACGCCGACCAAGATCGAATGGTTCGTCGACGGCACGTCGATCAAAGACTTTGCCGGTAGCGCGAACGATCCGATCCCGACCCTGTCGGCCAAGATCATGATGAACCTGTGGGTGTTCAGTGGGACTACCTTCGGCGACGGTAAGAACAACAAGTTCCCGTTCAAGTCGTCGTACGACTACTTCCGCTTCTACAAGCTCGACACTGAGACTACCTACCCGTGCTCGCCGGTGCCGACCTGTCTGCCCGCCGAAGACAAGACCAAGAGCGCGCAGAACAACCCGAGCGAAGCCAACTACGGGATGTGAGCTCAGCAAGTTGACCGTCCCCACGCGCGGCGGTCAGCAAGAAAGCCGGACGCCCTTCACGGGGTGCCCGGCTTTTTCATGCTCTCAGCTGCGAGCTGCGAGCTGCGAGACGAGGCCAGACGAGGCGAGACGAGGCCAGACGAGACGAGACCAGAGGAGACCAGAGGAGACCAGAGGAGACCAGACGAAGCGAGGCGAGAGACGAGCGTCTTGGGCGCCGGTTTCGGTGTCGCATTTGCGACACTGATTCCTGAATGATCTCGAGGTACACGACCGGTGGCATGACGCTGTTGCACTTGCCACACGACCGCAGCTCGCAGCTCGCAGCTCGCAGCTCGCAGCTCGCGTCTCGCAGCTCGCAGCTACTCGTCTTTGCCCGCGACCTTGCGCTTCAAGAAGCCGTAGCCGTGGGGAGCTAGCTTCAGCTCGGCGCCGTCGGAAAAGTGCACGGTGAGCTTTTCGGAGCCGGCGTTGTAGCCGAGGTACGAGCGAGCGCCGGCGCCTTTGAACACGGCGTACAGCGGAGAATCGGCCGTGACGCTGGTGTCGACGTGACCGTTGATCCTCGAAAGCTTGGCGATCCAGTCGTACGTGTTGGCCAGCGTGTTGCCGAACTCGGGCTCGAAGTACGGATCGTCATCGAACATCTTGCGCGCCTTTTCGGGCGCGGCCAGCGCGAGGTACATCAGCATGTAGTCGCGCCAGGCGGTCATGCTGCCGCGGCTCTCGGTCTGGATCTCTTCGAAGGCGCCTTGCACGTACTTAGGGTGCCGACCGAGGTACAGCGACGCACCGGTGAACGGCAGGTAGTTGATGCCGTGGATCAAGGCCGGGTCACGGTCGAACCAAGTGTCGTACTTAGCGCCCGCGCCCCAGATCATGCCCGCGGCGCGGTGCTTGAAGTCTTTGGGGAAGTTCTCGTCGTCGATGTTGAACCAGTACTGCTCGGCGGCAGCGATCTGGTTCACTAGCAGGTAGATGCCGAGATCGCGGATCTCTTTGCGACCGGTGGCGGCGCCCCACAGGATGATCGCCGACGAACAGTTGGTGTCTTCCGACGAGGCTTCTTGGTTGTTGCCGGCGTCGAAATGCGAGGGCCCGTTGGCCCACGAGTGGCCGGCGTACACGTCCATGTGGCGCATGAACGGGTAGCGCTTGTTCGAGCGGTCCCAGTTGGCCACGTCCCTGACCATGATATCGACGAACGGACCGAAGCTCTTCAACCACTTGGGATCGCGGTTGGCGATCGTGGCGGCGGCGCCGATGAAGTAGCCGTAATGGAAGTGGTGGTCGTTGAGCTCGTCAGCCGAGCCGTAACTCGACGGAAATGCCAGCAGGCTGCGCCATTCCTCGTCGTAGTAGAAGGCGCGTGGCAACTGGCCGTCGAACCAATCGACTAACTCGTTTTCCAGACCGACCAGCAGCCGGTCGCGCTCGTCCTTCATGCCGAGCTGTTCGGCTAGCTCAAGCATGTTGGCGTTGCGGCCCAGAGACTTACCGACCCAGTACGAGTCGCGAGTCGGTCGCGGACCGTAGCCCTTCGGGTACAGGTCATCGGCGTTGGCGACCTCTTTCAGGTAGCGCGGTACCGAGCCCAGATCGGCGCCGGGCACGCTGGGCAAGGCCGGCAAGATGCCGTTGAAGGTGAAATCAGTCGTGAACTTCGAGGCTTCGGCGATTTTGAGCGTGCCGCGCGGCGAAGCGTACGTCTCTTTCCAGTACGGCACCGAGGTCGCGTGCTTCCACAGGTGCGGATACAGGGCGACGATCGGATCAGGCGACAAAGTGCCCTTCTGATCCTCCATCAGCTTGGTCCCGAACTCGTACGACGCTGACAGCTTCGCGGTCTTCTCGTCGTAGGTGTAGCTGAGCTTGGTGTCGGTCACGAACGCGTACGCGTGCTTGCGGAATTTCTCCAGTACGTCGTCGGCCTTACTCGGCAAGATCGCGACCGAGAAGTAATCTTTGCCGTTGAGCTCACACTCGAGCGACGTGCCGTTTTTCTGCCACTTGCTCTTGCTCGGCGCGAACACGCCGTAGCTGTGGCCGTTGACCGTGATGCCGAGCGTCTCGCCGGCGTCTTTCCAGACGTCGACCGAGCCCGCTGCCTTGATCACGACCTTGGCGCTGCCGGTCTTCGTGAAGTACACGAACGGCATGCCGTGGCCGATCGTGGCGCGCAGCGCGGAGGCGCCTGACCACTCGGCCGTGACCGCCCAATCCGAGAAGCTGGCGACGCGCGTGTCCGGCGCGGCTAGCCCGTCGAGCCCGACTCGCAGGTCTTCGGCGTACGAGAACATGTAGTCGCGCGGCCCGACTTTGGGCACGTCGGGGTATGACAAACCGAGTCCGTCCTTGAACGCGCGCATCGCCAGCGGATGGGCGTACAGGTTCTGCGAGTACGGATCCTTCGGGTCGTACTGCCAGATCAGCGACGACCACCAGGTGTTGCTCTTCACCAGCCCGGTGAAGTCCTTCGTCACCTTGGGGTGCATCCGCGTGAGCTTCTCGTCGACCGCGACGTGCTCGTCGTCGGGGATCTTCGTGATCAGAAAGCCTGCACCGGCCTTCTTGACCTTGCCTGCGGGATGCGTCGGCAAACCTGCAGGCTCGATTTGTCCAGCGCCGCACCCGTAGAGCGCGCCGAGCAAAAGCCAATGTGAGCGCGTCCTCATAGCTTGTGCCAGTCCCAGCCCATGCGGACGTTGAGGTGAACCGCGTTCACGGCTTTCTTGATTTGATAAAAGTACTGATAGTCGTAGCCGATGGTCGTGAGCAGCGCCGGGCCAGCGTGGCCAACACCGAAGAACTTCGACCAGATCTCGGCGCCAACGCGGAAGTTTTCGTAGGTTTTGTAGCAGTCAGCGGCGGTCGTGTAGGTCGAGTTGAAGGCGTGAACCGGCCGATTTGTGACGCTGTCGGTCGTGATGGCGTCGTAACAGGGCGAACCGCTGAGGCCCTTGTCCCACGTGATCGGCACCACCAGGTTGATCATGTCGGCGTCGACGATCGAGCCATTGATGCCCGGGATGGCGTCGGGGTTGATGATGCGACGCTGGATGATCGCGGTCGTACGCACACTCTTCGACGTCATCGACGCGGTCGGGTCGTCGCCAATTTTGCCGGTGGCGCGGTCGAGCATCGTGATGTTCGAGGTCGACAGCGTACCTTGCAGCGAGAAGTCCCAGTTGCCGGCGCCTTCGAAGCGCGTGCCCAAGTAAAAGTCGCGGCGTCGCACGGTCTTGATGCCGTACACATCGTCGTCGTCAGCGACACCGGCGTTCCAGTACCAACCGCGGGTCGGCGTACGGTGCATGCCCATCGTGCCGTTGCGCACCTCGGGCAACACGAACGGTCGGTAGATGGCGTACTCGAAGTTGGCGGCGCGGATGTATTTGCCGCGCTGCGCCTCGGTCGGCACGCCGAACGCAACGTCCGGCACGTCCATGTACACGTAGACCAAGTCGAGCGTGGCTTTGTCGGGGCCGACGAAGTGCGAGAAGCTCGGCCGTGCTTCGTACATCAAGAATTTTTCGTGCTGGAACTCCTGGAATTCCACGACACCTTGGCGGTCGACGTATTTCACGCCGCCTTTGAGCTTGAAGTCGAACAGCGGGTAGATCGGGAAGACGCGCTCGTAGCCGCCACCGAACTCACGCAGGTTGACGTCGGTGAACCGGCCGTATGGGGCTGGCGGCACCAGGTAATACGTCAAGATCTGACAATCCTTGCAGCTCTCGTAAGCCGCCGAAAAATCAAACGCACCGATCGCGTTCAGCCGCAGGCGTAGCCGGCCTTCCTCACGGTTGCGCAGCGGCGCGCGCACGATGTTGTAGACCTGGCTCTTGTTCGTGCCCTTGTCGACGCCGAGGCCGCGCACCGGGCTGCTGGAGAACATCAGCTCGCCGGTAAACAGCCGCATCTCGTTGTTGCGGAAAAAATCGCGTGTGTCCTTCGACACCGAGAACTGCCCCGAGACCGAGACGCTGTTCTTGCCGCCGAGGTGCAGGCCGTCTTCTTGGTAAGAGACGAGCAGCTGCTTCTTCGTCCACTCTTCGACCACCGCGTGATATTCGCGGAATTTGCCGGCCTTGCGCTTGGCTTCGACCTTCTCGAGCGCGCGATAGAAGTGATCTTCAGCGCTCTCGACGATCACGCCGCGCGCGCCGCGGAAACCGCTGTAGTAGCGGCCGTACCAGAACTCGTAGCCGGGCTCTTCCGGATCTTCGTCCACGGCCATCGCGTAGTGCTTGGCGGCGTCGCCGTCGCCGAGACGGCTCTCGAGCATGGCCACGACGCAGGCTTTCATCGCCTTGACGGTGTGCGGCTCGCCCGGCTCCCACAGCGGGTGGAGCTTCTTTTCGAGTTCAGCACGCACCTGCGTCATGCTGCGATTGCCGGTCGCGGCTTCGTAGCGGCCCAGGCACTCGTAGGGGTTGATCTCGGGGCCGCGATCTTCCGCCGAGGCGATGCTCGTTACCGCCAGCATCAGGCAGATTGCCCGCACGACCAAGGAAAGTTTTGTCACGCCTTCACTCCCAAACGATGTCGTCGAAGTAGATGGACTGTGTTTGACCGGGATTGTCCGTGTCGTTGGTCGCAAATCCGAACGCGCCAATCACCGACGAGACCGACCACTTGCTCAGATCGATCTTGTATTGCACCCACTCGGGAGTGAAACGCGCGCCGTCTTCGGTCGGAGCGAAGGCGAACGGCTCGGTCTTCGCGGCGCCGGTCACCGGATCGGTCGTCATGACCGTGCACATCGCCGGGGTACCGGGGAACACGCTGCAGCCTTCGTCCCAGTACGGTTGCGGTGGCGTGGCTTTGCGGCCGTCGATGCGCCCGGCCCAGTATTGGACGAACGGCGGATTGGGTAGCGGATCGATCGCCGCGTAGAAACGCACGTAGTGGTAACCGTGCAGGTTATCGCCGCCGGCCGGGTTGGGACCGAGATCTACCGGGCCCACCAGCTCACGCCCCGGGACGGTGCCCCAGCTGTTCGACGGATAGACCCAGTACGAGCCCGCCCATTTCACGTCGCCGACTTTGTAAAGGTAGTGATAGCAATCGCCCTGTGCGCCCGCGGGCCGCGGCATCTTGCAGTTCTTGTTGATGCCGACGGTGAGTCGATTCGGAATCGCTCCGTCGCCCATGAACCCACTGGGGGTGAAGTTTTTGGAGACCACGAACGGGCCGTTGATCGGCCCAGCATTCGCGCGGCTCGCCTCGTCCGGAGGGCCACAGGCGATTAGGGCTAAGGACGCGACGAGCGCGGTGGCGACTTTTTCGAGAGAAATCGTGAGCATCTGCGAGGGGGGCGGGCGTTTGCCGAAAACGCGGTCTCCTGTGAAAGTGTCCGGACGACCGCTCATGGATCCTGGAAATGGGATCCTTTCCCGGGGCCGCCGGGCGAGGTCAAAAGACCTGCCAAACTCGCGTCAGCTGCCGCTTTCGCCCGCTGATCCGGCCGCCGGTCCCGCGCTGCTGCTCATGGCGCAATGCCAGCAGCCCACTGGATGCCGCCGAGTAAATGTCCTTGAAAGATCGGGTCGCTGAAGCTCTCCGGTGTGTGACCGAGCGCCGTGTAAAAAGCGCGCCCGCCTTGATACGAATGGTACCAAGCCAACGGGTGATCGGCGCCCATCATGCCTTGACCGGGATCGAACGACGTTTCGTCGACGGTCAGCAGCACCGTGACTTCGGACCGCGGATTGTTCCGAAAGCCGTACCATTCGTCGGTGCGGACCCACGGTGATGGCAGGCCGGTGAGCGCCGCGTGTGTGACCGGCTCCAGCTTCACGCTGGCCGCGACGACGGTGCTGTGACCCACGAAATAGGCCCCGACCAAGCCGCCGTAACAGGCCCAGTCGTATTCGCAGTCGGCGGCGGCGTGAATACCGACGAAGCCGTGACCGGCGGCGATGTAGCGCTCGAACGCTGCTTCCTCGGCAGCCTTGAGGATATCGCCGGTCGTGCTCAGGAACACGACTGCCGCAAACGGCGCGAGCGTCGCGTCCGTGAATTGCGCGCCGTCCTCGGTCAAGCTGAGACCAAAGGCGTGCTGCTGTGCCAGCGTTCGGAGTGCCGCGACGCCGGCCGGGATCGACTCGTGGCGAAAGCCGCCCGTCTTCGAGAAGATCAGGATCGTGGGTTGGCCGGTCGTGGGCGCGACCACGACTTTCATGCCGCCGCTGTCCTCGGCACTTGGCGTTGGCGGCTCGCTGCACGCGGTCGCCAGCGCCAGCGCCAGGACTAGTTCAAGACTTTCCATCCGAGCGACCACGGCTGCACTAATAGCCGCTTTCCGTCCGAGAAAGTAACGTCCCGCGCGACGTCCGAGGGGTTGTAGGCGACGTAGCTCTTGCCTTTGGGACCCTTGAAAACTCCGTAGGTCGGCACGTTCGCGGTGACTGACGCATCGACCTGACCGAGCGCCTGGATGTTCTTCAGCCAATGCCGCATCAACAGCCGGGTGTTGCCGAACTCGACGTCGAAGTACGTGTCTTCTTCGAGCATCTTCTGCGCGCGCTCGGGCTCGGCCAACGCCAGGTACATCAACAGGTAGTCACGCCACGAGTAGATGGCGCCCTTACTGCGCTTGAACACCTCGGCGAAGTTCTTGCTCACGTACGCGGGGTGGCGACCCAAGTACGTAGAAGCGCCCGTGAACGGCAAGAAGTTGATGCCGTGCACCATGATCGGATCAGCGTCGAACCAGGTGTCGTACTTGGCGCCCGCGCCCCAGACCATCGCCACCGCGCTGTGGTCGAAGCCTTCGGGAAATACGGCGTCGTCGACGTCGAACCAGTACTGCTCGGCTGCCAGCACCTGGGTCGTGAACAAGAAGATGCCGAGATCACGCAGCGTCTTGTCGCCGATCGTGGAGCCCCACAAGACCAGGCTGGCCGAGAACAAGATGTCCTCCGACGATGACTCTTCGTTGTTGCCGTCGTCGAACTGCGCTGGTCCATTCGCCCACGAGTGGCCGGCGTAGCTGTCCATGTGGCGCAGGAACGGGAAGCGCTCGTCGTCGTGCTTCCAACACGCGGCGTCTTTGACCAAAAGCTCGATCATTGGGGCGTATTTCTGGGCCCAGGCTCGATCGAAGCGCGCGACGGCGGCCGCGGCGGCGATGAAGTAACCGTAGTGGAAATGATGGTCGTTCAGCTGCTCGGCGGAGCCGTAGCTGGCCGGAAACGCGATCAGGCTGTGCCACGTCTCGTCGTAGTACATGCGGCGCGGATCGCTGCCGTCGAACCAGTCGCCGAGCTCGTTCTTGAGCGCTGTCAGCATGCGCTGCTTGGCGTCTGCGCTGCCCACCTGATCGGCCAGGTAAAGGTTGGTGGCGTTGCGGCCAAGCGATTTGCCGGCCCAGTAGGCATCGCGCTCCGGACCCGGGCCGAAGCCTTTCGGGAAGAGCGTGGCCGGATCGGTCGCTTCGCTCAGCTGGCCGATGAGGTCGCCCGCGACCAGGCCGGCAGCGTTGGGCAACACCGGCAGCACGCCCGGGAACTTGCTGCGCGTTGTGAACGCGTTGCCGACGCGCAGCTTCATTTGTCCGCGCGGCGAGACGTAGCTGAGCTTCGTTAGCTCGTCTTCAGTGTGCAGCCATTGGTGGCGGTACAGCGCCAGGAGCGCGCTGTCTTCCAGGCCCTTGCCCGATTCCTTTGCGATCACCACCGCTTCGAACTTGCTCGAAACCTCGGCGGTGGCCTCGTCGTAGGTCCAGCTGACTTTGGTGTCGGTCACGAACGCGTAGGCGTGCGCCCGAAAGAGCTCGAACGTAGTCGGCGCGCCGTCCGGCAAGATGGCGACCGAAAAGTAGTCTTTCTCTGCGAGATCTGCCGCGAATCCGGCGTCGGTCTTGACCCATTTGCTCTTCGTCGGAGCGAACAAGCCGTAGAAGTGATCGCCGAGCTTGAGCTCGATCGCGTTGCCGTCTTCTTTCACGACATCGATCAGCGTGCTCGGCGCGATGCCGACTTGAGCGCGCGCGTTACCCGTGCGGGTCGCGTACACGTACGGCAGGCCGTGACCGATCGTGGTTCGCAGCTCGGCGTGCTCGTTCTTCCAAGCAGCGGTGACGGCAAAGTCCGAGTAGCTGGCGACGCGGGTGTCAGGGAACTTCTCGCCTTCGAGGCCGAGCGTCAGCTCTTCGGCGTAGCGGAACATGTACTCGCGCGGACGCAGCGCGGGCTTGTCTGGGTAACCGAGGCCGAGCCCCTCTCCGCCAGCGCGCATCACCAGCGGATGCGCGTACAAGCTGAGCGAGTACGGGTTGGTCTCGTCGAACTGCCAGATCAGCGACGACCACCAGCTGTTGCTCTTCGGGTTGCCGCGAAAATCGGCGGTGACCTTGGGTTGGGTCGGCTTGCCACGCCGATCGGTCGCGATGGCCACGCCTTTGGGCGGCTTGTTCGACACGTAGCCGGCGCCGTGCTGGTCGGCCGAGCCCTTTGGCGGTGGTGTAGGCGTTTGCAACGCGAGCTGCGTGGCGCCGCAGGCCGAGAGCACTCCCAAGAGCAACGTGATGGTGGCTCGGGGCTTCATCACAGGTCGTTCGGGGGCACAGCCGCTGAGCCGAAACTTGTCCCGCACGCCCCGTTTTGATCACGAAATCGCGGCGGACGCTACTGCTTCAGGCGGATCTCGTTGACTCGCCACCAATCGGGACCGCCCTGCGCGATCTCGATTTTGACGTAGCGGGCGACGATTGCCGCGTCGAAATCGATGCGGACTTGCGTGCCGCCGGCGACGTTCTTTTTTACTTTGTTCGTGAAAATTCCATTGTCGGAAACCCAGATGTTGAGGGCTGCGGCTGTGTCCATCGCCTTTAACGTGTCGAGCTCGAGACGGAAAAACGGTTGGCGCTTCCCCATGTCGATTTGAATCCACATGCCGGCATAGCGGTTCGTTCCGGACGTCCAGTCCGAAAAAGAGTCTCCGTCGATGACATCGTGAATCTTCGATAAGCCGAAGGTGTCTGACGCCGTCGCGACCCAACCTACGGTCGGCAATGGGTCACCCGTTGCCACAGCCGGCACGCACTCTCGGTTGTTGCAGGCGCCGCCGGCACAGTCGGTCGGGGTCGAACACGCCGCGAGATCCATGCATTTCGCGCTGCAGCTTGCGCCGCAATCCGTCGACGGCTCGTCGCCGTTCAGCACGCCGTCGCTGCAGCTGGGCGCGGCGCAACGCTTGGTCGCGGACGGGCACACGCCGCTGTCACAATCGCCCGCCACTTTGCAGCGTTTGCCGTCTGTGCAGGTGGTCGCGCAGCTGCCTCCGCAATCGAGATCCGTCTCGTCCTGGTTCAGAACTTGGTCGTCGCAGGCAGCGGATTGACACTTGCCCTTGGTGCAGGCGACGCCGTCGCAATCTTCCGTCTTGACGCAAGCTTGCCCGACCACGCACGGCAGGCAGCTGTCGCCGCCGCAGTCTTGGTCGGTCTCGTTGCCGTTGGTGAGCTGGTCTTTGCAGGTTGGCACCCGGCATTGGCCGCTCGTGCACGCCCCGCCATCGCAGTCCGCGGTGGTGGCGCAGTGCCGGTTCACGGCGCAGCGGGCGCAGCCCTGCAGTCCACCGCAGTCAATGTCGCTTTCGTCGGCGTTCTGCAGCTGGTCGTCACAGCTCGCGGCCCGACAGATACTGTCTTGGCATTTTCCGCCGTCGCAATCAGCGTCGCCGTCGCAGCCTTGCCCGGCCGGGCAGGCTTTACTGCACGCCGCCATGCCGCAATCCTTGCCGGTCTCGCCGCCGTCGCGCTCGCCGTCGTCGCAACCGATGGCTTTGCAGACGCCGGCTTGGCATTTTCCGCTACTGCAATCAGCGTCGCCGTCGCAACCTTGCCCCACGACACAGGCTTTGCCGCACGCCGCCATGCCGCAGTCGACGCCGGTCTCGTCACCGTTGTGCTTGCCGTCACTGCAGCTCGGCGGGGGCACCTCGCGTACGTCGAACGCTGGGAACGAACAGGCTGAAAGCCACATCAGGCTGAGGACCGCTCGGACCAGCTTCATGCGAACTTTGAAGCATACTGGCCGCGCGGCATTTCGCCAACGTAGGTCCGCGAATCAACGGACGCCGTAGGTCGCACGACCCCTCACTTTCGCCCACCCTAGGGCCACTAGAACCGAAATCGGCAGGGCCACCTAGAACCGAAATCGGCGGGTGCGCTTACCCGTCGACCCGCCGCTGAAGCGCGCTATTCGCTGATGCGGCAAGCGCTGCGTAGGCGCGGAGCCAGCGGCGAATGCGGCGAATGACTAAGGAAACGCTCGGCTGAGTTCGAGCTGCCGGTTGCACCAACTTGGCAATTGGCGATGGCGCGCAGGCCTTCGCGCTCGTGCGCAAGAGAAGCGTGCGGGTGCTCTGCCTGATGTTGAGCCAAAAGCGCCAGGGCTTCGCTGGCTCGTCCGGCGCGCAGCGCCGAGTCGGCACCGCGGATCAGCTTCATTTCGGCCTCGAGATCTGCCGCTGTCGGCTCGACCTTCGTGGGGTCGCTCTTTTCGAGCGCCTCGGGGCGGGCTGCCCGGCCCAGCGAACGCGGGTTCTTGGCGACCGGCGCTTCGGCCTCGAGCTTCACGTCTTCGGGAGCGATGATGGCTGACGAGGGCGCGGCGATTGGCTTGGCAACTGGCGTTGCGGCCTGGGCCTTCAAGGGCGCGTGTGCAGTTACCGCGACTTCGCGGTTGTGATTCACGTAGTTCCAGCTTGCGGCCACGCCGCCAGCGGTAATGGCCAGTGCCGCCGTGAGCTTCGCGGCGAGCGACATGGCCGACGCTGCCTTGGCTTGCGTCGAGCCAGCGGTCACGACCGCGGCCGTAATACCAATCGCGCCAACGCGCGTCATGACTGCGCGCCTTACGCGCAGGGCGTCCTCGGCACTCGGATCGTCGTACGTGTCTGCAGCTTGCAGTAGCGAGCGAGCTCCCGGGCTCAAGTCATCCATCACGAGCCTCCCTCCGAAGCGCGCGCTGCTTCAGCGCTCGCTCGAATTCCTTGCGCGCGGCGCGTAGCCGCGAATAGACGGTGTTCACATTGGTGTCGGTGGCATCGGCAATCTCGGGCACGCTCAGACCCTCGATTTCGGCCAGCACGAACACGGCAGCTTTGCTCTCGTCGAGCTTTTCCAGCAGCTCGTGCAGGATCCGACCTGCCTCGCTGCGGCTGGCCAGCTCCATCGGGTCTGCGCCGGCGTCGACGACCACGTCCGGATCCCCCACCACGGAAGACGTGGCGTGGCCCGCACCCTTGCGGCGCCGCGTACGGCGGTAGTTGTTGACGACGCGCATCAAGATGCCGAACACCCACGTCTTTAGTGCGCACCGCCCCTCAAACTGGTCGAGGCGTCGGTAAACAGTGACAAAAACTTCCTGAACGACGTCATCAACGGCGCTTTCGACGACGCCGAGGCGGCGCGCCGTGCGCCAGACGGAGGGGAAGGTTTCTGCGTACACTTGATCAAACGTGGGGCGGACGAAGTCTGGACGCGGCAAAACCCGAGAGTTTAGCTCGACTGCGGACTCTGGGGCACTGTCGTCCCTCGAAGCCGCGAATAGGGATAGTCTGGCGGTCAACAGTTCGGTTGAGCGGCTTTACTAAGCGCCGCGCCTCACTCGTTCAATTGGTGTCCGGGCTCAGAGGCGTCCATTTGGGATTTCAGCATCGCTGGGAGTTTGGTCCTGGGGTGGATGTGGGTGCTGCCAAGTATTGGATCTAATGAGAAAAATGCCTGCGCCGTCGGGGCGTCTTTCAGTAGGGCTGAACGAGTCCGCCCACGGGCTGGAGAAAACGACGCCGCAGCCCCGTCTTCGCTCTTCGCCTGAGAACGGAACCAAGCCCACCTGGGCTTCAGCAGTCAGTTCACCGCTTGCACCGGGAGCCATCGCCGCTCTACGGCTGGCCGCCTAGGGGCGCGTGCCTCGGTAGTCGGAGATTTCGATCCAATCGAGCTCCGCTGTAACTGGCAATATTGCCGGGTCGAACGGGCCGAGCCGCCTCGACGCGGAGGGGTAAGCGCTCATGACCAGGCGCTGGTACTGGGTGAGCTGAGCCGCGGCGCTGCCCGAAACCACCAGCTGACTGACTCCGTCGACGAAGAACCGCACCTCGGCCGGGGTCCAGTCGTAGCCGATGATGTGGAAGCCGGCGGCCGGGTCGAAGTCGGTGGGCCGCTCGGAGGAGCCCGGTCCGTGGGTCGGTACCTTCACGCTGTAGCGCAGCTCAGGCGCGTCGGCCTGCTTGCCAATGCCGCTCTCGATCACGATTTGATTGTCGAGCTGTGGGCCATTGCTGGCGTCGTAGCGATCGTAGAAGCCCCAAAACGCCGAAACGACGCCCGCGCCCGGTGCGAACCGCACACGCGCGCGAAAGCGTCCGTACAGGAACGACACTTGGGTCCTAACCTCGGCTGCCGAATATTTCTTGAGCACATCGTTCGGTAGCGGGCTCGCTGGCGACCCGTCAGCGGTGATCGACAATACCAACATGCCGTGGTCGATCTTGGCGTTCGTTGGCGAGAACCAGGCGAGGTTCGGGTCGAACGTGTGGCTGGCGACCTCCCAGTAGCTGCTGTCGAGCTCCGGTCCGTCGAAGTCGTCCCGCTTCTGCGGCGTGAAGTTCTCGACGCCGATAATCAGGTCTTCTCGCGAGCCGCAGCCCAACAGAGCTGACGCAAGAACGAGCAGGGGCACGACGCGGCCCGCGTGCCCGCCGCTGCGAGTGTGGCAGCGTGTCGGCAGCCGAAGTTCCACTCGGTGTGGAGTGTCCGAGGTAACCCGCTTGGATCGTTAAAAGATCGCCTCGCGTTGAAGGGGAGCCGGGGGCCGACTCCTTCAAGCGACCCGACGTCCGTGGATCAAGGCTCTTCCGTTCGGACACCAGGCGGTGCGAGGATCTTCACCCTGTTCAGGTACTGGCAAGCGACGCGCGGGACGATCTTGGTCCTGGTGGTAACCGCGAGTACCGCGGCGGCTGAACAACCACAGCCATTCACGCTCAACTGGCAGGCGCCAGAAGGCTGTCCAAGCCAAGCCCAGGTCGAGGAGGAGATCGCTTCGGCGCTGGCGCACCTGCAAGGTCGCGGTGCCGTCGAGGTGTTCGCCGAGGTCAAGCCGCGCGAGACCGACCAAGGCTTTCGGCTGCGCGTGCGCGTGAGTCACGATGGCCAAACCGGTGAGCGCGTGCTGCCGATCGACGACTGCGACGACGCGTCCCGGGCCGCTGCGTTGCTCGTCGCCTTGTCGGTTGGCAATCCGCCGCCACCACTGCCACCGCCACCGCCACCGCCACCGCCGCCGCCACCCCCACCGCCACCGCAGCCGAAATGGTCGATGGGTATGGGACCGCATTTGGCGATGGGCCTCGCGCCCGAGGTCAGCGCCGGCATTGGCTTGTCGTTTTCGTTCAGCCAGGCGTTCTGGCGTCTGTCACTGCGCGCGGCCGACTTTGCGGCGTCGCATCACAACATCCCGGGCACCGCGGTCGGCGGCTCGTTCCAGTTGTTCACCGGCGGTGCGTTTGCGTGCGCCGGTTACCCAGGCGCACCGCTGACGTTCTACGGCTGCCTCGGCGGGCGCTTCGACAACCTCAAGGCGACCGGCACCGGCACGGACGTGGACAAGACGCTCTCGACCCAGCTGGGCTCGGTGGCCGCGGGCATCACGCTCGAGTGGAGCCTGACGCGGCACTTTCGCCTGCGCAGTGAGATTGAAGCGGGCTACCCGCTGGGTGACGCGCGCTTCGCCGTAGATCGTACCGGCGCCGACCCGGTGATCGTGCACGAGGTGGACAGCTTGCGCGGTGAAGCGGCGCTCGAGGTCGCGGTCGTGTTTTAGCTGCGAGCTGCGAGGCCCGAGCTGCGAGCTGCGAGACCTGAGGAGAGAGTGAAGCCCGGGCGGCGCGGCTACTTGCAGGCGACGGTGACTTCGTGGAGCGACCACCAAGCGATGTCGCCCACGGCGTCGGCGCCGGTCTGCTTGATCGTGAGGAACTGGCCGGCCTTCGCGGTGGCTAGCGGCACCACGACCGCGCCCATCGCGCCATCGCCTTCTTTCAAGATCGGCGCCGTGAGGTCTCCGGACGTGTTCGACATCCGCAGCTGATAATGGCGGGCGAAGTCGCCGTTGTTAGTGAACATCGTGATCTCGTTGATCGTCACGATCGCGCCGAAATCGATCTCGAGCCACTCGCCGCCGACCTGCTTGGTGCCACTCGAAAAGCGTGTCGTGTTGTCGCCGTCGAAGACTTTCGACGCGGGGTACGCGCCGTCGACCGGAATGGCGCTGCCCTTCCATGTGGCTTTGGCGGGGACCGTCTGGCCAGCGCACATTGCGTTGCCGCCGCCACCAGCGCCCGCCGTACCGGCGGTGCCGGTCGTACCCGCCGCGCCAGCGCTAGCCTTGCCACCGGCACCAGCGCTGGATTTGCCGCCCGCGCCGCCGCCGCTCGCGCCACCGGCGCCGCCTGAACCGCTCGCGCCCGCAGTGCCCGCTGTCGTCGCGCCGCCCATGCCGAACGTGCCGGAAAACGACGGCGTGGTGCCGCCGAAGCCAAAAGTGCCGCCGGCGGTCGAGCCAGCTGCCGTGGAGCCGCCAGTCGTCGTGAACGAGCCGCTGCTGCCACCCGCGGCATCGCTACCAGCGCTGCCGCCAGTTTCGGTCGACCCGCCGGCATTTTCTGTGCCGGCGCCTAGACCTAGCGGATTGGGGTTTTCGTTTTCACCGGTCGCACACGCGAGGAGCGTGACGCCGAGCAGCGGGCACACATGCGTCCACTTCATGGATCTGTACCTTTCGATGTCCGTCGCCCCAGGCCGCCGTGACCTTTTATTGCCCGAAATGTGCGCCGCCGTTCCACGTCGTTAATTGCCACGCGGTGCCGCTTCCGTTTCGCAGATTTCTCCGCGAGATCGTGGGTTCTTTTGGTGATCACGCGCCGCCATGTCGCACATGTTGCGGTGTGCCGTGTACGCCTACGATGCTGGTTCGCGTCTTCTGCGTCGCTAGTTTGAGCTTCGCATGTTCCGAGTCGCCGACGACTGGTCCCAATGTTGGTGTGCCGAACGGCCAGGCGGGCGCGAGCGGTGCTAGTGGCGTCGCCGGCAGCGGCAACACTGCAGGCGGCTCTTCGGCAGTCGCCGGTAGCGGCGGCACCGCGGCGGGTGCAGGCGGCGTCGCCGGCGTTGCTGGCAGCGCCGGGACGACTGCCGCAGGTAGCAACGCTGGCGGCTCGTCGCCCATGAAGTTCGACGGCGGTGCAGTCGCTGCCGTGAGCCTCACTTACGACGACGGGCTCGATCCACACTTGGCCGTCGTGCAGCCAGCGCTCGAAGCCGCCGGGCTACGCGGTACGTTTTTTCTCTCCAACTTCGAAGGTGTCGACAACGATTGGGCGCTGCCGAGTGTTAAGGTGCCGCTGATGCCGCTCACGCCGCGTCACCTGGCGTGGCAGGCGGCAGGTCAGAAGGGGCACGAGCTCGCCGGCCACACGGTGAACCATCCTTGTGACGCCGCGGCCAAAGCGCCGGGTTTCAAGCTGGTCGACTACGACCTTCCGCGCATGCAAAAAGAGCTCGACGAGAGCGAGGTTCGCCTGGCGCGACTGGGCGCCACGCCGCCGCTCACGTTCGCGTACCCGTGCGCTAGCGACAAAAAGGGTCTGGGTGCTGCTGCGACGGACTACTCGCCGCTGGTTGCGGAGCGCTTCCTTGCCGCGCGCGTGTCGGATTCGGGCATCGCCAATCCGTTGACGGTCGATTTGCTGCACGTGCCGGAGCTAGATACCGGCGGCAAGACCGCGGACGAGCTCAAAAAGATGGTCGACGATGCGATCGCCGCCAAGGGTTGGCTGGTGTTGCTATTCCACGGCGTCGGCGCCGAGAAACTGGATTGCGGCGGTCTGGCCTACGCGCCCGACAAGTGCATGATCAATTATCTGACGACCAGCGCTGAAGCGCACGCGGCCCTCGTCGACTACCTCGCGGCCAAAAAAGCCGAAGTCTGGACCGCGCCGTTCGGCAAAGTCGCAACGCTAATCAAAAACAGCCGCTGAGCTCGCGAACGAGAGGGATCAACAGGAAGGCGGGAAGGCGGGAAGATCTCTTGGGTGGGGTTCACTGCAGCTTCGATGCATTTGGCCTGCACGTCGCTGCTGCCGACTGCTCGAACAAACAAACCCTTCCCGCCTTCCCGCCTTCCTGTTGTCTCGCGCTCGTTCGTTAGTTGACGGGGACGACGGCGGCGCCGCAGTCGCCGCAGAAGCGCGTTTCGTTGGTGTATTGGGTGCCGCACACTGGGCAGATCGTGCGCGTCACGAACAGCGTTTGCATCCGCGGCGGGGGCAGGCTGCGCGCGGGCACCAGCTCCTCGCCGTGTTCGGGGCACGACAGCGTACCGGGATTGAAGCCGCGCCCGCACACCGGACAAACCGAGCCGCTCGGCCCGCTGCCGATCGTCGCCTGCGCGACCAAGCGATTGCCGTCGTTGGGACAGAACTCGGCCTCCGACGGAAACTCTTCACGGCAAGTGGGGCAAGCTTTGCCGCCGCCCGCGCCGACAAGCGCAACGCGCGGGCGCGACGGCAAGTCGGCCAGCGGCTCTTCCGACGCGCGCCGCCCACGCCGCACCAGCAGCACCCCCAGGCAGCCGAGCACCAACGCACACGCGCCGGCGATGCCCACGAACCAGCGCGTCTTGGACGGCGCGTCGTCGCGCGCCACGACCTCGCGCGCGCCCATCGATTCCGAGGCGACGCGCAGCACCGCGGCTTCCTTCGACTCGCCGCTCGCGTCGAGGCCTTGCGCCTGCAGCAAGGCTTCGTAGCGCTCCTTGGAGGCGATTTCGACGTCGACGCGCACCGATCGATCGCCGAGCGTCACCTCGAGCGCGGCTTCGGATTCGCTGGCGTTGGGATTGGCGGTGACGTTGCCGGGCGCGGTCACACTCAGCGAGTTAGCGCCTGAAATCACCCGCCACGTTGGCGTCACCGGCAACGGGCAACCGCGCGCGTCGACCACGCTGGTGCGAAACTCGAACGATTCGCCGGGGCGCATCAGCTTGCGCGATGGGCGAACTTCGAGCCGCTCGGGCAGACCAGCGCTGTCGCATTCGCGCGCCGGGCGTGGCGCGGGCTTGGACTGCACCTTCACGGCGCTCGGCGCAGGCGCTGTGTCGCCCTGGCGCAACACCAGCGAGTAGCTGCGGGTGCGGCGCACGCTGGCCGTGCAGTTCTGGCCTTCGATCACGAACTGATACTGGCCGGTCTCGTCGAAATTGATGCGGTTGTCGGTGGCGCTGAGCGTCGTCACCAACTTGGTCTGGCGCGGATCCCCGGCGCTGCTCTTGCACACGTTGTTGAACGAGCGCGCCGAGGCGCTGTGGCTGATGCGCTGCATGCCGGGGAAGTGCTCCCAGCATTCGGTCGTGCTGTAGGTGCGCCCGGCGCCCGCCATCGTGAGCTCATTTCCGTTCTGCGAGATGGTGACGGCTCCGCCACCCTCGCCACCGCCGCCCGGCGCCGGGCCGCAAGCCTTGCCCCAATCACCCAGTTGCCAGTTCACGGTGAGTGGGCTTGCTGACCAACTGCCGGCGAGTGTTGGTCCCTCCGCGCGTGCTCGGCCGCTCGCCAGCACGAGGGCGAGCACAGTCATCGCGACGACTGCAAACCGTGGAAATGGCCAGGAGGCCTGGAAAACACACATTGGAAGAGCGAGCAGGTTAGTGCGAAATCGGGAGGCGGGTTTGGGACCCACCGACCCACGCGACGGCGCCCCTGGAAAACACCCGGGTACAAAAGGACCGTGAGCCTACGTTGACATGCCAATTTTGGCGATGCTAGCGTGCGCAAACGCTGGATTTGCCAGCTTTTTCCGCGGACTCCGCGATCATCAGACTTGCCTGACACATGGAGACGACCAGGATGCTGAAGGCGTTCGAACGCTGGGGCGCGAAGACCAGCCAAACGGCAATACTCCTTTCCATCCTGGGCGCGCCGGCGCTGGCGGCGGCGCAAACGTCGGACACCCGCGCGCCTGCCAGCAATGGCGATGGTCTGGACACGCATTTGTTCCGCCCGGCGGTGGACTCCAAAGGCTTCTTCTCCGTCAACGGCTCCGACATCTTGGGCGCCAAAAACATCAGCTTCGGCCTGGTGCTGGACTACGGCCGGAACCTGATGCGCACGCGCGAGAGCCGCGTGCCCAACGGTACGAATGATCCCGCGACGCCCGATGATCCGTCGTGCCAAGACGAGCGTTGTGACGTCATCGCCGGACAAGACGGCACGGGCGTGCCCGCACTGGTAAAGAACTCGATTCAAGGCACGTTCGGTTTCAACTACGGCGTCGCCAACATCGGCGTCGTCGGCTTGTCGGTGCCGGTGATCTTGATGACCGGTGACGCCGCGTACGGCGTTGGCCCGACCGGCGGCCAATACAATTCGGCTGCGCTGAATGCGCAAAAAATCTCGAATTTGGCGCTGCACGGGAAGTTTCGTATCACTCGCGTCGATCGCACAGTCGGCTTGGCCGCGGTGGTGCAAGCCGGCATTCCGATCGCCAGCGCGCCGCGTGACTTAGGTGCAGATCCCGGCTTCTGGTACTGGCCGCAGCTGGTGCTCGAGAATCAATTCGGTTCGACGCGCGCGTTTCACGTCGCCGTCAACGGCGGTTACCGCGGCCACACCGGTAAGGACGCCAAGTTCGGTCGCGATCGTTTCAATGGCAACCTGTTTCAGCTCAAGGAAGGCAACTTCGGGGGCTCCAACCTCGGCACCTTCAGCTTGGGCTTGTCGTACCGCGTGCTCGACTCACTCGACTTAGTCGCTGAGACATACGGCAGCTACCAGCTGGGCGGCGACTCCGACAGCAAGCAAAAGTTCTCCGAAGAGTTCGTTGGCGGCATCAAGCTGTTCGTCGAGCGCAATAGCTATTTGATGATGGGCGGCGGTAGCCGCGCCTTCTCGACCGGTTTCGAAGCCGCTGACGTGCGCTTGATCCTCGGCTTCGTGTTCGAGCCGTCGATCGGCGATCGCGACGGCGACGGCTACAAGGACGACCAAGATCAATGCCCGGATGAGCCGGAGGATTTCGACGGTTTCCAAGACGGCGACGGCTGTCCGGATCCGGACAACGACAACGACGGCATCCTCGATGTCGACGATCGCTGCCCGAACATCGCCGAAGATCGCGACGGCGATCACGACGAGGACGGCTGCCCGGAAGCCAATCGCGACGGCGATCGCGACGGCGACGGCATTCCGGACTCGCGGGACAAGTGCCCGGACGATCCGGAAGACAAGGACGGCTTCGAGGACCTCGACGGCTGCCCGGAGCTCGACAACGACAAGGACGGAATCCCGGACAAGGCGGATTCGTGCCCCGACGACGCCGAGGACAAGGACAAGTTCGAGGACGAAGACGGCTGCCCGGATCCGGACAACGACAAGGATCAAATCCCGGACGTGAAGGACAAGTGCCCGAACGATCCGGAGACCTACAACGGCTTCCAGGATGAAGACGGTTGCCCGGACAAGGGCAAGGTCATCATCGAAGGCAGCGACATCGTGATCCTCGACAAGGTGCAGTTCGAGACGAACAGCGCCAAGATCTTGCCGCAAAGCAACGAGATCCTCGACGCCGTGGCGTCGACGATGAAGGGCCACCCGGAGTTCTTGGTGATGGAGGTCGCCGGTCACGCCGACGAGCGCTCGACCGACGAGCACAACTTGAGCCTGACCAAGCAGCGCGCGCAGTCCGTGATGGAAGCGATGCAGAAGCGAGGCGTCGCCGCCAAGCGTCTGGTTTCGCAAGGCTACGGCGAGTACTGCCCGCTGGACGCCGCCTCCAACCCGGCCGCATGGGAAAAGAACCGCCGCGTCGAGTTCAAGATCGTGAAGACCGAGGAAGGCAGCACCGGAGTTGCGCGCGGCTGCGACATCGCGCGCAACAAGGGCGTGATTCCCCCGCCCGTGCAGTAGAGAGCGACCGAGAGCGGTCGCTGAGACCGAGACCGATCACCGAGCCCGATCACCGAGATCGAATTCGGTGATCGGATTGGGAAATCGCGGGAAGCGCTACTTCGAGACTTTCTCGATGGTTTGCCAGGTGCGGGTGGTGATGTCTTTGCCGAAGGTCTTTTGGAGCAGGGTCATGAAGACGGGGCCTTTGTCGCTCACCACGTAGTCGCTGAAGACTTCGCGACCTTTGACGCAGAGGATGCGGGCGCCGTCGTACTCGATGAGGAGCTTGAGCTTGGCCTTCGGGCGCTCGGGCAGGAACGTGACGACGCGCTTGGCATCGGGTGACGAGCGGAAGGCGGCGTAGGGATCGCTCTCGAGCAGCTTGCGCAGGTCGTCGACGGAGCGGATGAAGGTGACGAATGTGTTGCCGAGGTGCTTTTGCATCGCGGCTTCGGCTTTCTTGGCCAGCGCTTCTTCAGTGGCAGGGCGCGCGCTGAACACGACGTTGCCGCTCGACAGCACGGTCTTGACGTCTTGGAACGACGCGAGCTCGAACGCGCGCTTCAGCTCGGGCATCTTCGCGTTCATTGGGCTGACGCCGCGCAGCAAGGCGACGTAGCGCTGGGTCCTGGCTGGCATGGTGCTCGTTTATCGAACGCCCCCCAGCGGCGCAAGCCGTGTGGCGCGCTGGGCCGGGCAGCTGCGCGGCCGGAAACACCGGAAACACGGCCTCCCCCCCCAAACAGCCGAGCCACGACCGCTTGACGTTGGGCGGTTTGGCCCCATTGCCACAGCGTGGCGCGCGGTTCCTCGATCCTCGGTAGTGCGGTGCTTGGCGGCGTGCTGTGCGGAGTTTTGGCGTCAGGCGCGTCGGCGGCGCCGCCGCGGCCGTGGCCAGTTTCGGTGCAAAGCTTTCGGCTCGTCACGCGCGTGTCGGGGCCGGTCAACTACTACTCGGTGTTGCCCGGGCCACCCGCGCTGATTCGCAGCCAGTACCTGCCCGGCTTCAAGACAGCGGTCGTGGGCTACGACGTCAAGGAGTGGCAGGCGCGCGCGAGCAAATTGCGTTGGCAGTGGCGGGCGTTGGCCTTGCCGGCCGGCGGCGACGAATGCCGTGACGGCAAGGGCGACTCGGCCGCGGTGGTGTACGTGTCGTGGAAGCGCGCACTCCGCTACTACACGCTGAAGTACGTGTGGAGCGCCGTTGCGGCGCGCGGTGCGGTGTGCGACAAGAAACGCAATCCGTTCCTGGCTCAAGACACGGTCGTGCTGGAATCCGGCGTGCCGCTGAACGAGTGGAAGAGCATCGCGTTGGATTTGCCGACCGAGTTTCGCAAGCACTTCGAAGGCGGCGATGCGAAGGCTGAAGTGCCGGACTTGTTCGGTGTCGGCTTGATGAGCGATGGCGATCAAACGACGAGCCCGAGCAGCGCTGACTTTGCCGCGTTCACGCTCGAGTGAATCAGGCTCACTTGCGCCTACACGCGGGCGGGTTCCGAAGGCGTCTTGCACCAACCGTCCACGTGGTGAACCAGCGATCGCGCGCGTTTTGCGCTTCCGGTAACTGACTGGCTCGCGGTACAGTGAAGCTAGCAATTGCCGTTGTGTCTTCAGCGGACGCCGGTCGTCGAAAGGTTGGTTTCGAGTGCAGCACAAGACATGGTCGGCGCTTGGTTGGGTGACGCTGTTGGTGCTGGGAGCGGTTGCAGCTTGCGGTGGCAACCCGAGCGTCTCGAACAACGATCCGGGTGCTGACGGTGGCGGCACCAAGGGTGACGGCGCGAGCGGTGGCAAGTCGTCGACCGGCCTACAGCCGGGCATTCAGATCGGCGGCGACAACGGCGAAGACCCGGTGGCTGGCGCGTCGACCGATCCGTGCGCGGGCGCGGACGCGCCACCGGAGTGCTTCATGCTTGAGCCGTCCGGTCCGGCTTGCGGTGACGCCGAGATCAACCAAGTCGGCGAAATGTGCGACGACGGGAACAGCCTTCCGGGTGACGGCTGCTCCGGCAAGTGCTTGGTCGAGAACTATTGGGAGTGTCCCAAAGTCGGGGAACCGTGCGTGCTCACGTTCGCGTGCGGCGACGGCATGCTGAACCCGGGCGAGGTTTGTGACGACCACAACGCCGTGGACGGTGACGGTTGCAGTGCTGACTGCTTGACGCAGGACACCAGCTACGTCTGCAAAGCAGGCGAGAAGTGCACGCTGCTTTACGCCTGCGGCGATGGCCGCGTGAACGGCAGCGAGCAGTGCGATGACGGCCAACTCACCCCGATGAGCAACGACGGCTGCGACGCCAGCTGCAAGAAGGAAGACGGTTACGAGTGCTCGAAGCCGGGCACGCTATGCAAAAAGCTGCCAGTTTGCGGCAACGGCGTCAAAGAGCTGGGCGAGCTGTGCGACGACAAGAACATGGTCGGCGGCGACGGCTGCTCGGCGCTGTGCAAAGTCGAAGGTGGCTACGACTGTCCGAACGCGGGTCAGGCATGCGTACCGCTGTACGCCTGCGGCAACGGCGTGATCGAGCCGGGCGAGCTGTGCGACGACAAGAACATCGCCAACAACGACGGCTGTAGCGGCGATTGCTTGATTCAGGATCCGAACTACGTCTGCATCGAGGGCAAGACGTGCGTGAAGATCGTCAGCTGCGGTGATGGTCGCGTGAACGGCAGTGAGCAGTGCGACGACGGTGGCGGCGCCAACCCGGTCAGCAACGACGGCTGTAGCGCGACCTGTCAGCTCGAGGCGGGTTGGAAGTGTCCGAAGCCGAACACGGCTTGTACCCACATCACCTACTGCGGCGACGGCAAGGTCCAGGCTGGCGAGGCGTGCGACGACGGCGGCGGTATGGCTCCGGTCGGCAACGACGGCTGCAGCGCGGCTTGCAAGGTCGAAGCCGACTACAGTTGTCCCGCGGCCGGCGTTGCTTGTACCTACCTGCCCAAGTGCGGCGACGGCATCATCAGCGGCAAAGAGGTGTGTGACGACGGTGGCGGCGCGACGCCGAAGAGCGGCGACGGCTGCACCCTCAACTGCATGATGGTCGAGCCGGGCTACACCTGCCCGCGCGCCGGCAAGCCGTGTAAACCGGTGTGCGGCGACACGATCAAGCTGCCAGTCGAGCAGTGCGACGACGGCAATATCAAGGACGCTGATGGCTGCAGCTCGGCCTGCAAGATCGAGCCAGGTAAGACGTGTGACACCGCCGTGCCGCAGAACTGCACGGGCACGGCGGTGTGCGGCAACGGCACCAAAGAGGGCAACGAGCCGTGCGACGACGGTAACGGCGACTGGCGCGACGGCTGCACGCCGGACTGCAAAGTCGAGCCGACGTGTACGACTGGCGCCTGCACCGACAAGTGCGGCGACGGCATCTTGTTGCCCAACGCCGCGATAACGGCCTGCGATGACGGCAACACGACGGCGGGCGACGGCTGCGACGACAAGTGCCTCGTCGAAGCTGGCTACACTTGCGCGGTAGCGCCGACCAGCATGGTGCTACCGATGACGATCCGCGATTTCATCGGTTGGTGCCCGACCGGCAACAACTCGGCCGACGACAACAGCGCCTGCGACGCCGATCTGGCCGCTGATCCGGTTGGTCATTTCGACTTCGAGGTCGACCCAGGCGGGGGTAGCAATACCGATGGCACCGTAAAGACGCAGCTCGATGCAGCGGGCAAACCCGAGAATTCGTATGGCGCCGGACCGTTCGTGCCCACCGCCGGTACTGGATGGACCACGGGTCAGGACAACTTCCAGTGGTGGTATCGCGACAACGCGAAGTACAACAAGACGCTCCGCACCAGCATCACGCTGACCGAGACCACACCCGGGACGTTCCAGTACACGCGCAACCCGTTCTGGCCGGTCGACACGACGCCGACGCCCAACACTGACCCGAAGCTCCAGAGCTTGCTGGTCGATGGCAAAGAGAAGGCGCAGAGCGCTGGCCACGACTTCTACTTCACGTCCGAGGTTCGCTACTGGTTCCAGTACACCGCCAACGCGACCGCGGCGGATGACCCGGTGCTCACCTTCTACGGTGACGACGACGTTTGGGTGTTCATCAAGAACACGCTCACGGCCGACATCGGCGGCATCCACGGTCAGGACCAAGAGACCGTCACGCTGAAGGACAACGGTCACGCCATCGTTGGCAAGTTCGGCGGCGGCACGACGGACGTGAACCTCGGGCTCGTGACCGGGAACATCTACGAAATCGTGGTGTTTCAAGCCGAGCGCCACGTCACCGGCTCTAACTACCAGCTCACGCTGCAAGGCTTTACCGCTGGCACGTCGGTGTGCACGCCGAAGTGCGGCAACAGCATCGTGACTGGCGACGAAGAGTGCGACGACGGCCCCAACAACAAAGCCAGCCCAGGCTACGGCGAGTGCGCGACTGTGACTTGCACGCTCGGCGGCTACTGCGGCGACAAGACGTGGCAGATGGCCAACGAGGCGTGCGACAACGGTACCAACACCGACTCGTACGGGACTACCGGCGCTACAGCCTGCGCACCGGGCTGCAAGAAGCCTGGCTTCTGCGGCGACGCCAAGGTCAATCCTCCGAGCGAAGAGTGCGATCTCGGCGCCGGCAACACCGTGACCGGCTACAACGGCTGCACCACGACGTGCCAGGCGGGCCCGTACTGCGGTGACGGCAGCAAGAACGGCGGCGAGGCCTGCGATGACGGCCTGAACGACGGCACCTACAACACCTGTGCACCGGGCTGCTTGCTGCCGGACCGCTGCGGCGACGGCAAAGTGCAGAAGGACTGGGGCGAGGAATGCGACGACGCTGTCTTGCCCAAGGACCCGAACTGCGCGAACTGCAAGCTTGGCGCGCAGTGCGGCAACGGCAAAGTCGACGCCGGTGAAGAGTGCGACGACGGCGTGAACAACGGCGGGTATGGCCAGTGCTACCCGATGTGCAAGAACGGCCCGCGCTGCGGCGACATGGTCGTGCAGGTCGATGACGGCGAAGAGTGCGATCTGGGGATGGGCAACAACACCGGCGCGTACGGCGGTTGCAACGTGGATTGCAGCAACGGCCCGTACTGCGGCGACGGCACCAAGAACGGCACCGAAACCTGCGACGACGGCGTGAACGACGGCCTGTATGGCAGCTGCAACGCCAACTGCACCCCGGCGGCCAAGTGCGGCGACGGCGTGCTGTCACCGGAGTGGGGTGAGGAATGCGACGACAAGCTCGACCCCGCCAATTGCCTGAACTGCACGTTTGCGGCCTGCGGCAACGGCTTGCCCGAGCCGGCCAAGGGTGAGGAGTGCGACGACGGCGTGAACGACGGCGGCTACGGCGAATGCGCGCCGATGTGCAAGCTGGGGCCGCGCTGCGGTGACGGCGTCGTGCAGATGATGAGCGAGCAGTGCGACGACGGTGCGAACAACACCGGGAAATACGGCGAGTGCGCGCCGGGTTGCGTCTACGGTCCGTACTGCGGCGACGGCAAAGTGCAGAAGCCATACGAGGACTGCGACGACAAGAACAACAAGAGCGGCGACGGCTGCAGCTCGGCCTGTAAGAAGGAAGTCAATGTTCCGAAGTGAGCGGTGAGGCCGCCCGCGGGCGAACCGTGTGAAAAACCGCACCCCGTGACGGTGCGCTGTGGGTCACGCGCAGCAGAGGTCGCAAATTACCGGTTTTTGGGCCGAGTTTTCCGCCACAAATCTGACCTGCGGGCGGGGTGGGCGTTGACCGCTTGTGATGCGACGAATCGGGCGAATGGGCACGTTGAGCCTGGGGCTGTTCGCTTGGGGCGTGCTTTTGGGCTGCACCGCGATCGTGGATGGCGGGCAGGACCGTCGGCACGACACCGGCAATAGTGCGTCGGCAGGTGCGGGCAGCGTCGGCGGTGGTGGCAGCACCAACCCAGCGGTCGTCGGCGTGACCGAAGCCTGTCCGGCACCAGTCGCGCGGCGGCTGGTCCCGCTGAGTGAGCTGCAGTACGTGAGTTCGCTGCGCGCGCTGTTGGGCGATGCGGCCGTGGCCAAAGCGGGCGCGCCGAAGGCCGAGACCAAGGCCTTCATCGATGTCGGCCTCGTACCGACCACCGGCAGCCTGAACACCCAGCTGAACTGGTCGGAGCAAGCGACCGCGACGTTGCTCGGTAAAGAGCTCGAGGTGAGCGGCTGTGCCGCCGACCCGAGCGACGCCTGCGCCACCAGGTTCCTCAAAGCGTTCGGCACGAAAGCCTTTCGACGCCCGGTCAGCGACGTCGAAATGACCGATTTGATGGCGGTCTACGCGGGGGCCAAGGTAATGGGCGACTTCGCCTCGGGGCTGCGGCTCTCGGTGCAGGCGTTGCTGTCCGCGCCGTCGTTCGCCTACCGCACCGAATTCGGCAGCGACGATGGTCAGGGGCGTTTCTCGCTCACCCCGCACGAGCTGGCGTCCACGCTATCGTACTTCTTGAGTGACGCTCCGCCCGACGCGGAGTTGCGCGCGGCAGCCGACACCGGTGCGCTGCTGCAGCCGGGCGAGATTGAGAAGCACGTTACGCGCTTGCTGGCATTGCCGGCCGCACAGAGCAGCCTGACCGGCACGATGCTGGCGGCGTGGCGCGTCGCCAACGTCTTCGGCTCCGCCAAAGATCCAGGGGCGTTCCCCGAGTTTAATGCCCAGCTGACGGCCAGCATGTATCGCGAGACTCAGTTGTTCGTCGACGACGTGCTGTGGAAGCGCGCCGCGCCGATCTCCGAGCTGCTCACGTCGCGTGACTCGTTCGTCGACGAAAGTCTGGCCAAGATTTATGGCGTTCCGTACACCGGTACGATGCCGGGCGAGTTCGTCAAGGTGACGTTGCCCGCCAACCAGCGCGCGGGCCTGATCACGCAGCTGAGCTTGATGTCGGCGCTGTCGCGGACCGACCAAACGTCGGTGGTGGCGCGCGGTCTGTTCATGCGCGGCGCAATCCTGTGTTTGCCGAAGATCCCGCAGCCGCCAGCCAATTTGCAGGGCGCGATTGAAGCGCAACTGGCGGCGGACATGACCGAGAAGGAGCGCGCCGAGTACCGTAAGACCACGCAACCCTGCGGCAATTGCCACAAGAACTTCGATCCGTTCGGGTTGCTGCTCGAGGCCTACGATCCGATCGGGCGCTTCCGCAGTGACATCAAGGGCGTGCCGGTCGACGCTTCGATGGACCTGACCGGGCTCGGTAGCTTCGCCGGCACTTACGCTGGTGCGGTGAAGATGGCTGAAGCGGCCGCTGCGTCGCCTGACTTTGCGGCTTGTATGACGCGCAACCTGGCCGTGTACGCCACGGGCGATGCCGGTCTGACGACCGACGCCTGCCAGCTGCAGAAGGTAGTGGCTTCACTGCCGCAGGGGCCGGTCACGTTCGCAACGGTCGTGAGCGCGGTGGCCAAGTCTTCGATTCTGTCGGTTCGAGCCAAGGAGACGATGTGATGCGTTACGCCTTTTCGCGCAGGAGCTTCTTATCCGCCGTCGGTGCCTCGGCAGGCTTGGCCGGGTTGTTGCGCAACGTGGAAGCGCAGGAACAAGGCGCGGTGTCGCCGAAGCGCTTCCTGTGCGTGCAGCGGCCGGTCGGCACCGTTTACGCCAATTACTGGCCCAACGGCAGCGGTACTGACTTCAAGCTTTCGCGAATTTTGACGCCGTTCGAGGCGCTGCGTGAGCGCATGATCGTGTTCCGCGATCTGAAGCTGCCGTGGGAGGGCTCGGAGGGCGGCGGTCACGAACGCGGTACCGCGATCATGCTGACGGGCATGCGCACGACCGAGCTGTATCCCGGCAACGGTGGCGACGACCCGGTCGCTTTCGGACCCAGCGTCGACCAGCTGTTCGTCACCAAGTCGGACGACTTGAAGCATACGCCGGTCGCGTCGTTGCAGGTGTCGTGCGACGGTCGCGCAGATACCACCGAGATCTCGACGCGCCACATGTCGTACTCCGGCTACAAGGCGCCGATGGCGCCGTACTACCAAGCCGTTGACGCGTATGAACGTCTGTTCGGCTCGCTGATGCCGGGCGGGACCACGAGTGAGAACTTGGAAGCGTTGGCCCGCGCCCGCGCGCAAAAAAAGAGTGTCCTCGACTTCGCGCTCAAGGACCTGGCGCGGTTGCGCACGTTGGCGCCGGCCTCCTCGAAGGCGCTGCTCGACGGACAAGAATCTGCGATCCGCGCGCTCGAGGTCGAGCTCGATGCGGATCCGCGCGACCCAGTGTTCTGTGGCGTGGCGGCCAAGCCGGAGCGCGTCGCGGTCAGCGAGTTCGTCGACCCGGATCCGTACCAGCATGGCAACGCCGCCGAGCCCGACGACGTCAAACACAAGCGCATCGGCGACCTGCATTTCGCGGTGATCAAGGCGGCATTTCGCTGTGATTTGACCCGCGTCGCGACGTTTCAGTGGGCGCCCGGTACGTCGCACGTCAGCTTCCCGGGCATGTGGACGCCCGATCCGAAGGTGATCAAAGTGCATCACACTGAGAGCCACGACGCCGAATCGCCGGCGCGCCAGGAATACCTGACTCGCGTCGACACCTGGTACTCGGAGCGCCTGGCCGGCTACATCCAAGAGCTGGCGATGACCGACGACCTTGGCGGCGGCAAGCTGCTCGACAACACGATCGTTCCGTACGTGACCGAGGTTGGCACCGCTGGCCACAACTGGGACAACATGCCGTGGTTGTTGTTCGGCGGCAGCAAGACTGGCCTGAAAGGCAATCAGGTCTGGACCAACGGTGGCAGTGGTATGCGCTGCACGAACGATCTGTGGATGGCCGTGGCACGCTTCTACGGCTTGAATGACTTCATACTCGGCGACAAAGATCTGCACACCGTGCCGATCGCCGGGCTGTTCGCCTAGGCCTCAGTCCCAAGCATCGAACAGCTCGCCGTCGAAGGCGAAGGCGCTCGCCATGGCGCGCCGAACGGGCCCTCAGCCGAAGCGAACGACGTGCCAGATCTTCTTGCCGCGACGAATCAGCAGGACCGCGTCGTGCAGTAGCCAATCAGCGCCGATGTTGGTGTCGGCGCCCGGGGTACGCCCGTTGATCAAGATCGCGTTGTTGCCCAGAAACTCGCGCGCCTCGCGCTTGCTCTTCACCACCCCGCCGTCGACCAGCAGGTCCACCGCCGGCCAGCCTGCGCCGGCCAGCTTGGCTTTCGACAAGCTGACCGATGGCGCGCTGCCGAACAGGTCGGCGATCGTGACCTCGGACAGGTCAGCGACGTTGCCCGAGAACAGCGCTTCGGTGGCTTTCTGCGCTTGCGCCAGTCCGTCGGGGCCGTGCACGAGCTCGGTCATGTGCTGAGCGAGCGCACGGTGCGCGGTGCGCGCGCCAGGGTTGGCTTGATGCTCGGCTTCGAGCCGCAGGATCTCTTCGTGGGAGAAGAAGCTGTAGGTGCGCAGAAATTTCGGCACGTCGGCGTCGTCGCTGTTCACCCAAAATTGGTAAAAGGCGTACGGCGACGTGCGCTCCGGGGCGAGCCACACCGCGCCGCTCTCGGTCTTGCCGAACTTGCCGCCGTCGGCCTTGGTGACGAGCGGTGTCGTGAGCCCGAAGGCTTCCTTCTGCTGCGTACGGCGGATCAAATCGATGCCGGCCACGATGTTGCCCCACTGGTCGGAGCCGGACGATTGCACCGTGACGTCGTGGTGCTGCATCAAGTAGGAAAAATCGTACGCCTGCAGCAGCATGTAAGAAAATTCGGTGTAGCTGATGCCTTGGTCGCGGTTATTCAGCCGCTCACGCACGCTATCCTTCTGGATCATCATGTTGATCGAGAAGTGCTTGCCGATATCGCGCAAGGCTTCGATGAAGCCGAGCTTGCCGAGCCAGTCGGCGTTGTTCAGCAGTTGTGCGGCGTTCGGTCCGTCGAAGCGCAGCAGACGCTCGAAGCTGACGCGCTGGCCGGCGACGTTCAGCGCCACCTGCTCAGGCGTTAGGAACTGCCGCTCGGCCTCTTTGCCGGATGGATCGCCGATCATCCCGGTGCCGCCGCCGAACACGACGACCGGCGTGTGGCCAGCGTCTTGAAAGCGTCGCAGCAAGAGGATCTGCACCAAGTTGCCGATCGTCAGCGAGTCCTTCGTCGGATCGAAGCCGGCGTAGACTTTGCGTGGCGTGGCGAGGTGTTCGCGTAGGCCTTGCGCGTTCGTTTGCTGGTGCAGCTGGCCGCGAAACTCGAGATCAGCGAGGAGGTTCATCGCGCCCACGATCTATCAGAAGACCCGCCCGGCCAGCTTGGCTTTTGGCGAGGATTTCGCGAGCACCGGAGCGAAGCGTAGGTGGGTACGTGAGCACCGGAGCGCAGCGAAAACGAAGCCCAAAGCCAAGATCGCCGGGCGTGCGCCGCGGTTGAGTCGAGTCATTTGGGGCCATCGAGGGCCGGGACCTTAGCATCGACCCAGTGGAGCGGCCCTTGGATCGCGCTTCGGGAAGCGGCAGTCGCGTTGGTCGGTGACAGCGCGGCCGGCGGGCTTGCGGTGAGGACGAAGCCGCTCGTCGATACGGCCAACGCGTGTGGCGGGCTCGTCAGGGCTGGGCCGTCGCAGCCGACGACCACGAACGGGCTCAGCAGCACGCTGTTGCCAGCCTGCAGCAGGTCGGGATTTTTGAGCACGCCGTGCGCCAGCCGCTGCTCGGCCTTGGTCGCGGCGTCGTAGCGGTACAGGTCGCCTTCGCGCCAAATCAGCGCCAGCGCGCCGTTCGTCGTGACGACGCGCGAGCCGGCCGGCAACGGCAAGACCTCGCGCCGCTCCAAGTCCAACAAGCTGGCGTCGCTGCCCGGATAGAGCGGCACGAGCCGCACGCCGTCGACGGCCTCGCGGTCGGTCGAGGTTTCGTACAGCACGCTCTGCAGGTTCTTCGCTAGCCCGCTGCCGAACAGCCACACCTCGCGCTTGCCGCTGGCGGGCGTGGCTGCGGCTTGCCGCGACTTCTTGGGTGGCGGCGGCGGCGCGCACGTCGCCAGGACCAGGCCGCGCTCGGCATCGGCGAACAACACGTGAGCGCCGCAGCTCGCGGGCGACAACGCCGAGCGCTTGCCGGCTTGATCGAGGCGCAAGCTGCCGTCGGCCTCGCGCACGACCAGACTTTGGCCGAGCGGCGTGACGAGCTCGGGCACGTCGCGCACGCTGCCAGTCGGCAGGGAGACTACGGCGTGCGTGAGCGCGTCGCCGCGACCTTGATACGCAAAGCTCCGGAACCTGAGCGAGCTCGGTCGCTCGCAAGCGTTCTTGGGTGCGGTGTCTTCGGGAACGGGCCAATCCAGCTTGCCGCTGTGGTTCGTGTCCTCGCGCAACGCATCGAACGTGACGTGCCGAGCGTCGGCGCTCAGCTGCAAACGGAAAACCTCGCCCGCGCCCGCCGGAAACGCTTGCTCGCTGCCGTCGTCGAGCTTGCGCACGATGATCTGCGAGCCAAGGCTATGCAGGCGCACGTACGCCAAGTACCGGCCGCGCGCGTCGAAGCTCAGCGTGCGATGCATGGCGTAGTCGGCGCGCACGCGCCGCACGTCGGCGCCCAACTCGGTCAAGCTCACGCGCGCGCCCACAACGGCGTCGACCAGCTCCACTTTGCCTTCGCGGACGGTCACCAGGTAGCGCCCGGTCGGATCCTGCGCCAGCACGTCGTCGAGCGGCTCGCCGCTGCCGGAACCGAGCACCAGTCGCGCCGTCTTCGATTCGGCTTCACACAGCGCGACCCAGGCGCCGCTGGCGGAGGTGGCCAAGAGCTGTACGCGGCCAGCGCTGCCGATATCGCCGAGCGAAATCGCGACGGGTGCGGCGGCGGGTGTGGCTGGTAGCAGAGCGGTTTTGGGGGCCGGCGCGGCAGCCGTGGTGGTCGCCGCCTGCGACCTGACGGGTGGCGCTTTGATCAGCGTCGGCGCTACCGGCAACGGCGCGAGCGGCGCTTGGCTCGCGCACGCGACGCACGCAACCAGCAGAGCAAACGCGGCTGGCGCGACAGGAGCGACGGCGCCACCGCTCGAACGAAACCGCAAGCGAGTTAGCCTTTGCTGCGCTTGAGCTCAGCAGGTGCGGCAGGCACCGCAGTCACGCGTTCGCTGTCGGGCGAGGTGCGTGGCGCGACCGGCTGGACGTCGGACGTGCGCTCGAGCGAGGGCTGAGAGTGGCGATACGACCCCGGCACCGGTGTGGTGCGCGGCACGAACGCTGGCTGCGGCGCGCGGTGCGAGGCCAGGATCCGCTCCACTTCTTGGCTGAGCGAAGGCGGACGGATCGAGTGGGTGGGCCGCCGAGCGGACGTGGGCGGGGGCTCGCTGTCGGTGTTGCGGAGCGGCGGCTCGGTGCGTTGGTAGTGCACGGTGAGCGTCGCGCGATCAGCCAGCACATTGGACGCGATCTTCATGCCGCCGCCTTCGCGCGCGGCACGTTCGGCGGCCGTGACTGCCCCGACTGCCAGGTGCCGCAACACGCGCGTGGCGCGCGGACGACCGACTACGCCGACCGTCAGGCTAAAGCCTAGATCGATGCGCTTGAGCTCGAATAGCGTTGGCGTGTCGACGAACGGATGATCGAGAAAAGCCTGCAAGCGCGCGACGGTGCCGTGCAGATCCCCAAACTTGGCGACGCCGCCCTGGTGCAAGGCGCGTGCAGCCAGCTCTTGGCCGATGCCTTCCAGCACCCGGCCGCTGCCGTCGCCGAGCAAGGTATCGATGAAGAGGAGGAGCTCTTCGCCGTCGTCGAGCAGGATGGTGTCGAGCGCCGCGCTCGCACGCAACCGGTCGAGCGACGAGTGGGGAAGTAAGCGACGCGGTACTTTTTCAGTGAGAAGGGCGAGCGCAGTCGTGCCGCATTGGCGCTCTAGCGCCTCGAGCACTCCTCGCAAGAACCAGCTTCTGAGTCGATGCGTCACGCTTTTTAGCCCCTAAGTAACTTACCCGTGACCACACGGTACCTCGGCTTTCTGCCAAGTGCGAGCAGTATGTGGGTGGATTGTCTCCATGGCTCCCGCAGCTCGGCTCGACTGGGCAATTTCATACAAACCGCGGGGGACGAAAATGCGTAGCGCTTTGGTTGACTGTCCGTCTTCCGCCGTCTTCCGCCGTCTTCCGCCGTCTTCGCTGGTTCTCGCGCGCTTTCGCGCACTGCGTCAGGACGTGACGGAGCTCAGGCGTGCGACAGCGCGCTCAGCAGATCTTCAACCAAGTCATCGGTTTCCTCGATCCCGACAGACAAACGTATCAAAGCGGGATCGATCCCGATCTTGGCCAGGTCGTCGTCGCCGAGCTCGAAGAAGCTCATGATCGCCGGCTGTTCGATCAAGCTCTCGACCCCGCCCAGTGACGCGGCGATCTGCGGGATGCGCGCGGCGTCGACCACGCGCGAAGCCGCCGCGCGTCCGCCGCGAACAACGAAGCTGACGACCGCACCGCCGCCGCGCATCTGCGCCGTGGCGATTGGATACGACGGGTGACTCTCGAGCCAGGGGTAGTGCACGCGCTCGACTCGCGGATGCTGCTCGAGCGCTTTGGCCAACGCCAGCGCGCTCTGGTTCTGACGCTCGACGCGCAGCGCCAACGTCTTGAGCCCACGCATGATCAGGAAGGCCGCGTGCGGATCGAGCACGGAGCCGACGATGCCGCGCGTGTCGCGTAACAAGGAAATCAGGTGCGAAGGTCCAGCGACCACGCCGCCCAACACGTCGTTGTGCCCGGACAGGTACTTGGTCGCGCTGTGCAGCACCAGATCGATGCCGAGCGCGAGCGGCGTGGAGTTGATCGGGGTCGCGAACGTGGAGTCGACCAGCGTGCGGATCCGTCCCTTGGCTTTGACGATCGCCGACAGCCGCTCGAGATCGACGCAGAAGTTCAGCGGGTTGGTCGGTGACTCGGTGACGACCAGCCGCGTAGTCGGGCGGAGCGCCGCTTCCAAGCCGACCAAGTCACCAGCGTCGACTACGGTGTGCTCGATGCCGAAGCGCTGCAGCGTCTGCGTCACGAGTTGGCGCGTGCGGCGGTAGCAGTCGCGAAACAAGACGACGTGATCACCCACCTTGAGCAAGGCCAACAGCGCCGTGCTGGTCGCCGCCATGCCGCTCGGGAACGCGAGCGCGTCTTCAGCGCCTTCGAGCGCGGCCACGCGCAGCTCGAGCTCACGCACGGTCGGGTTGCCATAGCGGCCGTACTCTTCACGCTCCGGATCCGGATCTTCGCCGCGCATGTAGCGTTCGAGCGTCGCCGTGTCCTCGAACGTGTACGTGGCGGTTTGCGCGATCGACGGCGTCAGCGTGTGGTGCGAGCGCGCGCGGACGATGCCAGCGTGCACAGCGTCGGTGGAGGTGGGGGGGCGTTGGCCGGGGCCGGCGCTTGTTTTGTCTTTACCTTGGCTCATGCTGCCTCGCCGGCAGCGGAGGCGCCGAGCGCCGACTGCACCAGCTCGAAAACTCGCGTCGCGGCTCGGTCGAGTGCGACGAGTTCGCTTTGCTTGGGATCACGGGCGCCGCGAAGCTTCAGCTCCGCGCCGCCGTTTTCCAGTGATTTTTTGCCGATGGTGAGCCGCAACGGCACACCGAGCAAGTCCGCGTCCTTGAACTTCACGCCTGCGCGCTCCTCGCGATCATCGACCAGCACCTCGAGGCCCAGCCGCTCGAGCGCGGCTTCGACCTGCGCGGTGGCGTCCACGACCGCCGTCTCCGTACCGAGCTGAACGACGTGCACCTGGAACGGCGCGACCGACATCGGAAACATCATGCCGTCAGCATCGTTGTGCTGCTCGACCAGCGCAGCCAACAGCCGCGAGATGCCGATGCCGTAGCAACCCATGACCAACTTCTGCTGCTCGCCCTTTTCGTCGAGATAAGCGGCGTTCATCGGCTCGGAATACTTGGTGCCGAGCAGGAAGATGTGACCGACCTCGATCCCCCGATACAACTTGAGCGACGCGCCGCACTCGGGGCACAAATCGCCGTCGACCACGCTGCGAATGTCCGCCTGCAAGCCGTTGAAGTCGCGGCCGTACGCGACGTGCAGCAGGTGGTAGTCGGTCTCGTTGGCGCCGGTCACGCCGTCGGACACGCTGGCGGCGTCGCGATCCACGACCACTTTGCCGACAAAGCCGACCGGCCCCGCGAAGCCAACGGCCGCGCCGGTCGCGCGCTTCACGTCTTCGGCGCTGGCCAGCCGCACTTCGTCCACGCCGAGCGCGCGCGCCAGCTTCACTTCGTTCACGTCGTGATCGCCGCGCACGACCGCCAGCACGAGCGCGTCGCCGGCGTTGTAAACCAGGCTCTTCAAGAAGCTGGTCCTCGGTAGCTTAGTGAACGCGACCACGTCGTCGATGCCGCCGTGACCGGGCGTGTGCAGGCGATCTCGCGGCAAAAGCTCAGATAAAGCTGGCCCGCGCCGCGGGTAGGGCGGGCTGGTTGCGACCTCCAAATTGGCCGCATACGGGCACTGCAAACAAGCTGCGACGTGGTCCTCGCCGCTTTGCACCAGCACCTGGAACTCTTCGCTGCGTGACCCGCCGATCGAGCCGCCGTCGGCGTTGACGACGCGATAGTGAAAGCCCATCCGCTCGAAGATGCGCTGGTAAGCGGCGCGCATCACAGCGTAGCTCTTCAACGCCTGCTCCTCATTCACGTCGAACGAGTAGGCGTCTTTCATGATGAACTCGCGGCCGCGCAACAGGCCGCCGCGTGGCCGAGGCTCGTCGCGAAACTTGGTCTGCACTTGATACAGATTCTTGGGCAGGTCGCGGTAGCTCTTGATCTCACGCCGCGCCAGATCAGTGATGATCTCTTCGTGAGTCGGGCCGAGGTGGTAATCGCCGCCTTTGCGGTCCTTCAGTCGCAACAGCACGTCGCCGTACTGGTCCCAGCGCCCGGTCTCTTGGAAGTACTCGGCCGGCAGCAGTGCGGGCAGCAAGAGCTCGAGCGCGCCGGCTTTGTCGAGCTCGTCGCGCACGATGCGCTCGATCTTGCGCAGTACCTTCAACCCCAGCGGCAAGTACGCGTAGATGCCGGCCCCGACGCGGCGCGCGTAGCCGGCGCGCAGCAGCAGCACATGGCTCACGCTGGTGGCGTCGGAAGGAGCCTCCTTGAGCGTCGGGATCAAGGCACGCGCGTAACGCATCGGTGGACGCGCGTCCTAGCATGGGCGCCCGGCAGCTGCCATAAAGTGTTGTAATTCTGGCAGGTTAAGGGCTTGCTTTGGCGCGCCGGCCGAGCCGATTTGGACCATTCTACAGTTGTCGCACCGGAAAATGGGAGTATGGTCCCGGCCCCTCATGTCGCAGAGCACGCAGAGCCAAACTTGGAAAGAACGTCTGACCGCTCACATGCGCGAAGACTGGGCGCGCGAGATTGACGTTTTCGAGACGCAGATTGACCTGCGCAAGAAGGGCAAATTCGAAGAAAAGATGTTCGCGGAGACGCGCTTGCGTCGCGGCATCTACGGCCAGCGCTACGACAACGGCCAGCGTCACGACGGTGAGAAGACGCAGCTGCTCAAGTTCCCGTGTGGCGAGCTGACCAAGGGCCCGGTCACCTACTTCGATGCGCCGGGCATGATGCGGATCAAGATCCCGTACGGGAAGATGACCGCGGCGCAGATGGACGCGCTGTGCGAGCTGGCCGAAGAGTATTCGGACCAAATTCTCCACGTCACCACGCGCCAGGACATCCAGCTCCATTTCATCCACATCGAGGACACACCGGACTTGATGCGGCGGCTGGCTGCAGTCGGCGTTACCACGCGCGAGGCGTGCGGCAACTCGGTGCGCAACGTGACGGCTTGCCCGTACGCGGGCGTCTGCAATTCCGAGTCGTTCGACGTGACGCCGTATGCGCACGCCGCGACCTTCTTTCTTTTGGGCCACGACGACACCCAGGATTTCGGCCGCAAGGTGAAGCTGGCGTTCTCGGGCTGCAAGGACCAGCCGTGCGCGCTGGTGAACTTCCACGATATTGGCGGTATCGCCAAGGTGCGCGACGGCAAGCGCGGGTTCGAGTTTTACGTCGGTGGCGGGCTCGGCTCGGTGCCGTACCCGGCGGCGTTGGTCTCGGATTTCGTGCCGGAAGAAGAGCTTTTGCCGATGTGCCAGGCTGTGTCGCGCGTGTTCGCGCGGCTCGGTGAGCGCGACAACCGCTCCAAGGCGCGCATCAAATTCCTGGTCAAGAAGCTCGGGCTCGAAGAGTTCAAGCGGCTGGTGTTCGAAGAACGCACCAAGCTGCGCACCGACGAGCGCTGGACGGCGTTCTTGGCCGAGCTGCACGCGACTGACGAGTCGCCGCTCAAGCCGCCGAGTGAGCTGGGCGCTGCGCGTCCGGCCGGCTTCGACGGCTGGGCCAAGACCAACGTCCTGCCGCAGAGCCAATCCGGCTACTCGACGGCCAAGATCAACCTGCCGCTCGGTGACTTCTCGCCGCAACAGGGTCGCGCCGTCGCCAGCATGATGCGCAAGTACACCGGCGACTCATTGCGCACGACCGTCGATCAGAACCTGATGTTCCGCTGGGTCCCGAACGGCGACCTGCCGGCGCTGTACTCGGAGCTGTTGGCGGTTGGGCTGGCCGAGGCCGGCGCTGACACCATCACCGACATCACGTCTTGCCCCGGCACCGACACCTGCAAGCTCGGCATCTCGTCATCGCGCGGCTTGGCCGGCGAGCTCCGCCGTCAGCTGAAGGTGCTCGAGCCCGAGCTGGATCCGGCGACCAAGGCGCTGCACATCAAGACCAGCGGCTGCTTCAACAGCTGCGCCCAGCACCACGTGGCCGACATTGGCTTTCTGGGCGTGAGCCGCAACGTCAACGGTCGTCGCGTGCCGCACTTCCAGCTGGTGGTCGGCGGCGAGCTGACCAACAACGCCGCTCACTACGGCTTGGCGATCGGCGCGATTCCTTCGAAGAACGTGCCGAAGGCGGTGAAGATGGTCACCGACTTTTACATTCGCGACAAGCAGCCGGGTGAGACCTTCAAGGGCTTCATCGACCGCGTCGGCAAGAAGCCGATCCGCAAGATTGTCGATGAGCTGAACCAGGTGCCGAGCTACGAGCAGGACCCCAGCTTCTATTCGGACTGGGGCGATCCGCGCGAGTACACGATCGGCGACCAGGGTGTCGGCGAGTGCGCTGGCGAGGTCGTGCCGCTGGTCGAGATGGGCCTCGCGGCCAGCGAGCGCGAGGTGTTCGAAGCGCAGATCTTGCTCGACGAGGGCAAGCCGAGCGAGGCCGCGTCGCGCGCCTTCAGCGCGATGTTGGTGGCGGCGCGTGCGCTGACCCGCCAGAAGAATGAGAACCTGAGCGATCAGCCAGACGAGGTCGCCAGCGAGTTCAAGCGACTGTTCGTCGACACCAAGCTGTTCTGGGACCAATACGCGCACGGCAAGTTCGCGCAGTACTTCTTCAAAGCTCACGAAGAGCCCGCGAAGGACCCGTCGAAAGAGACCGCTCACATGTTGGTCGAAGAGGCGCAGCTGTTCGTGGACGCCGCTTACCAGTGCTACACGAAGACCGGCAATCTGGCGGGCACCGCGTCGTAAGAGCAACAGAAGTATGAAATCGGAAAAGCTTCAGATAAAATTCTTCGCCAAGCCGAACGCCGCCTTCGACATCGAAGCTGTCGTACCGGTGTTCCACCGCTTCATTCGCGAGCACGCCTTCGACGAGCTGATGATTGATGTCGCGGACTACAAGCACGTGAAAAACGGCCCCGGTGTCGTGCTGGTCGGTGACGCCAACGACTACTACCTCGACGAAGGCGAAGGGCGGCCCGGCCTGCTCTTCAGCCGTAAGCGTCACGGCTCGGCCCCCGAAGGCCGGCTGCGTGAAGGTTTCGCGCGCGCGCTCAAAGCCTGCACCCTGCTCGAGGCCGCGCCCGAGCTCGGTGGCAAGCTGGCGTTCGCTACCGACGAAATCCTGATCCGCTTGCCGGATCGGCTGCGCGCGCCGAACGACGACGCGAGCTTCGCGGAGGTTTCGCGCGATGCGACGCCGCTGCTCGAAAAGCTGTACGGCGCAGGCGGGTTCAGCATCGAGCGCGGGGCTGCGGCTCCAGAGCCGCTTGCGCTGAGAGTGAAAGCCAAGTCGTCGCCAGCGCTGTCGGCGCTGCTCGCAGCGCTCGGCGGCTGAGATAGCTTTGCGGCGCGCGCCTTGCGCGAGCGTGGCAAAGACTTCGCGCTTTCGAGCACTTGCGTGCGTTCGTCGAAAAGCGCCGCGCCGCCGGGCGGCTATCCGCCATCCGAAAGCTGGCGATTCGTGTTAATGACCATGGATGCCACGCGATGGGTTACGGGCTTGGGGGGCCAAGCACTGGACTGCTGCGTGTGCGCATCTTTTCGTGGCTCTGGCGCTGTTCGTCTTGGCCGCCTGCGGCTCGGGTGACGGAAAGAAACGCGCCGTCGAGTGCCAGACCGACGTCGACTGCGACACGTCTGAGCTCGGCGTTTGCGACACCGTGGCGTGTGTCGCCAACCAATGTGAGCTCAGCACTCTGCCGGACGGCCATCGCTGCAACGACGCCGATCCGCTGACCGCTCAGGATGCGTGCTTGTCTGGCATTTGCGCCGGCGTGGCGATGGACTGCGACGACGAGCTAGGACCGTGCCTGAAGGCCGTCCACGACCCGGTGACCGACGAGTGTACGGTCGAGCCGGTCGACGACGGCGCAACCTGTGACGACGAAGACGCGTGCACGCAGGTTGACGCTTGTCAGGCGGGCGAATGCGTCGGCGGTGAAGCCAAGACGTGCGCCGCCGCTGACGACTGTCATGTCGACGGCGAGTGCGATCCGAAGACTGGTGAGTGTAGCGACGTTCAAGCCGAGGACGGCGCGGTTTGCGACGACGGGCAGGCGTGCACCACGGCTGACACGTGCAGCGCTGGCGCGTGCGCGGGCGAAGCGGTGGTCTGTGACGACGGACTAGCGTGCTCGGTCGACGCCTGCGACGAAGCCAGCGGCGCTTGTGCGGCCGATATGGCGAAGTGCAGCTGCGTCACCGACGCGGACTGCAGTGATGGCAATGCCTGCAATGGCCAAGAGGTCTGCGGTACCGACGACAAGCTGTGCCGGCTCGGCACCGCTGTCGCCTGCCCGTCGAGCGCCGACCCGTGTCTGACGAGTGTTTGCGTTGCCGAGACTGGCGCGTGCGAGCCCGAGCCGGTCAAGGACGGCGCTGCTTGCGACGACGTGAACGCCTGCACGGGCAAGGACACGTGTCAGTCCGGCGCCTGCGTCGGCTCCGATGCGGTGACCTGCACTCCGCTCAGCCAATGTCATGTCGCCGGTACGTGTGACGCCGTTACGGGCGCTTGCTCGAACCCCGAGAAGGCGAACAACAGCAATTGCAACGACGGCAACGCCTGTACCGTCACCGACAGGTGTTCGGCCGGTGGCTGCGTGGGCTCGGCTCCCGTGATGTGCGCGGCCAGCGACCAATGCCACGACGCCGGCGTCTGTGACAGCGCCACTGGCATTTGCTCGAAGCCCGCCAAGCAAAACGGCGTGAAGTGCGACGACGCGAATAAATGCTCTAACGGCGATGCTTGTCAGGACGGCGCCTGCACACCAACCAGCCAGGTGCTGTGCAGTGCCGCCGATAGCTGCCACACCGTAGGCGTGTGCGACCCCACGAGCGGCGGGTGCACCAATCCTGCCAAGGCCGACGGTGCGACTTGCAACGACGGTTTGACCTGCTTTGGGCCGGATGTCTGCGCTGGCGGCAAGTGCGTCGGTGCCAAGGTCGCCTGCGACGACGGCATCGCTTGCACGACCGACAGCTGTTCCGAGCGACTGGGTGGCTGCACCGCGACCACCACCACCGCGTGCAAGTGCGCCACCAGCGCGGACTGCGACGACGGCAACGCGTGTAACGGCGTCGAGACCTGCGACCTACAGAACCTGCAGTGTCAGCCGGGCACGGCGGTCGACTGTTCGGGGCTCAACAGCGCCTGCAACGTCGGTGCATGCAGCCGCACTACCGGCACCTGCATCGCAAGCCCGAAGGCCGACGGCACCACGTGCAACGACGGCGACCTGTGCACGGCGGCGTCGAGCTGCCAGGCCGGTGCTTGTAAGGGCACGAGCCCGGTCACCTGCGTCGCGAGCGATCAATGCCACGACGCCGGAACGTGCAACTCGGGCACCGGCGTCTGCAGCAATCCACTGAAGGCCAACGGTTCGGGCTGCAACGACAGCAACGCGTGCACCAAGACCGATGCGTGCCAGAACGGCATTTGCACTGGCGCGAACGCCACGGTGTGTAGTGCGAGTGACCAGTGTCACTCGGCGGGCACGTGTGACACCTCCAGCGGCCTGTGCAGTAACCCGCCCAAGGCGAACAATTCAGCCTGCGACGACGGCAGCCTGTGCACGAAGACCGACACCTGTCAGGGCGGTGTGTGTGCCGGTGCAAGCCCGGTCACCTGCGCTGCGAGCGACCAATGCCACAGCGCAGGCACCTGCGACGCCAAGACCGGCACTTGCTCCAACCCGGCCCAGAGCGACGGCTCGTCGTGCAACGACGGCACTTTGTGCACCTCTACCGACACGTGCAAAACCGGCGTCTGCACCGGCACCGTGCCCGTGGTGTGCCCGCTGCCCGATCAGTGCCACACGGCCGGCAGCTGCGACGGCACGACCGGCAAGTGTTCCAACCCGACCAAGAAGGACGGCACGGCCTGCGACGACGCCAGTAAATGCACCACGACGGACACTTGTCAGGCGGGCGCGTGCAAGAGCGCGAGCACCGTGACCTGCACGGCGAGCGACCAGTGCCATACCGCCGGCGTTTGTGACCCCAAGTCCGGCACTTGCTCGAATCCGGACAAGATTGACGGCACGCTGTGCAACGATGGCAAGACTTGCACCACCGGCGACAAATGCGCGGCGGGCGCTTGCGTCGGTGGAGCGCTACCCTGCGCCGACGCGCTCGGCTGCAGCGTCGACAGCTGCGTGGAGCCGACGGGCTGCAGCCACGACCTGAGCAAGTGCAGCTGCACGGCGGATGCCGATTGCAATACGGATCCGTGCGTCAAGGGCCGAACCTGCGATACGAACGCCGGCAAGTGCACCGCTGGTACGCCGGTCGATTGTTCGGCGCTGACCGATGGCTGCAACACGGGCAAGTGCGACGCAACCGGCGCGTGTAAGGCCGTGCCGGTCACCGACAGTATCGGGTGCGACGACAAGAACCTGTGCACGCGCACCGACGCGTGCTCCGCAGGTAAGTGTGTCGGCACGCTCGTTACGTGTACTGCCAGTGACCAATGCCACAACGTGGGCAGCTGCGACTCGACAACGGGCAACTGCTCGAACCCTGCCAAGACGGACGGCAGCGCGTGTACCGATAGCAACGCCTGCACCAAGACCGACACGTGCAAAACCGGCACTTGCACGCCGGGTAGCCTGGTGGTGTGTACGGCCAGCGACCAGTGCCACAACGCCGGCACCTGCGACATCAGCACGGGGGCTTGCTCCAACCCGCTAAGAACCGGCTCTTGCGACGATGGCAACAAATGTACGCAGACCGACACGTGCAACACCAGCGGTGTCTGCGTTGGCGGCAACTCGGTCACGTGCAGCGTGAGCGATCAGTGCCACAGCTTGGGCGTCTGCGACACGACCTCTGGCATCTGCTCGAATCCGCCCAAGAGCGGCGCGTGTAACGATGCTGACGCCTGCACGATCAATGAGGCGTGCAGCAACGGCACGTGTGGTGGTGGCAGTCCCGTCGTCTGCCCGCCGCCCGCGAGCACCTGTCAGACCACCAGCTGTGATTCGGCCAACGGCTGCGTGCTCGCCAACAAGAAGGACAGGACCCTGTGCGACGACGGTAGCGACTGCTCGTTGGTGGACCGTTGCACCAACGGGGTATGCCTACCCTCTGTCAATCGCGACAACTTCCCCGGTGACTGGACGGATGACCCAGGCGCGCCGGTGACTCCCAGAATTCCGGTGCCGAGCTCGACGGGACCGACGAGCGTGGACATTTTCACCGACAAGGCCGACAACGTGCACGTCGTCGGGACGTACGTGGGCGACATTGCTTTCAACGATAAAGAAGGCGCGCCCGTGCCGCAGACGCTGGCGCTGGGCGGCGGGCAGCAAGTTGGCATCTACTGGGAGAAATATGCGCTCGACGGCACGGCCACGCCGGCGGGCAACCTGGGCGGGGTGAGCGAAGGCGGCACGTTGACCGTGACCCACGCGACCTCTCACCCGGATGGCAGCTTCACGCTGCTGGGTACGATTTTCGGCAACGGCACGTTCGGACTGAACGGCAAGGTGGTTGCGCTGGACGCCACCAAGGGTCCGTTCGTGTTCGTCGTCCACTACCTCGACACCGGCGAATTCGATTGGCTCGCGCACTTCGTGCCCCAACAAAATCTCGTCTTCACTGCCGACTCGATCGCCGCGTTCGATGACGGCTCGGTGATCGCGATCGGTGCCAACTCTGGCAACATCGACTTCTTCGACGGCGCCGCGAAACCGATTGCTACGGCCGGGATCAAGCCCGGGATTTGGGCGGCCCGCCTGGGCACGAAGGGCGTCGGGCAGTGGGCGGGCACGGTCGTGGTGCGCGGCTCTTCGGCGGCTGCGCATGCCGTGACCACGCACGAAGACGGCAGCGCTTCCTTGACCGGCGGGTTTAACGGCACGGCCGGCCTGGGGCCGAACGGAGAAATTCCGGTCAGCACGGCCGTCGGCGAGAAGGGCCGCGACGTTTGGTTCGAGAAGCTGACCAAGGATGGCAAGATCTCGTGGGGTGGCCGAGTCGGCGGGTCGGGTTCGGACTTGGCTGGTGACGTTGCGCGCATCAAAGGCGGCGGTTTGCTGCTGCTAGCCAACACCATTGGCAGCGCACCGAACGCGAGCGATTCCAAGACCACGCAGCAGCTGCTGCATGCCACGCCCGCGGGCTATCAGGCCCACGTGCTCAGCATCGGTTCAGACGGCGTGATCGGGAGCGATGGCTTGATCGCCAACGCCGAGGCGGGGGCTACGCGCGGCTGGCAGCTGAAGCTCGACGCGCAAGGCTTCTACGCTGTGGCCGGCACCTTCGCGAACACCACGGAGTTCTGGAGCAAGGTCGGCTTTGGTTCGGGTACACCGCAAAGCACGCCAATCGAGATCAAGAGCAGCTCGGCGCAGCCCGGGCCGACGACGCTATTCTTGGCTCGGGTTGATTCGTCTTCGAGCTTTGGTTGGGCGGTGCCGGCGGGTGGTGACAACAGCGGCATGGTCAGCAGCGCAACGTGGGACGTCGTGCTCGCCGCACATGCTTCGCACTCGGCCACGATCGCTGGCATCTTCAACTCGAATGCGACGTTCGGTGACGCGAGGCAGGAGGCTTTGCAGGCGCCGCTCGACGCCAACGGCGGGCTCAGCACGCTCGGCAATCCGTTCGTCGTGCACCTGAACTCGCAGCAGAAGTCCGACTACTGCAAGTGAGCGGCTGAGCGCCGCCGCAGCAAGGCGGTGTCGCCGAGCCGCAGCGTGCCGGAGCCGTCGTGAATCAAGTTCATCCCGAACCACACCTTGTCGTCTTCGAGCCGGTAGTGGGAGAGGGTGCGCAAGGGCTCTTTGCCCTGTACGCCGGTTTCCGGGTTGACGGTCGTGACGACGCAGCGTTCGCAGCGCTTCACACCGCGAAACGCCACGCCGCCGATGCTCAGCTCGGCGAAAAAATCTTCGGCGTACGGCGCGCAGCCGGAGATCACCAAATTGGGCCGGAATCTGCGCATCTCGACTGGCTCGGCCAGGCGTTGGTTCAAGTCGTCGAGCGACGCTTCGGAGATCAGCAGCAGCGGGTAGGCATCGGCGAAGCTCACGATGTCGCCCGGGCGCGCGCGCTTCGGATTCACCGCGCGTCGCTCCGAATCCGGCATGTACACCAGGCTCACTTCGTCGTTCAGAAACTCCGAGAACCAACGGCTACCTTCCGCATGGCGGAGCGCGTTTCCGAAATCCTCCCAGACTTGGTAGACGTGACGCTCGAGCGCAGCGCCGGACGGCGGTTGGCGCGGCAACGCGAGGCTGGTCTTGCCCGGCGTTGAAACCTCGACCCGTTCGCCCGCGAACGCCGTCGACACCAAACTCAGCCGCGGCACTTCGCGTTGCGTGATGAAGGTGCCCGTGCGATCGACCAACATGTAGCGGCGGTCGTCAGCCAGGCCTCGCTCCACGACGTCGGCGGCGCCGAGCGCGATGCCACCGCAGGCCTTGATTGGGTAGACGAAGAGCCCAGAAAGCTTCACGCGGCCGACTATAAAGTGGTTTGTTTTCAGCGCCGTAGCGCGGCGCGCCGAAACGGAGGGCCGGGACCCGAGGCAACGGGCCACGGCGCGTAGAGTTGCGATAAAGCTCCGAAAATTGCCGCGGTGCGGAGGCGTGTCACGCGCTTCGATGTGTTCGTGACGGAAACATTCGCTCTCGCGGGCGAAACCGCAGTCACTGACAGCTCGCGCATGATTCAAGCGGGTTGAACTTGCGCGTCAACCAGGGTTACTCGACAGAGATGGCTGTCTCTGATTCCGTGCGTCCGCTCCCGCCGCTCAGCGGTCCTCCGATGCGCGGTTCGCTCACGAGCGAGGCTCCGCGCTCGGGTTTTGCGCCCGCCGACGTGCCGCGCTTCGATGCCGAAGCTAATGAAGGCTCCGAGCCGCGTGCGCTCGGCAACTTCGCGCCCGAGAGCGCGATCGACGAGCAGATAGCGGACTTGGAGCGTTGGGCGCTCGGCAACCTGGCGCGCGAACGGCGCGAGAAGCTACGTTTCTGGGTGCTGCGTGGCATCGCGTTCTTGGGTGCCGCCGGCGCGGCCGTCGCGGCTGGTTTCGGCGTGTCGAAGGTCGCGATCGTGTTGTCGGGCCTGGCGGCGCTGGCGGTGGCGGTCGATGCCGCGTGGCCGTCGAGCTCATTCAAGAATTCGCATCAGCGCGCGGTCTATGATCTACGCGAGCTGCAAAACACTTTGAAGCTGCGCTGGGACAAAGTGCGGCTCGCCCATCCCGATCCGCACGCCCGCGAGCGCGTCGCCCACGCGCTAGCGCTGCTCGACTCGGTGCAAAGCAAGCGCGAAGAGATCGGTAAATACCTGGGCAACGCCGAGCCGAGCCCCGGCGTGCAGCGGCGCTAGGTCGGCTTGCGAAGCATCGTTCCGAACGCGCTAGTCGCGCGAGGCTTGCCGGACGCGATCGAGCGTCATGGCGACGATGATGATCGCGCCAGTCAGGATTTCTTGAATCCAGTTCGGCATGCCGACATGCGTGCAGCCGGCCTTGATCACCGTGAGTAGGAGCGCACCAATCAAGGTGCCGGCCACCGAGCCTTGGCCGCCCGAGAGTGAGCCGCCACCGATCACCACCGCCGCGATGGCTTCGAGCTCGAGGCCGACCGAATCGGTCGGGTCGCCGACGGTGAGGGTCGAAAACTCGAGGACGCCAGCGAGCCCCGCCAACAGGCCGCCTAAGGCGTAAATCGCCAGTCGAACGCGGGCCACCGGCACGCCACAGAGTCGCGCGGTGAGCTCGTTCGAACCGACCGCCACGGCGTGACGGCCGAGCTTCGTGTAGCTGAGCATCGTTGCAAAAATCACCGCCGCCGCCAGCGCCAGCCACACGCCGTACGGCACCAGGCGCTCGCCCGGCAAGACCGCCATCCAATTGTCGAGCCCGCGCGCCGGTGCGTCGATCTTCTGCTCGTCGGCCAGGCCTTTGGCGATGCCGCGCAACGCGCTCATCGTGCCGAGCGTGGCGATGAACGGCGTGATGCGCAGGCCGACCACCAAGATGCCATTCAAGGCGCCGGCGCAAGCGCCGATCGCCAAGGCGGTCACCACGGCCCTGGCCGGGCTAGCGCCACCTTGCAGGGACTTGGCGACGATCACGGTCGTCAGCGCCACCGTCGAGCCGACCGAGAGATCGATGCCGCCGTGGATGATGATCAACGCCATGCCGATCGCGGCGATCGAGACGACCACCGTCTGGCGCAGCATCGTGATCAAATTCAATGTGCGCAGAAAGGTGTCGGGGGTCAGCGCCGAGAACAGGCCGTACACGCAAAGCAGCGCCAAAAGCGGGCCAAACCAGGGCTTTTTCAGCCAGCCACTGAGTATGCTCGTCATCCCGCCGCCTCCAATAACAGTGCGTGCTCGGTCAGCTCACGCGCCGGTCGCGCCGGGCCCAAACGACCGCGCACCATGACCGCGATCCGATCGCAGATGCCGACCAGCTCGGGCATGTAGCTCGACACCAGCAGCACGGCCTTGCCGCGCGCGGCCAGCTCGTCAATCAGCCGGTAAATGTCGGCTCGGCTGCCGACGTCGATGCCGCGCGTCGGTTCGTCGAGCAGCAGGACGTCGACGTCTTGCTCGAGCAGGCGAGCCAGCGCGACCTTCTGTTGATTGCCGCCCGACAGCGCCCGCGCTCGTTGCTGAGGGCCCCGACAACGCACGCCGAGTTTTTCGATCCAGCGCGTAGCCGCCAGGCGACTCCGCTCCGGCAGCGCCAGACCCCACGGGCCCAACTTGCCCGTGCCTGAAAGCGTGATGTTCTCGGCGAGCGACAGGCTCTCGGCCAAGCCTTCGCCCTTGCGGTCCTCGGACAACAGCCCGACCTTGTGCGCCGACAGCGCGACCGGCGCCGCCGCGACGGCCTGCCCGCCCACCAGCACCTGGCCTGACGCGCGCGGATCGAGGCCGTAAATGGCTCGCAGAAGCTCAGTGCGGCCGGAGCCGACCAGCCCCGCGATGCCGACGACCTCGCCGCGCCGCAGGTTCAAGCTCACGCCTTGCGGCAGCCGTCGTCCCGAGAGCTCGCGAAGCTCGAGCACGGTTTCGCCCGCGGTGCGCTCGGAGCGCGGAAACAGCTCGGTCACTGTTCGGCCCGCCATCAAGCTGACCAGCTCGTTGCGCGTCGTTTCAGCGACTTTACCGGCTGCCACCGAGTGACCGTCGCGCAGCACCGTGTATTCATTGGCGATGCGCTCGACCTCTTCCAAGAAATGCGAAATGTACAGCACCGTGACGCTGTCGCTCGACAGTCGCCGCACGATCTCGAACAGGCGCTCGGTGTCGGCGCCAGTCAGCGCGCTGGTCGGCTCGTCCAGAATCAAAACCTTGCAGTTGGCGTTCGAAAGCGCGCGCGCAATGCTGACCAGCTGTCGATCGGCGGGCGACAGTCGCCGCAGCGGGGTCTCGAGCCCGAACGCGCTGGCGACGCCGACTTGCTCGAGCGCGCGCCGCGCGATCGCCGTACTCTGTTTGGCGTCGATGAACAGACGGCGCGTCGGTTCGCTGCCGAGCAGGATGTTCTCGCGCACGCTCAAATCGGCGCAAAAAAGCGGCTCCTGGTAGACGATCGAGACGCCTGCGCGGCGCGCCGCTTCTGGGCTGCTCGGGCGAAATGGCGCGCCGTCGAGCCTGAGCTCACCGGCGTCGGCCTGCTCGGCACCTGACAAGATCTTCATCAGCGTGCTCTTGCCGGCGCCATTCTCGCCGAGCACGGCGTGCACCGCGCCAGCCGACGCCGAAAGGCTCACGCCGGCCAAGGCCTGCGCTGCACCGAACGATTTTTTGAGCTCGCGAAGCTCGAGCCGCATCACGGGGCAGCGCCCAGCCACTCGGCGAGCGGCGGGGAGAGCAGCGCCTTCATGTCGGGCTGATCCATGTTGGCCTTGTCTACGAACGACGCGCCGGTGTCGATGCGGCTCGCGACCTTTTCCTTCTTGATGTGCGAAATGATCGTCTTCACGGCCAAGTAGCCCATGTTGAACGGGTTCTGCAGCACCAGGCCGTCGAGCTTTCCGGCGCGGATTGCGTCGACCAGCTTGGCCGACGAATCGAAGCCGACGAAGCGGAGCTTGCCGGCGAGCCCGGCTTTTTCGAGCGCGAGCAGCATGCCGAACGTGGTCGATTCGTTGGGACAGAACGCGCCCTGGAGCTGGCCCTTGGCAGCGTTGTGCGCCAGCAGCAGGTTTTCGCTAGCTGCGAACGCGCTCTCGGTCGTGGCGCCGCCGTACTGATTGTCGCTCAGCACCTTGATCTCAGGGAACTTGCGGATCGCTTCCAAGAAGCCTTCTTCGCGGTTGTGCGTGCTGGCCGAACCTTCTTGGTAGCGGAGCACGATCAGATTGCCCTTGCCGCCCAGCAGCGCGCCGAGCTTCTCGCCCGCTAGGCGTCCCGCCGCGCGATTGTCGGTCGCGACGAAGCTCGCGTGCTCGCTGCCTTTGAGATCGGAGTCGAAGATCACGACCGGCACGCCTGACTTCACTGCCGCCTTGACCGGGGCGACCAGCGCCGACTCGTTGAGCGGCGCCAACACCAGACCAGCTACGCCCTGCGCCGTGAAGCTCTGCACCAGGTCGACCTGCGACTTGAGATCGTCTTCCTTCAGCGGCCCTTTCCAAATCACTTCGACGTTCAGCTCTTTGGCGGCCTTGGCGGCGCCCGCGTGGACCGCCTTCCAGAACTCGTGCGTCGTGCCCTTGGGGACGACGGCGATCCGCAGCTTCTTCGCCGAAGCTGGCTCGGATACGCCGGTGCCCTCGCTCTTCTTGCAGCCCAGGGGGGCCACCGCCAACACGCTCAAGCTCCTGAGTAGATCGCGGCGCTGCACGGCGTGGATGGTAGTGCGAGAGTGGCACGCCAAGGAAGGGCCCTGGTAGGTGGGCTATCCGGCTCTGGCGCTCACGGCGCCGGCGCGAAGCGACCCGGGAAGGCGTCGGCGCCGTCGCGGCGTTCGAGCTCGCGCCGTGTCCATGGCCAGCTACTGCCGCGCTCTTGGAACACCGCTACGCCAATCACGCCGACATTGCGGTCGCTACCGCGCTTGGCGGCGTACGAGTCCTTCACGCGGCCGAAGCGGAAGGCCGCCACTTGCGCTTCGCTGCGCCGGAAACCGTCGATCTCGACCGTCGACCACGGCTGAACCAAATAGCCGCGCTTCTCGAATGAGCCCGGTTGGCCATCGATGACGTCGAGGCCGTCGACGGTCGCGACCGCTTCGAAGCGCGCGCCGGTCTGGTTTTCGATGCGGATCGCGTAGCGCGCGCCGTCGTTGCCCATGACGTAGCTCCGTCCACCAGCTGCAAAGGTCGGCAGCGGCGCGCCGCGGTCGTCGACGACGCGGATCGTGATCGCTCCGCGCGCGGTGCTGACGCCGTCGGTGCGGCGGTCCCAGTAGCCCGAGCCGAGCATGGCGCGCACGCCGGATTCGTCATTGTAGAAGAAGCTCGCGGTCGAAAACGGCGTGCTGTAGTCCTGCCGCTCGAACGGCGCCGACGACACGCGGCTGTCGCGCGTCTCGCCCCACTCAGTGCCAAGGCCCGGGCGTTCCTTCTCGGGCGCCGGCGTCGGTTGATAAGCACCGTCGGCGGAAGCGCCAGTCGCTTGACCGCGCGCGGCGGCCGGCGGCGCGCCTGCCTCGCGGGGAGCCGGGGCGCTTTTGTCAGCGGTCGCGTAGCTCTCTTCAGCGGCTGGCGCGCTCGTCGGACTCGCGTACGCGCCGGGCGGCGTCGACGGCTGCGCGTCGGGGCTGTGCGGCGAACCGTGCAACTCGCCGCCGCAGGCCGTGGCAACCAATGCAGCGAGAGCCAAGAACGGAAGCGTGGTGCGAGGAAACGGTACGATGCGAGTCATGGGCGAGCCTTTCGATGAGCGAGAGATGCCCTGAAAACGCACCAACGCGCCGCGCCTTACACCCCGTCAATGCGTCGCGAAAACCGCGGCAAGTATCGATACTTACCTCAATGTGGGTTGGGGTAGGCCCAGTCACAACGCCCAGCTGGGCTCCGTTGCCAGCACCGTAACGACTCGAGATTTCTCACCAAGAGATCAAGAGATCGGGAGGCGAGCGGGGCCGAGATCTCCGGTGTTCGAGACTCGAGATGGCGTCCGGAGACTGCGCAGGTTTCGCACGGAGCCAAGCATCTCGAAACCCAAAAATTCTCGCCTCCCGAGCTCCTGATCTCCCTGCAAAAAAATCTTGGGACTCACAGCGGCTGGCCCGAGTGATCGGCATCGACGTAGCCGTTTTTGCGCGGGCTCGTGACGTACACGCGCAAGCGCACGTCGTCGCTGTCGGGCAGGTTGCGGCGCACCAGCACGAGGTCGACAGCGCCGTTCTCGGCGTCAATGCGCCGCACGGCTTCGCGCGTCAGCTCCGCGATTCCGTCGAGCTTGAACTCGCCTGCGTCGAACAAGTTGTCGGCGAGCTGGCCTTTGCCGCGCAACGTCGCGTGCTCCGGCTCGGTGACTTTGCCGTCGCGGTAGTGCAGCTCGAGCACGGCGCCGGGCGAGCTCAGGTCTTCGGCCTGGAGCGTGAGCTCACGGGCGCGGATCTCGAGTCGCAGCAGCTTGCCGCCGGCTTTGGCGCGCAGCGCCTGCAGTGCCGGGTTCAAGTTCTCGCGTGAAAACAGCGACGGGCCGCTCATCTCTTGGCTGGCGCTGGCGATCGCATCGCTGCGGCTGTGCGCGGCCTTGTCGTCGTGCTGCTCGCAAGCGGTCAGCCCGAGCCAAAGCAAACCCGCGCGCGCGAATCGGCCGAGGCGATTCATGCGCTACCGCTGCCGATCCGACCAAGCCAGCGCTCGAGCACCGAAAGGCCGACGTCGAGCTGTGACAGCAACGTCCACTCGTTTTTCTGATGCGCCTGAGCCTGCACGCCAGGCCCGAAATTGACCGCTGGAATGCCGAGCTGGGCGAAGCGCGCCACGTCGGTCCAGGCCTGCTTGGGCTCAACGGCCAAGACGCCGCTGTCGGCCAACGCCGCGACCAACGGATGATTGCGCAACGGTGGCGCCGAGGGCGACTCGTCCACGAATTCGACGTCGGCCTCACCCGCCACCAAGTCCAGCACGTTCTGCTTGGCGCGCTCGAGGCTCGTGCTCGGCCCAAAGCGGTGATTCAGGTTTAGTTCGAACGCATCGGGGATGATGTTGCGCGCGCGCCCGCCGCTGCCCATGGTGGCGCTGATCACGTTCTTCCACGTCAGCCCGTCGCGCTCGTCGATGACCGGTTCGAATGCACTCAGGCGGGCTAACAGCGCTGCGCTTTTGTGAATCGCGTTCTCGCCTTGCCAGGGGCGGGCGCTGTGCGCGGTTCGGCCGCGGAAGCGCGCGGCAGCGTGCAGCGAGCCGCCGCAGCCGAGCTGCAGCTTATTGTCGCTCGGCTCGAGCATCACGGCGATGCTGGTCCGGGCGAGCTCGGCGTCGGCGGCCAGCACCGGACCGAGCTCGTTCTCCGCGTACGGGCCTTCTTCGCGCGCGTAAAAGACCAGCGTCAAATCGAGCGGCCACGGCGTCTTGTTCTCGGCCAGCGCCAGCATCAGCGCAAGCCCGCTCTTCATGTCGGCCGCGCCGGGCGCGTACAACGTATCGCCTTCGATGCGCGGCACGCCCTCGTGCTCGGTGCGCACGACGTCGAAATGCCCGCCCAGCACGACGTGCGGGCCAGAACTGCCGCGCCGCACCGGTACGACGATCGAATCACCGTAGCGGCGGATTGGCGCCGGCAGCGTCAGACGCGAAAGCCTGGCTTCCACGGCATCGCAAAGCGCCTTCTCTTCGCCGATCAGCGAAGGGATGGAGCAGAGCCAGAGCAGATCCGAAGCGAGGCTCATGCGCGCTTTAGACGGAGACTCCGAAGTCGCGCAGCGCCGAGTTCAGGCTGGTTTTCTTGTCGGTGCTCTCTTTGCGCTGGCCGATGATCAAGGCGCACGGGATCTGAAATTCGCCGGCCGGGAACTTGCGCGTGCGCGTACCCGGAATCACGACGCTGCGCGCCGGAATCCGCCCGCGGATCTCGACCGCTTCGGGACCGGTCACGTCGAGGATGGCGGTCGACGCTGTCAGCGCCACGCCGGCGCCGATCACGGCTTCCTTTTCGATCAGCATGCCTTCGACGATGATCGCGCGCGAGCCGATGAAGCAGCCGTCTTCGATGATCACTGGCTGTGCTCCTGGCGGCTCGAGCACGCCGCCGATGCCGACACCGCCCGAAAGGTGGCAGTCTTTGCCGACCTGCGCGCACGAGCCCACCGTGGCCCAGGTGTCGACCATCGTGCCGGCGCCAACGTACGCGCCAATGTTCACGTAGCCGGGCATCACGATCGCGCCCTTTTCGATGAACGAACCGTAACGCACGGTGCCGGGCGGCACGACGCGCACGCCGGCTTCGTCGAGGTTCTTCTTGAGCGGGATCTTGTCGTAGAACTCGAACGGACCGACGGTCATCTTCTCCATCGAGACGACGCCGAAATAGAGCAGGACCGCTTGCTTGATCCAGGCGTGCGTCGTCCATTTGCCCGGCGCGTCGCAGGTGGCCACGCGCACTTTGCCTTGGTCCAGCAGCTGAAGCGTATCCAGCACCGCCTGCTTGACGGCAGGGTCGGCCAAGAGCGCGCGGTCGGCGAAGGCGGCTTCCACCTTCGTCTTAAGTTCGACGTATTCCATCCCGCCTGGTTAACCAGGGTTTTCGGCCGCAGCAAGCTGGAACGACGACGAACGAGACCGCGCGGAACCTGCGCAGTCTCCGGACGCCATGGGTTGCGTCCCGCCTGCCGATCTCCCGATCTCTTTGTAAGAAAATCTCGGTCTCTCACCCGACTTGCCCGGTCAATAGACCCGGGAAAGCCTTGCTGAACGTCAGCGAGAAACGGCCCTGGGTCGGGTCGAAGTCGAGCACGGCGCCGTTGGCGCGGGCGGCCGCCGCGACGCACGGCAACGTCGGCGGGATCAGACCGCGCCGCAGCAGCATCAAATCTTCGCCTTGGGCGCTGGGGTTGCGCTCGATCAAGAGCTGACAGCCGTCTTTGGTCGGGGTCACCACGATGTGCGGAACCTGCGTGGCGTCGTGCGGATCCGCCACCAGCTCCACGCCGAGCGCGATCAGCGAGGTGACGACGCGTGGGTTCACCTCGACCTCGAGCTCGGAAGAGCTAGGGCCGAGGGTCGCGACCAGCGTCTCGCGCGGCCAGCTGCTGCCGCTCGGCGGACCACTGAAGCTTTGGCGCGCCAGCTCGAGCACGTCCAGCCGCATCGGCCGACCCGCGATCGCATCTGCCAGCAGATCGAATAAACCACGCGAGGTGTCGAGCTCTTGCGAGAGCCGCGTGACGCATTCTTCGAGCGACAGCCGCATCTTGATGCTGAGCGGGCGCTCCGAAGCCAGCGTGAGCGCGGCTTCCAGCTCCTGGATGCGCGGCGTCACGTATTCGTTCAGGCTGCCTGGCGCTTCGCTCTCGCCGAGCGCGCTCTGCGCGGCCGCCAAGATCTCGCCCATTGCTTGGCGCAGCGGGTCGCAGGCGTCGCGCGCCGCAGGCATCGCGTTGCTGAGCGGCCGCGTGCCGACGCGCAGCGAGTGCAGCAGCTGCGCGAGGTTCCGCAAGCCGCCCAGGCTTTCGCGCAGGTTGCCACGCTCGGTATCGAGCGCAGCGGTGCCGCGGACGAACGCATGCGATGACGGTGGCAGACCGCTCTTCATATCCTCGCGAGCAGCCTACCAGCGCCGCAGTGCGTGCGCGAACCTGCGCGCGTCACGAGCGGTTTTTCGAGCCAATTCGGCTCCGGCTCAACCGAGCTCGGAACCCTGGAAGTAGTAAGCGCACTCGATCCGGCCGTTCTCGACCGAATCCGAGCCGTGTACGGCGTTTTCGCCGAGGCTGGCGCCGTACAGTTTGCGAATCGTGCCGGCGTCGGCCTTGGCCGGATCGGTCGCGCCGATGACTTTGCGCCAGTGGGCGACGGCGTTCTCGCGCTCGAGCGCGACGACGACCACCGGGCCGCTCGTCATGAACTCGCACAAATCCTTGAAGAAGGGCCGCTCGCGGTGGACGGCGTAGAAGCCTTCCGCTTCACGCTGCGACAGCTGCGCTTGGCGCATAGCGAGGACGTTGAATCCCTCCTCTAGCAGGTGCTGGAGGATGGCTCCGGCTTTGCGCTTTTTGACGGCGTCCGGTTTGATGATGCAGAGAGTTCGCTCGATGGCCATAGGCGGTTTTCCGCCGCCGCTCTTAGCACAGCCTCAGCGGTACGCTGCATTCACGGCCAACGTCGGCTAGCTGAGCTGAACGTCCGTTCAGCTTCCGCGTGGCGCTTCGGCCCGCGCTAGAGCGGCCAGCGCGTTCACCAAATCCGAGACGAACACCTCGCGCGGAATCTCGACGCCGTTGTTGATCAACCGCAGGTAGTCACCGATCGAGCCGAACAACACGCCTGCCAGACGCGTGCTGCGAATCACGCGGACCATCGGCGCCACTTCGCAGCCGTGCTGGGCGATGCGCTTGGCCATCTCCTGCGTGCCGGGTGTGGTGGCGACGCGCATGCCCATCATCGGAAACGAGCGGCTTGCCACCAGCTCGGCGGACAGCTCGAGGTAGCAACGCCCGCCGTCGGGGTCGTCCACTTTGGCTACCATTGGCCGAACCAACAGCTCGAGCAGAGCATGCAAGCTGAGTCGGTGTTCGGGGTCTTGGGCGAGCGCTGGTCCCCAGCTGTCCTGCACCGGCAGCGAGTGCCGCTCCAAAATGGCTTCGATCAACTCACGCTTGCTACCAAAATGGTAGGTGGCGGCGGACACGTTACGTTGCCCAGCGGCGATCGCAATTTCGCGAAGCGAAACGCGATCAACACCTTGTTGCGCAAACAGTTGCTCCGCGGCTCGCATCAGCGCGAGCCGCGTGTCGAAGCGCGCCACTCGAGACTCCTAGTCTTCCTCTTTAAAGCAGACTCTTTAAAGTTGCGCCCATTTCGGCGGGCGAGGGCGACATACGTACACCAGCTGCAGTCAAAGCGGCGATCTTGTCTTTCGCCGTGCCCTTTCCGCCGGAAATAATCGCTCCGGCATGGCCCATGCGCTTGCCGGGCGGCGCCGTCGCGCCGGCGATGAAGCCTGCGACTGGCTTCTTCATGTGCGCCTTGATGTATTCGGCGGCTTTCTCCTCGGCGTTGCCACCGATTTCGCCCATCATCATCACGGCCTGGGTGCCCTCGTCTTCGTTGAAGAGCTTGAGCACGTCGACGAAGTCGAGGCCGGCGACCGGATCACCACCGATGCCGACGCACGTCGACTGGCCGAGTCCGAGCGCCGTCAGCTGGCCGACGGCTTCGTAGGTCAGCGTGCCGGAGCGCGAGACCACGCCGATCTTGCCGGTGCGGTGGATGTGACCGGGCATGATGCCGATCTTGCATTCGCCCGGCGTGATCACACCCGGGCAGTTGGGACCGACGAGCCGCACCGACTTGCCTTCGATCGAGCGGCGGACGCGGATCATGTCCGTGACCGGGATGCCTTCGGTGATGCAGATCACCAGCTTGCAGCCCGCGTCGACGGCTTCGAGAATCGCATCGGCCGCGCCCAGCGCCGGCACGAAGATGCAGCTGGTGTCGGCGCCGGTTTGCTTCACGGCCTCGGCGACGGTGTCGAAGACCGGAATGCTGACTGCCTTGTTGCCCGGGCCCTCGGCGGCGAACGTTTCGCCGCCGCGGTTCGGGGTGCAGCCGGCGACGACCTGCGTGCCGTACGCCAGACACTGCTTGGCGTGGAAGGAGCCGGCCGAGCCGGTGATGCCCTGGACCAGGACTTTCGTGTTCTTGTTTACGAGAATCGACATGTTCTAAGTCCTTGCCTCACGCGGCCTTGGTGGCAGCGACAATCTTCTTGGCGCCGTCAGCCATGCTGTCCGCCGGTTGAATGGCCAGGCCGCTCTCGGCCAGCAGCTTCTTGCCTTGCTCGACGTTGGTGCCTTCGAGGCGCACGACCAACGGCACCTTGAGCGAAAGCTCGCGCGTCGCCGCGATCACACCTTCGGCGATCACGTCACACTTCATGATCCCGCCGAAGATGTTGACGAAGATGCCCTTCACCTTAGGGCTGCTCAAGATCATCTTGAACGCCTTGGTGACTTGGTCCTTCGTGGCGCCGCCGCCGACGTCGAGGAAGTTCGCGGGATTGCCGCCGTGGTGCTTGATGATGTCCATCGTGGCCATCGCCAAGCCGGCGCCGTTCACCAAACAACCGATGTCGCCGTCGAGCGAGACGTAAGACAGGCCGGCGTCTTTGGCTTCGAGTTCGACCGGATCCTCTTCGTCCTTGTCGAGCAGGCTGTCCCACTCTTTGTGGCGGCCGCCCGCGTTGTCATCGAAGGTGATCTTCGCGTCGCCCGCGATGATCTTGCCCTGCTTGGTGACGATCAGCGGATTGACCTCACACAGCGAGCAGTCTTCCTTCTCGAACAGCTCGGCCAGCTTGCTGACCAGCTTGACGAACTCGGCGGTGGTCGCCTTCGGATCGGGCGTGCCTTTGCCGACTTGCAGGCCGTAAGCGAGCTTGCGCGCCTGGTAACCTGCGAGGCCGATTGTCGGATCGACGAACTCCATCAGGATTTTTTCTGGGGTTTCCTCGGCGACTTTCTCGATTTCGACGCCGCCCTCGGTTGAGGCCATGACCGCGATTTTTCGCGTCTCGCGATCGACGACCAAGCCCAGGTACAGCTCGCGGGCGATCTCGATCCCTTGCTCGACGTACAAGCGTTTGACCTTTTGGCCTTCGGGGCCGGTCTGATGAGTGATCAGCTGCATGCCCAGGATCTTTTCGGCCACGCTGCGCGCTTCCTTGGCGCCGCCCTTCACGACCTTGACGCCGCCGCCCTTACCGCGGCCTCCGGCGTGAATCTGCGCCTTGACGACGACGACCGGTGCGCCGGTCTCGGCGATGATCTTCTCCGCCGCCTGCTCGGCCTCGTCGACCGTGAAGCAGGCGATGCCTTTCGGTACGGCGATGCCGTACTTGGCGAAGATCTGCTTGCCTTGATACTCGTGGATCTTCATCGGTTCAGGCCTTTGCTTTCACGATGTCGACGACCTTCTGCACGCTGTCGACACTGGTCTTCAGCATGGCCTTTTCGGCGTCGGTCAGCGCGACCTCGATGATCTTCTCGACGCCGCCGGCGCCAATCACCACTGGCACGCCCAGGTACAGATCCTTGTAGCCGTACTCGCCCTCGAGGTAAGCGGCCGCCGGAAGCAGGCGCTTTTGGTCGAGCAAATAGGCTTCGGCCATCACCACCGCGGCGGCCGCCGGTGCGTAGAAAGCGCTCGTGCCCATCAGGTTGACGATCTCGCCGCCGCCCTTGCGGGTGCGGTCGACCATGCTCGCCAGCTTGTCGGCGGCGATCAGCTGCGTGACCGGCACGCCATTGATCGTGCAGTAGCCGAGCACCGGGACCATATCGTCGCCGTGGCCGCCGAGCACCATCGCGCGCACGTCCTTGATGCTGGCGCCGGTCTCGCGGGCCAGGAACAGCGAGAAGCGCGCGCTGTCGAGCACGCCGGCCATGCCGACGACCTTTTCGCGCGGGGCGCCGGTGCGGCGCTTGAACTCGTACACCATCGCGTCGAGCGGATTGGAGATGACGATCACGAACGCGTCCGGACAATGCTTCTTGGCGTTGTCGGCGACGTTCTGGATGATCGGCAGGTTCACGCCGACCAAGTCGTCACGCGATTGGCCGGGCTTGCGCGGAATGCCGGCAGTGATGATCAACACGTCGGAGCCGGCGAGGTCCTCCCAGTTCGAGGTGCCGGTGACCTTGGCGTCTGCGCCGGAACTGGCCGACGATTGCTCGAGGTCGAGCGCTTTGCCCTTGGCGAAGCCCTCCTTGGCCGGGATGTCGAACAGCACGACGTCGCCCAGCTGCTTCGTGAGGCACAGGTTCGCCAGCTCGCCACCGATGTTGCCCGCACCAATCAGACCAATCTTTTTTCTCGCCATGTTCAGTTCTCCGGCAGCAAATTTTGGGAAAAAATGCAGTAGTCCAGCACCTTGGCGCCCGCAACCGCCCCGTAACGGCTCGAGATTTTTTTGCAGGGAGATCGGGAGATCGGGAGTTTCGTTGGGTTTCGAGACGGGCGGCGTCTCAGACCATCGTAACGGTTTCGGAGGTCGACGAACGGCTGGAACCCCTAAATGCTCGCTCCCGATCTCCCGATCTCCCTGTGAAAAAATCTCGGGACTTGCGGCGACTGACGGAGCTGGTGGCGCGGGCCAGCTGGCCGCGCCGAGACAGGGCCTACCCCCAGCCAGCGGTAGGGAAAGGTCGGCCGGGGCGGGCGAACAGGAAGCCCTGGAGCAGGTCGCAGCCGAGCGAGACCACGCAGTCGCGCTCGGCCGGCGTCTCGATACCTTCGGCGACCACCAAAAAGCCCATGTCTTTGCACAGGGTGGTCATTGAAGCGACGAGCTTTTGCTTGACCGGGCTCTGGTCGATATCGCGCAAAAGCGAGACGTCGAGCTTCACGATCTCGGGCTCGAGCAGTGCGAAGCTGGAGAGACCCGCGTAGCCTGCGCCCAGGTCGTCGACCGCGATCCGGAAGCCGTGCTCGCGCAGCTGGCTGACGCGGCGCTCGACGTCGTCGACCTCTTCGATCGCAGCGCGCTCGGTCACCTCCAAGATCACGCGCTTAGCCATCTGCGTCAGCGGTGAGTCGTTGGCGAACAGCTCTTCGTCGATCAGATCGAGTGGATGAAGGTTGATGAACAGCGCCGCGCTCGGATCCGCGGCGCTCATCGCCGCCGCGGCCAGCGCGCGTACCTTGCGGCCGAGCCGTGGCAACGAATGGAGTCGCTCGGCCGCATCCACCACCAGGTCAGGGCGAATCAACGTCGGCTCTTCGGTGCGCAGCAGGGCCTCGTAGCCGAAGACGGTGCGGTCACTGGCGCGTAGAATCGGCTGAAACGCCATCCACATCGATTCGAGCGCCGAGTCGAAGCTGGCTTCCAATCCGGCGCGATCCGCGGAGATCGCGTTGACGCCGAGCAGCTTGAGCGCCTCGCGTTTCATGCGCGCCAGGCGATACAGCTTGCGCGCGCGCTCGACGGCTTTGCGCAGCACGTCGGCCTCGAACGGCTTCACGATGTACTTGAAGGCGCCGTATTCGACGGCGTCCGTCGCGCTGTCGATCGCCGGTAGGCCCGTCACCAGCACCACCGGTAGATCGGGGTCGTGCGCGCGAATCGTGCGCAAAAGCTCGACGCCGGTCATCTCGGGCATCGTGATGTCGCTGACCACCACGTGCACGCCGCCCGCCGAGACGCGTCGGACTGCTTCACGCGCCGACACGAATGCTTCGACCTGATAGCCGACCCCACGCAGCATGCGCTCCATCGCGCGCAACGCTTCCGGCTCGTCGTCGACAAGCAAGATCGTGCCTGGTCGCCCAGACGCCGGCATCTGCTCGGTCGTCAAGGGGCGCACGCTAGCGCAGCTCGGCCGGCCCGGCACACCTCCTCTAGAATTGGGGCAAAAGTGCGCCGCGTTCGCGGACCGCTGCGCTACAGTGCGGCGTGTGACCGTCGACCGGTGGCTCTCGGCAACGTTGGCGATGTTTCTGCTAGTCGGTGCCTGCGGTGCGCCACCGGCCCCGAGCCCGCCGTCCAGCGCGGGCAAACCCCCATCGGCTCTTGGCAAGCGGCGCGTGGACATCTTGGACGACTGCGAAGCCGAGCCGGGTAAGGCTGCGCCCGAAGCGCTGCGGATTCAGTACACCGGCGTCGCCAAGGCCGCGCGCTGTCAGCGGGCGGTGTACACGATCATGGGCGGGCTCACGCACTTCCTCGGCGTCGAATGTCGGCATTGCCACCTCGAGCCGGACTACGCCGCCGACACGCACAACAAGCAGATTGCCAACTGGATGGCGCGCGAGTTGGTGCCGCGGCTGCAGCGGCGCGTGGCTGACGCGGGCGGCAGCCGCGACGTCTGGTGCCAAGACTGCCACGCCGGAAAGCCGAAGGTGTTGGGAGATCCGCGACGTCGCGACTTCGCGATCGAATGGATGACGACGCATTTGGTGGAAGACTTCGACACGGTCACGGGCAAACCGCCCAAGTGTCGCGACTGTCACGGGGGCGCTCTCGGCTCGCCCGAGTTCCACTCCAAAGTCATCTTGAATGAGTTGCCGGGCTTGGCGGTCCCGGTCAGCCCGATCAAGCCGGTCAGCCCGGTCGTGGCCGAGCCGCCTGTGGTCGCACCGATTCCGTCGCCAGCAGTCCCGGCTCCCAGCGCGGCTCCGGCCCCGAGCGCGGCTCCGCCTGCGCCGATTCCCGACTTCGGCAAGCGTTGACATGCAGAGCGGGGCGAAGCGCGCGCTGTTCGAGCACGTCCGGCACGATCGCGACCTCGGCATTCTGTTTCGTGACGTGACGGGGCCCGCGTTGCAGTTTCCTTGGCACTTTCACCCCGAGCTCGAGCTCACGCACATCGTGCGCGGCGCGGGTAGGCGCTACGTGGGCGACAGCATCGAGCCGTTCGACGACGGCGACTTGTGCTTGGTAGGTGGCAACACCCCGCACTGCTGGCTGACTGAGCAGGGTGATCCGGGGCCGGTGCACGCGCGCGTGATTCAATTCTTGCCCGAGTCGATCGGCCCCACGTTGGCGCAGACCGCGACCTTCCGCCCGCTCGCTCGGCTGTTCGAGCGCGCGCGCCGAGGCCTGTTGATCACAGGTCCCGTCCACGCGCGCGTGATCGAGCAGCTGCGCGAGCTGTTCATGGACAGGACGCGCTCGCTCGCTCGCTACGTCGGGCTGCTCGGCATCCTGAGCGAGCTGTCCGAGAGTGATCACTGCAAAGAGCTGGCGCTGCTCGACACGCCGCCACCGCACGACGCGGAAGCCGCGCAGCTGGCCGGTAAGCTCCTCACCTACATCCACCAGCAGGCGGCGGAGCCGGAGCTGTCGTTCAATCAGGTTGCGCGGGCAGCCGGCATGTCGCGCGCTAGTTTGGGACGCGCCTTTCCAAAGCTGTTTGGTCGCACCTTCGCCAAATACCTGGCTGAGGTTCGGGTGGTAAAGGCTTGCACGCTGCTCAGCGAAACGAACAAGAGCGTCGCCGAGATCGCGGTCGAGACCGGCTTCGGCAGCGTGTCCAATTTCAATCGTCGATTTTTGGCCCTCAAACGTACGAGTCCGCTGCGCTATCGCAAGACCGCCCACGGCTGACGGCGTCTCGCCTCGCATTGCCTCGCCAAATGACGGATGCTACCCACCGGAGGTTGAGGCAGGTGTTCGTTCTCCAACGTGTTCCATTCTTGGCGGGGGCCTGGGCGCTCGTGTTCGCGTGCGGCGGTCCGAGCTTCACCGGTCAGGAGGCGACGGCCGGCTCCGGCGGCAGCTCGAGCGCGGGTAGCTCGTCGGGCGCTGCTCACGGTGGTGACGCGACCGACGGCGGTGTCGAGACGGGCGGCAAATCGACTGGCGGCAAAGCCAGCGGCGGCGGTGGCGGCAGCTTGAGCGGCCTCGGTGGAGTCGTCGGCGTCGCGGGCAACGCAGGCCGCGCGGGTGGCGGTACTGGAGGCGTCGCAGGCGCTGGAGGCAAAGGTGGCAACGGCGGCAGCGGTGGCGCGGTCGTGGTCACGCCGCCCATTCCATTGGAAGGCCTCGAACTCTGGTTCAAGGCCGACGCCGGCGTGACCGAAGTCGGCGGTGCGATCTCGAAGTGGGAGGACGCTTCCGGTCACGCTCGCCACGCGCTGCAAACGGCGAGCAACCTGCGCCCCAAACTCGACGCCATGGGGTTGAACGGGAAGCCGACGCTGGTGTTCGACGGCGCCGACGACTACCTGACGCTTCCAACCCTACCGGGTGGATTTAGCAAAGGGCTCTCCGCATTCGTGGTCGCGCAGCAAGACAGCGACGACGGCGGTTGTTTCGGTTTGTTCGAGGCTTCGAACGGTCCGGAGATCGACGACATCCACGTCGGCGCCTGGCAAGGGTTCATGCAGTACGAGGTGGCAGACCAGTACCTGCAAACCGTCGACCACCCCGTCTTGCTGCAGAAACCCGAGCTTATCGGCGTCGTGCACCAGGCGTCCAACGCGGTGCAGCTGCGTCGGAACACCAACTCGCTCGGCGAAAGCCAGTTCCCGCTGCCAAGCTCGAAAGCACGCGAGCAAGTCTACATTGCGCACACGCTCTACGGTGAATGCCACGCCCTCTCGGGACGCATCAGTGAGATCGCCCTCTACAGCCGTGCCGTCAGCGACGACGAGCTGATCACCATCGAGAAGTACCTGCAGACGAAGTGGGGCTGCTGCACCGAGTAGCTATTCCTGCTGCATTCTCCCACGCACGAACCTCGCGTGGCCGTGGAGGTACTCGTTGGTCCAGCCACCGTCCACCGGCGCGCCGGGGACGAGGAGACAGGTGGAGTCGGGCTCGCAGCCGTCGAGCTTCCAGGCAGCCCAACTGATCTGGCGGGTCTTCAGCCAGTCATCCCATTTTTGCGCTTCGTCGAGGCACAGGGCGCCGTTGGTGCCACCGTCGGCGTCGGTCGCGCCCCATTCGGTGACGAACAACGCGGCACCCAGCGCTAGCGCGGCGTCGCCCTTGCTACGCAGCGAGCTCCTGTGGGTGCAGGCGTAGTAGTGAAGCGTGTAGAGCAGGTTCGTGCCCTCAACCGGATCCGCCGCCGCGGTGTCGACTTCCTGCGAGTAGTTGGGCGTGCCAAGGACGATCAGCGCTTCTTGGTCCTGCTCGCGAATCGCGGCCACCACGGCCTCGTGGTACTTCTTCAACGCCGGCCAGGCGATGCCCTTCGGTTCGTTGAACGGCTCGTAGATGACGTTGGCAACGCCAGCGTACTTCGCGGCGACCTCCGTAAAGAACGCCACCGCCTCGTCTTGATGCTCGTAGGCCTGGTGCGCGTGAAAATCGACCAGCACGTAGACGCCGGCTTCGATGGCGTGGTCGACGACGGCGTAAAGCTGCTCCAGGGCGATATCGGGATTCGTCAGGTAGGCGCCGTCCGGCTCGACGCCCATCGCGGCGCGGATCACGCTGAGCTTCCAGTTGTTGCGCATCCAACGCAGCGCGGTCGGATCCTCGGCATAGGCCTGGCTCTCCCAGTTCAGCCACATGCTGCTGACGCCCTTGAGCTGAATCGGGTCGCCGGCCTCGTTCACGAGGTGGGTGCCCTTCACGGCTAGATGACCGTTCACGTCGACCGGCGTTGGTTCGAGCCCGTCGTCGGCCCCGACGTCCTCATTACTGCCCTCATCGGTGGCGTCACCGGCAGGTACGTCCGAGCCGGCGAGCGTGGTCCGGCCCGCATCGCAGGCTGAGGAGAAAAGCCCAAAAAGGATGAGAGCGACCACGGCGGCGCGAGCCAGCATTGCCAACTCTTGGCTCTAAACCTGCAAATGCTCAACCGGAACCAGCTCTAAATTCTCTCATTTCCGCTCAGGCGCTGTCCGTTCTGGAGAAACCGCTCGGAAAACTGGAGGAAACCTCGGACCGGGATACTCGACCTCGCTTCGTAGGCTCACCGGGCGAAAGGTCACTCAATGATCCCGATCGTTCGGCTCTTCGGAATAGCGGTGCTGTCGCTCGTAGCGACGGCGTGTAGCAAGACAGAGGCTCCCAAGCCGGCAGCGGAAGAAAAGCCCGCGGCGGCATCGGCAGCAGCGCCAGCTCCATCCGCGGCGGCGGCGGCGGCGCCTTCAGCGGAACCCAGCTCGGGCACGGGGCTCAAAATCGCATACAGCGATTGGCCTGGTTGGGTGGCTTGGGAAATTGCCATTCAGAAGGGCTGGTTCAAAGAGGCCGGAGTCGACGTCGAGTTCAAGTGGTTCGACTACGTGCCGTCGATGGAAGCGTTCTCGGCCGGCAAGGTCGACGCCGTTTGCATGACCAACGGCGACGCGCTCGTGACCGGTGCGACCGGCGGCAAGAGCGTTTCGATCGTGGTCAACGACTACAGCGACGGCAACGACATGATCGTAGCCAAGCCGGGCATCGCCACGGTGGCGCAGCTGAAGGGCAAGACGATCGGGGTGGAGGTCGGATTTGTCGACCATTTGCTGCTTTTGCACGCGCTCAAAGCCGCAAACTTGAAGGAGAGCGACGTCAAGCTGAAGAACGTCAAGACCGACGAGACGCCGCAAGCGCTCAAGTCGGGCGACGTGGACGCCGTCGGCTGTTGGCAGCCGAGCAGCGGCGCGGCGCTCAAGGAAGTGCCCGGGTCGAAGGCGATCTTCACCAGCAAAGACGTACCGGGCCTCATTTACGACATGCTGGCCGTCAACCCGAAGAGTTTGGCCGAGCATCACGCGGATTGGGTCAAGGTCGCCAAGGTTTGGGATCGCGTCGCGAAGTTCGTCAATGACGAGAAGAACGTGGACGAGGCCGCCAAGATCATGAGCGCGCGCGTCGGGCTCACCGCCGACCAATACAAGGCGATCATGAAGGGCACGCACATCATGGCGCTCGAAGAGAGCAAGAAGCACTGGGTCAAGGCCGCGGGCCTTGCCTCCATCTACGGCTCCAACAAGATCGTCGACGAATTCAACGTCAAAAATACGGTCTACAAAGCGCCGGAAAAGGTCGACGAATACCTCGATCCATCGTTCACGGACGAAGCGCTCAAGTGAAACACGACGGCCCAGAACGCGAGCCCGGGCCAGCCGCATCCGCCGGCGCTGCCCAACCCAGCGCCGGCCCGCGGCGACGCCTCTTAGCCGTACGCGCACCTCTTCCGCCTCGCGCGAGCTTGGTGGCGGGCGTGTTGGCGTTCGTGCTCCCGTTCTTGGCCTGGTGCATCGTCAGCTATGTGCCGTTCATCTGGCACCCGCTCGTGCACGTTCGCGACGCCTCGGACGCGAACGTGCCGGGTGAGCACAGCTACGTCGCGGTCGATCAGCTGGTCGACCTCGACGTGTTCGAGAAGCGCAACCAAGAGTTGGCCCAGGCGCACGCCCGGCCGCTCGCTGGTGAGCGCGCCAACCCGGTGTTCTTGCCCGCGCCGCACGAGGTGGCGCGCGCGTTCTACACCGCGTTCACCACGCCGCCGCTGCGCAAGGGTGACTACTGGTTACACGAGAGCCTTTGGCAAAGCTGCCAGGTGATCTTCTGGGGCTTCATTTACTCGGCGCTACTCGGGCTGCCGCTCGGGATTCTATGCGGCACTTTTCCGCTATTTTCTCGGCTTTCTGAGCCATTCGTGGACTTCGTTCGCTACATGCCGGCGCCGGTGTTCGGCGCGCTGGCAGTCGCTGTCTTGGGGCTGGGCAACGAGCCGAAGATCACGATCATCTTCATTGGCACGTTTTTTCAGATGGTGCTGATCGTCGCCAACACCACGCGCTCGGTCGACGGCGCACTGCTGCAAGCTGCGCAGACGCTCGGCGCTAATCGTTTTCAGCTGTTGAAGAGCGTGGTGATCCCGGCGGCCTTGCCGTCGCTGTACCGCGATCTACGCATCCTGCTCGGCTGGGCCTGGACTTACCTGGTCGTGGCCGAGCTGATCGGCGAAAAGTCGGGCATCAGCGCGTTCCTGTACCAGGAGCAGCGCTACCGGCACTTCGACAACGTCTACGCCGGCATCGTGATGATTGGCATCATCGGCCTAATTACCGACCAGAGCCTCAACTTCGTCGGTCGCTTCCTATTCCCGTGGGAGACCGGCAACAATTCGCTGTTCAAGCTGTTCCGCCAGATCAAGGTCGCGCTGTCGTCGCGCGGCGCCGCGCAGCCGGAAGCGGATCCGATCAACGATTCGCAGGTGCTAGAGCGCATGCCGATCGCGCTGATGACCGAAGCCGCGCCAGATGCTGCGGAGGAAGAAGCCCATGTCGGTTGAAGATCGTCTGGAGTTGCCCAGCTACTTGCACCTGACCGATGAGGTGTCGGCGCGCTTCGCCGAGATCCGTAAGCGCCCGGTGGTGATGAGCCTTTCGGCTGTTTCACGCCAATTCGAGAGCGCTCAGGGCCCGGTGCTGGCGCTGAGCAAGATCAGCTTCGACGTGCGGCAACGCGAGTTCATCAGCGTGATCGGCCCATCGGGCTGCGGCAAATCGACGTTGATTCGCATCGTCGCCGGGCTGGAGACCTGCACCGGCGGCTCGATCACCATCGACGGCAAGGAAGTCGGCGAGCCGGCGGCTGACCGCGGCATGGTCTTCCAAGGCTACACGCTGTTTCCGTGGCTCAACGTGAAGCAGAACGTGATGTTCGGCCTCAAGATGAAGGGCATGCCCAAGGCCAAAGCCGAGCGCATCGCGATGGATTGGCTCGACGTCGTCAGCCTCACGCAGTTCGCGAACCACTATCCGGCGCAGCTCTCGGGCGGCATGAAGCAGCGCGTCGCGATTGCGCGGGCGTTGGCGAACGAGCCGCGCATCTTGTTGATGGATGAGCCGTTCGGCGCGCTCGACGCCCAGACGCGCGGCAGCATGCAGGCGCATCTACTGAAGATTTGGGAGACGGTCGACGTCACGATCCTGTTCATTACCCACGATCTCGACGAAGCCATCTACCTGTCGGACCGGATTGTGGTGCTGGGCGCGCACCCTGGGCGAATCCTCGAGATTATCGAGGTGCCAGTGGCGCGGCCGCGCAACACCGACCAATTCCTGTCCGGGCATTTTCTGGCGACGAAAAAGCGGCTCGAGCAATTGATTCATCACCGTGAAACTTCCCCGAAACAAGATGCGGGCAAACTCGGTGTCGTTGCGGCCTAAAACCGCAATGCTTCGCCAAGCCTGAGCCGGGACGACCCGGTTCGCGACGGGCCACAATGCCGGGACGACTCGGCGCTGAAAGTTCCTTCCAGGGTTCGGACGGCACTGGGCGCTCTGCGTGCTCCACGTCGACCTTCCCTGGGGAGAAGGCACGACGTATGACCGAGTCTCAGCTCATTTTGGAAGAAAGCCTGCGCGGCGGACAGACGTGGTCGCGCGTGGTGCGTCGCGGGCAGACGCTGCGCTTGACCGACGTGGAAGGCGGCGCTGCGTTGGCTGCGCTCTTCTACAACGCCGAAGAGCCGAGCGAACGCTACAACATGCCCGACACGTTGAAGGCGCAGCAGATCGCGCGCCTGACCGCAGGGTTCGTTCTGTATTCCGACATGGGCCGCGTGTTGTGCTCGGTGACACAAGACAGCGTCGGCTGGCACGACACTATCACCGGCCATGGCACGGCCACCCACGCGCGCGCGAAGTTCGGTGAAGGCAGCTATCAAAAGCTGCGCAACGACTGGCACCGCAACTCGCGTGACAACTTCTTGGTCGAGCTCGGCAAGTACGACCTAGGCAAGCGCGACATCGTGGCCAACCTGAATTTCTTCGTGAAGGTCGCGGTCGACGAACACGGGTCGCTCAGCTTCGTACCTGGCCATTCCAAACCGGGCGGCTTCGTCGAGTTACGCGCCGAGATGAACACGCTGATCGTGCTCTCGAACACGCCGCACCCGCTCGATCCGAGCCCGACCTACGCGCCCAAACCGATCGCGCTCACGCTCCGCACCGGCGCGCCTGCCGGCCAGAATGATCCGTGTCGGCTTTCGCGCCCGGAAAACGCGCGCGGTTTCACGCTGACCGAGAGCTACTTCGCGGGGAGGGGCTGAAGATGGCGCTACTCGAGAGCAAGTTGGATCCGGCTCGCGCCGTGTTCGATCAGGTGGTGCCGGCCGGCGACGGCTTCACGCACGTGGTGAAGCGTGGACAAATTTTGCGCATCGTCGACCTGGAAGGCAATCAAGCCGCCGATACTTTGTTTTACGACGCGCACGCGCCGGAGAATCGCTACAGCGCGGTCGATACCGTGCGCGAGCAGGGCAACATCTACCTCACCACCGGCACGAAGCTGATGTCGAGCGAAGGCGACGTCTTGATGACGATCGTGGCCGACACGTGCGGCCGGCACGACACGCTGGGCGGCGCCTGCGCGGCTGAGTCGAACCAGGTCCGCTACGCGCTCGACAAGAAATACATGCACGCGTGCCGTGACACTTTTCTGCTGACGGCCGCCTGCTGCACCAAAGATCTGTCGAAAAAAGACATCACCGCCAACGTCAATTTCTTCATGAACGTGCCGGTGACGCCCGAAGGCAAGCTCACGTTCGAAGACGGCGTCTCCGGCCCCGGTCGCTACGTCGAAATGCGCGCCGACAGAGACGTGCGCGTGTTGATCTCGAACTGCCCGCAACTCAATAACCCCTGCAACGGCTACAATCCGACGCCGGTTCGGGTTCTCATTTGGGAGGTGAACCACGACGGCTGAAAGTTATCGCCCGCGGTCTTCCTCAACTGCCAACTGCTAACTCCTAACTGCCAACTCCAGAACCCGAAGAATCCAGAAGCCCGAGGGCCCGGACCAGGAGGATCAGGAATGAGCCCCTGGTTACCAATAACACCTGAACCGGTGATGTCTACGAAGCGGTTCGGGTCCTCTGGCTTCCTGATTTTTCGCGTTCGACGGCGCTCGCCATGTTCGACACCGTTCTGATCGCCAATCGCGGCGAAATCGCCTGCCGCGTCATCCGCACCCTGAAGCGTCTCGGCATCCGCTCGGTCGCGGTGTACTCCGAAGCCGATCGTCACTCGCGGCACGTGCTGGAGGCCGACGCCGCGATCTGCGTTGGCCCGGCCGCGGCCAAGCAGAGCTACCTCAACGCCGAGGCCGTGCTCGACGCCGCGCGCAAAAGCGGCGCACAAGCCGTGCACCCGGGCTACGGTTTTCTCAGCGAAAATACGCGTTTTGCCGAAGCTGCCGAGGCTGCCGGCATCGCGTTCATCGGTCCGACCTCAGAGCAGATTTCCAAGTTCGGTTTGAAGCACACGGCGCGCGCGCTGGCCAAGCAGGCTGGCGTTCCGCTCTTACCGGGCAGCGAGCTTTTGGCGGATCTCGAAGAGGCGCAGCGCGAAGCCGTGCGGATCGGCTTTCCGGTCATGCTCAAGAGCTCGGCCGGCGGCGGTGGCATCGGCATGTCGCTATGCCGGAGCGCGGCGGAGCTCAGCGCAGCGTACGAAACCGTCAAGCGCCTGAGCCAGAACAACTTCGGTGACCCGAGCGTGTTCCTCGAGCGCTTCGTGGAGCGCGCCCGTCACATCGAGGTGCAGCTGTTCGGTGACGGTCGCGGCGACGTGATCGCGCTCGGTGAACGTGACTGCTCGGCGCAGCGCCGCAACCAAAAAGTGATCGAAGAGACGCCAGCGCCGAACCTGGAGCGAGGTTTGCGCCGCGCGCTGCACGAAGCCGCCGTCGTGCTCGGTAAGAGCGTGGGCTACCGCTCGGCCGGCACCGTTGAGTTCGTGTTCGATGCCGAGCGTCGCGAATTTTACTTTCTGGAAGTGAACACGCGGCTGCAGGTCGAGCACGGCGTGACCGAGCTCGTGATGGGCGTGGATCTAGTCGAGTGGATGATCCGCACCGCGGCGGGCGAGCCGCCAGATTTGAGCCAGTTTCGCGATCGTGCGCCGAACGGTCACTCGATCCAAGTCCGTGTCTACGCCGAGGATCCAGCGCGTGACTTCAAGCCCAGCTCGGGCTTGCTGACCGAGGTCGAGCTGCCCGACGTGCGTGTCGACACCTGGATCGACCGCGGCACCGAGGTCTCGCCGTTCTACGACCCACTGTTGGCCAAGATCATCGTCCACGGGCAAGACCGCGAACAAACGTTGCAAACCCTGCGTTCGGCGATCGCCGAAACACGTATCGGTGGCATCGAGACCAACCTTGCGTATCTGGCCCAGCTGCTACGCGATCCGGTCTTCGTGGCGGGCGAGACCACGACCGCGCACCTGAAGAGCGTCGCCTTCTCCACGCGCAGCATCGAGGTCGTGACGCCGGGCACCTTCAGCATCGTGGTCGAGTACCCGGGGCGGCTCGGTTACTGGGACGTTGGTATTCCGCCCTCGGGACCGATGGATCCATTGGCGCTTCGGCTCGCCAATCGCGTCGTCGGCAACAGCCAAGACGCCGCGGGTCTCGAGCTCACGATGTCCGGGCCCACGTTGCGCTTCGCTACCGACGCCGTGGTCGCGCTCGGCGGCGCCGACATGGGTGCCACTTTGGACGACGCTCCCGTAGCAATTTTCGAGCCGATTTGGGTCAAAGCTGGCCAAACCTTGAAGCTTTCTGCGATCGCCGACGCTGGCGCGCGCAGCTACCTGGCGGTGCGCGGCGGGCTCGACGTGCCGGCTTACTTAGGCAGCCGAACCACGTTCACGTTGGGCGGCTTCGGCGGTCACGGCGGGCGCGTGTTGCGACGCGGTGATATCCTGAACATCGCCGCAATAGAGCCGAAGGACGCGCCGCGTGCCTTGCCGCCCGCGCTGCGACCCAGCATTGCGCGCAGCTGGCAAGTCGGCGTGCTGTACGGCCCGCACGGCGCTCCCGACTTCTTCACGCCCAGCGACATCGAGATGCTGTTCTCGAGCGACTGGGAGGTGCACTACAACTCGAACCGCACTGGCGTACGCCTGGTCGGGCCGAAGCCGGAGTGGGCGCGCCCGGATGGCGGCGAAGCGGGCCTGCACCCGTCGAACATTCACGACGTCGCGTACGCGATCGGCTCGATCGACTTCACCGGCGACATGCCGATTCTGCTCGGACCCGATGGGCCGAGCTTGGGCGGCTTCGTTTGCCCAGGAGTGATCGCGACCGCCGAGCTGTGGAAGATGGGGCAGCTGCGCCCCGGCGACAAAGTGCGACTGGTGCCGCTGTCGGCCGACCAAGCCACCGCGCTCGAAGTGGCTCAAAATAGCCTGATTGAGCGGCGTGAAGCCGAGGCGCCAGCGGCGCTGCTGACGGCCGTAGCGCCAGCCGGCGCGATCGCCGCTGAGCTGCCCGAATCGCCCGAGCGCGTGAAGGTCGTGTACCGGCGCGCAGGTGATCGCTACCTGCTCGTCGAGTACGGCCCGCTGGTGCTCGATTTACGGCTGCGCTTTCGCGTGCACGCGCTGATGACCTGGTTGAAGTCGAGCAAGCTGCCCGGCATCGTCGACCTAACGCCGGGCGTCCGCTCGCTGCAGATCCATTTCGATCCGCACGTGCTGTCGAGAAAGTTCTTGCTGTCCGCGCTCGAGGGCGCCGAGCGCGAGCTGGCGAGCATCGACGACATCGAGGTGCCGACCCGCACCGTCCACCTGCCGTTGTCGTGGGACGACCCACAGACGCAGCTGGCGATCGCCAAGTACACGAGCGGCGTCCGCCCCGACGCGCCGTGGTGCCCGAGCAACATCGAGTTCATTCGCCGCATCAACGGCCTCGCGTCGGTGGACGACGTCTACCGCACGGTGTTCGGCGCGAGCTACCTGGTGCTTGGCCTGGGTGACGTGTACCTGGGCGCGCCAGTCGCGACACCGGTCGACCCGCGGCATCGGCTGGTAACGACGAAATACAATCCGGCGCGCACCTGGACGCCCGAGAATGCCGTTGGCATCGGCGGCGCTTACATGTGCATTTACGGTATGGAAGGGCCCGGCGGTTACCAGTTCGTGGGCCGCACGTTGCAGGTCTACAACCGCTTTCGTTCGACGTCGCGCTTCGCGCCCGGCACGCCTTGGCTGCTGCGCTTCTTCGATCAAATCCGCTTTCACCCGGTTTCGGCGCAAGAGCTGCTCGAGCAACGCGAAGCCTTCCCGTATGGCAAGGTCGAGATCAAGATCGACGAAGGCACCTTCAAGTTGCGCGACTACGAGCGCTTCTTGAGCGAAAACCAGCCTTCGATCTCCGGCTTCAAAGCGCAGCAGCAGACGGCATTCGAGGCCGAGCGCCAGCGCTGGATCGACAATGGCCAGCTCAGCTACAGCAGTGAGGCGCGCGCGGCGGGACCTGCGGGCGACGCGGCCGAGCTGCCGGCAGGCACCGAGGCAGTCGAGTCGCACGTGCCCGGCAGCGTGTGGAAGCTCGAGGTCAAACCAGGCGAACGCGTCAAGCGCGGCCAAACCTTGTTGATCGTCGAATCGATGAAGATGGAGATCGCCGTCGAGGCACCGAGTGATGCCGTGGTGGTCGAGCTGTCGGTCGGCGAGGGCCATCCGGTCGCGCCCGGACAGCGTGTGGCGGTGTTGAAAAGCGAGCCAAGCTGATGAGCGCGTCCGTCACTGAATTGGTTGCCGCGTACAGAGCCGGCACAAAGTCGCCCGAAACCGAGCTTTTGGCGTGTTTGCGCCAGATTGAAGCGGAAGGCGACCGCCCGATTTGGATCTCGCGCTTCAGCGAAGCTGAGGTCTTGGCGCAGCTCGCCGCCGCCGATACGGCGGGTCCGCTGTACGGCGTGCCGTTCGCGGTGAAGGACAACATCGACGTCGCGGGGCTGCCGACCACCGCCGCTTGCCCTGACTTCAGCTACTTGCCGGCGCGCCACGCGACGGTGGTCGAGCGGCTCGTGCAAGCCGGCGCGATCGTCATCGGCAAGACCAACCTCGATCAATTCGCGACTGGTCTGGTCGGTACGCGTACGCCGTACGGCATCTGCAGCTCGGTGTTCGACAGCCGTTACGTGTCCGGCGGCTCCAGCGCCGGCTCGGCCGTCGCGGTCGCGAAAGGGCAGGTGGCGTTCTCGCTCGGCACCGACACGGCCGGCTCCGGTCGCGTGCCGGCGATGTTCAATGCTTTGGTCGGGGTCAAGCCCACGCGCGGCTTGCTCAGCACGCGCGGCGTCGTGCCGGCGTGCCGCTCGCTCGATTGCGTGTCGATTTTCACGCGCAACGTCGCCGACGCCGAGCTGCTGCTCCAAGTCAGCGCCGGTTTCGATCCGGACGACTCCTTCTCGCGCGAGCGCAGCGCCGTGAACGCGTTCGGTGACCAGCGGCTGCGCATCGCGGTGCCGCGCGCCGAAGATCTGGAGTTTTTCGGTGACCACGAGAACGCCGAGCTGTTCTTGGCCGCCGTCGAGCGCGCCAAGAGCTGGGGCGCGGAGATCACCCGCTTCGATCTGGCGCCGTTTCGTGAAGCCGCGGCGCTGCTTTACGCCGGCCCCTGGGTAGCGGAGCGCCTGACGACGGTGGCTGAGCTGCTCGAGAAGAATCCAGAAGCCATTCACCCGGTGGTCCGCGGCATTTGCGAAGGTGGTCGCGGCTACGGCGCGGACGCCACCTGGCGCGCCCTGTACCGGCTGGGCGAGCTGCGCCTGAAGGCTGCACGCGTGCTCGAAGGTTGCGACGCGCTTTTGCTGCCGACCGCGCCGACCCACTACACGATCCAAGAAGTGCTCGATAACCCGCTTGAGCTCAACGCTCGGCTCGGCACGTACACCAACTTCGTCAATCTGCTCGATCTGTCGGCGCTGTCGGTGCCGGCTGGCTTCAAGAAATCGGGCTTGCCGTTCGGGGTCACGTTCATGGCGCCGGCGTTCCACGACCAGCGGCTGTTGGAGCTCGGGCGACGCTTCGTGGGTGAGACCGACGCCTCGCCCAAGCCGGCGCACGACTGCGTTTGGCTCGCGGTAGCGGGCGCGCACTTGTCGGGGCAGCCGCTCAATCACGAGCTCACCTCGCGCGGCGCACGTCGCCTGCGGACCACTAAAACTGCTCCGGAGTACCGGCTGTACGCGCTCGATACCGTGCCGCCCAAGCCGGGCCTGGTGCACGCACCGGGGGAAAGCGCGCACTCGATCGAAGTCGAGGTTTGGGAGCTGACTCGCGAAGCGTTCGGCGCTTTCGTCGCGCAGATCCCGGCACCGATGACGATCGGCATGACGCGGCTGGCCGACGGCTCGCTCGTTAAAGGCTTTTCCTGCGAGCCTTACTCGCTCAACGGCGCGCGTGAGATCAGCCAGTTCGGCGGCTGGCGCGCATTTCGAGCCAGCGCGTAAAATCGCAGGCGAGCGCGCAAAGTCGCCGCCTGGCGACCTCTCGGATCGTCAGGTGTAAATTCTGTAACCTTCTGAAAGTATTGTGGGATTGCCCCGACGTGCTCGGAAAGGCTCAGATTCTGCTGTGGCCTCAGCCGGCGAACTGAGGTAACTATGAAACTGGTTCCAGGTTTTGTGACCTGCCGCGTTCACAATAGGAAATCGCTATGAGCTTGCTCTCTCGGTTCGGTCTGTTTTCGTCGATTGTCGTTTCGCTCGCTGCGTGTGGTGGCTCGCAACCAGAGGCCGCCGCGCCCAGCTCGAGCAATCCGAGCTCGTCTGCCGTGTCGGGCGAGCCGGCTGCGGATGAACCACTGACCGACCCGCCAGCGCCGCCGAAGGCGACCGGCAACCCGTTCAAGGGCATGAAGCTGTGGATCGACCCCGACTCGCTGTCGATGCTGACCGCCAACTCCTTGCGCAAGAAGGATCCCGAGAAGGCGAAGATCCTCGACAAGATTGCGCAGCAGCCGCAAGCCTTGTGGGTCGGCGATTGGAACAAAGACGTCAAGCGCTACATGGAGTTCATCCTCGGCAAGACGAAAGCCGACGGCGCCGCGCCGATCTTCATCCTGTACAACGTGCCGGGTCGCGACTGCGGCCAGCACTCCGCGGGCGGCTTGAAGACGGGCGACGACTACCGCCGCTGGATCCGCAAGATCGCCAAAGGCGTCGGCCAAGAGAAGGTCGTCTTCATTCTGGAGCCAGACGCGCTCGGCTTGCTCGACAAGTGCCTGACCAAAGAGCAGCAGGACGAGCGAGTCGCGATCATCCACGATGCGGTCAAGGTGCTGCGCCAGAACCCGAATGCGTTCGTTTACCTCGACGCGGGCCACGCGCACTGGGCGCCCGCGCCCGACATGGCCGATCGCCTGAAGCGCGCCGGTATTGAGGACGCTCACGGCTTTGCGCTCAACGTCTCGAACTACGTCTGGGACGCCGAGAACATCAAGTTCGGCCACACCGTCTCGCAGCTGGTCGGCGGCGCGCCGTTCATCTTGGACACCAGCCGCAACGGCAACGGCCAAGATGAGAAGCTCGAATGGTGCAACCCGCCCGGCCGCCACATCGGTAAGCTGCCCACCACCGAAACCGGCGATCCGTTGATCCAAGCCTACCTGTGGCTCAAGCGCCCCGGCGAGTCCGACGGCGAATGCAACGGCGGCCCGAAGGCAGGCGCCTTCTGGCTCGATCAAGCGCTCGATTTGGCGAAGTAGCCGGGAAAGAGCTAGTGCGCAGCCTAGTTGTGGCGCGGTCGGTGGTCCGTTACCATCCGCCGCGCTGTGACCTGGCCTTTCTCTGACAAACCTCGGGGCGCGATGACTAGTTGGCTTGCTTCGCTCAGGCGTGACGGCGCATCAGGCGTCTTCGCTATTTCGTTGGCTCTGGCTCTGACGGCTTGCGGTGGCAAGAAGGAGCTCGTCTTCACCGGCGTCGAAGACACCGGCGGCAACGGTCCCGGTCACGGCGGCTCAGGCAGCATGGTGAGCGCCAGCTGCGGTGACCGTGTCGTTGATGCCAAGGAAGAGTGCGATGACGGTGCGCGCGCCGATGGCGACGGCTGCGACGGGTCGTGCACGGTCGAGGAGGGTTGGACCTGCACCGGTGAGCCGAGCGAGTGCGTGAAGTGCGGCAACGGCACGCTAGAGGCTGGCGAAGATTGCGACGACGGCAACAACGACAAGGGCGACGGTTGCAGCGCCGAGTGCAAAATCGAAGGCTCGTGCGAGACGCCGCTGCCGATCACCCTGGCAGCCGGGGCTAGCGGACTGACCGGGATGGCGTCGTCCTCGACGTCGCTGACTGACGCTGGACAGGTCGATGCGGCGGCCTGCGGCGCTGCCAGGTCCGGTGGTGGTGCGGACCGAATTTTCGAGTTTGTGCTGCCGAGCGCGGCTGACGTCGACATCACCGTCGGCGCCGCTTTCGACGCGATTGTCCGCGTGACGACCAGCCCCTGCGATCTCAAGAGCCAGCTGCCGAACGGCTGTGTAGATGGCGCTGCGGTTGCTGGCGCAGAGAATGCCCACTTCGACGACATGGCGGCCGGTACGTACTACGTGGTCGTTGACGGCAAGACCCCGAAGGCAGCCGGTGAGTTCAGCGTCACCGTGGACGCGAGCTGTCCGCTCAGTGGCCTGAAGATCGATCGCGTGGTGCTGGCTGATCCGTTCGTAACCACGATCCTCAACACCAACCAGACCTGCGCCGTGGACCTTTCGCGCGTCGGCTTGTACGCGCAGCCTGAAGCTGCCGACATTCCGAAGACGCTGCCGGCTATCTCACTCGAGCCGCTGAAGCGACGCGTGCTGACGAGCGCTTCCCCGCCGCCAGCCGGCACCACCTACCAAGGCAACATCCGCTTCGATCTGGAGAACTACGCTGGTGCGATGTACCTGTGCCGTGGTGCGTGCGACACCGCCAACGGCGAGAACGTCATCGACGCCTTCCGTTGGCAAGGCGACAACGGTGCGCTGTCGGTCGAGGCGCCAACGACCGTCAAGTTTGCGACGGACACTCCGGCGCTCGCGGATCGCACGACGATGAGCTACTTCCGCGTGCTCAGCGACAGCGTGTACCCGAACTTCTCGGGCGACGACTTCGTGGCCGCGTACTGGGCCGAGACGTTCGATGACGGCTCACTGTCCGGCTGGGACGCGCCCGCAGCGCTCTTCTACAAACCGAAGTTTGAGAAGCTGGCTGGCACGGTCGGCGCGTTCTCGCTTTCGCTCGTCGGTGGCAACAAGGACGCCGGTGCTTGGAATGGCCCGACCCACGTGTTCAAGGACAACACCGGTACCGATGTACTCCTCAATCCCACCTATGTGAGCCTGCGCGTGCGCGCCGAAGACAAGACGCTGAGTCAGGGGTGGGCCTACTTCGGTCAAAAGGTCACGCAGGCCAGCGGTTTTGGCTCGTTTTTCCGTGAGGGCGGGCAGCTGAGCTTCGGTCAGCCAATGCCCGTGATCTCGCTGCCGTACGTGATCGAGACTTGGTACTTGCTCGAGTACAAGATCACCTACACCGGCGTCGGCCCCAACAAGGTCGGCACCGCCGAAGTCTTCATCGATGGCAAAGACAAGGGCGCGTTGACGATTACGAAGGCTGGCATCAACCAGGTGAGCTTGCGCAATCTAGGGACGACGACGGCCTGGTACGACCAGCTCGTCGTCCGCTAACGCTGGAACGAGGTCCGCTACGTCGCCTTGCGCGATCTAGCGGCGACACGCTGCATCAAGCCCATGGGACTGACGATGCTTGTGTGGAGGCTGGGCTGTTTGATATGCTCGTCGGCTTAGCGTTCGGGACTTCTAAAATCTAAGGCGGAGAATCACCATGCGTTCGACTGCAGGCATCGTGGCGGGGTTATTGGTTGTAGGACTATTCGCGAACTGCGGCGGCAGTGACTCGGAAGGCACGGGGGCCAAGGGCGGCTCTGCCAACGTTTCCGGCGAAGGCGGCGACGGCCCCAGCAACACCGGCGCGACTAGCTCCGGCGGTACGTCGTCGACCGCGGGCAAGGCCAGCGGCACCGCCGGTGACGCCGGTACGCCCGCCGTCGAACCCACCGGCTGCACCAAGGACGCCGATTGCGGGGCGACAGGCAAGTGCGTCGCTACGGTCTGCAAGAAGAACGACGGACAAACTTGCGCTACTTCGGCCGAATGTCAGAACGCGTGCATCGACAAGGTCTGCACCGACAAACTGGCGGACGGCAAGGATTGCACGGTCGACAACGAGTGCGCTCACACCTGTATCGACAGCGTCTGCGCGCCGGCCAGTGATGTCGGCGGCGATTGCGACGTCGACCTCGGCGCCGGCGGCGCCGGTGGTGCTGGCTCGGTCAGCAGCGGCGGCGCGGGTGGTGCGGGGCCGGATGCACCGCAGGCGCGCGACTGCGCAGCCCCGCTCCAATGCTTCGCGGGCAAATGCCTGACGCCCAACGGCGAGTCTTGCAAAGACAACGTCGACTGCGTGAACTCTTGCGTCAAGAGCGTCTGTCAGCCGAAGCAGGGTCTGGACGGCACGTGCGACGACCAGGCGGACTGCATCTCGACCGCGTTCGTTTGCGACGCAACGGCCAAGAAGTGCAAGCTGGATTTGAAGCAGCAGTGCAACGACAACGGACAGTGTCAGTCTGATCGCTGCTTGTGTTCGAACAGCGATTGCAGCGTGCGTACCTGCAAGACGCCGACCTCGGTCTGCCTGTGCCGTTGGTCGCCGGCGGATTCGCCATCCTGCGACATCAATTCCGCGGCCTTGCTCAAGAACAAGAGTGACCCCAACGGTTGCGGCGACTCCGCACACAAGTGTGACGGTGCTGGGCTCTGCATTGGCAACACCGCAGGCGATTGTGAACAGAAGTGCAAGATCGCCAGCAATGGCGGTGACAACCTTCCCGGCACAGCCGATGACATTTGCACCAGCTTCCTGACGGCGAGCGGTTGTAACTCGGGATACCACGGCCAAATCTCGGCCAATGGCGACTGCAAGGCAGTGAAAACTGGCACCACTTTCACGGACAAGAACGGCACGCACTACGACGCGGTGTGCCAGGCTGCGTGCACGTGCGAGCAGAACTGACCTGATGTCTTGAGGAGCAGGCGTGCCTTGGCGGGTTTCCCGCCCAAGGCGCGCTGCTCACGTGGTTCGAAAGGAACTCTGGGCGTTCGCGGCGTTCTACCCGCTCAGTACAGTCTGTTTTGGGTGACGAACAACCAGACCAGACCAGAGATCGCGAGGCCCCAGGTCCCGACGTGGCCAGCTGCACGCCACCACCAGAAATGGCGGAGACGTCGCGCGGGCATGATCAGCAATTGCGCAACGATGATCATGGACCAGAAAGCAAAATGGACGCGCAGGTCGTGCACGTTGGTGAGCGCTTCTAGAGTGCCTACCCCTAGGTATGTCTGCGGAAAACGACTCAGGATGTCAAGTACCCAGACGCCAAGCGCAAAGCTGGCGTAGCCGCCAATGACGTAGGCGATCCACATTGGCAGCCAGCGCCTAAGTCGCGTCACGAGTGGCACGAAGATGACGTTGCTGGCAAAGTCGAAGAAGTAGTAGTTCCAGCGGCGAAAGAACTCGCTGGGGGACGACGCCAGGCCGGGCCAGTTGAAGCCGGAACCGAGCTCGTAGCCGGCCACCCGTAGCAGCGAGATCCCGAGGAAGATGCTGCCGCAGTTGTAGGCGTAGATGTGGACGCCGTTGCGGAATACGCGCGGCCCGTGCTCAGTCAGGCTGAACACGTCCGTCGACGACATCGCTGCGAAATGCGTGTGTTCGAGCACCCAGAACGCTGCGATTGCGTAAATGCCCAGCAACAGCGCGCGCAGCGGGAACCACGGCGAATGGGTTGCCCGCCAACTGCGGACGAACCGAGCTGCGCCGATCGGATGAATGAACGGGGCACAGAAGCGCGGGAATGCCAAGAAGTACAACCACTTCTCGTGCGTCGAAACTCCCTCGAGCCGACCGCGCTCATGATCGAGTACGAGCCAGATGATCGCTGCGGGGAGCGCGCCCCAGTAGCCCGCGAGCGCGAGGTACCTACTCAGGTGGGGGATCACGAACCAGCCCAGCACCGCTACCACGACCCAAACCCCAAGCAACAGGCTGAGCTTGTGGGCGCGCCGCCACGATTGCCCCACGGTCCGGAGCGCCAACCAAGTGAACGCAACGGGCACGATGACCAGTCCGCGTAGTAGCCAGGCTGCGACCACGAGCGACAGACCGAACACCACTCTTGAACGGCTGTGAGACGGGAGCCAGGGCAGCGTCGCCAACACGGCAGCCATCACGCCCAGCATCTCCGTGCCGCCAAATATCCCGACGACGTGGTAGACCGCAGAATAGTAGAGCGCGACACAGAGACCCAGCGCGCAAACCGAACCGATGAGCCGCGTCAGCGTCGACTCTGGCTTATCGAGCGCTTGGTCGGAAGCTGGAGGCAGGTGGCGTCTCGCTCAGAACTGCCCGACGACGCCAGCCGAGTTGTAGCCGACCCAGGGGATGATGCGCGGGGCAGGCTTGGCGGCGGCGACGTGCGAGGTAACGGCGTTGCTGGCGTGCGAGCTGCTGCCGGAGCTGAGGATGAACAGCGTGATGCCAGCGGCGATACCGACGCCGCCCACACCGAACCCGATCAGGCCAATCGTCTTGTTCGAGCCCGAGTCGTTGTTCAGTTGCGAGACCTTGTTGGCGTCCGGCGATCCCTCGACGAGCGCGCACGCCGACAGGTTTCCGCCACACAGGTTGGAGGCCTCATCCGCCTTTGTCTTCGCGCTCAGCGAGAAGAACGTGCCGCCGGCTAAGCCGACGACGCCGACCCCAAGCGCCGCATACGAGGCGATGCGCAGTCCGGAAGTGGGGTGATCGACTGGGCTGCCGTCGGCGCCCACGCCTCCGCCAGCGTTGCCGACCGAGGGTGGCGGCGTCTTCTTGAGCTGGAAGGTGTGGGGTCGGTCGGCGCCGGGTTGCGCGTCAAGCTCCCAGACCAGCGGATCGTAGCCATCGAGCTGGGCGGTTAGGCGATGCTTACCGCTCTTGACGCCAATCTTGGTGGGGCCGGTGAGCGGACCGTAGCGGTTGACGACTGGGTTGCCGGTAGCGGGAATGCGCTCGTCGATGATCACCGCGCCGGCCGGAGCGGCCTCTAGCGTCAAGCCAGCCAGGCTGGTCTTGAGCGTGTTCATGTCGCGCGTCATCTGCTCGCGCTCGGCCGGGTCGATGTCGGCGCCGCCTTCTTGCAGGTACTTGGTGTAGGCGTCGACGGCTTCGCCGTCGCGCTCGAGCTTCATCGCGGCGATGCCGAGGTTGCCGAGGATTTTCCAGGAAGGTGACGCCGCGTAGGCCGTCAGAAACTCCTGATAGGCCTCCGAATAGCGCGCGCCGTCGGGGTCCTGAAGGTAGGCGACGCCAGCGTTGAAGTGCTGTCGCGCTTCGTCGCTGATCGGGGCCTGGGCGGCTGCCGGACGTGACAAAAAGCAGACGGCCAGAAGGGGGGCCCAGCGCAACGTTCCCAGACTCAACAGTCGCATTTCGTGGCTCCTACGCGCGAAAAGACAGCGGGGACTTTCTCACCGGCGCGCCGTGACTGCAAGGCGCAAGATCGCGCGAAAACCGCGCGAAATGGTCGCGGGTGCCTAGCTGAGCAGGGCTGAAAGCGCCGTCACGCCGCGTCGCCCGGCGCGGTGCCCGGGAGGCGCGGGGGGGATTCGCGGGAGCACCCGATCCAGCACCAATTGTGGGATCTCTTCGACGTTCTCGAGCTGCAGGGCCAGGCCGCGGGTGTGCTCGCCGGGCCGCCGGCCATGAACGACGCGCGCCACGGTCGCTTCAGCGTCCACCCAAAGGCCGGAGTGGGGGATCTGAAACGACACAATCAGCCGCTCGCCCGTGAGTGCCGGGTCAGCCGGGCTAACCACGAGCCCAGTGCTCGACAGGTTGACGACCCGGTCCGCGATCAGCTGAAAATCACGCTCCCGGACCACCTGGCAGTTGATGTTGACACTGTGACGTGAAGAGCGGCGGTGGGCTTTAGCTGGCGAGCGGCGCATCGAGAACCTCCAAGATGAAATGGTACGAGGCCTGACCTGCGCGGGGCCAAGTTTTGTCCGCGGGGTGGGGCGGCGCGGCGCGGTTACGGCGCGAAGCGCTGATGGAGCCAGCTACCCGCGCTCCACCACCGGCTCCCTGGTGAGTGACTTGACGAGCGCTCGCACTTCACCGGCGTCGAAGGGTTTGCCGAGTTTGGGGTTGTCGATTGAGTCGAGGAATTTGGTGGCTTGTTCGGTGAAGGCGCCGCCGGTGATGAAGACGATGCGGTCTTGTTGGCCGGGGCAGACTTGTTTGGCGCGCTCGTAGACGTCGATGCCGGAGAGCTCGGGCATCATCACGTCGCAGAACACGACATCGTAGGGGCCGGAGTGCTCGATGTGGGTCAGGGCTTCGCGGCCCGAGAGTGCGCGGGTCACCTGGTAGCCAGACAGGACGCGGCTGAGCGCGCGCAGAATCGCCGGTTCGTCGTCGACGATCAGAATGCGTGCGGCGTGCTCGCGGTTCGACGGGGGCGGGAACGTGGGCGGGCGGGGGTGTGGGACGGCTTCGAGCGGGGCGGCTTCGAGCGCCATCCACACCAGCGTGCCCTGACGGTTTTCGCTCTCGATGCCGATCTCACCGCCGAACTCACTGACGATACGGTGCGAGATGCTGAGGCCAAGCCCGGTGCCGACGCCGACGGGTTTGGTCGTGAAGAACGGATCGAATACACGCCGCAGGTACTCTTCGGGGATGCCGACGCCGGTGTCCTGGATTTCGAGCCGCGGGCGGCCGTGCTTGTCGAGCAAGGTACGCACGGTGATCGAGTTGTTTTCGACGTTGCCGGCTTCGATGGCTTGCGCGGCGTTGACCAGCAGGTTCAGCACCACCTGACCCAGCTTGGACTCGGTGCCGACCACGCGCGGTACCGGTTCGAGCATCAAGACGACGCGCGCGCGATGCCGAATCTCGTTCATCGCCATGTTCAGCGCGCGCTCGATCACGCTGCCCAAATCGACCGACTGCACGCGGTCGTCGCTTTGCCGCGAGAACGATCGCAAATCACCGACGATGCGCCGTACGCGGTCAGCACCTTCGAGGCTCTCGTCGAGCAGCTCGCGCACTTCGCGCACTTCTTCGGGTGGCAGCTCGTTCCATGGCAGCGCCAGCTTGTTCCTGACGTAGTCCAAGTTGGCGATCACGTAGGCGAGCGGGTTGTTGATGCCGTGCGCGACGCCTGCCGCCAGCGTACCGATCGAGGCCATGCGATCGCTGATCTGCAGCCGGAGCTGGATCTCTTTGCGATCAGTCACGTCGACGCCCGCGCCGATCACGTATTCGGTCAGGCCGCTCGGATCGAGCAAGGCGGCGTTCGTCCACGATACGATCCGCGGCTCGCCCGTCTTGGTGCGGATTATGCCCTCGACGTTTTTTGGCATGACCGCATGGAAGCGCGGGCCATGTTGCGCAAACGCGCGCTCGACCAGCTCCGCCTCGGGCGACGCGAGCAACGTCTCCCAGATCGGTCGCCCGGTGACTTCTTCCGCCTGGTAACCGGTCAGCTCGCACAGCGCGCGATTGACGCGAACGGCGGTGCCGAACGCGTCGGTGACGATCAGTAACGATCCGACAGTTTCGACCACCGCGGAGACGAATTGGCGTTCTTCGCCCAGCTCGCGGTTCAGTCGTTCGAGATCCAGGGTGCGCTCGCGGACGCGCGATTCGAGCTCGGAGTAGACGCGCCGCACGACCTCTTCGGCCTCGTGCCGGAACGTCACGTCGATCTCGCTCAGCAAGATCGCGCGGCGCCCGGTCACCGGATCGGTCGTGGGCCTGGCTTCGAGTGCGTGACGACGCTGGCCCTCGAGCGTGCTGACCCAAACTTCTTCGACGAATTCCTTGCCGTTGCTGACGCGGTGTAGCGCGCGATGCGCGTCGTCGCGATCAGCGAACCGCTGCGTGAAAGCGTGCTTGCCTTCGGTCGACAGCAGGTGGCCGTAGGTGCGGATCGCGGCCGGATTTTCCATCAGCGTTTGGCCATCGAGATCGATGACGCTGACCAGTGCCGTGGTGTGTCGGAACGCTTCGACGGCGCGCAGCGTGTCGCCGGCCGCGCCGTCGGCAGCCGCTGGCGTCGCTTCGACCAGAAACGCCGGTCCGGGACCGCTCGATGCGGCCAACGTGAAGCTGCACGTGACCGTCACCGGCTGCGAGCCGGTATAGAAGGTCCACTGCTCGGTGATGCGCGCTTCGGTCTTCAGCCGCTGCGCGTAGCCAGTCAGTCGACCTTCGCTCGCGACTGAGAAGTCCTTGGCCAGGTCGCGCTCGAGCAGCTGCTCCTGCGTGCTGGCGTGCCAGAACTCCACCGCCGCCTGGTTGGCCCAAGTGACGCGGTGTTCCCCCAGATCAAACACCCAGATCGGCGTCGACAGGACCTGGAATAAGTCTAGCGGTAGCGAGCCACGCGGGCTCGGAGGGTGGGCAGGGGGCGAAACCGTCACGGCGCGGGATCGGCAAATCTAGTCCGCATTTTTGAAGTACGCGAGCGCGAACACGCCTTTCCCGATTTTTACTTCTGCGCGGTAGTAGGCGTCGCCTTCGAAGGCGTCCAAAGCCGGAAGGCGCGATTCTTCTACTAGGAATAGCTCACCCGCCACAGTTACGGGCGAGGCGCTGGTTGAGGCACGGACGAGTGCCAGGTATTCGGTGCCCTCCACCTGAAGGGCTTCGAGTCGAAAGCCGGGCTCAGTCTCGGCCGGCCCAACGAACTCTGCGCCGGCCAGCTCTTGATGGTGGCGGCCGCCGCGCTTGAGCGAGCCGTAAACGAAGAGCAGAACCGTCCCGCTGGGCATCGCGCCTGATGGTAGCCTAGGCGGCGTCTTCGTCATGGCCAACCGTGTACAATCTTCGCTCGTCAGTCGCGAGCGCGAGCGCGAGCGCGCCCGCGCCGAGCGCCGCGCAGCTGCGGGGGCGCTCGGCGCGGAGCTGGGACACGATTTGCAGGGGCCGTTCAACCTGTTTCGGCTCGCGACCGATCGCTTGGAGCGGGGCGAAGTGCTCGACCAAGAAGACGTGAGCTTGCTGCGGGAAGAGATCGACCGGCTGAGCCAACTGAACGCGCGCCTACGCCAGCTCGCCCAGACACCGCTGCACAAGGTTTCTTGCACGCCACGCCAACTCGTCGAACTCGTGCTTTCCGAACGCGGGCGTGACGCCGAGCTAGAAATCGAGGTCGCGGATGAGCCGGCATTTTGGTGTGACCCGTCGCTGCTGAGCCAAGCGCTGGGTGAGCTGGTCGACAACGCGCTTGAGGCGCGCACTAGCCGCGCGGGCGTGCGTTTCAGCGTCGTCGAACCGCACGGGTTTTGCGTGTGGGATGACGGT
>JBBSAB010000016.1:0-112867 GCA_038252755.1 Polyangiales bacterium | reverse complement strand
TGAGCGTCGTCTTGCCGTGATCGATGTGACCGATCGTCCCAACGTTGACGTGCGGCTTCGAACGAACGAATTTCTCTTTGGCCATGACTTTATCTTCCGACTAATTACGGTTTCGAGCCCACCACCAGGATTGAACTGGTGACCTCGTCCTTACCAAGGACGTGCTCTACCATCTGAGCTAGGTGGGCGGCTGGTGCTGCGTTGTCGTGACTGTAGCGACGGGTGGGGATTTTGCCCGCTGGCCTCGCCTCGCCTCCGGTCCGGTGCTCACGTACCCACGTACGCTCCGCTCCGGTCCTCGGTTCGGCTTCGCCAGCGACCAAACTTCCCACCCGGGATGACCCACGCGTCGTCCGCGTAGCCGACGGATGAAGATCCGATGACAGGCGGAGACGAGAGGGCTTGGATTCGTGATGACTCACGGATCCGAAAACGATTCGCGCTTGCGCGCGGGAGCGGGAGAAGGGGCTCGAACCCTCGACATTCAGCTTGGAAGGCTGACGCTCTACCAATTGAGCTACTCCCGCGAAGGCTGACATCGTGCGGCCCCGTCCACGGCCCGAAGCCGTGAAACCGAGACCGCCCTGGTTTGTTCCCGCCGCTTGGCGGGGGCGCTTGGTGGAGAGTGCTGGATTTGAACCAGCGTAGGCATAAGCCGGCAGGTTTACAGCCTGCTCCCTTTGGCCGCTCGGGCAACTCTCCGAAGTTTCACGTGCCGCGATCTCGTTCGTCACGGCTGCTGCCGTCCCAAGAGGACGCCCCCCGATGACCCGCGCGCGAAGTTCGGCGTTCTGGCGAGGCTTGGACGAGGACCGAAGCGGAACGCACTTGAGTGCGTGAGCATCGGACCGCAGTCCAAACGAAGCCAGAACCCGAAATCCGCGCGCGTGGCTATCGGAAGCCATCACGCGTGGGCCGACTGCGGAGCTAGCGGTGGGACTTGAACCCGCAACCACCTGCTTACAAAACAGGTGCTCTACCAATTGAGCTACGCCAGCGAAGCACACCGCCGCCTGCGCACCGGGGGCATGGACGAATGCCCAAGCCGACTCGTTTCCGAGGGCACGTTGCGGGGACACTTGTGAAGAGCCGTGAGCCTGCATGAGCAGTCTGGCGAGCGTGACGGGTAGGCGTTCCCCGCTTTGCAGCGGGATCCTCTTTCCCCAAGGCTCCACCCACGAAGACTGGGGTGGTAAAATTGGGGCACCCCACCCTTGCGCCTTCCGACCGGTTCAGGTCAGAGGAGCTGTGAGGCGGGGACCGAGGAGAACGGCGCTCTGGTAGCGCCGGGGTCTAGGGCTGTCAAGCATAATTCATACCGCCCGACCGTCAACTTTGCGCACATTTGCCCACCGGACAATAGGCCAACGAAATCCGAGCGTTAACTACTGAACGCGCAGTCTGTAGTCGACGGGCCGGTGTCGGTTTTGGTCACGGCTGAGCCTTCGGACGAGCGGTCGCCCCGGAGCTCCCCCGAGCCTTGGTGGGGGTCTTGTTCGCGACACCAGAAGGGATCTTCGTCGGCCCGGAGGCCGCCGCCTCCATCTCGTCCAAGTAGGCTTGGAAGTCTTGGCGGGTGTACGGGAGCTTGGCCAGCGTGGCCTCCTCGTCAGTGATCCGCTCGGCGATGCTCTTGAGCGCCTGGCGGGTTCGCTCGACCCACTCGGAGTGCTCGCCGGTGCGGGCGGCCATCGCCAGCGTGTGCTCGGCCATGCCTTTGGCCTTGGTGAGCAGGATCGCGTAGCGCGTGCGGACGGCGCCTTCGAACAACTGACGTTTGCGTTCGGTATCGGCGCTGGGCGGCGGCTGCACGGCCAGCAGGTCCTGATGCAACTTTTCGTACAGCTCGGTGGTGCGAAAGCCGGCCATCGCCGACCAGTGGGCGTCGTACGCGCGCATCGCGTCCGAGTACGCGCTCTGCGCGTCGAGCAGCAGCTGACAGCGCTCCTCGAGCACCGCACCGAAGTTCGGCGGCGTCGGCTGAAAGACGACGCGCTCGGCGTGGACGCGGCGCGATTCACCGAGCGCGTAGTAGAGCTGCGCTAGGTCCCGCGGCACGCGCCCGACTGCGTCGAGCTGACGCGAGTCGATAATGTCGCGCCCCTTCTCGATAAAGTAGCTCGCCTGCTGATCCTCACCGCGATCGATCAGCGCCAGCGCGCGCGCGCTGTATACCGCGATCCGATCGAAGTCGCTCAGCTGATCGAGGCGCTTGAGCAAGCGCTCGGCATACACGCCAGCTGGCGCAAAGCGACCGAGAAAGACGAGCAGTCGTGTCGCGCGCACGAGCGCGTCGTGGCCGCGCGCGGTGTCGGGTTGTCGGCTCGCGAACAGCTCGTAGCGCGACAGCGCCGGCTCGAGCTCATTGGCGTGATCGTGCGCGTTGGCCGCGCCCCACAACGCTTCCTCGCCTGAAGCCCCCTCGGGCTCGAGCGCGTAGGCTCGCTCGTAGGCTGCGGCGGCTTCCCCCCAACGCTCGGCGGCGGCCAGCTTGGCGGCGTCTTTAAGTAGCTCGGGGATGCTGCTCGCCCCGCCTGGCGTGACGACCGTGCGGGGCACTTCGATCTCGTGCCCGGCGACCTGCCCCGGGTGGCGTACCGTTTTGGCGGTGGGTTCCGCGCCGCACCCGGCCAATACCAAGGCCACCGAACCCTGCAGTAGCACTCGGAAATATTGGCTCATACGCGCGGCCTCCAGCGTAACAGACACGTGCCCGACTGCCACGCTTGGGCGAGGCCCTAACCGTCGAGCTGGTCGGGAATGTTTCAGTGCCGGGTCGCGTTGCCGAGGCGAAGCGCACAAAACCGCGACACAGCGCCATACCGATTGGACCCAGCAAATAATGCTCAATGAAGTGCAATCGCTCGTTGACGCTCGGAGTGAGAGGCGTAGTTTCCATGCCTGTGCGTAGTGGTTCTCCTTCAGCCTTTAGCGCGAAGTCGTGGACCACTCCCACAGGAGGAACGTAGATGAAGCCAGTGAGCTTGGAGGATCTCGAGCGTCGGCACCGTTCTCTTGATAGCGAGGTGCACCGCCTAGAACGGCAGGTGTACCTCACCAACATCGAACAGACCCAAGTCGCAGAGCTGAAGAAAGAGAAGCTTCGAACGCGAGACCTGATCCAAGACTTACGGCGCAGTTAGCAGTTCGGAGTCAGCAGTTAGCAGCTTCGGGGGCGCCCATCCTGACTGGCGCGTGAATCTGCTGTCCGCGTCCGCCGTGCATTTGCTGCTGCGCCAGCTCACTCGTGGACCTACTGAAACTCTCGTTCGCGCGCCTGTTGCGCTCGTGCATTTGCTGCTGCTCTCGTTCGTGCGTCTGCTGAACAAGGCGAGTTCGCGCAAAGCGCGAGCCAGGATCACTTCAACCGACCTTGGCGAGAGCAGATCACGATCGGCGCATGAGGGAAGGCTTGGGACAAACTCGGCGAGGCCGAGCGCCGATCGCGCTTCAGGTCAACAGGATCGCCGAACCTATGGGCAAGGCGCGGAGGAGACAAGTCTCCGAGGAGAACAAGAACAACAAGCACCACGAGGTCCCTGCCGTCAGGGAAGCGTCGAGCCCAACCTAAAGCTTAACGCACTGCTTGTTGTCACACATGAAACCATCCGGACAATCGGAATTGGCGTAGCACTTGCCGTCAGCCGGCTTGTCGCCGGTTCCGGTGTCGTCGCCGGCTTCTTTGGTGTGCTCCTTGAACGTGGAGCGGCTCTTGTCGAAGCGCTCGGCGCCGCCGTAGACGTCTTTGTTCAGGTCTTCGAGCGACTCGTCGAGGCGCTGCTTCCACTCGGGGCTGAGGCCGCCGGAGTGCTCTTGCTCGGTCGCTTTGGCGATCGCCAGCCAGTGCCGCGAATCGGCGCGAAAGCCGAGCCGGTAGTCGGTCATGCCGCGCAGGTAAGCGTAACGCGACTGCTCGTTGAAAGAGAGCGAGTCGGTGTCAGTCTCGAGCACGCGCCACAGCGCGAGTGCTCGCTCGTACTGGTTGTCTTCGTAGAGCCGCTGGCCGCGATACAGGTCTTCCCGGTACGTCGCGCACCCAGCGCAGGCCAGGACCAAAGCGAAGGCCGCTCCTAGAAACCGCATGATTCCCTGCAGGCTAGCCCTACTCTTTGCGGTAGAGCAAGCGGTGGATGGGAAGTCCGTCCTTGATGGCCCGGTGCTCGCGGGGGCTGCGGGCGAGGAACGGGTTTTCGGCTAGGCGGGGGCCACCCGGTACCGCGACCAGCCCCAGGGCGGCGTTGATGGCGACTTCGTATTCGGCCGCGCGATCCTCGACGTCGGTTTGGACGAACAGCTCGCCGCCCGGCACCAGCGCGCGCACGACGTCGGGCAGCAACGTTGGATTGACGACCAGACGTTTCTCGTGGCGCTTCTTCCACCACGGATCGGGGAAATGAATGTAGACACGCGAAAGCGACGCTTCCGGCAGGCGCGGCAGCGCGACGCGCGCATCTTCGTAAAACACCCGCGCGCGGGCGCCCAAGCCGTGCGCCTTGAGCTTGTTGTCGACGATCGTCGCCCACTTGCGGCGAATCTCGAAGCCGACCATGCAAAGTTGGGGCACGGCGGCCAAGCGCTCGAATAAGAAGCCGCCGCGGCCAGGCCCGATCTCTAGCTCGACGGGGAAACCTGGCAAGACGACCGCACCCAGATCCACCGGGTTTGCTTCGGGTAGACGCGGAGCGTCGGCGTACGGGTTCGGCTTCGTGTTAGGAGCGGCGGACATGGTGTTGAGGAGCGGCCCGGTCAGCGATGGCGGCACCGCCGTAGCACAGCCGGCGCGGGCGTGGGCCAGGCGCGATATCGCCTGCTTCATCGCCTTTGCCAGCGCGACGCTCGGGCTGGTGCTTTGGGCCCGCGCGTCGGTGCTGGCAGCGTCGGGCGGCAGCTTGGGGGCACCGCTCGACGACAGCTACATTCATTTCCAGTTCGCCCGCAGCTTCGCGCGGTTACACCCGTTCGAGTACGTGCCGGGCCTGCCGCGCGTCGCCGGGGCGACCAGCTTGTTGTGGCCGGCGCTGCTCGCCCCCGCAATTTGGCTGGGCGCGTCCGGGACGGGGCTGATCGCGCTGACCTGGGTGCTCGGGTTTGGCAGCCTGTTTGGCCAAGCCTGCGAGGTGTACCTGAGCGGTCGACGCTTCCTCAGCCAGCCGCTGGCGTTCGCCGCTGGGCTGCTGGTGCTGTCGTTCTCGGCCAATACCTGGTTCGCGGCCAGCGCGATGGAGGTCGTGCCGCTCGGCTACGTGCTGCTGCGCAGCGCGCGCAAGGCGGCCGAATTCTTGGAAGGCTCGCGCAGCGTGGGGTGCCAACGCGAGCTCTTGCTGCTGGCTTTCACGGCGGCGCTGCTCCGCCCCGAAGGCGCGATCGCCGCGCTGTGCGTGGCGGCTGCGTTCGCGCTCAGCGGCAGAGCGACGCGCGGCCTGGCAGCGCTGTCGTTCGCGACGCCGCTTGCGGTACCGCTCGTCAATTGGCTGTTCACCGGCAGCGCAGCGCAGACGACCACGCTCGCCAAGTGGCTGGTGACCAACCCGTACTACTCCGGGCGCCTGGGCAGCGCCGTGCTGGGCAACCTGCAGTTGTTCTACGGCACGCTACTCGACGGCCGTGAATGGTCGTGGACGTTCATTCCCGAGGGTTATCGTTTCGTGGCGCTGGCTACGTTGCCGGCGCTGTGGCTCGCCGCCGAACGGCGCGGCGCGCGCGCTTACGCGGTGTTCTTGTGGCTGGTTGGGCTCGGCATGCTGATCCCGACGACTTACGAGACGTTCCTGGTCAACCGGCTGCGCTACCTGTGGCCGTTCAGCGGCCCATGGTTGTTGGGGCTGGCGGCGCTCGGCCAGTTGTTGGCGGCACCGCTCGAGCGGCTGAAGCCGCAACTGGCGCTGCTCGGCCTGGTGGTGCCGGGGCTCGCTGGCTACGGTTTCGTGAAGCTCGCGCCGATTTCGGTCGCGGATTTGGCGCAAAGCGCGGCCGCGATCACCGCGCAGCAGGTGTCGCTCGGACATTGGGCAGCCGAGCATTTGCCACGCGACGCCAAGATCGGCGTCAACGATGCGGGCGCGATCACCTTTTACTCCGGGCGAAAAACGTTCGACGTCGTCGGCCTGACCACGAAGAATGAAGCGCGCTACTGGGTCGCGGGCGCAGGCTCGCGCTTCGAGCACTACGAGCGCTTGCCGCGCGCAGAGCTACCGACACACTTCATCGTGTATCCGGAGTGGTTCGGCATTCCGAACTTGCTCGGCGATCGCCTGACGGAGCGACGCGTCGACGGGGCGACGATCTTGGGCGGTCCGCGGATGGTCGCTTACCGCGCGGACTGGTCGAGCCTCGGCTCGGGTGCGCAGCCGACGATCGACGTCGGCAAACGCAGCCTAGTCGACGAGCTGGACGTCGCCGACCTGCAGAGTGAGGCGGCGCACGGCTACGCGCTCGGGGTCACCAACTCGCAAGAAGACATCGTCGAGTCGCTGGGCGAACGCGCCGACGGCGGCCGAACGCGGCGGACCCGCGAAACGTTTTGGCTGGCACAGAAGCCGGACGGCTTGTTGGTTGTCCGGTTCTCAGCTGCCCTGCCCGCTCAGGTTACGGTTTCGTTCGCCAACGAGCAGCTACTGAGCGTGCCGGTCGCAGCGGGATCGTTTCAGGAGCTAGCAATCCCGATTCCGCACTGGCGCGGCCAAGACGGCTGGGAGGGGGGCGGGATCGGCGAGGTCGTCTTGCGGAGCACCCAGCCACTCACGCTGCTGCATTACTGGTCGTTCGGCCGCGTGCTATAGCCGCCGTCATGCGCCTGCGGACCCTCGGCAAAACGGGCATCGAAATCCCCGAGCTGTGTCTCGGAACTTGGGGGCTCTCGGGTGACGGCTACGGCCCGGTCGACGACGCCGAGCAAGATCAAGTCATCGAGCGCGCGCTCGGGCTCGGCATCACTGCCTTCGACACCGCTGACGCGTACGCCAACGGCGCGATGGAGAGCCGCCTCGGGCGACTGCTCGAGAGTCACCCAAACGCGCTCGTCATCACCAAGGTGGGGACGGATCGCTCGGCCACGCCGCCGATCAAGCGCTTCGACTCCGAGCACCTGCGTGAAGCCGCGCACAAGTCGAAGGAGCGGCTCAAGCGTCGCATCGACGTGCTGCTCTTGCACAATCCGTCGACGATCGCTCTCGGCAAGCCGCACGTGGCCGAGGTGCTGAACAAATTGGTCGAGGACGGCATCATCCGCACGTGGGGCGCCAGTGTCGGCAACGCCGAAGTCGGCAAGCTCGCGATCGAGCAGGGCGCGCAGGTGCTGCAGCTCGCGTACAGCGCATTTCACCAGCAAGACTTGAGCGGCGTCGTCACGCTCGCCAAAGAGAAGCAAGTCGGACTGCTCGGGCGTTCGGTGCTGGCCCACGGTCTTTTGTGCGGCCAATGGCCGAACACCAAACAATTCCCGAGCGCCGATCATCGCCGTGATCGCTGGACGAGCGACGATTTCGCGAAGCGAATCTCACAGCTTTCGGCGCTGCGCCCGGCGGTCTACGGCGACGTCACCAGCTTGCGCGCCGCCGCGCTACGCTACGCGTTGGCGCAGACGGCGCTGAGCTCGGTCGTAATTGGGCCGCGCAGCGCGGTGCAGCTCGATCAGCTAGTGCGCGACGCCGGCAAAGAGCCGCCGTACCTGACCGACGACGCGAAGAACTCGCTCGAGCGCCGGCTCGAGAACGTGGGAATCCGGCCGTGAACGCCGAGCTTGCGGTGCTGTTGCGCATCGCCAGCGAGGCCGCGAAGGTCGTGATGAGCGTGTACGCGCGCCCGTTCGAGGTCGACTACAAGGGTCCGCAAGACCCAGTCACCGAAGCCGATCGCCTGGCCAACACGTTGATCTGCGAGCAGCTCGCGCGCGAATTTCCGGGCGTGCCGATCGTCGCCGAAGAGAGCGACCCGGCGACTTTCAGCGATTTTCGTAAATACGACCGCGTGTTTTTCGTCGACCCGGTCGACGGCACGCGCGAGTTCGTCGACCGCAACGGCGAGTTCGCGGTGATGATCGGGCTGGTCGAAGGCGCGCGCGCGATCGCCGCGGTGATCGACGCGCCGGCGCGCGGTGACGTGTTCGCCGGCTGGGTCGGGCACGGCGCGTTCCGGATCACCGGCGGCCAGCAATCCGCGATTCACGTCAGCGATATCGCCGATGTCACACACAGCCGCCTGGTCGGCTCACGTTCACACCGCGGCCCACAGCTTGAGCGCGCGCTGGCGCGGTTGAACCCGCGCGAGGTGGTGGTGATGGGCAGCGCAGGACTGAAAGGCACGCTCGTCGCCGCCGCCGAGGTCGAAGCCTACGTCGCGCCCGGCTACGCCGGAAAACGCTGGGACGCCTGCGCCACCGACGCACTCGTCACCGCCGCCGGCGGCAAGCTCACCGACACCCACGGCAATCTCATCGACTACCGAGCAGAGTCGTTGAGCAACGAGCGCGGGTTGCTCGCCAGCAATGGGCGGGTGCACGACGCGCTCGTTCGCGGCTTCGAAGACCTGCGCGGCGCCTGACCGCATCCTGGTTGATAGGCCCTGCCTAGGCGCCCAGCTGGGCGCCGTCGACCCATACGGAAACCGGGCCTCACCCTGGAACGGCTCGAGATTTCACAGGGAGGACGGGAGGACGGGAGGTCCGCGAGGCGAGAATTTTTGGGTTTCGAGACGCACGACGTCGAGAGACGACTGCGCAGTTGACGCTCGACACCGCACGACTCGAACAACAAAAAACCTCGCGGACCTCCCGTACTCCCGTCCTCCCTGTAAATCTGGGAGACGCACGTCACCTCACGGCGTGCGACCGTCGCTGCTAGACTTGGTGGTGTGAGTGTCCGTGGCGGATCCCTCAGGCCTTTGCCGGATGCGGTCGACGTTGTCGTCGTCGGCGCGGGGATTATGGGGTTGGCGACGGCGTATCACTTGGCGAAGGAGCACGCGCGGCGGCGAATTTTGGTGCTGGATGCAGGGTACTTGTGTGGCGGGGCGAGCGGGCGGAACGGCGGCGGCGTGCGCGCGCAATGGTCGAACGAAGCCAACGTGACGCTCATGCAAGAGAGCCTCGCGATGTGCAAGGAGTTCGCGCACGAGCACCGCATCAACACTTGGTTCAGGCAGGGCGGTTACTTGTTTTTGGCGCGCGACGAAAAGCGCGCGCACGGGCTGGCGCAAAGTGTCGAGCTGCAACGTCGGCTCGGGCTCGAAACGCGATTGATCGACGCCGCCGAGGCGCAGCAGCTCGTGCCGCAGCTGGCGATGCGAAAGGTGCTGGCGGCGAGCTTCAATGCCGACGACGCGGTGGTGTTTCCGTGGCCGTTCGTGTGGGGTTACGCCGAGGGCGCACGCGCGCTCGGCGTCGACATTCATACGTTCTGTCGCGTCGATGCGGTCGAGCTGTCGGCGGGCAAAGTGTCGGGCGTCGTTACCGAGCGCGGCTGCGTGCGCGCGCCTTTGGTGGTGAACGCGTGCGGCGCGTTTAGTCCGGGTTTGGCGGGGACAGCCGGTGTCCAGCTACCAACCAAGCCGCATCGTCACGAGATCTGCGCCAGCGAGCCACTCAAGCCGTTCCTGGGACCGCTGGTCGCGGACCTCGGCTCGGGCCTGTACTTCTCGCAGTCGACGCGCGGCGAAATCGTGGGCGGCATCGGCAACGCGAAGACTCCTGAAGGCGCGAGCCAAGCTTCGTCGCTGCGCTTCCTCGCGCTGTACTCACGCGCGCTGATCGACACCTGCCCCACGCTCTCGTCGCTCAAGATTCAGCGCCAGTGGGCCGGTCTCTATGACTTGTCACCCGATCACGCGCCGATCGTCGGGCCGGTAGACGAAGTGCCGGGACTGATTCTCGCCAGTGGCTTCATGGGTCACGGCTTCATGATGGCGCCCGCTGTCGGCAAACGCCTCGCGCAGTTGATAGCGACCGGCGCGACGCCGGAGCCGTTCGGTGCGTGGGCCCACCGACGATTCCGGCTCAGAAACGGCAAAGGCGGGGCCGCGGCCGGAACGGCGGATCACACGGAGTCCGAAGCGATGATCATCGGCTGATGATCGGCTGACTGCGATGCTTCAATATGCTGCGTCGCGTTAACCACGAGAGCCTACAGTGTGGCTGTTTCAGCCTTCATTGACAGATTCGAGGCTACCGGCGTACCGTCCCGACGCACGCGAACTTGGGGATTTTGCGCGAGTTTCTGGCGCATCCCCCCGGTTTCGTAGGGTCCATTCGCTGTCCGTTCGCCTATCCGTCTCGGGAGGAATTTCAATGCTGCGCTCCTCGCGTACTGTCGTGTCGCTTATCCGCTCGCTCGTCCTGGGCACCGCCACCACCACCACCGCGACGGTCATGGTCGCTTCCATGCTCGTCGGTTGCAAAGACGAGAGCCAGCCTGACTTCTGGGTCGAGAAGCTGAGCGACGCCTCGTGGAAAGCGCGCGCCGTCAAACGCCTCGAACAGTTCTTCGAGGACGCCGTGACCAAGAACGGTAACGACATCAAAGCCGCGGAGGTGCAGGAGATGATCAACAAGACCGTCGATCCGCTGACCAACACCTACGTCGCCGACTACGACGCGCTCGACTCCAAGACGCGCGTCTCGCTGATCAAGCTTTTGGCTTCGTTCCGCGACAAGCGCACCGAAAAGGCGCTCAAGAAGGCCTTCGAGGAGTTCGCAAAGAAACCCGCGACGGCGAAGGACGAGAGCGACATCAAGTGGGCAGCCAAGGCCGCCGGTGACTTGAAGCTCGAGACGTTGGCGGTGCCGATGGTCGAAGCGTTCGCCAAGCTGCGCGCCAGCACGATGCTCGGCGGCGTGACGTATAAGGACTACAGCGCCTCGATGCTCGACACGCCGAGCAAGGCCTGGGTCGGTCCGCTGATCGCGCGGCTCCAACAAGAGATCTCCCCGCCGACCAAGGACAAGTCGACGGTCGCTCCGTACCAGGACGAGTTGTTCTGGCAGACCACTTCCGCGCAGCTGTTGGGCGTGATTGGCGACGCGCAAGCCGTCGAGCCACTGCTCAAGGTCATGCTCGATCCGAACAAGGCCGACGTGCAGGCAACGGCGCTGCTCGCGCTGGTCAAGCTGGGCAAGCCGACGGTGGACGCTGCCTCTAAGCTGATCACGAGCAAAGACGACAAGCTGGTCGGCTTCGCTATGCGCCGGATCAAGGAGATCTCGGGCAAGGAAGCAACCGGCACGCCGTACGTCGCGACTGCCGCGCTCGTGCTGGGTACGAGCGGCCGCTCCGACGCCACGCCGGCGCTGATCGCAGCGCTGGGCGCCGAGAAGGATGCGTCGACGAAGGCCGTGATCGCGCGTGAGCTGAGCAAAGTGCCGGCCACCGAAGAGTCGAAGGCGGCGTTCAAGACCGCGTTCGAATCGTTGACGCTCGAGACCGAGATCCCGCCTGGCGGTGGTGCGCTCGAAGTGCTCACCGAGGCTGCTGGTCAGTTCTACGATCCGGGTATGGTGGAGTGGTTGCTCGATCGCGCTGCCAAGACCAGAGGCAGCGGCGACGACCTGAAGGCGTTCCAAGCTGGCGTCACGCAGACGGCGATGAAGCTGGCGAAGGCCGACCAACTCGGTGTCGTGAAAGCAGCCGTCGACCGCTACGGCAGCGAAGACATCGAGAAGAAGCTGTTCAAGCAGGTCGAAGCCCAACTCAAAGCCTGTGGTGACCGCGCGGCTTGCTACGTGGCGGCGATTCAGAAGCCGGAAAGCCAAGAGCAAGCGACGCAGTTCATCGGCGTGAAGGCCGGCTACATGATCGGCATCCTGGGCAACGACGCCGCGCGTGACGAGCTGGTCGGCGTGATCGACGGCATCAACAACGCCGCGGTCCGCTTCGTGGCCGCGCAAGCCATCGACCACCTGACGCCGAAGGGCAGCAAGCCCGTCAGCGACAAGCTGAACGCCATCATCACCAAGAACGCCAAGTCGGCTGACCGTGAAAAATCGGCCTACGACTCGCCACTCAAGCAGGTGATGTACCGGATCGACGCGCGCAACTGACGCGCGGGCGCTCGAGGCTGCTAGCTTTCGAGGTTAGATGTCGCGCATCCGAATCGAAGTCCTGAACGGGGACGACGCAGGCAAGGTCTTCGAATCGGATGCCGACGTGGTGCGGATTGGCCGCGCGACACCGTGCGAGCTACGGCTTTCGGGCCCGCACCTCGCTAACGTTCACGCTGCGATCAGGGCGACCAGCAGCGGCTTCGCTGTCGAAGACGAGGGCAGCCAAAGCGGCAGCGCGCTCGTTCGTGGCGACAGCCGCGTCGAGCTCGAGCTGAACAGTGGCGAGCACGCTCTGGCCAGCGGTGACGAGCTCGAGCTAGGCGGCGATAGCGGCGAGCCGACGCGACTGCGCGTCAGTATCGGCGACGAGCCGGCGCCACCCGAGGTCGTCGTCACGCGCAGCTTGCAAGAGCTGGCGAGCGCTCCGCAGGCGCTGGAGCCGAAGGTTTGGAGCGCCGTGCTGCGCGCGCTGGGCGCCGCCGATTCGCTCGAGGCGGTGGTGGCCGAGGTGGCGGAGGCCGCGCTACGGCTCTCGCCGCGCGCGACCCACGCCACGGTCGCGTTGATCGACGACGCGCAACCCGACAAGGCGTTGCTGTTGCCGATGGTCACGCGCGTGCGCGGCGCCGACGGTGTGCCGATCGCCCCCGTTGGGCCGGTCGCGCTAACGCGCAGTGTGGCGCGACGCGTCGTCGAAGAGCGCGCGGCGGTGCTGGCGGCCGACGCGCCACGCGAAGCTTTGGGCTCCGAATCGCTGCTCGGCGCGAACATCCGTAGCACGATCGGCGTGCCGCTGTGGAAGGGCGAAGACATCTTGGGCGTGCTGCAGGTCGACAACCGCGACGCACCGGCGATGTTCGACCGGCGTGACGTCGAGGCGCTCGGTGTGTTGGCGCACGGTGCTTCACTGGCGATCGCCAACGCACGACTGATTCAGAAGCTGACGTTGGCTGAAGAGCAGCTACGGAAAGAGAACCAATTCTTGCGCGGCCGTGAGCGCTCGCGCACCGGTGAGCTGCGCATCGTCGGTCAGAGCCGGCGCATGGAGCAGGTGCTGCAGCAGCTGGGCAAAGTCGTCGATACGCGCGTGACCGTGCTGGTCGAGGGTGAGACTGGCACCGGCAAGGAGCTGTTCGCTTCCGCGATTCACTACCGGTCGCAGCGGCGCGACAAATTGTTCGTCGCGCAAAACTGCGCAGCCTTCCCGGAGAATTTGCTGGAAAGCGAGCTGTTCGGCCACAAGCGCGGCGCGTTCACCGGCGCGACGGAAGAGAAGAAGGGCCTGTTCGAGATCGCCGACGGCGGCACGTTGTTCCTCGACGAGGTCGGCGAGATGCCGCTGGCGCTCCAGGCCAAGCTGTTGCGAGTGCTGCAAGAGGGCGAGATCCGCGCGATTGGCGCGACGGCGCCGCGGCGCGTGAACGTGCGCATCGTGGCGGCCACGAATCGCAACCTAGAGAAGGAAGTCGCGGAAGGCAGGTTCCGCGAGGACCTGTACTACCGGCTCAAGGTGTTCCCGATCCGGGTGCCGCCGCTGCGCGAACGGCGCGAAGACGTAGCGCTGCTGGCCGCGCACTTTCTGGAGCGCTATACGCGCGAGTTCGGGCGGGAGATCGCCGGCTTCACCCAGCCGGCGCTCGAGATTTTGCGCGCCTATGACTGGCCGGGCAACGTGCGCGAGCTGGAGAACGAAGTGCAACGCGCGGTGATTCAAGCCGAAGGCGAGACGTTCATCACGCCCGAACTACTCAGCGCGCGCGTACGCACCAACGACGCGAAGGTCAGCGACGCCCCAGCTCGGGACATCGACCCGGGCGAAGAAGACGACGCCACCGGCACGCTGCGCGAAATGATGGACCGCGTCGAAAAACGTATCCTCGCGCGCACCTTGACGACGCACGGAAACAACAAGACCAGCGCCGCAAAAGCGCTGGGAATTACGCGTGAAGGACTGCACAAGAAGCTGAAGGGCTTGGGAATGTAGGAGTTGGCAGTTCGGAGTTCGGAGTTGGCAGTTGGGCGAAGCGCCCGGGGCTCCGGGCTCGCCGAGGCCTCAGTTCGAAGCAGACACGCTTTCGAAGCTGCTAACTCCTAACTGCTAACTGCCAACTCCCCCGCTACTGAATCCCGTATTCGCGCAAGCGCCGGTAGAACGTGCGCCGCGGGATGCCCGACGCTTCCGCGGCTTTGACGCGGTTCCAGTTGCACGAACGCAAAGCTTCGATGATGCGCTCGCGCTCGTCGCGGCGGTGCTGCGACGTGGTGCCCTTCTTGGGCGGACGCAGCACGCTCGGGGCGCGATCGCTCGCCGGACGAAAGCCGTCCGGCAGCTCGAAGTCCTCCGACAACAGCTCCTGGTCTTCGCTCATCACCCAGGCGTTGAGCAGCACGTGCTCCAGCTGGCGCACGTTGCCGGGCCAACCGTACGCCTGCAAACGCCGCAGCGCGTCGCGTGAGACACTCTTCTTCTCGCGCTTGTAGCGCGCTGCGAACAACCCCAAAAAGTAGTCGACCAGCTGCGGCACGTCCTCACCGCGTTCGCGCAGCGCCGGCAAGTGAATCTCCACGACGTGGATGCGGTAGTACAAATCCTCGCGAAATTTGCCCTCTTGGACCATCCGCTCTAAGTCGCGATTGGTCGCGAACAGGATCCGCACATCGACCGGCTCTTCGGAATTTCCGCCGACCGGGCGCACGCGTTTTTCCTGCAGCACGCGCAACAAACCGGCTTGCATCTTCACCGGCATCTCGCCGATTTCGTCGAGCAAGATGCTGCCGCCCTCGGCTTCGCGGAACAGGCCCTTACGCTCGCGATCGGCGCCGGTGAAGGCGCCGCGCACGTGGCCGAACAGCTCACTCTCGAGCAAGTTCTCCGGAATTGCGCCGCAGTTGACGCCCAGCATCTTGGCTTTGCCGCGCGCTGAAGCACCGTGAATCGCGCGCGCGACGACTTCCTTGCCGGTGCCGCTCTCACCGGTGATCAAGACCGGCACGTCGGTATCCTTCACGCGATCGACCAGCGCATAGACCTTGCGCATCGTCCCGCTCGTACCGACCAAGCCCTGGTAGCCGAAATGGCTGTACAGCGTCTCGCGCGCGTCGCGCAGCTTCTGCCGCGTGCGCTTCAATTGCTCGGTGCGGCCGTCGAGCAGGTCACGCAGCCGCTCCTGAGCCTCGGCCAACTCTGCGTTGGTTTCGGCCAGCTGATCGGCGCGACGGCGGTTTTCGCCGACCAAGCGTGCGTTTTCGAGGGCGATCGCCACCTGATCCGCGAACGCGCGTAGCGTCGGTAGCTCACGCTCGAAATGCCGACCCGGTCGCACGCGCGTCTCCAAGTAGAGCGCGCCGATCGCCTCGCCCGACGGCGCCAGGATCGGCACGCAAGCCACCGACTCGAGCGAGAGCTGGTGCACCGAAGCGTACGACTTCAGCCGCGTGTCACCGCGCGCGTCGAGCGTCACCACCGGCTCGCGGGTCGCTACGACACCTTCGGCGATCGAGCGCGAAAATTCGGTGCGGGCGGCGTCACCGGCACCGCCGCGCGTGGCGTGCACGGTGAGCGAGCCGTCGGGCTCCGCCAACAGCACGTAGCCGCGTTCGGCACGCAAGAGCTCGACTGCGTGGCCAATGATCTTCGCCGTCAGCCGCTCGACGTCGAGCTCGCCGGCCAAGTCGCTGTTCACTTCCAGAATCCGCGACAAGCGCTGCTCGAGCGGCGTCAAACCGCCCATCTGCGACATCGAGGACGTGGTTCCAGGACTACGGCGGGTGGTCAACGTGGGCGCCGCTGGCAACGCGCTCAGCGGCGCGAACGGTAAGAACTCGGTCGCGGCGTGCGCCACCGTGCCCGAGACGCTACCGCGCAGCGATTTTCGGCGCGGGTCGTTCCAGTAGACTTCGCGCAGGTCGCGCGGCAGCCGCGCGCCGATCTCTTCGAGCACCGCCAGCGCTTCCTCGCGATCGCGACGCGCCAACAGCGGCTGCCCGCCGCGTTCCTCCAGCTCCGCGCGCGCTTCGAGCGAACGCCACAGCCACTCGCGTTGCTGCGCTCCGCGCGCGGCCTCGAGCGAAGCGTCGAGCTTTTCACGCGCGCCCAGCTCGTCGCCCAGCAAGTTGGCGACGCGACCCTGCGCCAAGAACAGCAGCGCGCGGTGCGCTGGCGTGCCGGTAAGTAGCTCCTCAGCGCGTTCCAGCTCCTGGCGTAGCTTGGCCAGATCCGGGTGCGTGACGCGCGTCGCGGCCAGCACGCCTTCCAGCCGCGCCTCACCGGCATCGAGCTTGCGCCCCAACTCGGCGTAACTGTCCGCGCAAGCCATGAACTGCGCGGCGGCCTCGGCGTGCTGGCCTTGACGCGCCAACAAGTCCGCTTCGTTTCCCAACAGCTGCGCGAGCATCACGCTCGAGAGCTGCGCGCTCTGTTCCCGCAGAATCGCCAGGCTGCTCCGCGCGCGCGACAGCCGGCCCAGGTACAGATCGGTGTTGGCCAGGTTCAACAGCGCCAGACGAGCCGTGGAGCGCCGCCCAGTGCGGCGACCCATGTCGACAGCGGCCTCAAACAGCTCAATCGCGCCCGCGATATCGCCGCGGACCTTGAGCAGACCGGCCAAGCTGGTCTGCACTGTCGCTAGCGTACCCGCGTCCCCCGCGCGCTCGCAAGCAGTCAGCGCCGTGCGGTAGGTGTCGCGAGCTTCGTCGGTGCGATCAGCGCGCAGCAGTACGAAGCCGAGCGATGCGTACGCCAACGCCTCGAGCCGCAGTTGCTGCTGCGAGCGCGCTCGTTCGATCGCCGACGAGATTTCTTGGCGTGCCTCGTCGTGGTTGCCAACCAGCGACTGACCAAGTCCATGGTAGGTGAGCGCCTCGATGCCGGTCGCATCGGGCTCGCCGCTGAGCGGCAACAGCTCATTCAGGGCTTCAGCGTAGCCGCCCAAACCCAAGCGGGCGCGGGCACGAAATAGGTCAATCGTGCGCCGCTCGGGCTCGGACAGCTTCGGGCGTTGCGCCAGCCGCTCCAACCGTTCGAAGGCGTTCTTTTCCTCGCCCAGTCCGAGCTCGAGCCGCGCTTTGGCGATGCCGAGCGGCACCGAATTTTCGAGCTCGCGCGCCGGCACGACGGCCAAGGCAGCCGCGGTGTCGATGAAGCGGCCGCGATCCAAGAAATAGAGCGCGCGCTCGAGCGGCAGCTCTGGGACGGAGCTGTCGCTCGGCGGCGCGGTACCGACGACGCGATCGAAATCCGCCGCCGACGCGACGGCCTCCGACGCGATCAGCCGCACCAACCGGCGCAGCGCTCCTGGCCGACCGTCGGCCAACTGCACCAATCGCCGCTGCAGCGTCGCGGTCAGCGACGGCACCGCCCGACGCACCAGATCCAGACACACCGGCTCAGCCAACGCGGGGATCGGAAAGACGCGCGCGCCCTCGAAGCGAGCGCCGCCAACCGCTACCAGCCGCGCGCCATTGGCGACCGCGGCCCGCACCGCTTCGAACCCCGTGTCGTCGAGACCGTCGGCGTCGTCAACCAGCACGAAGCCCTCACCCAGGCTGGTATTCGCCGACAGTTCACCCTTCACGGTCGCGGTGCTGGTCGCGTCGTCGATCCAAGCCACCGCTTTGCCGAGCATGCCGAGCCACCACGCCAAGCGGCGCACCAGCGCACTGCGCCCCGAACCGGGCGGCCCTTCGAGCCGCAGTACGTTGCCCGGCTGCAAGCTCTGCGCGGCCTCGAGCAATTGGCTCGAGACGCCGTCGATGCCCGAAATCGGCCACAGCACGCTGGCGCTGCTGGCAGTCGTGCTCGCGTCGTGCGCTGGCGCACCCAGGCCGCGCCGCACTTCACCCGCAAATTCGTCGACCGATGGCTGGCGTTCTTCGGGCACGCGCGCCGTCGCGCGCTCCGCAACCGCGCTCAACTGCCCCGACACCGACGGCTCCAAGCCAAGCGCGTGTGCCTCCAAAATTTCCGCCAAGACGACGCCGAGCGCGAACACCTCGGCCCGTACCGTGATCGGCTTGCCCTCGAACAGCTCGGGCGCCGCGTAGCGCGGTGTGAGCCCTTCAGCCAACGCACCGCCCTCACGCCACGGCGCCGCCAGACCCAAATCGACGAACACCACCGAACCGCTCGGCTCGACGATGATGTTCGCCGGCTTCACGTCACCGTGAAGCAGTCCCGCGCGGTGCAGCACCGTTAGCTGGTCGGCTGCGCGCGCCAAGATCTCGAGCGAGGTGCGGGCGTCGCTGGGACGCGACAACAGCGCTTCCATGCTCTCGCCCTCGACCACTTCACGCACCAGGTACGGGCGCCCGGAACGCGGCAGTCGCCCGAAGCGAATCACGCGCGGCACGCCCAAGCCTTCCAAGCCGCTCAGCGCCACCGCCTCGCGAACCAGCGCCGCCATCTCGCGCTCGCTGGCATCTTCGGCCAGCAGCTTCAGCGCGTAGCTGCGCCCGGTGGGGCGGTCACGCACCGCCCACACCTCGCCGCCACCTCCCTTACCGAGCCGGCGCACCGGCTCGTATCGCTGCGGCAAGTCGAGCTCGTTCAGATCAGTCAAAACGGGCGTGCCCCCGGGCCTTGCTCATAGACCGTAGTCAGCGCCGATACCGAGGAAGAAGCCGCTCGTACCGAAGCCCGCGTCGAAGCGCGCAGCGAAGTTTTTGTGCGGTTTGTAGCGTAGGCCGGTCTGCAGCACGAACCACGGGAACAAGATCGGCTTCGAACCACCGTCGGTCCAGCTCTTCTCTTTGTAGCCGTTGTAGTGGTCGTTGCTGTCGTCGCAGAAGCCACCGCCGTGGAACCTATCCAACATGTCGCTGGAGCTGCTGCAGGCAACAAATCCATCGCCAGTGTTGCCGTTGGCACTCTCACTATTCGGACGCGCCTGCTCTCGAATCAAGTCGCCAAAGATGATGCCGAAACCGCCGGCCAAGCCGTAGTTCAGCGCGAACTCCGGACTAAAATCCTGGCTCCACAAGAAATCTGCGGTGATGAAGATTGACTTCACCTTGCTCTCGACGAGCTCCCAGGCGTGCTCGCCGTCGTCCTTGGCTTTGAACGCCGTCGGATCCATGCCGTAGCCCGCGTACCAAATCGAGAGGTTGTACTCGAACGCGTTCTTGCGGAACGAGAACTCAGGACCGAAGCCGTGAACGAGCACGGTTTTGCCACCGCTCCCGAACAGGTTGATCATGAACTTGGGCACGATGATCGCGCGGTAGCGCGCGCCGACGAACATGTACGTCTTGCCCGGCAGCTCGACCGGTGAGCCGCCAGCTTCGGCGTCGGCGATCATTCCGGAGTCCTTGTCCGGCGCGGTGGCGCTGCCTCCCGGCGCGTCCGCGCCAGGCGCGGCTGGTTTGGCGCCATCGGCAGCCGGCGCAACTCCGTCGGCAGGCTTGGCGTCCGGCGTGGGCGCGGCTGCGGGTGCCGGTGCACCTGCCGCGTCGCCTTCGGCCGCCCAGGCGACTTGTGACCAAACGCTCAACAGCCCAAGCACCAGCGATGAACCGACAACCTTATGCATCAGAGTCCTCCTCCAAGCAGCCATTTCAAGTCCGAACTGGGCCAGGCCCTGCCGACCCACGCGAAGCGCGCACATCGTGCCATGGCACTGTGCCAACTGGCAATTCCCCTTTAATTTCGTCCGTCTCGTGGGTCGGCGGGTCGTTGTCTCGTGGGTCGCTGGGTCCCTGGCCCACCTCGTTGGCACATGCTGGACCTCCGTCGCGAGTAGGCAAAGGTGCGAGCGGGGTGGCCGGCGACACGCGAAAGTGACGAGCTATCGGGCCTGGCCACGTGTAGCCTATGCATAAATGTGCAGCGTTGCCGTTCGTTCTCGGCTGCGGCTCAGCCTGCTGACGCTCGCGGCGTCAGCTTTGCTGTTAACCAGCGCCTGCGGCGGGCACTTCGTCACGCGCGGCACCGCGCTCTACGAAGACGCGCACTACGTCGAGGCGGCCGAGGTTTTCGAGCGCACCGAGCAACGACTGGCCAGCTCGTCGAACAACGAGCGCGCTCGCTTCGGGCTGTACCGCGGGGCGACGTTCTTGAAGCTCGGTGATACGGCGCACGCCGCGCGCTGGCTCGGCTACGCGCGCAGCGTAGTTAAGACGGATCGTGATGCGCTGGGCAGCGACGACCTGACGTTGCTCGACGCTTCGCTGAAAGCGCTGGGCCGCGCGGCCCCCGCCGAGCCGGAGCGCAAAGACGGCTCCGAAGTGGCGACGGCGCCGCGCTCGTCCGACGCCACGTCGGCCCAGTGAGCGCACGCGTTAGGGGTTGCCGGCGATCTCGCCGAGCTTGCTCACGTTGAACGAAAACGCGTGCTTGGGTCCGGTAACGGTAACCCTGATCGTCGTGTCGTCGAGGCGATCGAAATCCATGCTGACGGTTTTGTCGAACGGCGTCGTCAGCGTGTAGCTACCGGCTTGCGGCACCGGATCGGTCCAGCGCATTTGCACGCCGTCGATCGCCAAATCCCAGTGACCTTTGTCGCCGTCCCAGGCGCGTGAGCCGTCGACCTGGATCCCCTCCGCGAGACCACCGGCCAGCACCGACTGCAAGCGATCACCCGAACCGCTGCCGACACGGCCGCTCTTCAAGTGCGTCCAATGCGACTCGTGCTGCACGCGCCGCGTCTTGTCGGCAAAGTTCCAAGTCACGTCGGCGGTGCCGTCGAGTGACACCACACCGTTGCTGAAGTCCGTCCACTGGTGGTGCACCTGAATCTTGGCGTCTTCGTTGCGCTCGATGCTGATCGCGTGGGTGCCGGAAAAGGTGTGGCCCTTGTAGGTGCAATTACCTGGGTTGGCGCCGTAAACGACGGTTAACGTCGCGTCTTCGAGCGCGATGTCGGCACACGGCAGCTGCGTGCCAATGAAGGTCCTCAGCTCCCCCGCGGCGTCTTTGACGGCTTGGCCAATCGTGAAGTTGGTCGAAATGTCGACGCTGGCCGACGTGAGCCCCTCGGCTTGCCCCGCGTCGCTCGCCTGCTGCAGGGCCTGCGTGGCCTCGCCCAGTGTCAGCGGATCTTCCTTATCTCGAGGACACCCCGTGAGAACCAAGAGCGGCAAACCGAGAACACCCGTTAACGATTTCGTACGCCATGAGCTCATATCCGGAACTAGTGCAGAAGACGTGCCGAGCCGAACGGCTCCCAGATTTTACAGGGAGAATGGGAGGACGGGAGGTCCGCGAGGCCGAGATTTTTTGGGTTCGCGCTATTGCCCGTGAGTCGGTCTAGTCGTTGAAGTCTGCGGCGCCTCGTTGGGCGCCCGCGGCGAACAAACAAAAACCTCGCGGACCTCCCGTACTCCCGTACTCCCTGTGAAATCTCGAGACGACCAAAGCGGCCAAGCGACGGTACAAAAGCTTCTGCGAGGAGGGCTGCGTTGCGGCAGCACACTCCTCGCAGAGTTTTCGGGAAGCGGTGGGTAGCTTATGTCTTGGCGTCGCCGCGGGCGAAGATCGACGCGACGTAGTTCAGGACGTCGGTGGCGCTGACTTCGTTGTAGCCGAAGTAGCGGATCAGGCGCGCCTTGATGATGTCGATCTTCTCTTGGGTTTCGCGATCGACGACGGCGCTGACCAGCGTCTTGAGCTTGATGCTGTCTTTCTGGTCTTCGAACAGCTTGAGCTCGAGCGCTCGGCGCAAGCGTTCGTTGGTTTGCCAATCGAACTTCTTGCCCTCGACTGCCTTGGCACCAATGAAGTTCATGATCTCGCGTCGGAAGTCGTCTTTGCGATTCTCCGGAATGTCGATCTTCTCTTCGATCGAGCGCATCAGGCGCTCGTCGGAGTCTTCATCCTGGCCGGTGTACTTGTTTTTGACCTTCTCGCGCAGCGTGTAGGCCTTGATGTTGTCGATGTAGTTGGCGGCCAGCTTGGAGATCGCCTCTTCGTCCGCGCTGATCGCGCGCTGGACCTCGTTCTTGACGATTTCCTCGTACTCGCGCTTCACGACGCCGATTAGATCGCGGTACTTTTTCTTGCCGTCTTCGCTGGTGATCAGCGAGTGGTGCGACAAGCCCTTTTCCAGCTCGTTCAAGACCATGAACGGGTTGATCGTGCCTTCACCCGAGTCACTAACCAGCGCGTTGCTGATCTTGTCCTGCACGTAGCGTGGGCTGATGCCTTCCATACCCTCGCGCTTCGATTCCTTGCGCAGCTCTTTGACGGTGTCTTGCGTGTAGCCCGGCAAGACCTTACCGTCGTACAGCTTCATCTTCTGGAGCAGGTGCAAGTTGTGCTTCTTCGGCTCCTCGAGCCGCGAAAGCACCGCCCACATCGAGGCGACCTCCAGCGTGTGCGGCGCGATGTGCCGACCACGCACGCGCTCGTGGTTGAAGTCCTTCTCGTAGATGCGAATCTCGTCCGACAAGCGCGTGATGTACGGCACGTCGATCTTGATCGTGCGGTCACGCAAGGCTTCCATGAACTCGTTGTTCAAGAGCCGCTTGTACTCAGCCTCGTTGGTGTGGCCGATGATGACTTCGTCGATGTCGGTCTGCGCGAACTTCTTCGGCTTGATGCGGTGTTCTTGCGAAGCGCCGAGTAGGTCGTAGAGGAACGCCACGTCGAGCTTCAGCACCTCGACGAACTCGACGATGCCGCGGTTGGCGATGTTGAACTCGCCATCGAAGTTGAACGCGCGCGGATCCGAGTCCGACCCGTATTCGGCGATCTTCCGATAGTTGATGTCGCCGGTCAGCTCGGTCGAGTCCTGGTTCTTCTCGTCTTTCGGCTGGAAAGTGCCGATGCCGATGCGGTCCTTCTCGGACAGCACCAGCCGCTTCACACGAATGTGGTTGTGGACGACCTTGCCCCAGTCGCCCTGGTACTTCAGCAGCAGGCCGTTGAAGATGAAGCGGCTGGCCGGATCGAGATCACCCTCGACCTTGACGCGGTATTTATCGTTCGAGAGCCCGAGCTTGCTGATCGATTTCTCGCGCCATTCTTGCGGGATCAGCCGCAGCGGCTCTTCGTGCATCGGCGAGTCGAAGTGATCCGCTTCGCTGCCGGCCAAGCCCATGCCCGCCAGGCCGACCCACTTGAACGTGAACAAGCCGCCTTCGGGCGTGCTCGAGTAGCGCTCGACGCCTTTCTTCAGCAGCCGCGCGATCGTGCTCTTGCTCGAGCCGACCGGCCCGTGCAACAAGATCACGCGTCGCTCTGGGCCGTAGCCTTCGGAAGCGGCCTTGAGCACGTTCATCAACCGCATCAGCGGGATGTCGAGGCCGAAGATCGCGTCTTTGCCCTCGTCGATCTCGTCGCGGAAGAAGTTGTAGCGGATCAGCTTCTTCTTGTTGTCGATGTACTCTTCAGTGCCGTACGAGATGACCATGTCGTACATGCGCTGAAACGCGTTGCGGGTGACCTGTGGGCGGTCACGCACCATCGCGAGGTACTCTTCGAAGCTGCCCTCCCAGGCGAGATCGCGATAGCGATCGTAGTCCTGCATAGCCGCGATTTGCGCGACCATGCTCGTGTCCGGCGGCGAAGCGAGCGTCTCCGTCATCTTGCGTCCCTATCTCCTCTTGCGAGTGAAGCGCAGCAATCGGGCAAGTCTCAAGTTAACCACACATTTCCCGAGTCGTCCCGCTTCAGCGATACGTCATCGGTAGCGGGAAAGGGCGGCGGATACGCTGCTGTAGGCGAGCTTGTCCTTTTCGGCCCGGAGACCCATGGAGCAGCGTGCAAGCGCTCGCGCGGCCTGCGCGTCGGTCTTGCCACCGAAAGTCAGCGCCTCGGCCTCGCACTCGGCCACCACGCGATCGCTGAGGCCGAATACACCAACGAAGCCGATCTCATCGCGACGTGTGTCGAGCAAACCGAACAGCGCGTCGAAGTAGCTCCGCTGGGCTTGCTGGCTCGAACCGGCCGCGACCGAACTCGGGTAACCGATCTCGAACAACGTCAGCGGCAGCCGGGGACCAGGCGCGCCAGCCAGCGTCTCCAGCGCGCTTTCGACCTCCGCTACCACTGATTCGGGCGTCTTGAGCTGAGCTTGCTCGTCGAGCGGATCGTAGACCGCGACGACTTCGTCACCCAGCAGCAGGTCATCCAGCGGCGCCACGTCGGCTGCGACCAGCGCGTGAAGTGTGAGCGCGTTACCGATCGCGGTCTTGGCGACGTCGCGCATCGGGTGATGACTGGCGTAATCGACCGCGTGCTTCAACAGGTCGAGCAGGCGTGTCCGGTCCGCGCTCGACGCCGCCGCGAGGTAGCGATCCAGCTCGTAGCCGAAGCAGAGGTGGGAGAGCGAAGCCGAGTAGCGCGTGTAGACCTCGTCGATCGTGCGCTCGAGCGCCGAGGTCGCCTCGCTGCTGTCCAAACCGCCAGCGAACGGCCAAGCCGCCGTCTCGCGATTGACGATGCCGATACACAGCGCGACGTTGGCGCCGCGATCACGGAACGGCTGCGTCATCGCGTCGAGACGGTTCCACGTCAGCGCGCGCGGCGAGCCGGTCGCGCCGCTCAGCTCGTTCCAAGGTTCGGCTAGCGGCAGTGTCGTCGCGCCGATCGAGAGCGCAGAAACCGACGCCAAGACGGCTTGCACGTCGCGCGACTGCTGCTGATTTGCAACGAACGTTGGCCAGACGCCGAGCTCGATGTCACCCGGCGCGCCGCCTGCGCCGATCTGCTCGCCGCCATCGCCGTCACCGCCGTGACCAGCCGCTGAGCCGGACTGATGGGCAGGCTCGCCACCAGCCCCACCGTCGCCAATCGCGACGGTCGGCGGCGAACTCGCTACTTCGACGCGCGTGCACGACGCAAACAACGAGCCTGCCACAATAATTGGAATGACGACGTGCCTCAGCTCCACCACGCCCAGATTAGCCCGAAATTCTGCCAAGCTGGATGCTTGTGACTTTTGGGCGCCAGGACCGTCACAAACCGGCCACAGCCTGAAGACGGAGCTAGGATGCGCCCTCCCCTAACGATGACCTTCTCTCAAGATCCAAGTCGAGGCCCCGTTAGTGTGCCGGCCAGCATCCCCGTCGGAACGCAGCCGCCACGCCCGGACGATCCGGCGCTCTACATCAATCGCGAGTTGTCGTGGCTCGAGTTCAACGCACGCGTGTTGGCAGAAGCCGACGACAGCCGCGTGCCGCTGTACGAGCGCGCAAAGTTCCTGGCGATTTTCGCCGCGAACCTCGACGAGTTTTTCATGGTGCGCGTGGCCGGCCTGCAAGCGCAGCAGTCGGGCGAGGTCGAAGAGTCCACCCCCGACGGCATGACGCCGCTGCGGCAGCTGGCGGCGATCAGCGCGCGCGCGCAGGAGCTCACCACCGAAAGCTATCGGGTTTGGAACGCGGTTCGACCCGAGCTGCGGCGCGAAGGCGTGGCGCTGGTTTCGGCGAGCGAGCTGGACGCTAAAGAGCAGGCGACGCTCGACGAGTACTTCGCGAAAGAGATCTATCCGGCGCTGACACCGATCGCGATCGATCCGGTGCATCCGTTCCCGCACGTGCGGAACAAGAGCATCAACGTCGGGATGATCTTCGAGAAGCGGCCGCACACGCACGAGCCTTCGTTCGGCTTGGTGCAAGTGCCGCGAATGATCCCGCGCTTGATCCGCGTGCCGCTCGAAGGCTCGCGCCGCGCCTTCGTCGCGATCGAAGAGCTGATTTTACGCCATACCAAGCTAATTTTCCCGCAGCTACGCGTGATCGGCCAATACGCGTTTCGCGTCACGCGCAACTTCGACCTGCAGATCGACGACGAAGAGGGCGAGGATTTGCTGCGCTCGTTGCAGGCCGAGCTCCGGAAACGCGAGCGCGGCGAAGCGGTCCGCTTGGAAGTGAGCGGCAGCGCGCCGCAAGACTCGCTCAACTGGCTGTGCCGCGCGCTCGAGCTCGACCCCGCGCGCGATGTGTACAACGTCGATGGCCCGCTGTTTCTGGGCGACATGACCGTGCTCACGTCGGGCGACGAGCGCCGCGATCTCCGCGACGAAGCGTTCCTGCCGCAGTACGTGCCGCCGCTGCGCGAGTCGGATGATTTCTTCGAGACGATCGTGGCGCGCGACGTGCTGTTACACCACCCGTACGAGTCGTTCGAGGCGGTGATCGACTTTCTGTCGCAGGCCGCAGAAGACCCGCGCGTGATCGCGATCAAGCAGACGCTGTACCGCACCGGTGGTGAATCCCCGCTGGTGCGCGCGCTGCAACGCGCGGCCGAGCTCGGTAAACAGGTAACGGCGCTGGTCGAGCTCAAGGCGCGCTTCGACGAAGAGAGCAACATCTCGTGGGCGCGCGCGCTCGAGCGCTCGGGCGTGAACGTGATGTACGGCCTGCTCGGCTTCAAGACCCACGCCAAAGTGCTGTTGATTGTCCGGCGCGAACGCGGTGGGCTGAAGCGCTACGTGCATTTGGCGACCGGCAACTACAACCAGCAAACGGCGCGCACTTACGAGGACATTTCGATGTTCACGGCGCGTGAAGACATCGCCGAAGACGCGACGGCGTTCTTCAACATGCTTACCGGCTACAGCGCGCCGGCGCGCTGGAACCGGCTGATCGTCTCGCCGCTCGGCCTGCACGAAGCCGTGCTGGGGCTGATCGCGCGCGAGGCCGAGCACGCGCGCGCCGGGCGACCCGCCAGCATCGTCGCCAAGCTCAATTCGCTGGTCGACGCCGACGTGATCGCCGCCTTGTACGCTGCCTCGCAGGCCGGCGTGACGATCGATCTTTTGGTGCGCGGTATCTGCTGCTTGCGGCCCGGCATCGACGGCGTCAGCGACAAAATTCGCGTGCACACGGTGATCGATCGCTTCCTCGAGCACGCGCGCATCTTCCACTTCAAAAATGGCGGCGCCGACGAAGTGTTTTGCTCCAGCGCCGACTGGATGCCGCGCAACTTCCGACGCCGCGTGGAAGTGATGTTCCCGGTGCTCGACGAGGGCCTGAGGCAACGCATCATCGATGAAGTGCTTGGTCTAATGCGCAGCGACACCGCCAAGGGTTGGCTGCTGCGCCCGGGCGGCCAGTACGAGCGTTGCGACGCCCGCGAAGGCGGCATCCGCAGCCAACAGCGCTTCATGGATCTTGCCCGCGAGCGCGCGCGTGAGCAGGAGCCAATCCGCGGCTTAGCGTCGAAACCGCTCACGCTGCCGCCCCCGCCAATCGAACGCCTCCGCCGCCCCGAAAAGAAGCGAAAAAAGCGGCATAGAGACGAGTAGCGCGCGCGGGCTGCCAAGCCGCCTCGCAGAAATTTTCGCGGCACGAAGGTTGCTAAAGTGGGGGCATGCTTCGCGGCGGAGTGCGGCTGTTTTGCGGGATTTTAGCGGTTTGCAGCGCTGCTCGTGCGCAAGGCGTGCTGCCGGCGCCCACTGCGGAGGCCGCGGGTGTCGCTGCGGAGCAACACCCGATCAAGGTCGGCGACGTGATCCTGGTGCCGCGCGAGCTGCTCACTGAAGTGCAGGCAACGGAGACAAAGATAGAGGCCACGCCGACGCGGAACGGGCCGCGGCGCTGGTACGGCTTGCCCATCTTAGCCACCGACGGCGTGGCGTACGGCATGTTCGCGGCCGCGGCGCTGGAGGAGCCGACGTCCGGCGTCACATGGCCGATCGGTGTCGCTAGCTTTGTGCTCGGCGGACCGATTGTTCATCTAACGCGGGGGCAATGGGGGCACGCCGGGCTCAGCTTCTTGATGCGCGGCGGACTGCCGGTAGCGGGCGCCCTGCTGGGCGCGTCAGGCTGCGTCGACGGTGGCGGTGGCTGCGGCCAAGGCGTCATCGGCTTGGCTGTCGTCGGCATGGTCGCCGCCACGGTCATCGACGTGGCTGCGCTTTCCTACGAACCGGTGCCGGTGCCGGTGCCGACGCCGACCATTCAGCCCGCCGTCAGCATTGGCGCGCAGCACGCCTGGGTCGGAGCCAGCGGCACGTTTTGAAGCGGCGCCTCAGTTGCCGGCGGCTTCTTTTTCGCTCGCGCTGGTAAACAAGCGCGTCAGGCGTTTGGCGAAGGCGGCCGGATCTTCGATCGGGCTGCCTTCGGCGAGCAGCGCTTGGTCGTAGATCAGGTGCATCCACTCTTGCACGCTGTCGGAGCCGGGCGCGGCGTCTTCGAGGCGCTGCAAGTTCTTGAGCAGCGGGTGCTCCAGGTTGAGCTCGAGGATGCGCTGCGCCTTCGGCAGCTCACGTCCCTGCGCGCGCAGCATGCGCTCGATTTGCGGCGGCAAACCACCGTCCGGCACGATCAGGCAAGCCGGCGAATCGAGCAGGCGCGACGACGCCTTCGCGCTCGAGATTTGCTCTTTGAGCACGCTGCCAAAGCGATCGATGAGCGCGGTTTGCTCTTTGCTCTGCGGCTCTTCCGGCTTGTTTTCGTCTTCTCCACCGAGCTTGAGGTCGGGCGAGGCGACCGAGATCACGGGTTTGCCCGAGTACTCGCTGAGCCCGGAGATCGCGAACGGATCGACCGCGTCGGTCATCAACAGCACGTCGTAGCCCTTCTTACGCACCTGCTCGAGGTGCGGGCTCTGGCTGGCGATCGCTTTCGAAGACGCCGTCACGTAATAGATGGCTTGCTGATCGGCTGGCGCCGCTTCCAGGTATTGGTCCAGGCTGACGAGCTTGCCGGTCGCCGCGCTCTCGTAGCGCAACAGCTTGTTCAGCTTGTCGCCGGTCTCCGGATCGAAGTGCAGGCCCTCTTTCAAGATCGGCCCGAACAGGCCCCAGAATTTGTCGTACTCGGCCGGCTTGTCTCTGGCCAAGTCACCGAGCGCCTCGAGCACCTGATTTTGGACCTGCTTCTTGATCACGCGGACGATCTTCGAGTCTTGCAGCACTTCACGCGAGACGTTGAGCGGTAGATCTTCGGAGTCGACGACGCCGCGCACGAAGCGCAGCCAACGCGGCAACAGCTCCTCGCAGCTCTCCATGATCAAGACGCGCCGCACGTGCAGCCGCACGCCGTGCTTGGCGTCGGGCTCGAACAAGTCGACCTGCGCGCGCGCCGGCACGTAGACCAAGCCGCTGAATTCCTGCGTGCCTTCGATGCGGAAGTGGCGATGCGCCAGCGGCGGCTCCCAATCGTGGGTCAGGTGCTTGTACAGCTCGTCGTATTGCTCGGCAGTGACGTCTTTCGGCGAGCGCTGCCACAGCGCGGTGCCGCGGTTGATCGGCTCGAATTCGCCATCGGTGCCGGTCTTGAGCAGCTCGATTGGATACGACAAGTAGTCGGAGTAGCGCTCGACCAGGTGGCGCAAGCGGTACGGGTCCGCGTATTCGAGCGACTCCTTCTTCAGGTGCAAGACGATACTGGTTCCGACGGCGTCGCGCTCGGCCGCGTCGATGCTGAAGCCGCCCTCACCGGTCGACTCCCAGCGAAACGCGGTTACGCTGCCGGCGGCACGGCTGATCACTTCGACGCGCTCGGCGACCAAGAACGAGCTGTAGAAGCCGACGCCGAATTGGCCGATCAGCTGCGGCAGGTCTTTCGCCTCGGCGCTCTGACCTTCGACCTTCTTCAGGAACTCGCGTGAGCCGGACCAGGCGATCGTGCCCAGGCTCTGCGTCAGCTCGGCTTCATTCATGCCGATGCCATTGTCCGATATCGTCAGCGTGCTCTGCTCCTTGTTCGGGATCAGCCGCACCTTGAGCGCTTCATCGGCGTTCCACAGCTCCGGCGACTGCAGCGCCGAGAAGCGGCGTTTGTCGAGCGCGTCGGATGCGTTCGATAACAGCTCGCGCAGGAAGATCTCTTGATTGCTGTAGAGCGAATGAATGACCAGGCGCAGGACCTGGCTCACTTCGGCTTGAAAAGAATGACTGACGGCGCTCATCTAGTTCCTCGGCTTCCTTGGCGCGTAGGTTTTACACGTTACGCGAGGTGTCAAGGGGCACTGGAAAAACAACTTGCGTAGGGGAACCCACAGCAGCGGCGTCGGTACGGGTGAAGAGGCCGGAAAAGGCCTTCAGGAAGAAATCACCATGAACACCAGCAAGCGTTTCTCGATCGCGTTTCTCTTCGCCGTAGCTGCCCTTGGCACGTCAGCGTTGGCGCTGGCGGAACCTTCAGCCAAGCACGAGTGCGGCGGCAAACATGACGGCCAAGCCAAGGGCGCCCACTTCAAGAAGGCCGACAAGAACAACGACGGCTTTTTGACCAAGGTAGAAGTCGGCGACAAGCGTTGGGACCGGATCAAGGTCGCTGACGCCAACAATGACGGCAAGATCAGTCAGCCTGAAATGCAGCAGGCGCACAAAGACGGCAAGCTTGGCCATCACGGCGGCAAGAAGGCGTGAACGACCCGCGCTGCTACTCGGCGCTGGGCACGAGATCGATCGGATTGGACGGAGCGCCGCTGTGGAGCGCTCCGTCGCCGACCCAAAACAGGTAGCGATTGGCGGCGCCGTTATCGAGCAAGGCATCGAGCTCGATAGCGGCGCCAGGATCTGTCTGGAACGTGAAACCGTCGAAGTCTTTGCCGGTGAGCGCGACGAAGCGCAGCTGGTTGCCGGAGCCGATCGTCACGGTATCGTCGCTCTCGAGATCAACCGGGGCGACGCCGAGTAGCGCGGCGTCGTCCAGCGGTGTGACCACGATGTCCCAGTTGCACGCGCTGCCCTGACCGACATCGCAGCTAGTCGTGACACGGTACGTGCCGCCTGACTCGTATTCGATGAAGGCGCCTGCACCAGCGCCCGGCTCGACGTCGAGCAGTTGGTCCGCGTCGATCGTCGAGGATTCGATGTCGCCCTGCACGGGCGCAGGACTCGGCATGTAGTTCGGATCGTAGCCATCGCCGTGCATGCTGTGGTCGCCATAGCCGCAGGCGGCGAAAAACGGCAGCGCTAGCGGCAGGCACCAGGAGCGGGGGAACGGCATCTTCAAGGGAGTCTCAGCAGGAAAGCGCGCGGGCCTCAAGCTCAACGGCGGCGACCGCCGCCACCGCCGTGCGTGCGAGGGAACGAGGGGGAGACGCTGTGCGACGACGGCGCAAAGCTGCGCGACGGCGCGGGCGTGGAGCTACGCGGAGTGGACGGCGCTACGCGTGTGGGCGCGATGCTGCGCGGCTCGACGCGAACGCGAGCCGGCGTATTGGAGCGCTCGCTGGACCAGGACGAACCCGAGGGGGCACGGCGGCGCACGTTGTCACCCGTGAAGGATTGGCGGGCGTTGTCGGGAACGCGCGGCGAGCTGTTGTAAACTCGCGGAGCAGCAGCCGGCGCGCGCTGGCGCGAAAAATCTGCCGGGCGCACGTTGTTGCCGGACAGCCGCACGGCGTTGGCCGAAGGCGCAGTGCGAACCGCCGGAATGGCCTGTGAAGGCACGCGCGCCGCCGACATGCGCGGGCCGCGCGGAGCGCTGGACGGGCCGATCGGCGCGGAGCGGACCTGGGGAGCAGACGCCGAGTGCGCCGACGGCCGCGCTGGCGCGTGATACGGCGTCGGGTACATACGGGTGTGAGCCGCTACGTCGCGCACCAAATAGCGGTCGCGGACGATGTACGAGTGCACGCGGTAGTCGAACACGTATGCGCTGGGGCAGAACACGTACGGAAGTGGCGGTGAGTACCACAGCCCGAACGCGTAGCCGTTGCGCCAGCCCCAGGTGGGCGGCATGGGCGCCCAGCCGACGTACGCATAACCGGCCGTCGGCGTGCGCCAGACGACCCACGCGTTGGCGTAAGTGCGGCCAGGCACCCAGGCCCAGCCGTCGCCCGGGATCCAAACCCAGCGGCCGTAATGAAACACCGCCCAGCCAAACGGGTAATCGCTCGCCCAAATCCAGTCGTCCTCGGCGGTCAGCGCCCAGTGCCCGCGCGAGACGTAGGGCGCGAAATCGGAGCCGACCACTTCGCGATTCGGAACCCAGACCGTGCCGTAAGTCGAATCCGCCACCCAAGCGCCGTACGGATCGAGCGCGGGGCGGAAGGTGGTCAGCGCGCTCGGGTCGGTATCTTGAACGTCGGTTTGCCGAGCGGGCGCGGGTGCTGGTGCGCCCGGCTCATCGTAGTCGGGAGCGGGCGGCGGCCCCGGGGTCGGCGCAGCTTCTGGGGCTGGTGGAGCGTCGAACCAACCAGCGTCGTCCACGTCTTGCGCGAACGCGCTGCGAGCCGGCGCCAAGGCACCGACCGAGACAACGCCCAACAGAGCGAAGCGCAACCAGCGCGCAACCGTCCGTGGCCCGTGGAGGAGAGAAGACCCGAGCACGGGCAAAAGCATGGAACGGGCGGGCCGGGCGGGCAAGGCAGCTGGTTGGGACATGGCTGATTGGGCGGCCGCGGAACCGCGATTGCGAAAATTGCTGCAGGGCGGCGGTAGTTGGTTAGACGAGCCAAGCCCTCATCGGCTTCAGTGCACAGCGAGTTGCGCGGATTGTGACATGGCCAGAAACCGCCCTACACTGCGCCAAATGTTGGACTTCGAGCTCGCGCGGCAACGCATCCTCGAACAAGTAAAGCCGCTCGACAGTGAGCTTGTTCCCGTCGCGGAAGCGGACGGGCGCGTTTTGAGCGAAGACCTGCTGTCAGGCGTCGATCTGCCTCCGTTCGACTACAGCGCGATGGATGGCTATGCAGTGCGGGTGGCGGACTTCAGCGGCACAGGACCGTGGCGGCTGCCGGTTTCGGCGGAGCAGCGCGCGGGCGGCGGCGCCCAAGGCCTGGTAGCGGGCTCGGCGGCACGCATTTTCACCGGCGCGCCAATGCTCGACGGCGCCGACAGCGTGATCATGCAAGAAGACGCCGAGCGAGTCGGCGACGACGTGACGTTTCAGAGCGCGCCCCGCGCGGGTAGTCACGTGCGACGCCGCGGCGAAGACTTGGCGCACGGTGCCGTGGCGCTCACCGCCGGCACGCGGCTCAATCCGTTTCGGCTCGGCTTGGCGGCGGCGCTCGATCGCGCCGAGGTGCGCGTTTCACGGCGACCACGCGTGGCGCTTTTGTGCACCGGCGACGAGCTGCGCGACGCCGGTTCGGCAGCACGCCCGGGGTCGATCCCGGATTCGAACGGACCGAGCCTCTCGGCTTTGGCGCGGCGCGCGGGCGCCGACGTGCGTCGCTTGCCGCGGACCTCGGACGACTTGGATGAGACTCGCGCGGCGTTGAAGGGCGCGCTCGCTGAGTGCGACGTGCTGTTGACGGTAGGCGGAGTGAGCGTCGGCGATCACGACGTGGTCAAGCAGGCGCTCGAAGCCGAAGGCGTGAACATCGACTTTTGGAAGGTGAAGATCAAGCCGGGCAAGCCGCTGGCGTTTGGCCGGAAGGGCAGCGCGTTCGTGCTCGGGTTGCCAGGCAATCCAGTTTCGGCGCAGCTCACGCTGTGCTTGTTCGGTTTGCCGCTGCTGCGCGCGCTGCAGGGCGACGCGGCGGCGGTGCCACAGGTGACTGAAGTGCGGATGGCGACGGCGATCACGCAGAAGCCGGGACGCCTCGGATTTTACCGGGCGAAGTTGGTCGGCGGCGTGGCGCACGTGCACGCCAATCAAGCCTCCGGAGCGCCGACGAGCATGGCGCAGGCTGACGTGCTGGTGATGGTTCCGGAAGACTCGAGCGGGGTGGCGGCTGGCGCCGTCGCGCGCGCACTGCGCTTGGACGACTTGTGACGCAACCAGCGTCCGGCTCGACGCCGCTGGTCGTCGGCATCTTCGTCGGCGGACGCGGCAGTCGCATGGGCGGAGTCGCCAAAGGTTTGCTGAAGGCTCCCGATTCCGAAGCGACCTTGATCGAACGATTGCGGAACGAATTGGCGCGAGCGCTGCCCGACGCTGATGTAGTGCTGGTCGGCGCTGCGGATGCGTATGGCGGGTTAGGCCTGAGCGCGGTGAATGACGAGCCGCCCGGCGTCGGACCGATTGGCGGACTGATTGGGCTCTTGGCGCACGCCGAACGGCGCGGAGCCGAGCACGCGCTGGCGCTGGCCTGCGATTTACCGAGAATCGGCAGCGATTTACTACGGCGCCTGGCGAGCGAAGCGAACGGCGCGGGCGCGCTCGTGACGGCGCAGGGAGAGATTCGCAATCCGCTGATTGCGCGTTACACGGTCGCGCGCGCTTTGCTGGCGGCACGCGAGGCGCTCGGCGCCGATCAGCGTTCGCTACAATCCGTGCTGAATCGCCTCGGCGACGACGTGGTCAGACTGCGGCTCACCGCGACGGAAGCCATGACTCTCGACGACTGGGACACGCCAGACGACATGCGAAAATGAACCAGGCGCGCTACGTAGCGCGACGACGCCTACGCGAGAGCTCGGCAATGTAAGGGTCTTCAGCGTCCGAACGTCAGAGGCTCGCAGCGTAGGCGGGGCTGCCGCACCGCATCGAGCGCGTTTAGCCCCGGCCAGTGCCCGCACCTGACGCACCCATAAGCACCGTGCCGATGCGTGGCGGCAGCGTTCAACGCGGGTCCTCGCTAACGCCAAAACGCCCCAGTCGTACCAAAGCGCCCCTCGCAAAATTGACATCTTCCCGGAACCTGCTGAGGGGCCGGGGTACTTTGGTCTGCGCGGGAGCATGTCAGAAGGTCATTGGCCATGTCGTGAAGGAATAGGTACGGCCAACGCAAGAGTTTGTCGTTTCCCGGCACCGTCCTCCTCGCGCGGCGGGCCTGCGAACGTGCAACCCCGCAGTTCACATGAGGTGCACGCACTGCAGCGCCGACGTCCATCGGCTGTCACGGAGCTGGTGGGAGCGGTTGATCGGCGTTCAACGCGCTGACGATTGCGCAGCCTGCCGCCATCGCGTGCGCTCCTGTCAGGAAAACGACCGACCGCGCGTGCCCAAGCTGGCTCAGGCCGGCGCGGAACGAAGCCGCTGATCAGCTCGCACCGCAGCTGACGGTGCCGCGTCGCGATTGTGATGCATCGATGCAAGTCGAGGGCAGGTGGCCCGCTTTGTGCAGTGGCGGCGTACAGAAATGAGGCCCCTGCTTATGAAACGCCCCTTACTGCTCTCTCTCTCTGTGCTCGCCGGCGTCGGCGCAGCAGCGCCGCATGCCTCCGCGCAGATCCCTGGCTACGCGGCCAGCGCCTTCGAACCGTCGGAGCGTGGCAGCGACTGGTTCGCCAACGAATCCAACGATTACCGCGGCAAGCTGCGGCTCTCGCTCGGCGCCGTAGGCGACTACGGATACCGTGGTGTGATCGGCGCTCGCAATCCGGATGGCACCATCCGGGCGTCCTTGTTGCGCAATCAGGTGCTCATTCACACAGGCTTCGCCCTGATCATCGCTGACCGCCTGCGCCTCGGGCTGAGCGTGCCGATCCAGGTCCACGCTTATGGTCACCCCGCCACCCGCAACGGCGACGACTACTTGCCGCCTGTGCACCAACAGAGCTTCGGCGACATCCGCGCTTCTTTGGATTTGCGCGTCGCAGGCGTCTACGGCGACCCGATCACACTCGCTGTCGGCGGTTCGGTGTACTTCCCGCTCGGCCAACGCGAGCAGTTCACGGGCAACGAAGTGGTGCGGCTCGATCCTCACTTGGACATCGCCGGCGACGCTGGCATGTTCGCGTACGCAATGCGGGGCGGCTACGAGTACTCGCAGCTGCGGCTCAGATACATCGATACGCGGCTTGGCAACAACATCACTTTCGGTGGCGCCGCCGGCCTGCGTCTCGTAGACAAGCGCCTGCTGATCGGCCCCGAAGTGTACGGCCGAACCGGCATCTCGGACGGCGTGCACAAACACGACACACCGATCGAGATCCTGTTCGGCGCCCATTTGAATGCGGGCGGCGGCTTCCGTATCAACGCGGGCGCTGGCAAAGCGATTGACCACGGCTTTGGCGCGGCGCGCTTCCGCGGCCTGCTCGGCCTGGAATGGTTCCCGGAGGCGGAGCGCTCCGATCTCGACAAAGACGGAATTTACGACGACCAAGACGCTTGTCCCAACGTGCCTGGCGTGCGCACCAGCGACCCCGCCACGAACGGCTGCCCACCCCCGCCGCTGCCTGATCGCGACCGCGACGGCATCGTCGACCGAGACGACGCCTGCCCCGACGTGATGGGTGTGCGCACCAACGACCCAGCCACCAACGGTTGCCCGCCCCCGCCACCAGATCGCGACGGCGACGGCGTCCCCGACAGCGACGATGCCTGCCCGGACGTCGCTGGCGTGCGTACGAATGATCCGAAGACCAACGGCTGCCCGCCGGACCGCGACGGTGACGGTATCCTCGACAAAGACGACGCTTGTCCCGACGTCGCCGGCATCAAGACCGACGATCCGAAGACCAACGGCTGTCCCGATACCGATCGCGACAAGGACGGCATCTTGAACGACGCCGACGCTTGCCCCGACCAGGCAGGTCCGAAGTCGGAGGATCCGAAGACCAGCGGCTGCCCGCGAGTCTTCATCATGAATGGCCTGATCAAGATTTTGGAGCAGCCAAAATTCGACTTCAACAAGGCGAAGATCAAGCCGGAGAGCGACTCGCTGCTAACTGAGGTCGCCAAGGTGATGACGGATCACCCCGAAATCAAGCGAGTGCGAGTCGAGGGTCACACCGACAACAAGGGCGGAGCCGCATACAACGTGAAGTTGTCGCAACAACGCGCCGACTCGGTGATCAATTGGCTCAGTAGTCATGGCATCGCGGTAGATCGACTGGTCGCCAAGGGCATGGGCTTAACGACTCCTCTCGTGCCCAACGACACCGAGGCGAATCGCGCGCTCAACCGACGCGTTGAGTTCCACATCGAAGACCAAGCGGAGACGGGCAAAGAGATGGTCAAGACGCCTAGCGGAAAGACCATCGTCGCGCCGCCCAAGTCCCTCGACCAGCCGAAGAAAAAGGCTCCGGCGGTCACCAAACCGTAGCTAAGCGCTCAACGGCGACGAAACAGGCGGTCAGCTTCGGCTGGTCGCCTGTTTTCTTTTGGTGTGGCGTTGTTGTGCCACTGTGGCGCGATGGCCGACCACAAATGCATTTGTAGTCTCTTTTGAGGTCCGCTGGGGCGACGAAGCCGGCGGCTCGCTTAGTGCAGGAGCGCGGTCATGATGACCAGCTTCCTTTCCCACCGCTCCAAACTTTCCGCGTTCGCGCTCGTCGCGCTGCCCCTCGCGACGCTTCTCAGCGTGTCCTGCACGGGTGACGATGTGGAGGACCTTGGCACGGGGGGCAAAGCTGGCACCTCGCACGGCGGCGTGAGCGGTGCCTCGGGCGCTTCGCACGGCGGCAACGCGGGCAAGTCCAACGGCGGCTCGCATAGTGCTGGCGCTGCTGGCAGCTCCGACGCCGGAGCGGGCGGCGATAGCGGCGGTCAAGGCGGTCAGGGCGGTCTCGGCGGCAGTCCGGGTGGCGAGGGCGGCCTCGGCGGCGAGGGCTTCGGCGGAGCCGGGGAGTACGACGGCCCGAGCGTTGGCAAGGCCCAGACTTTTGCGGCTCTCGCGTACAGCGCGATCACCACCTCGAACATCTCCACCATCGTCGGCGAGCTCGGCGTCAGCGCCGGCGCCGTCTCCAAGATCACCGGCTTCGATGCGCTGTCCTACGTGAAGTACGGCACCGACTCACTGGTCCCCAACAGTCAGCGCACGCTTCTGGCGCAAGGAGACGTGACGGCCCTGGTCGGCAACATCGACCCGCGAGCCTGCGACACTGATCTCACGAACGTCGTAGGCGGCCTGACCGGCGACATCACGCTCCACCCCGGCGTCACGTGCATGAACAGCGCCAGCGCCGACGTAAAAGTGAACGGCCACGTGTATCTGGACGCGGGCGGCGACCCCAACGCTTTCTTCATCATCAGGGGCAAGCTGACGTTGACAGTCGCCGACGCGGCTCAGGTCGTGCTGCAGAATGGCGCGCAAGCCTGCGGTGTCTTCTGGCGCTTCAGCACACAAGTGACGATCGGCAAGACGGTGAAGTTCTTTGGAACGGTCGTCGCGGGTACGGCGATCACCATGAACACCGGCTCGACCCTGAACGGCCGCGCGCTCGCTCAAACCGCCGGCGTGCAGCTCGACGCCAATTCGATCACGATTCCGGCCAGCTGCACCCACGTACAATAGGCGGCGTTCGGCACGGCCAATTTGCCCATTGGGTCCGGAGCTTTCGGCCCCGATGGGCAGTCTCGACGACGGATTGAACGCTATTGCTCGTGGTGATGCTCGGCGTGGTGGCCGTCGCCGCAGCGCGCGTCTTCCCAGCCGACCCAATACGGTCCGCTGGGGCCGTGCTCGCGCTTCCAAATTGGCACGCTGTGCTTGATGCGGTCGATGAGCTCGCGGCACGCTTGGAAGGCTTCGCCACGGTGGGCTGCGCCGGCCGCGCACACCACTGCTAGATCACCGACTGCGAGCGAGCCGATGCGATGCAGCGCGGCCAGCCGCACGCCGGGCATCTCAAGCTCGATCGCGTCGGCGATGCGCCGCATCTCCTTCTCGGCCATCGAGACGTAGGCGTGGTACTCGAGGCGCGTCACCGGGCGTCCGTCGTTGTGATCACGCACCGCGCCGAGGAACAGATCGATGCCGCCGACGTCAGGCGCCGAGACCGCCGCGGTGGCTTCGGCGACCGAGAGCGGCGTTTCAAGTACGAGAAATAGGCTCATCGCTGGTAGTCTCCGCTGCGCCCGCCCGATTTTTGCGTCAGGCGTGTCGGTCCAATTTCCATCCCGCGATCGAATGCCTTGAGCATGTCGTAAACCGTGAGCGCCGCCACCGAAGCTGCCGTGAGCGCTTCCATTTCGACGCCGGTGCGGTCGAAGCATTCGACCACGACCGCCACGTCGACGGCGCGCGCCGCAGCATCGAGCGACAGCTGCACGTCGACTTTGGTCAGTGACAGCGGATGGCACAGCGGAATCAGCTCCGCGGTGCGCTTAGCGGCCATGATCGCGGCGACACGTGCGGTGCCGAGCACGTCGCCTTTCGGCGCGCTGTGGTTGCTCACGCGTTCGAACGCCTCGGCGTTCATGCTGACGCGGCTCTCGGCTTCGGCACGACGCAAGCTCGGCTGTTTGCCGCCGACGCCGACCATCCGCACACCACCGCCGGGCGCGACGTGGCTGGAGAACGCGCTCTGGCCGATGATCTCGGCGTAAGCTTGCTCCAGCCGCTCGGCGCTCTTGCCGCGAGCCACCTTGGCCAGCGCGTAGCGATCCAGTGGCCTGAGCGCCGACCAGCTGCCGGCCGGAATCGGTCGCGCGCTGCCGAACGCCGCCACGACCGCGTCGTCCGGCGCGATCGCCGACGGGTCAGCGACGGGCGGAACGACCTCGGCCGCCGGCTTGGCAGCCAGCGACAGCGCGCTCACCCGAGCAACGTCGACAGCCTCGCAAGTGCCCAATCGAGCCAGTTCCTCGCGCTCCGCGGCGGACAGCGAACGAAAGCCCTCGAGCGACAGCTTGCAACCCGCGTGATCGAGCGCGCGGCGGGCAGAAAGCGGCAAGAGGTCGAACGCCTGGTCGACGCCGTCGAATCGGTAGAGCTTCACGGCGAGAAGTATAGATCAGTCGGCGAACGGGTCAGCTTTGCGGATTTGTACCGCGCAGTATTTGTAAGAAGGCTGCCGCGAATACGGGTCGAAGGCCGCAAATGTCAGCTGGTTGACCTCGGGGTAGTGCATCGGCACGAAGACCTGCCCAGGCTGCACGACGTGAGTCACGTGCACGCGCGCCCGTAGCTTACCGCGCCGCGACTCGACGATCGCGTAGTCGCTCGGCGACAGAGCGTAGCGGCCAGCGTCGGCCGGGTTGACCTCGACGTAAACTTCCTCGGGATACAACTTGCGCAGCACCGCCGACTTCCCGGTGCGGGTTTGGGTGTGCCACTGGCTGGAGGTGCCGCGGCCAGACAGCAAGATCAGCGGGTAGCGCTCGTCGATCGGCTCGGGCAGCGCGCGCGGCGATTCGAACAGCAGCTTGGCGCGACCATCGGGATGAAAGAAGCGTCCGTCTTCGAACAGACGCCGCTCGGCCTGCGCGGCCACGTCTTGCCCTTCGGGCAACGGCCATTGAATGCCGCGCCGGTCGTCGAGCATCGCGTAGTCGCGGATACCGGTGATATCGCACGGCTGCCCCTTCGACATCCGCTTCATCAACTGGAACGTGTGCTCGGGGCTCTCGAAATGCCGAAACATGTCGCCCACGCCCCAGGCGTCGGCAATCAACTTGAAGATGTAGAAGTCGGCCAGCGCCTCGCCGGGCGCGCGCGACACCTTCTTGAGCAGCCCAATCCGCCGCTCAGAGTTGATGAACGTGCCCTCTTTTTCACCCCAACCAGCCGCCGGCAGCACCAAGTGCGCCAGCCGCGCGGTCTCGGTCGTCGTGTACATGTCCTGCACGACCAAGAACTCGAGCTGACTCAAGATCTCCTGAACGTCGGATTGATTGATCCACGAGTGGGCAGTGTTAGTGGCAATGATCCATAGGCCCTTGATCTTGCCCCGCAACACGCCTTCGAGGATCTGATCGTAAGCCAGGCTGCCTTGACGCGGGATCGTCTCGACGTCGATGTCCAAGGCGGTTGCCACCTTGGTCCGGTGCTCGGCGTTCGCGAAATCATGCCCGCCAAGCAGGTTGGTAGTGTTGCTGAACAGCCGCGAGCCCATCGCGTTGCACTGACCGGTGATCGAGTTGGCGCCCGTACCGGGACGCCCGATATTGCCGGTGATCAGCGCAATATTGATGATCGCTTGCGCGACCCGCACGCCCTCGTGGCTCTGGTTCACGCCCATCGTCCACCACAAGGAGACGCGCTTGCCACGGCCGATCGTCTCGACCAACCGCTCGATGCTTTCGGCGGAGAGCCCGGAGTCCATCGCGACATCAGCCAGCGTAAAGCCAGCGACGTGCGCCACAAATTCGTCGAAGCCGGTTACGTGCGCGTCGACGAACTCGCGCTTCACGTAGCCGCGCTCGATCAAAAGATTGGCAACACAGTACAAGAGCCGTAGATCACTCTTGGGGCGGAGCGGCAAGTGCTGAGTCGCCGCCATCGCGGTCTCGGTCTTGCGCGGATCGATGACGATAATCTCGGGCTTGTGGGGATTCTTGCAGACCCGCTCCCACATGATCGGGTGCGCGATGCACGGGTTCGCGCCGATGAACACCAGCACGTCGGACTCTTCGAAGTCTGCGTACGTGAACGGCGGCGCGTCGAAGCCGAACGACTGCTTGTAGGCTACGACGGAGGTGGCCATGCATTGGCGCGTGTTGCCGTCGCCGTGCAGCATGCCCATGCCGAACTTAGCCAGCGAGCCAAGCAGCGCCATCTCTTCGGTCGGGATTTGCCCGGTGCTGATGAAGGCGACCGAGGCGGCGCCATGGCGCTGCTGAATGCCCTTGAATCGCGAGCAAAACGTCTCGAGCGCGGTTTGCCACCGCACTTCTTCCAGTCCGCCGCGCGCGTTGCGCAGCAGCGGCTTGACCGCGCGATCTTTCGAGTAGAGCGGAGTGAGCGCTTCCCAACCCTTGGGGCACGCCATGCCCTTGTTGACCGAGTAGTCGCGCGCTGGCGAGAGGTTCACGGCTTGGCCGTCCTTGAGGTGCACCTCCAGCCCACAGCCGGTCGAGCAGAACCCGCACACCGCGGTGGTGGTCGAGTCCGGCTTGAGCCGCGCCGGAACCTGGCCCAGGCCGAACCCACCCGGATCGCGCACCAGCTCACGGGTGAGCTTGCCATCGCGCTGGAACAACAGGTCGGCGACGACTGGCGGCGCTTTCAACTTCGAGCTCATGAAAAGCCTACGCTACCGCGCCCGGCATCTTGGGAGCCGAGAGCGCCTTGAAGAACAACATGCGCTCCAGCAATTCCCCGAGCAAGAGCGCGACGAAGCTGAGGCCCAGGAACACCAGCTGCCCAACCGCGCTGAGCTGAGTCATCGACCCGAGCAGCAACAGCGGCAAGAGCACGCCACCCAGCCCACCAGCGGCCAGCCGCGCGACGAAGTGCTTGGCCAGCTGTCCACGCAGCAGCATCGCCGTGCGCTTCAGCTCGCCTAGCTTGCGATCGAAGAGGTGAAACAGCACGGTCGCCTCGCCGAGCAGTTTGAAGCCGGAAAGGGCGATCAACAGCCAGCACAAGGTGCGAATCGTGCTCTGCACGTCGCCCGTGTTGCCGAGCCAGAGCGCCGCCGCACCGTAGGTGAGCGAGGTCGTGGCAGTGCCGAGCACGCCGGCAGTGAGGAAGAACTTGAAGGTAGTGCGACCACCGCCCCACCATTCGCGATGCGTCACCTTGTAGAGCATGACTGAGCAAGCAACGGCTGCAACGCCGATGCCACACACCGACGCGCCCAAGATCGTCGCCGTCTTCTCGAAGGTCGCGAGTGATAACGCCGGCAGGTGCAACAGCTTCAAGATCGGCGCGTTGAACTGCAGTGCGGCGTAAGCGACCGCCAACTTGGCGAACAGCGCGAAGCCGAGCGCCTCACGGCTGAGCCACGACGTGCGCAGGCCAATCAGCGCGCGAAACGCCAGGTGCGGGCGCCCCAAGTGCAAGGTGCTAGCGCCGATCGCGAGCAGGCCGAGCGCAAGCGCCACCAGCGAATGGTAAGTGCGGACGCCACCCAGCGCGCCGCTCCAACCTGCCTGGTGTAGACCAAAGTCGATCCAAAACGCACCCGCCGAGAGCTGCGTGAGCACGAGCATGATCACCAGCGGCGTGTGCTGGTGCCCGGCGCGCACGGCGTAAAAATCGCCAGGCAGCAGGTTCTTCGGCATCACTTTGCGACTTTTGTACTGCGTCGCCGGCACCGTGATGCCGGACGACGGCGTGCCGGGCAAGAGCCCTTCGCTCTGCGCCTGCTCGAGCAGCTGCTGCGTCTCGACGATTTTGATCGAGATCGCCTCGTTCGGACAGGCTTGCACGCACGCGGGCGCTTCGTCCTCAGCCAGTCGGTCACTGCACATGTCGCACTTGCGAACGATACCGCGACGCTTGGAGAACTGCGGCACCTCGTACGGGCACGTCAGCGTGCAGTACTGACAACCGATGCATTGATCGTCCAGGTGCCGAACGATGCCGGTGACCGGGTCCTTTTCGTAAGCCTTGACCGGGCAGCCTTTCATGCACGCCGGATCGACGCAGTGGTGGCAAGCGGTAGTGACCGTCTGCTGCACCGGCTCGTCCGAAGTGCCACCGTGCAACAGGCCCACGCTGCGCCAGGTTTCGGCTTCCTCGTCGTCCAGGCCGTTGAGGCGGTGGCACGCGGTGACACACGCCTTGCAACCCGTGCAAGCGTCCAGATCGACCTGGAACGCGTACTGCTGGCCTTTGACGGGCTTGGCGAGCGGAATCAGGTCCTTGTAGAGCCGCTCGCTGTGCGGAAGGTCGTCCGCCTCGTGACGCCTGGCAAAGCGCTCGACTGCCGTGAGATCCTGCTGAAGATCGAGGAACTGGCTGACGAGCGGCAGGCGCACACGCGGCGCCTCGCGCTCAGGCCGTTCCAGCAGGGCAGTCGCTTGGATCGTCATTCGGCGGGCAGAGCCTCGGTGGTGGGCCCGGCTTCAGCCAGCTGGTCCACGGCTTCAGCACGACCGAAGCGAATCATCGCGGCCAACGCGGCCGACACCATCACCGCGCCACCGAGCCAGAGCAGGCCCGTCTGCGTGCTACTGCCATTGCCACGGAACAAGAGGCCCGCCAGCACCGCGCCGGCGTTGCCACCAGCACCGACGATGCCCGCTACCGCGCCCACACCGTTCGGCTTGATGAACGGCACAACCGAGTAGGTGGCGCCCGCCGCGATGTGCACGAACAAGCCGAACGACACCAGCGCGATCGCGGCCGGTACGACGGCGCCCATGCGCGAGAAAATGATCAGGCCGATGCCTTCGGCGAACAGCATGGCGGTCAGGAACCGACCGCGACCGTCGAGACCGAAGCGCCGCCCCGCTCGGTCGCCCAGGTAGCCCCCAAGCGACCGAGCGAAGATTGCCAACACACCGAAGCTGCCCGCAAGCATACCTGCCTCTCTCAGCCCCAACTGAAAGCGGTCGTGAAAGTAGCTGGCGGCGATGTTGTGAATCGTCAGCTCCACGCCGAAACACGCGCCATATCCCACAAACAACGCCCACACCCGCGGATCACGCGCTGCCTCAAGCAGAGACCCCTTGGATTTCCCCGTCACAGCCTTGGCGTCTTTACCCTCCGGCGAATCTTGCGTGAAGCGCAGGTAGAGCACCGACATCACCAGCATCAAGGCCCCCGGAACGATCATCGCGTAGCGCCAGGCTTCGCCTTGCGCGATACCGAGACCGACCAGACCCATCACGATCATCGGCATCACCATCTGCGTGACGCCACCGCCCAGGTTACCCCAGCCGGCGGTAGTCGCGTTGGCGGTGCCGACCACCTTCGGCGCGAACATCGCCGACGTGTGGTACTGCGTGATCACGAACGACGCGCCGACCAGGCCGATCAGCACGCGGCAGACCATGAAGCTTGCGTAGCTATGCACGAGACCGACACCCATGATCGGCAGCGCGCCCAGCGCCAACAGTGCCGAGTACATCCGCCGCGGGCCAATCTTGTCGCACAAGTAACCGACCAGCAGCCGAGCGAAGATCGTTCCAGCGACCGACGCGATCACGCTGTCGGCGACCTGCGCTTTTGTCAGGTGGAGGTCGGCGCGCACCAACGGCATCAGCGGCGCCAGGCCAAACCAGCCAAAAAAGCACAGAAAAAACGCGATCCACGTCATGTGGAATGCGCGCATCGACGGCGTGCTGAAATTAAAAAGACGGATCCTGTCTGCTTTCATCGGAGTCGCCCCGTACCTTTTCGAATCGGAATCACTCTGCGGCCGAAGCCGCGTCTTCATGCAAATCGCAGCGTGCCTTGATCGGCATCAGCTTCTCGATTTCGGCTTCACTCGGCAGCTCGAGGTACACGCCGTCACCGTCGATCTTGACGGGGAACGTGCGCACCTTCAGCTGGTCACCGCTCAAGCATTCACCGGTCTTGAGCGAGAACGTCTTTTTGTGTTGCGGGCAGGCGACCTTGGGCTGGCCCTTCTCGTCACCGATCAAGCCGCGCGCCAGCACCATGTCCGACATGTGCGGACACTGATTTTGAGAGGCGTACCACTCACCGCGCGATGCAAAGTTGAACAGCGCAATCTGCGCCGGGCCGTACTTAATGGCGATGCCGCCTTCGGCCGGCACCTCGTTGACGTTGGCCACCTTGACCCACTGCGTGTGAATCAACGGCAGGTGACGGCGGTCGCGCACGGCCGGCACGGCGAGCGTCTTCTGCCAATCCGCCGGGCGCTTCTGACCGCGCTCGTCGACCAGCTCGATCGTGTCGTCGGTCTCGCCACCGTTAGCAAAGTGCCGGAATTTGGCGCGCCGCGCGGGGTCCTTGACCGTCTCGGTCCACTCGCACTTGTACGTGTCGACTAGGTACTGCATCTCGAGCTCGAGCTCTTCACAGATGCCGAGCTTGTCGTCGATAATCACCTCGCGCAGCTGCTGGATGCCGCCGTCCATCTTGTCGAGCCAGGTCGACGTACGAGTCAGGCGGTCCGCCGTGCGGATGTAGAACATCAAGAAGCGGTCGACGTATTTGAGGGCTTGCTCCTCGGTCAGGTCGGACGCGAACAGGTCAGCGTGACGCGGTTTGATCCCGCCGTTGCCGCACACGTACAGGTTCCAGCCCTTCTCGGTCGCGATTAGGCCAAAGTCTTTGCTCTGCGCCTCGGCGCACTCACGGGTGCAACCGCTGACCGCGCTCTTCAGCTTGTGCGGCGCGCGGACGCCCTTGTAGCGCTCCTCGACGCGAATCGCGAAGCTGACCGAGTCCTGCACACCGAAGCGACACCAGCTGCTGCCGACGCAGCTCTTCACCGTGCGCAGCGCCTTGCCATAAGCGTGACCGCTCTCGAAGCCCGCTGCGATCAACTCGTCCCAAATTTCCGGCAGCTGCTCGACGCGCGCGCCGAACATGTCGATGCGCTGGCCACCGGTGATCTTGGTGTACAGCTTGTATTTTTGGGCAATTTCGCCGATTTTGATCAGCTTTTCGGGCGTAATTTCACCGGCCGGAATGCGCGGCACGACCGAGTACAGACCGCTGCGCTGCAGGTTGGCAAGGTAGCGGTCGTTCGAGTCTTGCAGCGTGTCGTGCTGCAAGATCATGTCGTTGTGCACGCTGGCCAGAATCGACGCCACGACCGGCTTGCAGATCTCGCAGCCGTTACCTTGGCCGTGCGTCAAGACCAACTCCTTGAACGTGCGCTGCTTCTTGACGCGCACGATTTGGTACAGCTCTTGACGGCTGAAAGCGAAGTGTTCGCACAGCTCCTTCTTCACGGCCTTGCCAGCGGCCGCCAGCTCCGCGTTCAGGACGTCGGTCACGAGCGCCATGCAGCCGCCACAGCCAGTGCCGGCCTTGGTGGCTTTCTTCAGGTCCGACAGGTTGCAGATGCCGGAGCGAACGGCCTTGCAAACCTGACCCTTGCTGACGTTGTTGCACGAGCAAATCTGTGCGCTGTCGGACAGCGTGAGCTTGCCTTTGCCCTCACGAGCGCCGAACAGCAGCTCTTCGGGTGCGGCCGGCAGCGCTTCGTTGCTGCGAAAGAGCTGGGTGAGCGTCGCGTACTCGGCGGCGTCACCGACCAAGATGCCGCCGACCAACCGCGTGCGGTCAGCGCTGACGACGAGCTTCTTGTAGACGCCCTTGACCAGGTCTTCGTAGGAGATCGTGCGCTCGCCGTTGGCCTCGGCGAACGGGTCGCCGAAACTCGCCACGTCGGTGCCGAGCAGCTTCAGCTTGGCGGATTGATCGGTGGCGGCGAACTTGGAGTCGGCGCCAGTCAGCGTGCGCGCGCACACCTCGGCCATTTGGTAGCCCGGAGCGACCAAGCCGTAGAGCGTGCCCTGGTGCAGCGCGCACTCACCGATCGCGAAGATGTCCTGGTCGTTGGTGCGCAGGTGATCGTCGACCAAGATGCCGCCGCGCTCACCGAGCGCGAGCCCCGCTTCGCGCGCCAGCTCGTCGCGCGGGCGAATACCGGCCGAGATGACGATCAGGTCGCACTCGAGCGTCTCGCCGTCCTTGAAGGCCAAGCCCTCGGCGCGGTCGCCGCCCAAGACGTTGGTCGCGGCGCGCGAGGTATGCACCTTCACGCCCAGCGCTTCGACACTCTTCTGCAGCAGGCGCGCGCCCGAAGCGTCGAGTTGACGCGGCATCAGCCGCGGTGCGAACTCGATCACGTGGGTGGTCAGGCCCAGATCGTGAACGGCCTTGGCCGCTTCCAGGCCCAGCAAGCCGCCGCCCAGCACCGCGCCGACCTTGGCGGTTTTCGCGTAGTCGCGGATGGCAACCAGGTCTTCGACCGTGCGGTACACGAACACGCCCTGCTTCTGGACGCCCGGAATCGGCGGCACGAACGGCGCCGAGCCGGTCGCCAGCACGACGTTGTCGAAGCGAACCCACTCGCCGCTCGACGACAGAACCGCGCGCCGACCGCGGTCGACCCGCACCGCGCGCTCGCCGAGCAACAGCCGGATCTTGCGCTCTTTGTACCAATCGGCGTTGGCGAGCAAGAGCTCGTCCGCGCTCTCTTTCTCGAAGAAGCTGGTGAGCTTGACGCGGTCATAGGCCGGCCGCGGCTCCTCACAGAACACGCTGATGTCGAACGACTCGCCTTGGTCGTACTCGCTGAGCAGCTCGCACAGCTTGTAGCTGACCATGCCGTTGCCGATGACGACCAGACTCTTACGCCGCCCTTTGGAGGTCTTGGAACCCGACATGACTTCTCCTGATTTCGCCGCTCCAGCGCCGAAGACGCCCTGAAAATCAATGCCGCGCGTGCGCACCAAGCTAGCGCGCTCGACAATCGCGGATGGCGGCACACCACGCTCACTCAGCGAGCGCGCCACCGCTTGACCCAGCGCCACCGGATTGCTGCGGCGCAACGCGTGCGCCAGTTCGGCGCGCTGCGAAGGCGCGGCCGAATCGAACAACCCGTCGATTTCGCGCGACGAGCCGAAGGCCACGCTGTCGAAATCTCGACCCAAGATCCGTGCCAAGAGCGCGCGCGGGCGGCTGTCCGGAGCGTCGTCGCCGCCGAGGACGCGAACGTTCCCGCCACGCGAAGTGACGGCGCCGACGATGCGCGGATCACAAGACAGCGCCGCGACCCCGAGCGTGCGTCCAGAAAACGAGGCCGCCGACAGCGCCTCGAGCAAGGTCGGGCCGTTCGGCTCGTCGCCGACCATCGACGGACGCAGGCCAATCTCGGCCAGCGCTGCCCGCGTCTTGGGACCGGAGGCCGCGATCCGGGCGCGCGACAAGGCGCGCTGCACGTCGTCTTCGCGTCCGCGCTGCAGCGCGAACTCCACCAGCACTCGAACCCCTTGGCCCGTCAAGAACAGGATGTCGTCGAACGCCCCCTCGATCAGTTCGGAGATCCACGACTCGAGCGAACGAGTCGAGCCCGAGGCCGCAAGTTCGAAGCGTTGCACCTCGGCCCCCAGGTCGCGCAGGATCCGCGCCACGCTGTCCAGGTCCGACGGACCAAACAAAAGAATACGCCGTTCGGCGAGCAGTCGATCACTACTCATCGCTAACCTTAGCGAGTCACTTGAGACTCGGTTTATGTCGGCTTCGGTTGAGGACCGGTGTGGCGCTCGGAACGCGAAGTCGACTCTTGAGTAATGACCTTCGCGCACATTTCGGTCAACGACCTTTCACCCCTCGAGGTGATGAAAATTGAACCAAGATCGCGCTCAGATCGCGTCTAGAAACAGCGGGGAAAAGTCCTGAAACGGACCCGAAACGCGGATCCAAACCGGAACGATCTCGAAACAGTCCGGCCACACCCGGCGACGCTCTCAGTTACGTGCTACTTCGCAAGTCTGGTACTGCCGCGATGACCTCACCTCCGCTCCTCGACACGCTTGGCCGGCCACTCGGCGACTTGCGAGTGAGCGTCACGGATCGCTGCAATTTCCGCTGCCGCTACTGCATGCCCCGCGAGCGCTTCGGCAAGGACCACGCGTTTCTGCCGCGAGCGGAGCTGTTGAGCTTCGAAGAGGTCACGCGGGTCGTAGGTGTTTTGACAGGCGTCTTGCGAAAGGTCCGGCTGACCGGCGGTGAGCCGCTGCTGCGTAAGGACCTCGCCGCGCTGGTCGCGATGCTGGCCCGCGACTCGCAGCTGCAGGTCGCGCTCACGACGAACGGCGTGCTCTTGCCGCAATTCGCCCAGCCGCTCGCCGAAGCCGGGCTCACACGGTTGACGGTGAGCCTCGACGCGCTCGACCCCGACGTGTTCCGAGCCGTGACCGACGCTGACTACAACGCTTCCGACGTGCTGTTGGGGATCGCCAGCGCCACCGCGGCCGGCTTTACGCGGCTCAAGGTCAATTGCGTCGTGCGACGCGGCCTGAACGAGAGCGAGATCCTGCCGCTGGTCCGGCACTTCCACGGTAGCGGACACGTGCTGCGCTTCATCGAGTACATGGATGTCGGCTCGACCAACGGCTGGCGCTCCGACCAAGTCGTCAGCGCCAGCGAGATCATCGAGCGCATCGATCGCGAGCTCCCGCTCGAAGCCGTTGACCGCGCGCTGCCGAACGACGTGGCGGCGCGCTACCGCTACCGCGACGGCGGCGGGGAGATCGGCGTGATCGCCAGCATGACGCAGCCATTCTGCGGCGACTGCTCGCGGCTACGCTTGTCTGCGGACGGCCAGCTCTACACCTGCCTATTCGCGACGACCGGCACCGATCTGCGCGGCCTGCTGCGCGCCGGCGCCAGCGACGCCGAGCTCTCCGACCTGATCCGTCGCGTTTGGACCAACCGCGCCGATCGCTACTCCGAGCAGCGCCAACAGCTGATCATGCCGAAACGCAAGCTCGAGATGTCGTACCTCGGGGGCTAGGCCGTGCCCAGGCGCCCAGCTGGGCGCCGTCGCTACATACGGAAACTGGGCCTCACCCCAGGAACGGCTCGAGATTCACAGGGAGGATGGGAGGGTGGGAGGCGAGAATTTTTGGGTTCGCGCTGTGCCCGCGCAATTTCGCGCTCGACTCCAATGAAATAATTTTTGGTTTGGTCCTCCAAAACAAAAATTGCGTTCCCTCCCGTGCCTCCCATCCTCCCTGTAAAATCCCGAGACTTACGGCGGCGCCGATGGCCGTTTGCGCAGGTAGGCCCAGACCATCGGGACGCCGTCGTACGCGACGAGCGCGTCGGGGGAGATGTCGGCGTAGTCGAGCCAGATTTGGTGTTCGACGCGGCTCATGTGCGGCTCGTGTTGATAGAGCGCGATATCCGAGCTGGCGATGTCGAGCGAGCCGCGCAGATCAGCGCGCAGTCGGCCATCTTCTTGGAACATGGCGAAGCTCTGCAGCGCGGTGTCGTGAACGTAGATGGTGCCGCGCCTGGGTGCGCTGCGATTGATGAATGGCGCCAAGCCTTGGGTCGCGTAGCCCCAAAACGTGCGATTTAGCCCGAGCGTCGCGGCGCCGGGCGCGCCACCCACGACAGGTGTGTAGGCGCTCAAGCCAAACGGATGCGAGTGCAGCGTCATCACCAGCGGGCCGACCAGCACGCAAGCGCCGACCAACAGGACATTGCCGAGCTGCGGCAAACGCCCGGCTAGCGCCTCCGTCACCTGCTTGAAGCCGAGCCCGGCAAACAAGCACAGCAGCGGATAGGCGGTCAGCCAGTGCTTCGTGCCGCCGAAAATCGGCGTATTCGACGACAGCCACGGGGCATAACTGGCCAAAATTGAGACCGCCCACAGCACGTGGTCGGAGCGATGACGGCTGGCTTCCTGGCCGCGCAACCGCCGCACTTCGCCGCGAATCGCGGTGCCGGCGCCGACGGCTGCCAGCGCCAAGGTCACGAGCGGCACGGTCGCCAGCGTCATCAGCCACGCGTAGCCGAGCGGCATCGGTGGCTTCCAGTACGTGCGGCCCAGAAACTCCATGTTGTAGTACTCGTGACCGGTGTGGAACGCGACGTACTCGCGCAGCCGCGCGACGGTGTCGTGCCAAATCCACGGCCACAGCGCGTAGAACACCGCCGGGCCGAGGACTAGCATCGCGAGCCAACTCAGCGGCAGCAGCCGCCACCACGCCGCGCCCGAACGCGCGTCGCGCAGGAGCGGCAAGCCTTCAGTCAGGGCAAAGTGCAACACCAACGCGAACGGGAAGATCCAGGAGTTATGTTTGGTGTCGAGCAAAAGGCCGAACAGCACGCCGACCGCGACTGCACTTCCGCGGCCTCGCGTCGCCAGCGAGCGTGAATAGGCGTAGCTCGTCAAAAGCCAGAGCGCGCACACCGGCATATCGAAGCACGCCAGGTGCGCGTGAAAGAACACGTGCGGCATGAACGCAAACGACAACGCCGCCACCAACCCCGCCGCGCGCCCGATCACTCGCCGTCCCCAAAGGAACGTGACCGTCACCGCCAGGCTCGAGAGCGCCATGGACGGGAAGCGAAAACTCGTACTGGGCTGGGCAAAGGCCGCCGCAAACCAGCGATTCGAGAGCGCGAACAGCGTCTTTACCAGCGCCGGGTGCTCGTGATTCACGGTCCAGTAGCGGTCAACGACGTTCGACGACAACGCTTTGACCGGGTCTTGCCACAACAGCGCAAACCAGTCGCCGTAAGCGCGCGCGGCGGCGAAATAGAAGCCCTCGTCGCGCATGAAGCCGAGCGAGCTCGTAGTCGCGAGTAAGAGCGCCAGGTAGCCGACGAAGAGCGCGCCTGCGATCAGCGCGTCGGTGCGCGCCCCTAACCAGGCCGAAACGCCCCTCACCTGGCCTCCAAGGCGAAGCAAAAGTCGCTCGCCCCGCGCTCGAGCTGGCGCACGTTGACTTCGACGCTGCCCGCTGCGCCACCGCGCTGAAGCTCGAAGCGCGCCCAGCCGCGCGCGCCCGCCGCCCGGTATCGACCGAGCGCCTGCCCGGCCTCGCTGACGCCAAGCTCGACGGTCTCGGTCTCGTTGTCGCGCTCCAAGAAATACGAGAAGCCAGCGAAACCGACCAAGCGCGTGCCAGCCGGTACGGAATTGAAGCGCAGCACCACGCTGCCCTCGTGCGGCAGCTGCGTCATCACGCAGCGATGCGGGCGATACGCGGCGTCTTCGATCAACGTGACGCCGACAAAGCGGCCAGCAGCGCAGTCGTAGCGCTGACGTGGATAGGCGACATGACCGTGCAGACCGCCAGTTTGGGTGTGGGCGCGCGGTACCGGTTGGCACGGATTACGCTGTCCGCCGAGATCGGTGAATATTTCGACCTCCCCGCGATCGACCGCGGTGACAAAGTCGAAGGTCGCCGGGTCAGGCTTCGGATTTTGGCGGACGGAGATTTGAAACTTGCCAACGCGCTCGCTGCGTTGCACGGCGAAGCCGGCCAGCTCCGGCGCAGTGGCTCCGAGCAGCGAGACCTCGACGAAAGTCGCGAAGCCGCTGTCGTCCGCGCGCGTCTGCTCGGCCAACGGGAATGCGGCCGGCACCGCTTGGCGGACGAGCGGCTCGGCCCACGCCGGGGCCACCACGATTGGCACGCCGGGTCGCTTCCACTTGAGCAGACGCGGCCCGAGCGCCGCGTAGTCGTCGAAGTCGGGAGCGCGACGCGCAAAGTATTGCTGCAGAGCCAGCTCAGCCAAACCGAGCACGGGAACCAGACCGAAGAGCAACGACAGAGAACGCATGGGTCATGCGCCTCAACGGGCGCGGTGCAAATTCAGCAGAATGCGCGCGCCGTCGAGATCGAAGCGAAATCGCAATCGTCGTAGCCCGCGCGCCGCGAGCGTCTCCCACACCCGCCGCCGCTCGGCAGGGCGCACGTAGAACATGAAAAAGCCACCGCCGCCGGCACCGATCAGCTTGCCGCCGATCGCTCCGGCTTGGCGAGCCGCGGCGTAGTGCTGATCGAGCGCGTCGTCGGTCATCTTGCTGGCAAGACGCTTTTTGTGGCTCCAGTGCTCGTGCAACAGCTCGCCGTACTGGTCGACGTTGCCGCGCACCAGCAGGTCATAAACGTCGCGACCGAGCGCCTTGATCCGATGCATGCTCTCGAGCGTCACGGGGTCTGCGGCTTTGACGCGCTGGCCCTGTTCGGCGAGCACCAGCTTCGCTGGTCGCTCCACGCCCGAGTACATGATCAAGAGGTTGCTCTGCAGCTCGTCGAGCACCTCACCCCGCACCGGCACGGGCTCGACGCTCACGCTACCGTCGGGCGCAATCGTGAGCGCGGTGACGTTGCCGAACGCCGCAATGTACTGATCTTGCTTACCGACCGGCTCGCCCAGTCGCTCCATCTCGAGCTCGCACGCTTCACGCGCCAGCCGCTCGGACGAGACGAACTCGCGATTGTAGGTGTGCAGCGCGTTGAGCAGCGCCACCGTGAAGCTGGACGACGACCCGAGCCCGCTGTTCGAGGGTAAATCAGCGACACTGGTCAGCTCGATGCCGGAGGCGATTCCGGCCATCTTCAAGGCCTCGCGGAAGATCGGGTGGCGGATCTGCGCCACGTCGTCGACGATCTCGGTCTCAGAGTACGCCAGGCGAATGCTTGGGTAGAAGCGCTGATTCGCCGTCACGTACATGTACGAGTCGATCGCGGATGTGACCACGAATCCGCCGTGGTCGCGGTAGTAGGCCGGCAAGTCCGTGCCGCCACCGCCGAGCGAGAAGCGGAACGGCGCGCGCGAAACGATCACGGCGGTGCCTCGGCGTCGGCGGGCTGGCTCCTCAAGTGCTGCTCGAGCGCGTTGCGGCCCTCGGGAGAGCCGATCTCGTAGAAGCGCTCGGGCGCCACGAACGCGCGCAACTGGCGCTTGCGCGCCAGCTTGCGGAACAGCGCCTCGATGCCCCAAACCGCGCCGTCTTCGATGCCGTCGAGCGCGGAGCGGCGCAGGGCAATCGCGCCGTAGTCGATGCAATCGAGCTCCGGATCGGCGGCGCTCTTTTCGTACTTTGCCACCCAGTCGCCGTCGAGCGCGACGTTGCTGGCCGCGAGCTGTCCGCGGTTCCGATACACACTCATCGTCGCCACCGCGTCGGGGTGGGCGCGCAAATCGTGCAGCGGCGCGGCGTAGTCGAACGGCAGGTAGCTGTCGCCGTACGTGAGCACGAACTCGCTCTCCAGCCGGGCGAACGCCCGCCGCAGCGCACCGCCCGTGCCGATCAGCTCAGTGCCATCGTACGAGTAACTGACAACCAAGCCGCGGTCGAGCGCGCGCTTGACGTGCGTCTCAATTTGCTCGCCCAGGTAGCCCACGCACATCACCACGCTGCGCGCGCCAGATGCGGCGAACCGGTCGAGTTGCCAATCGACGAACGGACGACCATGCACCATCAGCATCGACTTGGGCGTTTGCTCGGTTTCCGGTCGCATCCGCGTCGCCAACCCACCCGCCAGAACCACGATCTGCATCAGCCCAAAATCTCCCGCGAAAGCTCGCTCACGCCGAGTTGCACGGCTTCGTCACTGCTGCGCGGCAGCGTGTAGCCGAGCGCCGCCAAAGCCGAAGCATCGAGCCGGGAATGCGGGATGTCGCCGCGCCAGCCGCGCTGCCCACCGGTGTAAATGATGTTCGCTTGCGGATTCTTGGAGTGAGCGACGCACAACTCGGCGACGCTCCGCACCGTCGTCGCGTCGGCCGGAGCTACGTTGTAAACGTTGAGCGGATCCGCCGCGTGCTCGAAGCCGAACAGCATCGCGTCGACGACGTCGGTTACATAGACGTAGGGCTTACTCTGGCTGCCATCGCCCAGCACCGTGAGCTGCTCGGGATCGCGGCCGAGGCGCGTCAAAAAGTCGAACGCGGCACCGTGCGTGGCGCGCGGCCCAATCACGTTGCCGAGTCGAAAAATCCAAGCCGTAACACCAAAGCACTCGACGTGCGCGCTGACCAGCGCCTCGCTCGCCAGTTTGCTCGCGCCATACAGCGAGATCGGCAAACTTCCGAGATCGCCCTCGCGACATGCACTGCGCGCCGTGCCGTAGACGGTGGCTGACGACGCGAAGACCAAGGCCTTCACATCGGATCGGCGCATGGCGTCGAGCACCGCGTGCGTCGCCAAGGTGCCCTGCTCCAAATCGAGCAGCGGGTTATCCAAGCCGCGGCGCGCATCCGGATTCGCCGACAGGTGAAACACGGCGATTTTTCCGCGCATCGCGCTCTGCATCAGCTCCGCATCGAAGACCGAGCCTTCGCGCAGGTCACAGCGCCCAGTCGCGATCGCCGGAGCCAGCAACTCGCGGTGCCCGCTCGAAAAATCGTCGACGACCGTGACCTGGGCGCGCTCGACCAGCCGCGACACCAGGTGACTGCCGATGAAGCCGGCCCCACCGACCACCAAGTAGCCAGGCAACGTCATGTTTCTTCCCTCCCCGCTTGCGATTCCCACTTCGTCGCCGTGAGCTGAAGCTCCGGATGACTGACCAACAAATGCGCGATCACGGCTTGAAATGCCTCAACGTGCGGCGTGACGCGCTCGGCCGCGAGCGTTGGCACCACGACGCAGGCGTGCGCCAGCTTGCGCGTCGCGCCGCCGTCACGCCCGACGATGCCGGCAATCCGCGCGCCGCGAGCCTGAGCCAACTCCAGCGCTCCGACCAGATTCGGGCTGATGTTGCGCGCCGTGTCGCCGCCGCCGACCGAGAGCACCAACAGCAAATCGCGCGCGGCGAGCCGGCTCACCTCGAGCCAGCCGCTGAAAGTTGCCGCCCAGCCGTCGTCGTTGGTCCGCGCCGTGAGCTCCGCGACGTTGTCCGTTGGTGTGTATGCTTCAATACCGCACAGCTTGCGTAAGTCATTGACGAGGTGCGAGGCATTGGCCGCGCTGCCGCCAACGCCCACGACGAACACCCGCCCGCCGCGCTCGCGCGCTTGCCCAAGCTCGACCACCAACGCTTCCACCGACGCCCCGTCGATCGCGCGCGCGAGCTCGCCGACCTCTTGCAGGTAGCGAGTTGTATGACTCATGACGCGCTCATCACTCTCGTTCGCCACAATAGGGATTTGTTTCCAGGAACTGAAGCGTCTCGACGATCGCGTCGGGCAAGGCGACCGACGGCGCCCAGCCCAGTTGACGAAGCCGGCTCGTATCCAGCAATATTTTCGGCGAATCACCGACCCAGCCGCGATCTCCACCCGTGAAACTGAGCGCTGGTGACGCGCCCAGCTGTCGACAGATGACCGCGATGCTCTCGGTGACGCTCAGCCAATCGGCATGGCCGATGTTGAGCACCCGAACCGGCTCGGTTTGCTGCTCGACACCGAGCAACACGGCGCGCACACCGTCTTTGACGTGCAGGTACGATTTCTGCTGCTTGCCGTCGCCGAGCACCTCCAGCCGCGTCGGATCGCGGCGCAGCTTGCGCCAGAAATCGAAGACGTGACCGTGCGTGTAGCGCGGACCCAGCATCGAGACGAAACGAAAGATGCTGGAGCGAAAGCCGTAGCCGTGCGCGTAGGCAGACAACAGTGCCTCGGCCGCCAGCTTCGAAGCAGCATACAGCGACGTTTGCACCGGAAACGGCGCGTCCTCGGGCGTCGGAATCAGTATTGCGTCACCGTACACCGCACCGGTCGACGCGAACGCGATCCGCCGAACGCCGTGTTCACGCATCGCTTCGAGCACGTTGTGAGTCGCGAGCAGGTTCTGCTCGACGTCGCGGCGCGGGTGCAACAGGCCGTGCCGCACGTCAGCGTTGGCGGCAAAGTGAAACACCAGCTCGGCGCCGGCAAAAACCGAACCGATCCGTGCGCTATCGAGCAAGCTCGCTTCGCACAGCTCGGCTGCTGGGTTGACGAACTGGCGAAAACCCGTCGAAAAATCGTCGATGACGCGCACGCGCGCGCCACGCTGCACGAGCGCGTCGACCACGTGGCTGCCGATGAAGCCAGCCCCACCGGTGACCACGACCGTGCGCGCCTCCAGACCGCAGGGGCCGCTAGTCTGTGCCTCCTCGGCGTCTGCAGGCATCAGCCGGGACGTATCACGGGCGCCGCGCGGCAAACAACAAGCCGGCCGAAAACCACGGCACCCGCGCCAGCAACCGCGACTCAGCGTAGGCCAAGCGATTGCCGAGCGTGATCAGGGCGTTCAACACGCGCGGCAGCGTCGAAAGCTCGGGCGGTTCAGGTTGATAGTAATGATTTTCGGTCCACCAAAACCGTTGCAGGCGTGGCAAGCGGGCGGCGGCGAAGAAGCTGGCGTCCAGCCATTGTCCGAGCGCGTGGTAGGCGTGACGTTCTTCGAGCAACTCGAATTCGCCGAGCAGCCCGTGCACGGCGCGGCGCGTGAAGCTTTGCGTGTGCTCCTTGGTTTGCCGATACAGGTCTTGGCCCAGGAGCGCGCGGTAGAATGCGTAGGCCGAGAGCGGTTCGCCCTCGAGCGGCACGAAGCCGAGCAAGAGCCCGCCCGGGCGCAAACTGCGCCTCAGCTCACGCAGCGTGGCTGTCGGATCGTCGACGTGCTCGAGCACGTCCGCAAACACGACCGCGTCCAGCTCGCCGTCGCCCGCTGGAACGCCGCGTTCGACGCGCCGAAACTCGAACGCCGTGTCAGCTGGCGCGACGTCGCGCACGTCACAGCCGATCAGCGTCAAACCCGGCCGCTGCCGCCCAAGCGTGCGCAAGATCTTCCCCTCGCCCGAGCCGAACTCGAGCAGCTTGCCGGCGTGGGGCGCGTGACGCAGCAAGAACGACACCTTCAGCGCCGGCAAATCATGCCCGGTCGGATCGATCGCGGTGCCGCCCCAACGCGGCTCGAATGACATGACCGAGGCGAGCTTAGCAGGCAACCCGCGCGGAATTTGAGCGGATCTACGACGACCAGCCGCCGTAGGTCGGTTGCGGGCGCAGCCGTAAGCCCCTACCCTGAGGCTAATGTCGTCTCGTCTGCGCGGGAGCGTGCTTGACCGGCCCGTGCTGATGGCAAGTGCTGTCTTGGCGTTGGGCGCGTTCACGGGCTGCGAGCGGCAAGCGTCGGAAGAGTTGGCTCAGGTCGACGCGCCGATCGTCGGCGGCAAGCTCGATACGACGCACAAGGGCGTCGTATCGCTGCTGAAGCAGGTACCGGGCGGCTTCTACCCCGCGTGCACAGGCACGCTACTCACGCAGAACTTGGTGCTCACCGCGCACCACTGTGTCGCTGGGCTCAACTCCGCCGATGGCGCGAGCGTCGAGTGCGGCAAGACCGAGTTCGAGGCCACCGAGGCGCCCTCGAGCATGCTGGTCTCGGTCGAAGCCAACGTGGGCGCCGAGGGCCTGAATCCGTTCCGGGTCGCGCAGGTTTGGGTGCCAGCCGGCGACAGCGCCGTTTGCGGCCGTGACGTGGCGCTGCTGCTGCTTTCGGGCACGGGCGTGCCGTCCAACGTGGCGACCCCGATTGAGCCTGGCTTGAACCAAGAGCTGGCGCCCGACGAAGTGTTCTCGGCGATCGGCTACGGGCTACAAAATCCGCAGGACGCCACCGGCGAGACTGCTGGCCACCGCATGAGCGTGGCCACCGCCAAGGTGTTCTGCGAAGGCACCGCTTGCGGAACTCCGCTGGTCAAGGCCGGCGAGTTCATCGCCGACAGCCCGGTGTGTTCCGGCGATTCAGGCGGACCCGCGCTCGACAAAGCCGGTCACGTCAGCGGCGTGACCTCGCGCGGCGACGAGAAGTGCACGGTCGGCATCTACAGCGGCGTCTCGGCTTGGCGCGACTTCATCGTCGACAAGACGTTCGTGGCAGCTAGCAGCGGCCGCTACAATCCCCCGGCGTGGGCCGGTGATCCGCCGCCCGGGTTCGACCCCGGAACGCCGAGCGGCGGCACGAGCAGCGCCGCCGGCAGCGGCAACAGCGGCGGAAGTCTCTCACTCGCTGGGCGCGGAGCAGGTGGTGCCACCGGCACCGGCGGCGCCACCGCGACCGGCGGCATCACCACGTCGGGCGGAACCAGCACGGGTGTCTCGACGATCATCGACCCGCTTGGCATCAGCTGCACCGGTGCGTGTCCCGGGTCGTACGTGTGTTGGGCCGCGACGGGTAAGCCGCCCGGCATCTGTGTTCCGATGTGCAACGCCGAGCAGAACATGTGCCCGGTCGACTTCACCTGCGACACGACGCTGGGCGCATGCATCAAGCCCAGCGCGCTGCCGAAGCCCAAGCTCAAACAAAGCGGCGGCTGCAGCGTCGCACAGGTCGGAGCTACCGACGAGCGCGAGGGGAGTCATTGGCTCGGACTCGGACTCGTGCTGTTCGGCGCGCTCTGGCGCAGCCGTTCACGGCGCGGCTAAGCCCCGGGCCAGCGGTACTTAAAGAACGCTGCGTAGCCGGGCCAGGCGTCGCGCAAGAATCGGATCTTTTTACCCTGCGAGAAGTCGCGCGCCACGTAGTTGACCGGCACTTCCAGCGGCGCGTGCCCCGCCAAAACCAATTTGCAGACGAGCTCGATATCGAGCTCGAAGCCGTCGCTGGTCAGACTCACGGTGTCGAGGCACGAGCGTCGGAAGACTTTGAACATCGTGTTCACGTCGCTGGTACGCTGCTGGTACAGCAGGTTGAAAGTCTTGGCGAAGCCGACCTGCGCCACGTTGAGCAAGAAACCTGAAAGCGCGCCGTGTGCGAAGCGCCGCACTTTCCAGTTACCAGCGCCCAGCGTGCGCGAGCCGAGCACGAAGCTGGCGCGCCGCTGCAAAATCGGTTCGAGCAGCGCGTCGTAGTCATCGATGTCGTACTCGAGATCAGCGTCTTGAATCAGCACGATGCTGCCCGTGCACGCCGCCAGGCCCGCGCGCACCGCGTGCCCCTTGCCGCGCGGCGCGGGCTCGTAAATCACGCGCACGCCCGGCACGCCTTCGTACTCAGCGACGATTTCACGCGTGCCGTCGCGGCTGCCGCTTTCGACGATGATCAGCTCTTTGTCGATACGGAGCGGCTTTTCGAGCAAGGCTTCGATCACCTGGCGCACCGTGCCGGCTTCTTCGTAAACGGGTAGCACCACCGACAGCTTTTCGATGGGGGGGGTAGTGCTCTGCGTGCGCTTCTCGAAACTGGCTAGCCGTAGCCCGGTGAACAGCGGCAGGCTCGGCCCCGTGGGGACCCAGCGCGCGAGGCTGCGGGCGCGCGGAGCGGCATCGAGCAGCCGCTCGACGGCGTAGCGCGGCGTGCGATGGGTGGGTGCCGCCGCATGCCGGGTCAACGCGAGCCCCTGGGGCTCGGCCAGACGCAACAGCTGCGGCAAGCCAAAAAACGCGCGTTTCAAGTCGAAATACGCGGGCCAACGCCGCCGCAGCAGTCGCGCCGGCAGCGACGAGGCATCCGCGTAAGCAACCGCGAGTGACGCGCCGGCCGGCAGCACCAGCGCGATCTGCCGCAGGACCTTGCCGGGATCGGAGCAAGCCTCCAACAGCTCATTCAAGATCACCAGCTGTGCGGCTTCGATACGAGCGGCAGCGCCGCCGAGCTCCGATTGCTCGGCCAGGCGCGTAAACGCCGGGCCTTGGATGCGCACGATCTCGAGCCCCAACCCGGTCAGGCGCGGCGATTCCAACAGCTGCTCGAAGTAGCGACCGAGTAGCAGCGTGCGACGTGGCAGACTACCGGTGCGTTCGGCGTGGTCACGGGCCAACCGCTCGATCATGCTGACCAGGTCGCCCACCGCCAGCGCGCGGTCGCGTGGCGTGACGAGCCGTCCGACCTCGGCCACGTCGAAGTAGCACGGACCTGCCGCCCCGACCGGGCTGACGTAGACGAGCCCGCAACTCACGCAGCGGACGAAGCGCACCCCGGCGCGAAAAAAAAGATACTCCGAGCGCGCTTCACCGCACACCGAGCACGCCACGTACTCGGTACGCTCGCGGGCGGCGCGCACGCTCGCCGAAGCTGCGAACGAGTAGCGGCGCGCGTTGTAAGCCGACATGCGTTGGCGCCGATACTACGGTTACCGCCACAAAAGCTCGAATCGTTTCGTCGCGCAGCGCGCAATCGAGTAAACCCGCGCCATGCCGCCTGACCCGCTACCGCACGGCCTTTCAGGGCGTGACGAGCAGCAGGCGTATTTTGATTGGATCGCCCGGCTGTTCGGCGACGCGCTCGCGGGCGTCGTGCTCGATCATGGCGCCGGCACCGGCATCCTGAGCGAACGGCTGCTGACGCGCGGCGAGCGGGTCGTCGCGCTCGAGCCCGAACAAATACTGTTCGACAGCCTGCGTCAACGCTTCGCCACGTCGCCGCGCGTAGTCGCGGTGCAAGGAACGATCGAGACTTACCTGCAGCAGTACGGCGCGGGCCGCTTGGACGCCGTGGTGTCGTCGAACGTGCTCGAGCACCTTGAGGACGACGTCGGCTGCCTCAGCCAACTGCGCGAAGCGTTACGACCGGGCGGCGCGCTGGCGGTGTATGTTCCGGCACGCAGCGAGCTATTCGGTTCGCTCGATCAAGCGGTCGGACATGTGCGGCGCTACAGCCGGCCGCTCTTGAGGAGCCGCCTGGAGCAGGCCGGTTTTTTCGTGGAGTGGGTGCGCTACGGAAACTTGGTCGGCGTGTTGCCGTGGTTGGTGAGCGGACGCATTTTGCGGCAGTCAGCGATCCAAGCTCAAAGCTTGCGGCTCTTCGATCGCTGGATTTTCCCAGCTGCGGCGCGTATGGAAAGCCTGCTGCGCATTCCCTACGGGCTCAATATCGCTGCTCTGGCGCGGCGCCAGTAGGCAAGCCCCAAGCCGACCAACGTGAGCGCCAACCCGGCAAGCCCGACGCTCAGCCCGCGCGGCCAGAAGCGAAACGTGAACCGCCCGGACGGCGCGGTCAGCACTGCCGCTAGCGCATCGTGTTGCGACTCGGTCGCGCCACCATCGACGCGCCAGCCAGGATCGAAATTCTGATTGATGATCAAGCGATCACCGACGCGCGCCCCCGCTACCTCGACCACTAGCTCGTTGAGTGAGAAGCGCACCAGCTTGGCCGTGCCCACGCCCGACTGCGTGAACGCTTCGCCGCGGTAATCGGCGCCATCGCGACCGCGTGCTCCCAAGCCAAACGGACGCCCATTGGCGGCTTTCGGCGCCCAGATATTCAGGCTCGCATGCATCGTGCACTGCAAGACACCGATGCCAGCCAACACCGCCGGCACGGCCTCGGGCGCGTAGTCGCGGCGCTGGTATTGCAAACCGCGCGGCGCGCGCTCCAGCTGCTCGAAAGCCGGAGCCGCCTGCACCGTTCGTGCGCGCATCCAAAAAGCGCCTTCGAGCGGCGCGCGGGCTTCGCCGCCGATGTCGACCGCGAGCAGTAAACAGCCACCCAGCAGCGCCAAGTCGAGGTGCCGGCGCCAACTAAGCCGCGCCATGCTGCGTCCAAACGCCGCCGCGGTCGTCACGCCCAGCAGCAACAGCGCCGGATACAGCCAGCGCGTCGGCACGTGCTGTGACTGAAACAAGCCGACTTGGTGCAGCAACGTCCACGGCGCCAGCGACGAGAACGCGCCGAAGCCGAGCGCCAGCGCTACGAAACCGGTGAGCTTGAGCGCGACGTCGCGGCGCGGCGACCAGCACAGCACGCCCAGCAGCACGAGCAGCGCTGGCGCCCAGCCGATGTAGATGCCGTACTCGTGCCAGCCCCATTGTGGGATGGCAATCGGTCGCGAATTCACAGTTTGACCGGGGGCGACCAGCGCCTGCCACAAGATCGCCCAGTCGATCGCCTCGGTCGATGGCACGAGCCGCGGCCGCTCGCCAAAATCGAGCGCGACCGCGAACAGCTTCGGCGCCGCCAAACCGACGGACACACCGCCGAGCACCGCGAGCGTGAGCAACGGACGCCAAGTCCGTTCGAGCGCGGCGCGCAGCAGCGCGTACACGCCGAGCAAAAGCGCCGCGTGCGGCAGCGGATAGATGCCGCCGGAGTAGACCATCGACGCCAACGCGCCGGCGCCAATGCTGAGCGGAGCGAGTGCCAGTCGTTTCCCGGACAGCAGTCGCTCGAACGCCCAAAAAGCCCACGGCAAGTAGCAATACTGCAGGTGCCACAAGTGGCCGGTCGCGGCCTGCAGCGCGAAACGCCCGTTGGCGACGAACACCAAGCAAGCAAACGTACGCGCCGCCGCACTGCGCGTGAATTCGCCAGCGAACAGCCACGTGCCCCACGCAGCGAGCAACAGCGTGCCCAGCAGCTCGGCCCGCAGCGCATGCCGCAGCTCGAGCAGCAGGTAGAACGGCAGAAACGGCGACACCAAGTTGCTGGCGCCCTGCACGTTGCCCCACTCCGAATACCCACCGCACGCATACGGCATCCACAGCGGCAACTGCCCGAATTGCAGCAGCGCCTTCACCGTCAGCAGCCGGTGGGCGCTCATCTCGTCCCAGTCGTGCCCGCCGTACAAATCGAGATCGTGAAACACCGGGCGAAGCGCGATCGCGATGCACAACAGCACGCAGCCGAACCCCAAGGCCCCCGCCGCGCGCTCGAACCAGCCGACGGCGATCGGCGAGATTGAGTCGCTGCGTTGCGCAGCCAGTCGTCGCCGTAGCCAAGCCAGCACGCGCCGCACCTTACATCACGACCCGGCTCGGGGTATGAAAGCGCTCTCGGCCTCGGTTTACAGGTGGCTCAATGACTGCGACGCGCCCCGGCATCATCTTGGATCGCGACGGCACGCTGATCGACGTGGTCCGCGACGAGGAGACCGGCGTCGTTTCGGTCGCCTGGTCGCCGTCGCAGCTGCGCTTTCTGCCGGGCGTGCTCGAAGGGCTCAAGCTGCTGAATTCCGCGGGCTTTAGCTTCGCGATCGCCACCAATCAACCGGGGCCGGCCAAGGGCCAGTTCAGCGTCGACGCGGTTCATCGCACGCACCACGCGCTGGTGGCAGCGCTGGCGGAAGCGGGCATCGCCATCTCGAGCGTGGAGGTTTGCTGGCACCACCCGGAGGGCAGCCCGCACGGCGCGGCCGAGCTCATCACCAGCTGTGACTGCCGCAAACCCAAGCCGGGCCTGCTGCTGCGGGCGCTGGCCAACGGTAGCTTCGACCCGACCAAGACCTGGATGATCGGCGACGGCCCGACCGACGTCGAAGCCGCGCACCACGCCAAAGTGCGCTCGGCGTTGGTGTTCGCTCAAAACCGCTGTGAGCTGTGCCCGCTGAAGAACGGCTCGCCGATCATGCCGGACGTCGTTGCGCCGCGTTTCGACGAAGTGGCGCGACGCATCTTGGCGCGGACCGAGCCAGCCTCTTAGCGCGCGCGAGTGCGCTCGAGGTAGCCGACCAGCTCTTGCACTAGCGGCGCACCGCGCGGGTCCGAGCTCGGATCGAGCGGGCTCTGCTCGTCGGGATCCGCTTCGAGATCGTACAGCGAAAAACGCCGACCTTGCTCGACATAGATCAGCTTGAGGGGATAGGCGACGAGCGCGGCTTGGTAGGCGTGCCCGTCGTCGACCGAGAAGCTCTCCGCGACGAAGCTATTCTCGTCATCGTCGGGCAGCGTACGGTGGTGCATCAGCGGCGCCAGGCTGCGGCCGCGCAGTTGATCGAAGGTCTGGTGGTCGCCGAGCACGCGCGCCAACGTCGGCGCCACGTCGGTCAAGCTGACGCTCACGTCGAGGCGTTTGCCCGTGACACCCGGCACGCGCAGCAAGGCGGCCGGGCGCAGCTGCGGATCGAACAGGTTCGAGCCGTGCCAGCGATCGCCGTGCTCACCAAACGCCTCGCCGTGGTCGCCGCTGACGAACAGCACCGTGTTGTCCCACACCCGCTGCTCGCGCAGCCCCTCGATCAGGCGACCAAGCTGATGATCGACGTGCCAAATCTCGGCGTCGTAGCGCGACTGTTCGTCGGTGCCGAACACCGGCGCGTCGGGCGGCTGCTCGTAGCGGTAATGCGGTTCGAACAAGTGCACCCAGAGCAAGAACGGGCGTTGCGCCTGCCGCGCGTAGCCAAGTGCCTTGTCGACCTGCTCGGCCGCCGGAAATCCCCGCATCGTCCCGCCGCGGTACTCGAGCTTGGTCGACAGATCGTAATGCTGAAAACCGCGCTCGAAGCCGGCGTCTTCTTGCGCCGTGAAAGCTGAAAAATCAGTCAGGACAGCGATCGTTTCGTAGCCGCGCGCGCGTAACAGCTCGGGTAGCCACGGCGTTTGGGGTCCGAGCCGCCGCATGCGCTTCTCGGCGGCTTGCGGCAGCCATTCAATCTCCGACGGCGCGTACGAGCTCCACAGCGAAGCCAAAGCCAGCCGGGTCAGCGGCGCCGCGCTGTACATGCGGTCGAACACCAACGACTCCGACGCCAGCGAACGCAGCGTCGGCGTCGTGTCGCGCGACGGCCGTGCGAACGACGTGTGGTCACGGCGCAGCGTCTCGATCGTGACAATCACCACGTTGAGATTCGTGGGTGAGCCGTGCGCGCTCTTGCCCCAACTCGGGCGGCGCGGCGCCGAAGCTTTGCCGGCGTCGCCGCCGATGCAGTTGTTGTCGATGCCGTCGCCGACGATTTCGGCCGCAGCCGGGTTGATGGCGGCGTCGAACGGCGCGCAGTCGCCGCCGCCCAAGAAGCTCGAGTAGCCGTCACCGTCGAAGTCGGTCGCGACTCGCACACCGGCGATCAGCGGACGCGACCACGCGCCGTGATTCGCCACCGAGCCCACGGCGTTGGCGCCACCGCACACCAGCAACCCCCACGCCACCACGGCGACGCCAGCCACCGCCGCGGCCACGAAGCCGCCGCGATCACGAATCCGACCGGCGCCATCCACCGCGAAAAACGCGATCAAAAGCCCAAGTGGAGCCGCGAGTAGCCGCGCGTCGAGTTGCACAAGGCCACCGCGACAGCTCACGACGACCCATGCCACGACCAGCAACTTGAACACCACGGCCAGCGCCGGTAGCCATGCCAAGCGGCGCCCCGCCGCGCGCTGCCGCCCCAGTTCCCGCAAGCTCACGCCCCCCAAGATCCCGAGCACCAAGACCCCGCCCAACACCGCCACGGCGAGCAGCGCCGCCGCCAGCTCGGTGTTGTGAAAACGCACGCTGGCGCGACCGAGCGCGAACACCCACGCCAACAGCGCTGGCGCCGCGAACATGCCGACCAGCATCCGATCGCGCCGAGCCGGCGCTAGCCATTGTTGTCGCAGCATTTCGGCAAGCGACTCTTCGTCGCAGGCGACGGCAAGCAGCCACGCGAGCGCCAGCGCCGCCAAAGCACCGGGCAACGCCCACAACCCGAGCGTCCACAACGCGCACCAAGCGGCGTCGCGCGGCGAGGTGGCGAAGACGCGGCTGGCGTTGGCGAGCGCCTCAGCCAACGCAGCTGCGGCCACCGCGAGGGCGGCGACCGCTAGCTGGCTGCCGAAGGCTCGCCTCGTCACGCTTCCACTTGTAGCGGAAGCGGACTGGGGCGACTACTCGGGACGATTGTGCGCGCTGTTAGAGCTTGTGACTCGCGCCGCAGCACGTGTCGGGGAATGCCATGCCCGTGGAGGTGCAGGCCGTCGTGGTAGCGCCGGCACCGCACGTGTCGTCGGCACCCGAGCGGTAGACGTTGAAGTCGACCATCGACCACCAAGCATCGGCGATGCCGTGCTGCACGAGCCGCACGTAGCGCGCGCTCACCGGCGCGAACGAGATGTCGGCGCTCGGCATGTTGGTGCCACAAGCGACGGGCGTCCACGCCGTGCCGTCAGTCGACACGTCGACTTCGATTTGGGGCGGGATGTCGGTGGCAGTCAGCGTCGAGGTCGAGACGCCGTTGATCATCACGGCCTTGCCCATGTCGACGTCGAACAAGAACATCTTGCTGGCGACCATCTTGTCGCCGGTCGCGAAGCGCGACATCAGGTCAGCGTCGAGCGCATTGTTCGGCGGATTTACGAGACCGACGTTGTTGCCGAGCGAGCAAGCCGAGGCCGAAGCCTTCCAGCACGTGCGCGTGAGCTTGTCCGTCGCGTGCGCCGTGGCGCTCGGCATCGGACAATTATTCGGGAAGTCTGCTGCAGGCGTGCCGCCGGCAGCGGTGCCGGCCGTGCCCGACGCCGTTCCACCCGCGCCGCCCGCGTCGGCGCCAGCCGTCGTCGCAGCGCCAGCCGTCGTCGCAGCCGTACCCGAAGAGCCGAAGGTGCCGGCGTTGCCGAAGGTGCCGCCGAAGGTCGTGACGCTGCCAGACGTGCCAGTGCTGGTGGTGCCTGCCGTCGCCGACGTCGTGCCGCCCGTGCTGCTGAAGGTGCCTGCGGTACCGGGCGTCGTGGCAGTTCCGGCGGTGGCGCCAATCGGGCTGCTGTCGGGCGTTGACGAACAACCACCGTTAGCCGCGACGCAAGTTGCCGCGAACGCACCAAAACCTAAAACATTTCGAAGGGTTTGCTTCACAATGGCTCCTCAAGGCTGCGCCGTTTCATGTCCAGCCGCTCGCCGCTCCATGCGAATTGTTCAGGCGAGCCCGACAACGCGCTGACGAGCAATGGAGGAGGGCACCGAAAACACTGTCCAGCACGGTGCCAGCTGAGCCGTAGGGCGTCAGATCAGCGCCAGTTGAGGCACGACCGCTTCCGCTACTCGCCTTCGCAGTTGGCGAGCTCGCGATCGCAGACCTTCGCAGTGCTCACTTTCGTTTCCAGGTAATCGGAACCCGCGCGGATGCAGTACGAGCCCGGCAGTTGCGCGTGGCCCAGCGAAACGTCGGGCACGACCTTCGAGCAACTGAAGCCGGAGGGACACTCGCAGTAGCGCGCTGAGGGATCTGGGCCAGCGCAACGACAAGAACAGTACACGGCGTCGTCCGCGCGACGCTCGAGCAGTTGTGGTTTCACAGGCGCGTTCACCGGATCGTCGCTGCCGGGCAGCTTGCAGCCGTCCGCTGCGCCGGTCGCGCTCTGCCCGTACGGACAGCTGACGCGGCCCTGAAAGTGGTTCACCAAGCACAGCCGACTCTGGCACTGAAACGAGCGACTTTCGGTGCTGACCTCGGCCGCCGAAAAGGCCGAAAACGTCGGCGTGTATTCGTCTTCCGGCACGCACGGATCACCGATGCCCTGCGCCGGGCACCCCGAAAAAAAGGCGAGCAACAGCACAGCGCCGGACAGCACCGGCCACGACGACATTGGCTTCTTCACTTAAAGAGGTAGTCGTCCACCGACCCCAACCTGAGCGGAACAACCCACTGCTCGCGCCCCAAAAATCTCCCCGCCTTCCCCGCCTCCCTGTTTGCTCCTGAGCATTGGTCTCATTTATCAGCTGCCCGCCCGCTCAGCCTGGCTTCTGGCGAGGCTTTCGCGAGGACCGGAGCGGAGCGTACGTGGGTACGTGAGCACCGGACCGGAGCGAAAACGAAGCCAGAAGCCAGGATCAGCGGGCGCGGCCGCCAGCTGAAATGAGACCAATGACAAGCTGTTTGCTCGCGCTCGTCTTCGTCTTCAACCGCCGACTTCGGAGCGCTCGTAGATCTCGAAGTGCTCGATCTCGCGCACTTTCTTGTACTGGTTGTCGATCAGCGCCTTCAGCTCCGGAAAGTTGGGCAGCTCGTCGCGTGAATCGAGCTTGCTGCCGGTGACCGAAGGAAAGACGTCCCAATGCTGGACGACGATGACTTTCGGGCGATTGACCGAGAGATCTTTGAGCAACTCACGCCGCGAAAAGCCGCGCTGCCACGGCGTGCGCTGCGGCACGTCGTAGGTCCAACGGCTGGCCAGCGGGCGATCCGCGAGGAAATAAATCGACGGCTCGAAGCCCCAGATGAACACCGGGTCATTGCTGCCGCTACGCGAGCGAACCTCGAGCGCGACTTGGCGATCGACGTCGAGGTTGTAGTCGGCGACGTAGCTCAGCTTGCGGTCGAGATCGACGCGGCTGAGAAACGGCGGGCGGCGGAGCAGGAACGACATGCGCATCTGCGTGCGCTCCCAAAAGCCTTGCTCGAGGTCGGGCGCGCCGTCGCGCATGTCGACGGCCACGCCGACGAACGCCGCCAGCGCCAAGATGCTGCCGGGCCCAGCCACTAAGCAGCGTCGGTACAACTTGTACAGCCCGAGGCCGGCCAGGAACGCGATCATCAGCAGCGTGGCGGCGTAGTGATAGGGAAAGAATTTCCCCTGCATCACGATGCCGGTCACCTGAATCGCGATGATGCCAAGCACCAGGTAGATGCCTTCGCGCTCGCGGGCGTGAATCGGGCCCATCGCGATCGCAGCGATGAAGCCGAACGCGGACAGCGCCGAGAACTTGGTGAAGGATTCTAGCAGCGCGTAGTACAGCCAGGCCGAAGCGTGCGCTTCGTTCCAATTCAGCTTGGTGTAACCGGGGACGAAGTCGTGAAAAGTCCAATAAAACGCCGGCCAAGCGCCGCGCGCGGCGATCCACGCCAGCGTAAGCGCGATCGGCGTCAGAAACCCGGCACCGATGATGACGGCGGTCCGCACCAATTTCGGCAGCTTGGCGGCGTGCGCTTGCTCGCGGGTGAGAAGGTACGCGCTGCACACCAAGATGCCGCCGCCGAGCGGTGGCTTGAACAGCGCGCACAAGCCGAACAGCGCGCCCATCCCGAACGGAATCAGCCAGCGCCGTGGCTTCGATACCTCGAGCGTGACCACGACCAGCGCGGCGATCGTGAGGTAGCCACCGAAAGTCTCCGGCTGCGCGGTGTGCCAAAACTCGAGCTCGGCTTGGACCAGCCCCGCGACCGCGCCAGCCACCAAGCCAGCCTTGGGCTTGTCGAAGAACACCTGCGCCAGGCGCTGCATCCCGAACACCGTTGCGACCAGACCGATCACCTCGAGCAAGCGGATCGACAGCATCGACTTGCCGAACACGCCTTGCGCCAACGCGTAAGTCAGGAAGATGCCGGGCGGCTTGAAGTCCCACCCGTCGCGGTACGGCATGCCACCCTTGAGGATGACGTCCGCGACCAAGCCGTAGATGCCCTGGTCACGCCCAAACGAAAACAGCAAGATCGACAGCGACGCGAACGCCACCACCAGCCAGCACACGATCGCCAGCCACTGATCGGGATCGCGGATGGTCAAGCGTGGGACGACGTCGGCGGTGGGCCGAACGGACTCGGTCGGCATCGCGGCGAACCTACCAAGAGCCTTGCACTAAAGTCAGCTCATCTTTCGATACGCGAGCCAGCGCAACTCCATCGGCGGACGCTCGGCGGGCAAGTCGAACAGATCTTGGCCACCGCACCAGCCCTCGTACCACCCCGTCGACGGGTATTGGCCTTCGGGCAAATGGTCGCGCTCGTACTCGGCGGCGGCCTCGTCGGCTTGGCGTTCGAATGGCAAGCCTTTTGCCGCGACTTCCAGATCGTGCCGCGTGAACAGCACGCACCACAGCACCTGCGAAAGTTGGCGGGCGATGTCGTCGGGCTTGTAGCCGCCATCGCTCAAGAACGCGTTGAAGACCAGCACCCCGCCGGGCAACAGACAGCGGTCGGCGGCTTCGAACAGCTGCCTTAGCTGCTCCGCACTTCGGAAATGCGAAGCCACGACTTCGGACAGCAGCAGCATGTTGTACTGCTGGCGTGGCAGCTCCAGCGCGGCGTCGAGGATACTGCCCTCGACCACACCGACGGCGAGATTTTCGGCCGCCACGGTTTCACGCAAGATCTTGCCAAGGGCGGGCGCGGGCTCGACCGCATCGACGCTGAAACCTTCACGCGCCAGCGGCAACGTATTTCTGCCGGTGCCTGCGCCGACATCCAAGATGCTGACCTCGCCTGGCGTTCCAAGCGAGCGCGCGACATCGACGGCTTTGGCATCCGGATGTTTGCCGAACAGCGGCGGCGTGCGCGTGTCGACCCAGTGCTGGTACTCGTCGGTGAAGTCGGCGGACATCGCGACGATCTTCCAAGTCAAGCTTGTCTTGGGTGACGGATCGGTCTGGTAGGTGACGATCACCTTCGAGCTCGACGACGCGTTGTAGGCTTGCTCCAACCGAGCCGCCAACGACTTGCGAAATTCGTCGAGCTCCGGCGGTGTGAATTTCCGACCGACGCCTTCCCAGATGCCGTCGAAGATCTTCACGTAGTGCTCGAGCAGCCCCGGCACGGCTGGCAACCCAATCTCGCCGGTGCACTGCAAACGACGCGGCAGCCGCCGAATCATCGCTTGTTTGAGCACTGCGGCGTTGGTCTCACGCTTCGATGCTTTACCCATCGGCGCGGCATGGTGGCAGAAGTGCCCCCCTCTGCTCAACTCGTGAACTTTTCGGCCCCCAGAGGCGTTGCGGGCGCCGGGCGCCGGACCCAAAGTCTGGGGCGTGGTGAAGCTGGCCGAAATCGTCGCGACCTCGCAGGACGTCGCCGCCACGCGCTCACGCAAGCAGAAGAGACGAGGCGGCGCTTCGGACGAAAGCTCGACGTCGAGGAGCTGGGCCGCACGCTGCCGCTCAGCGCGTTCTTCTTCAATTGATCGCCGTAGGTCATGACGCGGCCGCGGGGGATTTTCATCACCAGGCGACGATGCGCTCGAAGGAGTTGCTGACGGGTTTGGTCACGCCGTGCGCAGACTAGCTCCTCGCGGCCGGCAGGCCGCAGCCCCAGTTGCGGCAACAACGCGGGGGCTCTAGGTAACGGGCCATGCGCTACAACTTGTTGGGACGTACGGGGCTTTACGTGTCGGAGCTGTGCCTGGGGACGATGACGTTCGGGGGCAAAGGTTTCTGGGAGGTGGTCGGCAAGTTGGGGCAGACCGAGGCAGAGACGCTGGTTGGGACGGCGCTCGACGCGGGCGTCAATTTCATCGATACCGCCGACGTTTACTCCGAGGGCGAATCAGAAACGCTGCTAGGCGCGGCGCTGAAGTCGCTGGGACGACCGCGCGAGCAAGTCGTGGTGGCTACCAAGGTGCGCGGCACGGTCGGCAAGGGCGTCAACCAGACCGGCCTTTCGCGCGCACACATTTTGGCGAGCATCGATCAGAGCTTGCAGCGTCTGCAGCTCGAGCACGTCGACTTGTACCAGATTCACGGCTTCGATCCGGTGACGCCGATTGAAGAAACCGTGCGCGCGCTCGACGACGTCGTGCGCTCGGGCAAGGCGCGTTACGTCGGTTTCAGCAACCTGCCAGCGTGGCTGGCGATGAAGGCAATTGGTTTCGCCGAGTCTCACAACTTGGCGCGCTTTCAAAGCGCACAGGTTTACTACTCGATTGCGGGTCGCGATATCGAGCGCGAGATTGCGCCGCTGGCACAGAGTGAAGGCCTGGCGATTTTGCCGTGGAGTCCGCTCGCCGGAGGCCTGTTGTCCGGAAAATTCGATCCGGACAAGCCGGGGCCGGAAGGCGCGCGCCGCACCAAATACGACTTCCCACCGGTCGACGACGCGCGGTTGCGCAGCGTGCTCGGTGCGTTGCGCCAAGTCTCGACCGAAACCGGGCACTCGGTGGCGCGGCTGGCGCTCGCCTGGCAGTTGACGCGACCGTTCGTGACCAGCGTGTTGGTCGGCGCAAAGACTCGCGAGCAGCTGCTCGACAACTTGGCGGCGGCGGACGTCACGCTATCGGCCGAGCACGTCGCGGTTCTGGACGAGGCGAGCGCGTTGCCACGCGAGTATCCCGGTTGGATGCTGCAGCGCCAAAACGCGCAACCGCGCGGCGTTCCGGCGACCTAGCGGCCGCCGCGCCGGTCAGCAGGCTACTTTCTGGGCGCGTGCGGGCGAAGGATTGACCCGTTCTCTGGTCTTCGAGGAACATGGACTTTCAACGTCCATGCGCGCTTTGGTTCATTGCATGCTGCTCGGTGCGCTTGGCGCCGGCTGCAGCTCCACGGATAACGGAACCGGTAGCCCGAGCAGCGGAGGCACGGCCGGCGGCGGTGGCGTGGCCAGTGCAGGCACGGCCGGCACCGCAAACACCGGCAGCGGAGGCGCTGCGGGGACGTCCACGGGCGGTAGCGCCGGTTCGACATCGGCGGGCGGCGGAGCAGGAGCCTCAGGTATGTCGAACGGCGGTGGAACCGCGGGCGGTGGCGGCACGGCCGGTGCCAGCGCGGGCGCAGGTGGAATGGCGGGCGGAGCAGGTGGCGGTTTCACCTACGATCCAATCAAATCCGCCAAGTACGACGAGCTGCCGTTGTTCGACGGTAACCCGCCCAACTTCAAGGCTGGCGCGCCCGCCGAGAGCGTCGCCGCCGACGGCATCATCAGCAACGTCAGTGTCCCCACACTGCGTCGCTACGCCGTCGACGGCAGCAAAGCGACTGGCTTCGGCTACTTGGTATTTCCCGGCGGCGGTTATTCGATCCTCGACATGGAGACGCACGCCGCCAAGTTGGCAGAACGCGTTGGGCCGCTCGGCATCGCGGTGTTTGCGCTCAAATACCGGGTCGGAGTTGGCGCGGTCGATGCGCCCGCTGACGCGCTAGTCGACGCCAAGCGCGCCGTGCGCATCGTGAAACAGAACGCCGCACAGTGGGGGGTCGCGCCCGCACACCTCGGCGTGATCGGCTACTCGGCGGGCTCGCACCTGGCGCTCAACCTGGCTGCCAACTTCGACGCCGGGAACGCCGGCGCAGCGGATCCGATCGAAAAGCAAAGTAGCCGGCCCGCATTCGTCGGCTCGATGTCGACCTGGTCGTTCGGCGCGGTGGTGTCACCGTTCACTTTCCCGCCCAACGTGCCGCCCGCCTTCTTCTGTCACGCCCAAGACGACACTACGGCGCCGATCGCCCTACCAAAAGCCGTCGAGGCGCAAATTAAAGGCAAAGGCGCCGCGACTTTGCTCGATTTCTACGCCACGGGCGGCCACTCGACCTGCCACCCTGGCGACCTGAGCATGGCCGGTCACGACTGGCCGAACAAGTTCTGGCCGTGGGTCCGAGCAGCCGTTCCTTAAGTTCGCCGCGCTGCGAACGTAACCGGAAGGATGAGGTATCGGGCACGCGCGTGCGTCGGCTTGGGTGTGGCGTTGGCGGGGTTCGCGGTAAGTCGCGGCGCAGCAGCGACGGCGGGCACGCACGCACCGGCGGTCTCGACCTACGACACGCGCGCTTCGAGCGTGGTGTTCGCGTACCGGCACGGCTTCAGCGACGCCGGCAGCTTCAACACCTTCAGCTACAACGCGAACTTCACGTCGACATCGGGTCGCTTGAGCGCGCAGTTCGGCATCCACTACGTCAACTTCAAGGAAGCCGACGCCGACACGCGCGCACACGGCGTGGCAGGCAGCGGTGTCGCGGTGTTGGAGTTCCCGGTCGCGGGCCGCTACGAGAACGGTGTCCCGAAGATGGCAGTCGCCTTCCACTTGGGCGGCGTGCCGACCGCGTATATCAGCGGTGAACGCAACTTCCTGACGGTGCCGTTCGTGCTCGGCTTCGGGCTACCGATGTCGCCGGCGCGCATGCTCACCTTCACGCCCTGGTACGAGCTGGCGATCAGCGCCAATGTCGACACGATCGTGCGGCCCGAAGGCGTCACGATCGACTCGTCCTCAGTGCAAATTGACCCCGCAACCGGCATGGCTTCGCTGAAACCTGGCGCCGTGCAGGAAGCGCTCTCGAAAGGCGTCACGATCGACTTGGGTGTTTCGGTGCCGATGCGCGTCGGCCTGGAGGCGGCCTTCCATCTCGGCACGAGCGCCGACCTGAATTTGTACGGCATGTTCTCGACGCTCGGCGGCGCGTTCTCGGGCGACAGCGTGAAGACGGTCGGCGCGGCGCTGGTCGTGCGCTGGGACGACATCGTGCCGGCGGTGCTGCCGAAGTCGGAGACAGAAACGAGCGAGAGTTGCGCGGCCACGGAACGGCACTTCCGCGCTTGCCCGAACTCGCGCTTTTGGCTCACGCCGGAGCAGCGCGGGCAATCTGCTCCGCCGAGCCCGAGCCCGGCGACAACCGCACCTGCCTCTCCGCCGCAAGCACCGCCGCACGCTGCCGCAGCGCCCCCGACCCCACCGGCACCGAGCCCCGCCCCTGCGCCGACCCCGCCGCCAGCGTCGAGCTCAAGCACCTTTCCGGCGCAGTAACGCCACGACTCATTGCGGCAGACGCGCGTTGGTTTCGCGTGTCGCGACCGCCGCGGACGGATGCAAGGATGCGTACAGCTGACCCGAGTCGCAGGCGTACTTGGCGGCGACCGCGCTCTTCAGCGTCGTGACGTGAATCTTCGGATCCTTCGCCAAGCGCTCGAACGCGGCTTCGAGCGCGTCGTGGCGCATGCGGTCGTGAATCAGTAAAATTCCACCCTTTTTCGTGTGATAGCGCACGTTGTCGAGCAGAAACTGCTCGTCGTCGAGGCGACCTAGCACCGTGTCGCCCGAGCCGCCGTGCCACAGCACGTTCAGCAGGCCGAGCCGACGCAGCGCGGTCTCGTGCTCATCGCGCATCGATTTTGGCCAGTGGCCCTCGTACGGAATGCCGCCCGGCGGGCGCGCGAACAGCATCGGATAGACGCGATGCTCAGCGTCGAAGCCACGCTCGCCCAGCAGCTGCAAGTGATTACGAATCGACGCAGCCGGGAGCCGGGCGTTTCGCGCTCGTGCTGGGCCCGCTCGACAAGGCCGACGCCGAAGCCCTGCGCTGGCAAGTGCTGGAGCACGGCGTGGAGGCTAGGATCGGCTTCGGTCTCGACTTCGTCGGCGGCGGGCACGCGGCGCCGTAGCGACGGGCGCCTCGAGTCGCTCAAGCCGCGCGCTCGTCGTCCGGCACCCAACCATGCTTACGCAGGAAGCGACGGATCTTGCTGAACCATTCGTTGGCGTCGGTGTGGGAAACACGCTGCTCGGTGAGAAACAGTGTTTCGTTTTCCAGCTCGAGCGCGATGCGAGCGGTGTCCATTTCATCACTCACGGTTGCGTCGAAGACGCGCAGGTTCGGCGTCGGACCCATGTTCCGCTGCAGCCGCTGAATCGTCTTCGTATCGAGGTAGACATCGAGCAGTTCGCTCAACTGAAGGCTCCTGCGTGGCAAAAAAGCCGGCCCGCTCAGGTGCAGGACGTCGTCCTCGACGCGTAGCTTGGCACGCGGCACCACGCGCAACTGCCGCTGCTTCCAGTAGATCCAGCCAATCACCAGGCCTGCTACCAAGAGCGTGACTGGAGCCGACCCGAACAGTAGCGCGACCGCTGCCCCGCCCAGCATCGGCAGCAGGATCGCCCCGAAGCCGACGAAGGAAGATCCATGCCGCTCCCCCTCCGGGAAGTACGAAAGCTCGCTCGCCGCGTCGTCGTCGCCCGGTTGCTCGCCCCCTTCCGCCCGATGCGGTGCCGCGTAAGGATTTCCGCGCTGCTCGCCACCCATCGCTCCACCGTATCCCAACCCGTCCGTGCTGAGAACACCCGCGGCTCGCCCGTTTCCAGGCTCGCGAAAATCTCGGGCCGGCGTACACTCCCGCTCTGGCGCTCCGTCGACTCTTTGGTTTCGTGAAGCCGTACCGCGGGACCGCGCTGGTTGCGCTCGCGCTGTTGGCGGCGCTGGTCGTCTTCGACCTAGCGATCCCGCGCTTGATTCAGCGCATCATCGACCAAGGCATCGGCCTGAACGATCGCGCGCTGGTGCTGCACACGTCACTGCTCATGCTCGGGGTCTCGGCGCTCAGCACGCTGATCGCCATCGGCAACAACGTGACCTCGATCCGCGTCGGCGAAGGCGTCGCGCGCGATCTGCGCCGCGCGCTGTTCCTCAAGATTCAGAGCTTCTCGTACGGTAACTTGGATCGGCAGAAGACCGGGCAGCTGCTGGTTCGCCTGACCAGCGACGTCAACGCCGTCAAAGGCCTGGTGCAGATTTCGCTGCGCATTGGCACGCGCGCGCCGCTGATGATGGTCGGCAGCTTGGTGCTGATGGTCAGTACGAGCCGTCATTTGGCGTTGCTGTTGCTACCGCTGCTCGTGGCGACCTCGATTCTGATTGGTTTCTTCGTGCTGAAGACGGAGCCACTGTTCCGCAAGGTGCAGCTCAAGCTCGACACGCTGAACGGTGTATTGCAGGAGAACATCGCCGGGGCGCGCCTCGTGAAGTCGCTGGTCCGAGCTGACCACGAGCTGGAACGGTTCGGCGTCGCCAACGACGACTTGACCGATCGCTCGATCGCCGTCACCCAATTCTCTTCGACGATGATGCCGGCGCTGACCTCGTGCATCAACATCGGCACCGTGGTCGTGATCTGGGCCGGCGGCCTGTCGGCGATTCACGGCCAGCTCACGCTCGGCCAAATCGTCGCGTTCGCCAACTACATGCTCAGCACCATGACGCCGCTAGTCATGATGACGATGCTGTCGAACATGTGGGCAGCCGGCTTCGCCTCTTTGCGCCGCATCGAAGAGGTGCTGGCGACCGAGCCGGAGATCCTCGACGCGCCCAACGCCGCACGCTTGCCCGAAGCAGCCAGCGCCGAGATCACCTTCGAGGACGCGACGTTTGCCTATGGCGCTGGCCACGGCGAGCAAGCCAACGAGCCCGTACTCCAAGGCCTCCAGCTCAGCGCCAAACCAGGCCAAATGGTCGCTATCTTGGGCGCAACCGGCGTCGGCAAGACGACGCTCGTCAACCTGATCCCGCGCTTTTACGACGCGACCGGCGGCGCGGTGCGGGTGCAAGGCACCGACGTGCGTGCGCTCACGCAAGCGTCGCTGCAAGGCCGCGTCGCGATCGTTCCGCAGGAGGCGTTGCTGTTTTCGGGCACCGTTCGCGACAACATCGCCTACGGCAAGCCGAACGCAACCGACGCGGAGATCGAAGCTGCAGCGCAGGCCGCCCAGGCGCACGAATTCATTAGCCAGCTACCCGAACGCTACCTGGCGAGCGTCGCTCCGCGTGGCGCGAATTTCTCCGGCGGCCAGCGCCAACGCCTGTGCATCGCGCGCGCGCTGCTGTTGGAAGCGCCGCTGCTGATTTTGGACGACAGCACCAGCGCCGTCGACATCGAGACCGAAGCCAAGATTCAGGATGCCTTGCGCGCCCGGCCGGGTGCCGGAACGGTGTTCGTGGTCGCGCAACGCATCAGCAGTGTGCTGCGCGCCGATCAGATCATCGTGCTCGAACGCGGGCGCATCGTGGCCACGGGCACGCACGACGAGCTCTTGCAGCGCAGCACCGTCTATCGTGAAATCTACGACTCGCAGCTCGGCGCAGGTGGTCCCGATGAGTGACGCCAGCGAACGCGCCCGAGACGCCGCCCGCAACGTGATGGCGCCAGCCGGACCACGCGGCATGGTTCGCATCGAACGCGCCAAGGACACGCGCGCTACTTTGCGGCGGCTGGGCGGCTATTTCCTGCGCTTCAAGCCGCAGCTTGTCGTCGTCTCCGCCTGTGTCGTCATCTACACGCTACTCGGTCTGCTCGGCCCCTACCTGATGGGTCACGCGATCGATCGCTACGTCGCCGCCCGCGACGCGAGCGGTTTGGTGCGAACGGCGCTGTTGATGTTGGCCGCCTACCTGTCGAGCAACGCGGTTCAATTGGTCAGCAATTGGGTGATGGCCGGCGTCTCGCAACGCGCACTGTCCGACCTGCGACGCCAACTGTTCGGCCACCTGCAACAGCTGCCAATCGCGTTCTTCGATCAGCGGCCGGCAGGCGAGCTGATGAGCCGACTGACCAGCGACATCGACGCCGTGAACCAAGCGGTGTCGCAAAACATGACTTCGCTGTTGGCAAGCGTACTGTCGATGACGGGCATCGTCGTGGCGATGTTCGTGCTCGACCATCGGCTGGCGTTGGCCGCGGTGTTGGTAGTGCCGCTGATGCTGTGGTTCACGCGTTTCGTGGCGGTCTACACGCGCCGCGGCTTCCGCGAGCTGCAGCGTGAGCTGGGCCAGCTCAACGCCGTAATGGAGGAAGCGATCAGCGGGCTGAAGGTAGTGAAAGCCTTCCGCCGCAGCGACGCGGTCATCGAGCGCTTCGACCGCCACAATCAGGACGTGTACAAAACCTCGGTATACGCCAACAGTTACGCGCTTTTGCTGATGCCGCTCACGGCCGTGCTCGGCAACCTGTTCGTGATCGTGTTGGCCGGGTTGGGTGGCTACCTCGCACTCGCCGGTCTGGTCAGCGTCGGCGTCATCGCCACGTTCATCAACTACGGCCAAAACTTCATCAACCCTTTGCGCCAGCTATCGAACCTCTACAACACGCTTCAGGCGGCGCTAGCCGGGGCCGAGCGCGTGTTCGAGGTGCTCGACGAAAACGCCGAGCTCGACGGCTCGAGCGCCGTGCCACCCGCGCGCTTCAAGGGCGAGGTGCGCTTCGAGCATATCGAATTCGGATACCGCCCCGACGTCACGACGATCCGCGATATGTCGCTCGAAGCCAAGCCGGGCGAGCTGATCGCCTTGGTCGGCCCGACGGGCGCCGGTAAGACGACGATCGTCAACCTGCTCACGCGCTTCTACGAGCTGCGCAGCGGCAACATCTTCATCGACGGCACTGAGCTGCGTAACCTGCCAAAAGCCACGCTGCGGCGTGAGCTCGGCATCGTTCTGCAAGACACGTTTCTGTTCGCCGACAGTGTACTCGAGAACATTCGCTATGGCCGGCTCGACGCCACAGACGAACAAGTGATGGAGGCCGCGCGGCTCGCCGAAGCAGATCCGTTCATCGTTCACCTACCGCACGGCTATCAAACTCGGCTCGCCGAACGCGGCAGCAACCTCAGCCAAGGCCAACGCCAACTGTTGGCGATTGCGCGGACGATCTTGGCAGATCCGGCGATCTTGATCTTGGACGAAGCCACCAGCAGCGTCGACACGCGCACCGAAGCGCGCATTCAAAAGGCACTATTGAATTTGATGCGAGGTCGCACGAGCTTCGTGATCGCCCATCGCCTCAGCACGATCCGCGAGGCCACGCAAATCTTGGTCATCAAAGACGGCGCGATCATCGAGCGCGGCACGCACGACCAGCTGCTCGGCCAACACGGCTTCTACGACCATCTGTACCGAAGCCAATTCCGAGGGGTTGCGACGTAGTCCCAAGCCGAGCGGCAGCGCTGGCATCTCCAGCCGGTTTGTTCCATAGTTGGGGCGCCGTGAGCGTCGTTGGTTCCCAGGGCCCCTAGGGCCCGTGAGGCCACCCGGCCAGCTCCGGCGAGAAAGCCCTAGATGCCCATTTCTGCCAACAAGCGACTCAAAGAAAAGGCCCGTCAGGACAAGGCAAAAGACAAAGCCGTCCAGCGCGAGCAGCGGAAGACCGACAAAGACAACCGCCCAGCAGTCGCCCCCGGTGAAGATCCGGACATCGCTGGAATCGTCCCCGGCCCCCAGCCCCTCGAAGAGTGGCAGCAAGAGGGCTAGGCCGAACGGCGAGCCGGATATTTTTCGCGAGCGCCCGCTGACGCGCTCGCGCCCAACCCCTCGCGATGCCGCAGCGCCCTTTGGCGTGGACGGGCCAGCGAGGCGCAGCGAGCAAGGTTCAGCGCGCGGATGGCTTGGGCAACGCGCGCCTGAGCACGGCACCTCAAGCGGCGAACAGGAGCCACCAAGGTGTCGCGCTGGGACAAGCCGCGCGCGGCTGACCTACTAGGCATCCTCGACTTGGACTTCGCTCACGTGCTGCCTGCGCACGGCAGCGCGGTGATCAGCGACGCCAAAGTCGGCTATCGACCGCGCATCGAAATACCTCGCAATCCGAACTGAAACGACGCGCGAGTGCCCGCGTTGGCTCAGATCGCGCGCACGTTCTTCATCGCCACCGTGACACCGACCCAGTCGTAGCTAGGCTGCGACGCCGGCGCAGCAGGCGCGGGCCACGCCCCCGAGACAGCCTGCAACGCAAGCTCTCGGGTCGCAGCCACTCGGTCGATTACAACCGCTTCTCCGCAGCCCTTGCCGCGCGCCTCGATACGCCACTCTACGGGGCCAGCCTCCGGCGGAAAGAACACCCGCAGGATGAGCGCCTCACCAGCGCAATCGAGCTCGTACGTCATATTGTGGCGCTCGCGATACTGTTGGGTGATCGCGATCGCAGCGGCGTTCTTCGGCGCAGCCGGAGGTTTGCGTCCCTCCGGTTGCGAGCCAGTGAAATCCCGCCCGGGCACGTAATCGACGGTCGGTGCGCGCCCGGAGAACGGGCGATCACCAACCATGATTGCGTCCGCCGCCACCACCGCCACCGCCGCCGCCGCCGCCGCCGCCGCCGCGACCACCGCCGCCGCCGCCGCGACCGCCGCCGCCGCCGCCGCCGCCGCCGGAGCGCTCTTCGGCTTCGTTGACTCGCAGCGCGCGTCCGTCGAGGTCAGCGCCGTTCATGGCCGACATCGCGCCTTCGGCTTCCGAGCGCGAGCCCATGGTCACGAAGCCAAAGCCGCGCGACTGACCCGTCATTCGATCCGCGACCAAGTGAACGTCGACCACCTCGCCGTGAGCGGCGAAGGCGTCGCGCAGCATGTCCTGCGTGGAGTTGAATGACAGATTGCCTACGTACAGACGATTTCCCATTGATGCATTCTCGATCCTGGCTCCAGAAGTGGTCCAGTTCCGCCGAGCCTGAGGCGGAGGGACTTGGTAAATTTTCTCAGCTCAGGCGCGCACGGCGCAGCCGCGTTCATTCTAGATTCAGCACTCGGTCGAGACATCGACCGGGATCATGCGTTGCGGCCCTTGGAAAGAAGCAGGAGCCGTTCCGCCGCGCGGATCGAACACGTGCTGGAGTCGTCGCGATGTTGCGACGGCCACCTTGAGAATGAGAGGGACACCCTAGTTCCCTTCCTCTTCTGGGTCAAGAGCAACATCCGCGCCAAGGCTGCTCGCGGCGCGTGATGATGTTAAGCTCGTCAGTTGACATGATCGAGGTCGACGGCGCGGCACAATTCCCGACTCTGTTCGTGCACGCGCAGCGCGCTGATTGGGGCGTCAGTGTTCTCTCGGGCGAGAACGACGGCAAACGACGCTACCTGTTCGAAGGCGGAGAAGAACGCACGATGGGCCAAGGCGCGCTCGACTTGATGCACAAAGTCGAGCAGCCAGATCGCCATCAGCGCGCGACTTATGCGCGGCTCGTCGCGCTACTCGCGAAGCGAAAAACCCACACGGTGCCGAGCGCCACGCGCGCCGCACAATCGCCGGTGGCCAAGCAGCTGGCGAATTTCCACGCCAAATATTCGGGCGGCTTGCACGCGGCCGCTTGGCAAGGTGAATCGCAAAACCTGCCCGCGCGACAGAAGCGCGCCGCGAGTGCCAAACGGATGCGAGAGCAGCTGTCGGCGACGGCGTTGGACAAGCTCGCTGCAGCACAGCGGCTCGACGCGATCTGGAATCAAGGCTTGGCGCTACTCAGCGACAGCGAGCTGGGCGCGGAGTTGCCGGACGCGCCTGCGACGTCTAACCAACAGCGCACGCTCGGCGCCGCAGTGCATGAGCTGCTGCACGGCAGCGACGGCTACGAGCGTCGCTTCGATCAGTTCATCGCCAGCTACGAGTCGGCGTTCGGCAAGCCGCCAAGTTGGCAAACCGCGACCGTCCTCCCGGCGCTGATGTTTCCGACATCGCACGTGTACGTCGAGCCGAACACGTTTCGCAAACAACTCAAGGCGCTGTCACAGCTGAGCGCGTTGGCGGCTCGTCCCAACGGCGTGACGTACGCGCGCTGCCTAAACATGGCGCGCACGTTAGCCAACCAACTCGCCGCGCACGGCGAGGTCCCGCGGGATTTACTCGACGTTTACGACTTCATGCGTTCGACCGTCGCCACGTCGACCAAGTCGTAGCCGCGTTACGGCTACATACACTTTTGCTCGTTGTTGCACGACTGGTCGACAGCGCACGTGATGCTGCACGCACCGCACGTCGCGTCCTGCCAGGTGTCGCACCAGGCGCCCGCGCTCAGGAAGCCGTCACACTCACACATGTAAGTCAGGTTCGCGTTGCAGCGATCGTCGTTCCACAGGGCGCTGGCGCGCATTTCGACGCAATCCTCAGTGCCGTTCAGGTGGTTCGGCTCGCCTGGGAACCAACGCGCCGGGCCGAGCGCCTCGGCGGTGACCCAGTGGTACTCACCTTCGACTGCGGAGTCGCCGTAGCCGATCCAGGCTAGCTGGTTCGACGAATCCGAGGTCGTCTTGGCCGCCTCGGCGATCGTCGCCATCCACGTATTCTCGGCGTCGTCGTCGATGACGATCAAGTGTCCGCCGTCCGATTCGCAGTCTCGCTCAGCAGCCGCCCAGTTGGTCGCGACGACGCCCTGCCGGTAACGCGACCGGAGCCCTGGCACGACCACCGTGTACGCGGCGCCGCAGACCAAGTCGCTGCCAACGCCTGCGCTGGGAGCGCCGGCATCCGCAGCACCGGCGTTGGCCGCACCCGCAGCAGCAGGACCACCACCGCCGCCCACGCCTGCCGTCGACGGAATCGTCACGAGGTAGGTAGCGACCGCCGTATCGTGCTGGCCGCAACACACCGCCAGGTACGCCCAACCGAACGCCAGCAACAGCCAGGAGCGCGTCACGCTCGGCGTCACTCCACGAACCGCTTGAGCCTGCCGGCGTGGGGGCTGTTCGGATAACGCTTGAGGAAGCGCTGGGCGCGCTGCTCAGCCGCACCCGATGCACCCGTGACGCCGAGGGCTTCGATCGTCAGGACCTCACGCTCTTGGTAGAGCACCGAGCGCGGGTAACGTGTCTCGGACGTGCGCAAGACCTCGAGCGCCTGCCGGCCCTGGCCAGACTGGATGAGCTGGTGTGCTTGCGCCAACAGCCGGCCTTCTTCAGCCAGTGTCGTCGCCGAACCGGGGCGCTGCGGCTGAACGTGAGTGGGTGCCGGCTCAACCTCGGCCGATTTTTCGGTGGTCGGCTCCGGGCGCCACTGCGCTTCGCGCGGGGCCTCGGACGGCACGTTCGACGGTTGATGCGGCCGCAGCAGCGTGCTGGCGTCGTCGGACTTCAGCAGCGCAGTGCCGGTAAGCGTCGCGCCGCCTGCGAGCGCAACGCCGAGCGCGATCTTCGCAGCCAAGCCCATGCTGCCGCTGGCAGCACCGTGGCCAAGGCCGTGCGTTGGATCGATTTGTCCAGCGCCTGGTCCGTGCAGAGCAGGCAGCTCAGCAGCCAACGCCGCCCAACCTTGCTCGACACTGCCGACGGGAGGTTGCTGCGCGTTCAGCCGCTTGAGCAACGAGCGCTCGAGCTTGAGCGACGGGTCGCCGTCTTCGAGCCAGGGGCGGTCAGACATCGAGCGCCCCTTTCTGCCCGATCGCCGCGAGCTGCTTTTGAAACGAGTCACGAGCGCGTCGCAAGCGCGAGCGCACCGTGCCGAGGGACGTGCCCATCAGCGTCGCAATCTCCGGGCCGGTCATCTGCTCGAGCTCGTGCAGCACGAACACTTCGCGCTGCTCAGCCGGCAAGCCATCGAGCAAGCGCTCGGCGAGCTCGAGCTGGCCATCGTGCCTCCGTGACTCGACCGAATTCTCCGGGCTCGCGGTGTCGCCGACCGTGACGTCTTCTGCCGAAACCTCGAGCCGAACCGCCGCCGACTTGAGGAAGCCGCGACCCACGCGGAGTGCGATGCCACACAACCAGGTGCGAAGCGACGAGCGATGCTCGAACGTCGGCAGCTTTCGGTAGGCAATCATGAACACGTTGTGAGTCACGTCCGGCACGTCGCTTTTTCGCACTCCCAGGTGCAGCAAAAAACGCCAAATGGCCGGGTAGTGCTCCTGATAAATGGCCTGAAAATCGTTTACCGACTCGGAATTCAGGTTATTCCCAGCGCTGGCCTGAGGTCCCGAGCTCTCTGCTGGTGAGTGCAGTGACTCAGCCCCATGGATCACCTTGGCCATCAAAATGCACCAATCTCCGAAAATACCAGAACCCGCCAGTTCACTGCGGGGGGGACGTAGGCGACACCTTTTCCGGTCACGGAGAAACTCTCTCGACTGATGGGGAGCAGCGCGCCAAGGGCGGCTGAGATGCGATAGAGATCCGAAATGTACCAACTGGGTTGCGCTTCCAACCCGACACCTTCGTAGTTTCTGGTGCTGGGCTTGCCTTGTGCAAAGCCCTCGGCGCTTGCCCGAAGCATGCCCGCATCTGCGGTAGCACACAGCCCGACCCCGAAATGGCCTCGGGCGCGCTGCAGGCAACTGAAGACCGTTGCCAGCCAAGCTTGGACGACTACGCGCCCCGGATCCAGCTCGAACTTCTGCTCGGTCGTGATCATCAACCGAGCACCAACACGCAGACTGGTCGAATCCAGACCTAGGCTGAACCCGAGCACCGGCGCGAGCGGCGATATCCAATGCATCGCCACGCCCCCACCTGCACCTACCCAAACCTTGACGCCGCGCTTGTCACTATCACCCTCATGGGTTGCTAGCGGTGTCACGGGCGGAAGCTGGTTCGGAGGATCGTCGGGGGGCTTGGGCGGCTCGGCGCGCTGCGCCGAATCGTCGGCGAGGATCGCGATCGTCAGCGCGGCCGCCTCGGCCAACGGCTGACACGCTGGGCTGCGATCCTCCAACACGCGCGGCGCTTCGAATGAGCCGCTATTCTGCTCCCAGCGCTGAATTCTGGCCTGCCAAGCTTCGCCGCGTTTGGTGAGCGTTGCTTTGAAATGACCCGCGTGTCCCGCCTTCCCGGCGTGGGACGCGATGCGCTCGGTGAACCAAGGCAGATCTGGACAGCTTACTGCAAGCTCGTCACGCTCAATCACCACGCTGAACGCAGGTTCGCTCTCTACTGTGAGCGGCGTGAGCGGCGTGGGCGGCGTGGGCGGCGCCTGTGCGATCGCCAGTTTGCTGACGAGCATGGTGAGGCAGCCCATAGGCAGTGATTGCCGCGCTCCTGCACCTAGCTTCCACACGCGCTGACAATAAGGTCGTCAACCGCGAAGCGCCAGACGATTGCTGCAGGGCAGCACGCAGATTCGCACACCACGCCGCACACCCGGAAACTTCTCGGTGGGGTGGGATCTCTTTTAGGACCCACACGCACTCATACTTGCATGTCACGGACGAGAGCACGCGCCCACCTGGTTTGAGCCGAGAATATTCATGAATTTTTCATCAAGTCGTGTTGCGCTTTTCGGGATCGTGGTCGGGCTTTCGTGCGCTTGCACCGTTGAAAACGGCGACGGCGGTTTTTCGGATACGACCGGCGGCACATCGAGCGCCGGTGTTAGCGGCAGCACGAGCTCTGCGGGGACTGCGACCACGGCAAGCACGGCGGGTGCACCAGCGCAAGGCGGTGGCGGCGGAGGTGGGAACGCCACGGGTGGTGGAGCTGGTACAGCGACAGGTGGCGGAGGCGGCGTGGGGGGCTCGGCTGAGGGCGCTGGCGGCGCAGCAGGCGGCGGGGGAATGCCGAACGCAACCGGCGGCGCGCCCGGTGGGCCCGCGTCGGGCCGTCAAACGGCGCGGCCCGTCGGCACCGTGACAGGAATCTCTTCGCGCTCGCCCTGGGCAGCTGTAGCGAAAGTCCGGTGGAGACGCCGCCAGTCAACACCACGGCGGCCACCGGCGGCGGCGCTGTGAGCACGGCAGGCGTGGGCACCACCGGCGCCGGTGGCACGACGAGCGCGAGTGGAGGCGCCGGTGCGGCGGCGGGCGGGAACGCAAGTGGGAGTGGAAGCGCAAGCGGAGGCGCGAGCGGAGGCGCGAGCGGCACCGGTGGGAGCGCGGGCAACGCGGGTGCGGGCGGCGGCGTCTCGGGTGGGCTGTGCACGGGCGGGAATTGCGCAGATTTTCTGGGTGGTTTCGACGGCTACATGTTCGAGTACCCGTGCGTCGTGGGCGGCAATTGCCCGGTCGACGCGTGCGTGATGACGAAGCTCACGGTCACCAAAGAATTCATGATCAAGGGCGACCCAAGCAAGGTCTACCGCGTCGATCTGCACGTGCGCGGGGTCACCGAATCGAAGAACTACGCGGGCGGCATGCGTCGTTCTGCGCTGCCGATGGACCCCGGCCCAGCCGGTGCCGACCTCTGGTACGAGGGCGGCACAGCGCCGGTGTCAAGCTACAGCTCGTACGAGCTGCACGTGACGCCGCCGGTAGCCGGCGGACCGAACGACTACTACCTGAACGCACGCGACGGGACCGACGAGCACGATGGCACCACTTGGGCGTCAAACTACCAGGCGTCGATCAAGGTGAACGGCGGCGGCAAGATCACCTTCAAGTCGTACGACTCGAACTGTTCCGAGATCAAAAATTGCGGACCGAAGGGCGCGTGCATGCCGCGCACGTTCGACCTCTCCGACGCCGTACCGGTGCCCACCGCGACGCAGCCGGTCTACGACGCCAATAAGGTTCCGGTGCAGTGGCTGCACATCGACGTGCTCGCGGTTGAAGCGATGTAGCTGCGCGCGAAAATTCGTCGACAGCACCCATGTGCGCCGTCAGCTGGCCGCGCATCATCGATGCGTCCGCTGGGCGCGGGATCGTTTCGGGGACGTTGGCCCACTAAGTACTGCATGCGCTGCATTTCAACCGGTTGGATACTCTTTCTGGGTGTCGCGGCGTCAGCCTGCAGTGGTGACCCCACGCCGGCTGACACCGTCGGCGGGAGTTCCGGAATCGGCGGCGGCGGCGGAACGGGCACGAGCGGTTCGACTGGCGTGAGCGGCAGCGGCACCGGCGGTCTCGTCGGTACCAGCGGCAGCATCGGCACGAGTGGCTCGGCGAACACGAGCGGCGGCGCGGGCAGCCCCGCTGCGGGCGGCGGAACCCCCAGCGGCGGTGCCGCAGGCATGGGCGGGTCGAGCTCCGGCAACGGCGGCGTGCAAGTCGCTGATCCAGGCCCCGATGGCGACGGCAAGATCACCGTCACCAACATGGCCAAGCAGATGGAGCTGAATGATCTCAAAAACCCGAAGGGCAAAGAGTTCACCTTCAAGCTGACCAGCAAGTCGTACATGTTCACGGAGGCGACGATCGCCGCGAACTCGCCGAAGAACCAGCCGCGCACGATCTGGGTCTACGTCCCCGCTCAGTACAAGGACGGCACCGAAGCCCCACTGATGGTCATCCAGGACGGTCAGCAAGGCAGCGCTACGGGCGGCCGCTACGGCTCAATCAAGTACGCGCTCGACAACATGACGATTGCGACTGATCCGTCGCGCAAGATCCCGGCGTTCATCGCGATCGCCGTGCAGGATGGCGGCGGCGACGGGCCGAACAACGAGCGCGGGCTCGAATACGATACGATCTCGGAACGCTATGGGCTGTTCGTTCAAAACGAAGTCATCCCAGCCGTGAAGGCCAACGCCGAGCTGCTAGCCGCGTTCCCCAAGTTCAAGATGACCGACAACCCCGAAGGAAAAGCCACTTTCGGCTGTAGCTCAGGCGCCGCGGCGGCGCTGACCATGGCGTGGTTCCACCCGGAGCTGTTCCGGCGCGTGGTCACCTATTCGGGCACGTTCGTCGCGCAGCAAAACAGCAAGCTGCCCGAAGCGGTGATGTATCCGTCCGGCGCCTGGGGCTACCACCACGATCAGAATCTGATCGCCATGACCGACAAGAAGCCGCTGCGCATCTTCAGCAACGCCAACCAGAACGACAACGGCTCCACTTCGACCGAAAGCGGCAAGCACAACTGGCTGATCGCCAATGAGGCGACGCACACCGCTTTGGAGGCCAAGGGCTATCACAACCGCTACGTGTACGGTGTTGGCGTGGGTCACTGCGACGACAACTTGCTGCGCGCCACTCTGGCCGACACGTTGGCGTGGGTCTGGCGCGGTTACCCTGCAAACTGAATGGTCGGAGGCTCTCAACTACATGCGATCACTGCTCCCGGTTTCTGCTGCCACATTGTTTCTTGGACTTGCGTCCTGCGCTGGCCCAGATCCCATCGCGCCCGGCGGAGTCGCCGGCTCGCCGAGCGGCGGAACCGCGACGACCAGTGGGACAGTTGGCGCAAGCGGCAGCGTTAGCGCGGGCGGGGGTGGAGCGGGCGGCGCCGCGGGCGCCGGAACCGGGGGCATTACCAGTCGTGGAGCAGGCGCGGGCGGTACGGCTACCGGCGGAGCCGGCGGTGCGGCGGACGGCGGAGCTGGCGGTAGCGCCGGCGCGGCAGGAGCCTCGGGCGCGGCAGGAGCTGGCGGAAGCAACGCCTACAATCCGTGTCCGACCAACGGCACGGACTGTAAGATCATGCCGCTCGGCGACTCGATCACCGACGGCTGCTGCGGCGAGAACACGAAGTCGATGGGGGGCAGCTACCGGGTCGAGCTATTCCACCTGTCGTTGATGAACAACAAACGGCTCACGTTCGTCGGCTCGCACTCGAGCGGCCCGAACATGGTCGACAACGTCACATTCCCCAAGAAGCAAGAGGGGCACAGCGGTTGGACGATCGCCGACGGCGGCGGGCGCGATGGCTTGCAAGATGAAGTCGCAAGCTGGCTGAAGTCGAACCCGCCCGACATCGTCACGCTGATGATCGGCACCAACGACGTCGACATCAGCCTCGATCTGCCGAACGCGCCGAAGCGCGTCGGCACCTTGATCGACGCCATCATCCAAAATTCACCGAACGCATTGGTCGTCGTCGCGCAAATCGTACCAACGCGAACGGACAACGAAAACACGCGCATTCAGGCGTTCAACGCCGGCCTGACGCCGATCGTGAAATCCTTCGCCGACGCCGGCAAGCACGTGATCTTGGTCGACATGTACGGTGCGTACACCAAAAACGCCGACTTCAAGAACGCGTACCTCGCCAATGGCTTGCACCCGTCCGACGCCGGCTACGCGGTGATGGCCAACACCTGGTGGGCGGCGATCGGCAATCTGTTGCCGAACAAGTAACGCCGTCGCGAAACCCCAACAACGATGACGTACTCTTTGCTCAGGCCGGCTCTGCTTGCGGGGCTCGTGCTCGGTTTGAGCGGCGTGGGTTGCAGCTCTGAAGCACCATCTAGCGCCTCGCCCACCAACGCTCGCCGGCCCTGACCGCGCCTATTCGATCAAAGCCATCGTCGACACCAACGGCGCGTACACGCTCACCAACGCTCGCACCGGCATGAGCCGCACGTACGCCTCGCGTTGACCCGCGCCTTCGGCAGCTTGTTTGGCCGGCGCGCTACTCGTCTCGACGCTGAGCTTCCGCCGTCGACGCCGGGTTGTGAATCGACGCGCTTCGCAGGCGTAGCCTCACGCTTCAGTCAGCGTCGGGTACGCCCTCGCCAAGCACGGCGTCGCGGTCGACGACGCCGAAGACCTTATCGTCGTTCGCGTCGGCGTACAGCGTGCTTCTTCCGGCCAAGCGCGAACGGATCGTTCCCAGCAACGCTGGGTGGCGTTCCAAGTCGATCGTCTCCGTATTCGTGCCATCAACCAGTAGGCTCGCTTCGAGCGCGTTCAGCTCGCCGGGCTCCAGCCATTGTCGCGGGCGAAGCGCCCAAAACACCGAGCGTGCCGGGCCTTCGACGCCCGTCCAAGTTACCCCGGCCCGAGCGCGCACCCGCAACGTGGCCTGAACGTTGGCGTAGAAACGAAACGGCGTTCCGTCCGCGCGCTCGCCGCCAAAGTAGACCGAGCGCCCCACCAGACGCGACGGCGGCCGCGCCGGCGCGAGCGGCGCATCGAGCCCACAGAAACCACCGGTGGGCACGGAAACCACCGGAATTTGCGGCAAAGTTCCGCCTCGCAACAGGTCCACCAGGAACGGCCCCTCCGCGATCGACCCTTCATCGCTCGCGTCGCAAGGTAAGAAGCGAACTTCGCCAATCACCAGGATAGCGTCGTGAATCGCTGCGCGCGGCAAAGCCGCATCTTCGGTCGGCGCGTCGGCGTTGGCGCCGCCGGCATTGACCGGCGTGGCGCCTACGCTGTCGGCACCCGCCGTATCAACTTCGCTCGGCGCTCCGCCTGCGGTCCACGCCACACCGCTCTCGTTCGCCAACGCACCTGCTGTCCCGGGCGCGCCAGCCTCGTTTGCGGGGGCGCCGGCATTTCCGGGCGCGCCACCGAGCGGAGCGATCGCCTCGTCGTCTCGAGTGATTGCCAACTGCAACTTCACCGGCGCGGGGTTACCTACTCCGGTCGAGTTGCAGGCATGCAGCGTGAGCGCGACGAGCGCTGGCCAACGCACCTTCACTTCACGCTCTCCTCGAGATTCGCGGAAAGTGGAAACCACTGCACATTGAGCTGATACACGATGCTGCCTTGCGTATCCGAGTCGCACAGCTCGGTGAGCGACTCCCGAAATTTGTGAATGCGTTGTTTGACGAGCGCGACCGTCTGCGGGCTGATGCATACGGTCAAGGCCGCGAGATCGCGCAGCTCTCGCGGCACGGTTTCGATCGACTGAGCCGCGCGCTCCAACATTTGGCGGTGAAAAGCGGCAGCACCGAGCGAGCGGACCTCGTGCTCGGTGGTCAAGGTCGGCTCGCCACGCACGACCCGTCCTGTCTTCGCATCGCGCACAAGCAACCCCAGCGACAGCAGCAGCTTCATGGCTTCAGCCGCCTCCGCAGCGCCAATCGTCGGCCGCAGCTGAGCCGCGATCCAGCGCGGCTCTTCTTGAAAATCCTCGCGCGCTGACAGCTCGCGGATCGCCGGATTGTACCAATGCGAGAGGTAGGCAAACAAGTCGCCGTCGATGCGCCGCGCGGCGCGAAAACGTCGTGAGCTCGCGATGCCTTCGAAGGCGCGGTTCTTCTCGGCCAAAGTCTGCGCTTGGCCGAACGCGACCAAGTCACCGAAGAACTCGGCATCGGCACCGTTCAGCCCCAACGCTTCCGCAAAGCGCTGCACCGAGTCGGCGCCAAGATTGCGCTCACCCTCGATGACCAGCTTCAGAAAGTTGGGCGAGCGAAGGCCCGCGAGCTTGGAGAAAAGCCGAAACGAAAAGTTTGCTTTCGTGCGCTTGGCAGCCGCGTAGTACGCGCGCAGGTACGCGCGAAAATCGAGAAATTCGTAGACGCTCACGCCCACGTCTCGAGTCTTCTTTGCTGCGCGTCGCGCGGTCATCCGAGCGACGAGTATGGCGGGCCGGGCTGGCTCCGGCAAGGCACAAGAACGATTCTTGTATACAAGATGAATACGAATACTCGCAAATATCGCTCCTCGAGGAGCCATTCGCAGCTGCACCGAACCTCTAGGAATACAAGCACTTGGGCATGACTAAGCCAGCGCACGCGCGCCGTCCGCGTATTCCGATCGAATACTGAATCTCCCGGCGTAGTCTTGATAGCTCCTGTCGTTATCCGCATGCTGGCTATCGCGACGCACCGACCTTGGTGCGCTCAGCAGGGAGTCATCATGGACGTTCGTGCATTGGCGTTGTGCTTACTGCCGCTAGTTTCGGCTTGCTCGTCGACCTCAGCCGGCGTCTCGCCCACGGGCGCTGGCGGTGACGGTTCACTCGGTGATGCAGCCACCGCCAGCACTGGCGGCATGGCGGACGGCGGACCGACACCGGTCGTCACCTACTGGCAAGACCTGCGCCCGCTGCTTGAGGCGAAGTGCACGTCGTGCCACGTTTCCGACGGCATCGCGCCGTTCGCGCTCGACAACTACGCAACGGCTCGACAATACGCGAGCGCGTTGGCTGCTGATACCGAGACGCGCACCATGCCACCCTGGCCGCCCGGCGCGTTGTCGCCAAAGATGCTGCACGACCGTTCGCTGACGTCGGAGCAGATCAAACTTTTCGCAGACTGGGCCAGTGGCGGCGCGCTGGAGGGAGACGCCACGGCGCCAGCTCTAGTCGTTCCGGCGGAGGTTGCGACCCTACCCAGCACCGACATCAGCACCGACATCGGCGTCGATTACGTGCCGCCCCACAACGTCAAAGACGAATATCGCTGCTTTTTGCTGGAGCTCGGCACCACCGAAGACCGCGTCTCGGTCGGTTATCGCGTCACCCCCGGCAATCCCAAGATCGTGCACCACGTGATCACCACGCTGTTCGACGCAGCTTCGGTCGACGCGCTGCGCGCGCTCGACGCCGAGACACCCGACGTCGCCGGCTGGCCATGCGCAGGCGGCCCGGTTCCGCTCGCGTCCGAAACGAAGATCAAACCGGTCGGCGCGCTCGGCTCGTGGGTACCGGGTGTCAGCGTCGTCCTGTATCCCGCCGGCACCGGCAGCCGCGTGCCGAGCGGCTCGGTCGCGGTCATGCAGATCCACTACAACCTCGACGGCGAACCGGGGCCAGACCGGACGAAGATCGACGTCGCCTTGGCGCCGCCCGGCGAAGAACCAGCGCAAAACCTGACGACGCTGCGAATTCGCAACAGCAAGATCCGCGTACCAGCCGGTGCCAAAGATGTCGCGATCGAGACAACCATGACCGCACGCGAGCTAGCCGTCGGTCGGTTCTACCCCGACGGACAAGCCACCTTGCGCTTGGTCGCTGGCCACATGCACATGGTCGGCGTGCAAACGTCGCTCACCCTCGAGCGCGCCAACGGCGAAAAGTCCGTCTTGCTCGACATTCCAGCCTGGGATTTTCACTGGCAAGGCTCCTACACCCTGCAGTCGACCATCGAGCTCAACGCTGATGACAAGGTGACCTTGCGCTGTGTCTACGACAACACGCCCGAGCACCTCACCGCAGTCGACTACCCCGAGCCAGCGCACTTGGTCACCCTGGGCGAGGGCTCTACCGACGAAATGTGCATCGGCTACCTCACCGTGACGGACTGACCCCCGCCCCTCAACCTTCGCCTTCACCACGGAAATGCAGGAATTCCACTTCGAATTCACGATGGGCGCGCCCGCGCCTGTCGCCAAGGTGAAGTTCGAGATCCGGCTCGGCGGGGCTGCCGACAACCCGACCGTTCCCAACATCGTCACCTTCGACAACCTATTCATCCGGCCGAAGCCGTAAGTCACGGCATGCGACAGCGGCGGGCGCAGAACGACTCCGTTCAGCGTCCGCCGCGTCTCGTCTACGACCGACCTACTGCTGCACGACCTTGAACTCGATGCGACGGTTCTTGGCTTTGCCAGCAGCCGTCTTGTTGTCGGCGATCGGCTCGTCGGGTCCAACGCCGCGCGTCTTGATTCGATCGCTGGCAATGCCGAGGTCAACCAGCCATTGCTTGACCGACTCGGCGCGTTCCTGACTCAGCTTCTGGTTGAACTCCTTCTCACCCTCGCTCGAGGTGTGACCCGAGATCTCCAGGCTGATGCTGGGGAACTCTTTGAGGACGTTGACGGCGTTGGCCAGCACCTTGGTCGACTGCTTCCGGATCGTCGCCTTACCTTGGTCGAAGAAGATGCCTTCGACGACGCCGGTGAACTTCTTGATCTTCTCGGGAATCGTGTCGGGGCAGCCGTCAGCGTCTTCGAAGCCGTTCTTGGTTTCGGGCTCCTTGGGGCACTTGTCCTTGTCGTCGAAGATGCCGTCGCCGTCGGTGTCGCGGATTGGGCAGCCGTCGGGCTTCACGCCAATCTCGTTCGGGCAGGCGTCGCACGGAATCGGGACGCCGTCCTTGTCCGGATCGGTGTCGATGATCGGGCAACCCTTCGGCGCCGGCCCGGCTTCCTTCGGGCAGTAATCGTCGCGGTCGAGCACGCTGTCGCCATCGCTGTCGGCGGGGCAGCCGCTCGGCGCCACACCCAGCTCGGCCGGGCATTTGTCGTCGCGATCGAGCACGCCGTCGTGATCCGTATCGGCGGGCGGAGGCGGCGGCTGCTTGCGCGAGCGCTCGATCACCGCGCTCAAACCGATCAACGCCTCGAAGCTGTGCGCCTGTGCATGGCCGCGGGGTTGAGCCGTCAAGTCGTTGCTGGCTTTGGCCGTCAAGTTGTCGCGGCCGTCGAGACGCAGCGAGAGCGCGTTCGTCAACGCGATCTTGGCACCGACACCGAAGTGCCAGGCGACGTCCGTGTCGTAACCGACGCTCTCGCCGATCGCACCCAGCTTGCCGACGCCGCCGGCCAGAAACGGCACGACATACGGGAACGGCGCCTGCAGCACGAGCTGACCGCGACCACCGAAGATCAAAGCGCGCTTGTTGTCAAACCTGACCTTCGAGCGTGCCCCCAACGCTTCGCCTTCGATACCGAGGAACGAGAGCGGGTACCAGCCGAAGCGAGCGCCGATCTCGGGACTGCGCTGGTAGGTATGCCGGTCGAACCGTTCGTTGTGCAAGTTGTGCTTCTTGGACGGAAAGAAGACGCCACCAAACACGCCCAGCTCGAGCAGATTGTTCTCGGGCGGGTAACCGGCCTCGTACGGCTCGAAGGTGCCCGCTTCGCTGGTGCCACTCGCCTGCGCTCCGCTACTGGTGGACGCTGCCACCGACGCCTTCGCGCTCGGAGCGTCCTCGGCCCAAGCGGGCGTCGTCCCTAGTGCAGAAATACATAGCGCCACCCAACCAGCCGGCTTCTTGAGCATCCCGCGTTACTAAATGCCGGGCCCCCACCCGTCAATTCTCAACTGACGTTTCGAGCGTCATTTCGCCGCAGCCGCAGCTCGGCTGCAGCTTCGAGGCAACGAGCGTCGACGGCAACCCGCATTCCTCGAGCCGATCGAGCTGTTCGTCGAGACCGCGCAAGATCACGTCGAGGCCCGGGTAGTTGGGTGACCAAGCTAACAGCTTCTGGCGAATATCCACGCCACGCTTGCAGCCGCGCCGGTCGGGCACGCTAAACGCGATCAGCTCATCTACCGCGTGCGCTGCGGTGCTTTGAATGACCTGAAGCTGCTCCAAGATCACGGTCTTTGCTGAACTGCCGGTGTGAGGCTCGCCGCGACGAGTTCCCCAAGCGCTCTCTCGACGACGTCAACATCAACGACGACGAGGTCGGCGACCTGATTGCCTTCGTGCACACGCCCGATCGCCGACCGCCCTCGATCGACCTGCTCGCCCCTAAGCCGCCCCGGCCTGCGCGGTTTTGAGGCGTTTCTTGGCCTCGTTCCGGCCGCTCGCCCTCGCGTCAGGCGCTTTTCCGAAATAGTTTTCAACGCCGGGCGCTGGGCCGTGTTCTACGGGGATAAATGGCCTTTCTTCGCCTGGTCCGGGCTCCGGACCCTCCGCAAGACGCGCTTCAGGAGCGCAGCGACGACGAGCTGATGGGGCTCGCCCGCGCCGGTCTGCGGAGCGCTTTGGCGGTGCTGGTCGAGCGCTATGCGCGGCGGGTGGTGAACCTGTGCAGCCGCTTCGTGAACGATGCGCAGCTGGGGCGCGAGCTGGCCCAGGACACTTGGGTGCTGGTTTGGCAGGGGCGCGAGAAGTACCGCGGCGACGGCGGGTTCGTGGCGTGGCTGGTGACGGTCGCGCGCAACCACTGCCGCAACGAGCTACGCCGCCGCAAGCTGGTGGCGGTGCACGAGCGCGCGCCGCTCGCCGAGGACTCAGCTAGCTCTCCCGGTCAGCTCGACAGCCTGCTGGTGGACGAGCGACGCCGACGCGTGCGTACGGCGCTCGCAGAGCTGTCCGGTCCGCTGCGTGAAGCGCTGCTGCTGCGCTACGCCGACGATTTGCGCTACGACGAGATCGCCACGGTGCTCGGGACCGGTGAGTCGACGTTGCGCTCACGCGTTCATCATGGGCTCAAAGCGTTGAAAGAGAAGTTAGAGGAAGAGTCATGAGCGACAAACGGTGCCCGAGCGAGAACGAGCTACTGAGCTTCGTGGACGCGGACCTGTCGCCGGAGCAACTGGCGCGGGTGGAGAAGCACCTCGAAGTTTGCAGCGCCTGCGCCAAGCAGGTGATGGCGCTAACCAGCCTGGTCGAAGACCTGGCCGCGCCGCTGGCTAGCGAGCCGCCGCTGGACGTCGCGCTACACGTCGCGGGCGTGATCGAACGGCTGGATTCAAGGGTCACCGTGCCGCGCTGGTCGACCTGGATCACGTGGGGCGGCAGCCTCGCAGTCGCGGCGGCGGCGCTGCTGTTGGTCATGAAACTGCAAGCTCCTGCCGCACCGCACGCGGTCGGAACCGGCGAGCTTGCGGCGCGGGGCGGACCCGCCGAGGCCACGCTGTCGCGCAACATCGGCGTGCAGCTTTACGTGTCACAGCCGTCGGGACTCACCGCACTGGGTTCCGGGAGCCGCATTTCCCAAAGCGCGGCGCTAACAGCAGGTCTGCGCAACCTGGCGAATGAGCGCGCCTACCTGCTGCTGTTCGCGTTGGACTCGCAGCAAGCCGTGCACTGGATCGCGCCGGAGTACACGAGCCCGGGCTCCAACCCCGAGGCTTCACCGATTGCGCCGTCGCAAACCGAGCAGCTTCTGCCGAGCACGGCCGTGTTCGACGACCTGGCAACAGGACCGCTGCGCGTCGTCGCGGTGATCAGCAGCAAGCCGCTGCACGTCTCCGACGTCGAAGCATTGCCGCCGGCAGAGCTGAGCGCCGAGAAATTGTTGAAGCGCTTTCCGCGCACCGAGGTCCGTCAGTTCTTGCTCGAGGTGCAGCCGGAATCCAAGCCATGAAAATCCCCAAGATCGCGCGTAGCCTAGTCACCTACCTGCTCACCTGCGCATCGTGGCTAGCGGCGGCACACGCCAACGCTCAAGCCGCCGCGGCTCCCGAGCACGTGAGCTTCGCGGTCGTGATCGGCAACAACCAGAGCCTGGGCAATCGTCGCGCCGAGCTGCGTTACGCCGACGATGACGCCGCACGCTATTTCGAGATCCTGCAAACCATGGCGCCAGAGCGCGTCTCGCTGCTGGCAAGCTTCGACCGCGACACCGAGCGGTTGTTCCCAACCGCACGGCAGCACAGCATCAGTCCGTCGAAGCGCAATCTGGTCGCAGTCGGCCGCCACTTAGCCGACCAGGTGCGCGCCGCGCGTGCCGCGGGCCAAGAAGTCGACGTCTACTTCATCTTTGCCGGTCACGGCGACGTGGCGGGGGGTGAGGGTTTCATCGAGCTAACCGATGCCCGCTTTCGCGCCAGCGACCTCACCGCCTGGCTGCGCGCGATTCCGTTTTCACACGCGCACGTGATCCTCGACAGCTGCAACTCCTTCTTCATGCTCGGCGCCCGCAAGCCAGGTGGGCGGCATTTCGCGACCTCGGAAGACGCTTCGCGCACGCTGGCGGCGCGACTACCCAACGTGGGCGTGTTCTTGTCGACCAGCGCTGACGGCGAAGCCTTCGAGTGGTCCGAGATTCAGTCCGGCATTTTCAGCCACGTCGTCCGCTCCGGACTGTTGGGCGGCGCCGACGCCAACGGTGACGGCCAGGTGAGCTACCTGGAGTTGGCGGGCTTCGTGGATACGGCGACGGCCGATGTCCGAAACCCCAACATGCGCCCGCACGTCTTCGCCCGCGGCCCCGGCGCGCTCGACAGCGCACCGATCGCCAATCTGCAGAGCATGAGCGGCGTGCGCCGCTTCGAGCTCAGCGATACCAGCTCGTTGCGCATGCGGCTGCGCGACCAGAACGGCTTACCGCTGGTCGACGCGCACGCAGAGCCCTCGCGGCGGCTCCGGCTCGCGATCCCCGAAGGTTGGGCGCGCGGTTCGGTGGTGGAGCGCACGCTGGCCGGAGCCGAGGCGCTGCACCCATCGCTGTTCGCTGTTCCGGAGCTACCAGGCACCGTCACGCTCGCCCAACTCGAGCCGCTGGATGCGACGCACGCCGGGCGCGGGCCGGGCGAAACCTTCGAACCGTTGTTTTCGCGACCGTTCGGCCCGACCGCGATGGCCGCATACCAAGCCGTGCAAAATCAGCTGCCGCCGCCGATCTTCGGCGTCTCGCGCGAAGACACCCTGCGCATGCAGCTCGTGCTCAATCAGCTGGCTTCTGTCGAGCGTGGCAAGCGCGTGAGCGAATCAATCGGCGGGATCGGCTTTGGTGCGCTGATGGGCGGCGCCGGCATCGGCTTGCTGCACGTGACACCGGACATGTCGCACGGAGAGAAGACTGAGGCGCGCGTGCTGGGTGGGGTACTGCTCGGCCTGAGCGGCGTGTTCGTGATCGGCGGCGTTGGCTCGCTGCTGGCGACCGGCAAGAGCGAAAAAGCGGCGACCGAATTTCGTCAGAGCGTGGGCTCCGGACACGATCCGGCGCAGGCGTTTGCGCGCGCCGACGACGTCATCATCGGTTTGGTCAAGGCTCGCGACGAAGAGCGCAAGGCGCAAGGCATTATCGGCGCGATCACGATCCTCGGCTGCGCCACGGGGCTGACGCTCGGCGAAATCGCCGCCGGAGGTGGCGGCAACCGCATGGGCCGGCGGCTTGGCTGGAGCGCCGGCATGCTGGGCGGGGCGATGATGCTCGGCGACGCGATCTGGATGGAGCAGCCGGTCGACGCGCTGGCGCGAATTTGGCGCCAAGATCCGAGCTTGAATCAGTATCAAGCGCCGCGGCTCAAGCCCAACCTGGAGCTCAGCCGCAGCGGCGCGTTCTTGAGCCTCACGGGCTCGCTGTGAAAAATGCGGCGTTGAAGCGATTGCCTTCAACGCCGACGGTGCGCGCGTGTTCTACAGCTCGTGACGCAAACACGAGCCCGTAGACTTCGCCAGTTAGCCAGCGCCGCAAGTCTCTTCGCTCTTCAGTTCTCGGTCGCTCGCGCGCTCCATGCCGAGCCGGCTGAAGAAGAGGAACCAGAGTTCGAAGGCGTCGCTGAAGTCGAGGCGCCGCCGACCGAGCCGACCAAGCGCGTGCTCGCCGAGCAGGAGCTGACGACGCTTCCCGGTACGCGCGGCGATGCCGTGCGCGCCGTCGAGGTGCTGCCAGGCGTCGGACGCACACAATTCGGCACGAATCCTGGGGCGCCGCCGCTGCGTGGCAGCGCTTCCAACGAGAGCGCGGTGTTCTTCGACGGTGCGGCGGCGCCTACCCTCTATCACTTCGGTGGGCTCACCAGCGTCTTCAACTCGCACTTGCTCGAGAGCGTGACGCTGTATCCGGGCAACTACTCGGCGCGCTACGGGCGCCAGGCGGGCGGCATCATCGAAGCGCGTGTGCGCGATCCCAAGACCGATCGGGCGCACTTCATGCTCGAGCTGAGCCTGCTCGACAGTTTCGCGCTGGCCGAAGGCCCCGCTAGCCAGAAGACGAGCGTGGCGCTGGCAGCGCGTCGCAGCAACGTCGATCTGTTCGTGTCTTCGATGATCGACGACAAGTCCACGGCGGTGCTGGCGGCGCCGGTTTACTGGGACTACCAGGCGATCGTCACGCATCGCTTCAACTCCGCGCATCGGCTGCGCGCGATGGCCTACGGTAGCCGCGACAGCTTCAAACTGTTCGTCGGCAAGGCCGGAGAAGACCCCGCGTTGCGCGGCCAGCTCGGCTCGACCGACAGCTTTCACCGCTTGCAGGTGTCGCTGAAGAGCCGGCTGTCCGACGCGGTCGAACAGGAGCTGATGATCTCGGGCTTGTATGGTCCCGGCCGCGGCCGGTTCGGCAACGTGGACTTCGACTACACCAGCAAGAACGCCACGGCGCGCGCCCAATGGTCGATCTTTGCGGCGCCCTGGCTGCGCTTCGACACCGGGCTCGATGCCCAGCTGCTCAACGCTCGCTACCAATACAGCGGGCCCTCACCTGCGCTCGCTGAGGGCATGCCCAGTCAGGGCTCGGTCGCGAGCGAAACCACGAAACAGCTGGATTCCTCGCTCACCGCGACTCGACCGGCGGCCTACGTGGAGGCCTCGATTCAGCCGCTTCGTTCGTTACTGCTCTTGCCGTCAGTGCGCGCCGATTACTACTCCGACGCGCGACGATGGAGCGTGGACCCGCGGCTCTCCGGACGCCTGCAGCTCGCGGCAACGACGACGCTCAAGGCCGGCGCCGGCCTGTACTCGCAACCCCCCGAATATTGGGAGGTCATGCAGGAGTTCGGCAATCCCAAGCTCGGGCCGTATCGCACCGTACAAACGTCCGCTGGCATCGAGCAAGGGTTGGGCGAGCACCTGCGGCTGGACGTCGACACCTTCTACAAGCGCTGGCAGGACCGCGTGGTCGGCACGCTGGGCGGAGCACCGCCCGTCTACGTGAATGGCGGCACCGGCAAGGCCTACGGGCTCGAGCTGCTGCTCGACTGGCAACCGACGCTAAAAACCCGCGCCCTCTTGGCCTACACGTTGTCACGCAGCGAGCGCGCCGACGGCAAGGGCGCGCCAACCCGGCTATTCGATCACGACCAGACCCACAATGCGTCGTTCACCGCGAGCGTGGACTTGGGGCACGGCTGGCAAGCCGGCGCGCGCTTTCGTTACGTAACGGGTGATCCGTACAGCGCGGTGCAGCGCGCCGTGTACGACGCCTCGACCGACACGTACCGACCGCTGTATGGCGCGGTGAACGGCGCGCGTAACCCGGCTTTTCACCAGCTCGATCTGAGGCTCGAGAAGCTTTGGCATGCGGGTCCAGTCGCTCTCACCACGTACCTCGAGGTGATGAACGTCTACAACGCAAACAACCAAGAGCGACGTCGCTACAGCTTCGACTATTCGCAGTCGGCGAGCGTGGGCGGATTGCCACTGTTTCCGAACCTGGGCGTGCGAGGAGAGCTATGAGAAATTCCGAAATATTCCTGGTGGCGGGCCTACTGCTCGCTTGCGAGGACCCACTCAAGCCCGCCGAACGCATCGATGATCCGCGCGTCTTGGCAGCGCGCGTCAGCACCGCGACCGGTGACGCCAGCCTGGTGCCCGGCGAATCGGCCGAAGCCGAGCTGTTGCTGGCTGGCCCGCAAGGTCCGCTGACGGCGAGGGTCGCGTATCGCCTGTGCGCGGCTGCCGAATCACAGCGAGGCGTGCCGTATTGTGCCGAGGAACCGTTCGCGGCTGGCGTGACGGATCCCGGCGTCGGTGCTGCAGCCTTCGATCTTCCGCCAACCCTTCGGGGTGGCGTACGACTCGCGCTACTGGGCGCAGCCTGCCTCGACGGCGACCCTGAGCTGGGCGAGACGCCGCTCGACTGGAGCTGCACCAACGGTACCGAGCCGCTTGGTTTCACTTTCGACGCCTACACGCTCGGCACCACCCCCCAGGCCAATCCCGACCTGAACGCGCTCAGCGTGAAAGTCGCACAGACAAACCTGGAGCTGAGCCCCGCATCGACGGCAGCGACCTGCGACGCTGGCACGCTCAAGGTCGCTGCTGGCGAAACGCATGTCGTGGACCTCGACCTGGGCGAGGCGGCACGAGAGCCGCAGGAGACGCTGCAACTCTCCCATTTTTCGACGCGTGGGAAATTCGAACGGCATTTCAGCTTCGTCGGCCCGGAACAGGCGCCACGTGTGGCGTTGAAATGGCAAGTGCCGCGCGAGACCGGACCGTTGAAGCAATACCTGGTGGTGCGCGACGGTCGGGGCGGGGTGAGCTGGGCGACTTGGAATTTTTGCGTGCGTTGAACGACCAAGGAAAAGCGATGAACATCGAAGCAACGTTGAATGGTTTGGTCGCGCTGGGGGCGACTTGGGTACTGTGGTTGCTGCTGGCGCTCAGCGTGCTGGCGCTCGCGGTCATGCTGGAGCGGCTGGTGTTCTTCGTGCGCACGCGAGTCGACGCGCAGGCGCTCCGCACAGAGCTAAAGCGCGGCCTGGCCGCCGGACAGCTGGAGCAGGTCGAGCGCTTGCTGCAGGCATCGAACAGCCTCGAGGCGCGGATCGTCGAAGCGGGCGTCGGCGCTGGCTCGGCTCCCGAAGCCGAGCAACGGATGGCCGCCGAGGCGCAGCTGCAGCGGCTGCGCTCGGAGCAGTACCTCGCGTTCCTAGGTACGCTCGGCAACAACGCGCCGTTCATCGGCCTACTCGGCACAGTGCTGGGTATCATTGGTGCATTTCATCAGCTGAACCTGGCGCGGGGTCAGCTCACCGCGGGACTGATGGGCCAGATTGGCGAGGCGCTGGTGGCAACAGCGGTTGGGCTGGTAGTGGCACTGCCGGCGGTCGCGACCTACAACGCCTTTCAGCGCGCGATTCAGGTACGTTTGAACCGCGGCGACGCTCTGGGCCGCGAGCTGGTCGCGCATTTTCACGTGCTTGAGCAGCAGCTCGCTTCGGCGGCGCCTGAAAGCGGCCCGCAGCGCGCGGTGGGTCAGTGATGGCCAGCTCCGAACAACGCCCCGGCGAGCTGATTTCCGCCATTAACGTGACGCCCTTGGTCGACGTCATGCTCGTTCTGCTGGTGGTGATGATGGTGACCGCGCAATACGTGGCCTCACAAACCGTGCCAATGGATCTGCCCAAAGCCAGCACCGGCGAGAACAAATCCGCAGCGCCGCTCGCGATCAGCATCGACGCCGCCGGCGCTATCTTCCTGGACGGCGAGCGCCTCTCGAAGGCCGACCTCAAGCAGCGGCTACACGCCGGCAGCCGCGGCACCGAGCGTTCGGCGCTGATCGCCGCCGACGGCAGCGCGCAGCATCGAGTCGTGGTCAGCGTGATCGACGTGCTGCGCCAGGAGGGCATCAGCAAGCTCGCGCTCAACGTGGCTCCGGAAGAGGCACGTTGAGCCAGGCGGCTATCGGCTACGGCTGCATCGTCCTCAGCGTCAGCGTTCACGTTGGAGCCATGCTCGGTGCCTCGCGGCAACGACCCACGCCGCCGCCTGCGCTCCGCACCGAGCTCGCGCTGGCGCTGCCTCCCCCGCCGCCAACGACGCCAGAGCCACCGCCACCACTGATCGAGCACGCGACGTCTGCGCCCAAACCCAGACCAGCACCACACATTCAGCCAACTCGCGAACCTCCAACGCCAGCGGCCACGCCGATCGAGGCGGGCTCGCCCGAACTCACCGGCAAAACGCTGACCGGCGCGGGCGACGCTGACTGGGCCGCGCCTGCCGGCAACGCTGCGGAACGTGGCGGTCCGATTCACATCGGCAGCGCGCCCCCCGCTCCGCCTCCGACACGCCCCGCCTCAATCGCGGCCCCCGCGGCAACGACCGAGCCGCTCACGCAGCTGTCTAGGAAGCCCGTCCCGCCAGCGTTGGCGGCAGCGCTCGAACGTAACTATCCCGCAGCAGCGCGCAGCCAGGGCAGGAGCGGCGAAGCCAAGGTGCGCGCTCTGATCGATGCCCAAGGACGAGTCTCCAGCGTTACCGTGAGTTTCGAAAGCGCTCCGGAGTTTGGCGCTGCCTGCCAAAAAACCTTGCTGCCAAGCCGCTGGACGCCCCCGCTGGGCCAGCTCGGCAAACCAACCGCCACCTTCATCACCTACCGCTGCAAGTTCAGAGTCGATGAGTAGTCGCACTTAGCGCAAGGTTGCTGGGACCTGCATCGGCCCACCCTTGCCAGTGATGTGGAATGCCAAGGGAACCACCGTGCGCAAGCTGGCCGACGTCTTGACCGACGCTGGCGCCGACGCTTCGAAATTGACCAACGCCACCGTCGGCATCATCCGCGGTGTCTCGGCCAACGGTGACACGATCGTCGGCGACAACTTTGCCAGCATGGTGTGGATCGCGCGCCCGCCGCAATGAAGTCGTCGCCCGCGGGCGCGACGCCTTCTTGATGATGGCCTGCGCGGGGCCGCTGTTGCCCCAGGCATCGCGGCAATTTCGACCCCCGGTTGAGCTTGAAGCAAAGAGCGTGGCAGGCTGCACGAGCATTGGCAGCTGACTCGACGCGCTCACGATTCTTGTTGTCGGCAGTTCTGCTCACGGTGGTGGTGGTGGGCAGCGGCGCGCTCTTCTGGTTGATCGAGGGCTCGGCCTACTCGCTCTTCGACTCGATCTATTTCGCGCTGATCACCGTCTCGACCGTCGGCTACAGCGAATTGCCGCGCATGGATCTGATGCCCCAAGCTCGGGCGTTGGTCATGTGCATGATCATCCTGGGTGTTGCGTCGGTGGCCTTCTTCCAATCATCGCTGACGGCGGTGATGGTTGAGGGCGTCATCGGCAAGGCTTGGCGAAGGAGACGCATGGATAAGAAAATTGCCGCCCTCACGGGCCACACCATCGTCGCGGGCTGCGGCCGCACCGGTCGCTTCGTGATCGAAGAGCTGTTCGGCAGCGCCCGCCCGTTCGTCGTCATCGACCAAAACGCGACCCTGCTCGAGCAGCTCAACGCCGAACACCAAGGTCGGCTCGTTTACGTGCTGGGCGACGCCACCGACGATCATTCGCTACAGGCCGCCGGGGTCACGCGTGCCAGTGGGCTGGTGACCGCCCTCACCGACGATCCCGAGAACGTGTTCGTCACAATCTCGGCGCGCTCGCTCAATCCAAGCCTGCGGATCGTGGCCAAAGTCGTCACGCTCGGGGCCGAAGCCAAGCTCGAGCGGGCGGGCGCCAACGCCACCGTGAGCCCGCATCGCATCGGTGGCCTACGCTTGGTTACCGAGCTGCTGCGACCTCACACCGCCGAGTTCTTGGATCAGATGATGCGCGGCACGGGTCAAGGGCAGCTGCGTTTCGACGACGTCGAGGTCGGCCAGGGCAACAGCTATGAGGGCCAAACGCTGGGCGAGGCCGACATCCGCGACAAAGCCAACGTGCTGATCGTCGCGATTCGCGGCGCCGACGGCCACTTCGTCTACAACCCACCCGCCGAGCACCCGATCCGCTCCGGCTCCTACATCGTAGTACTCGGCACAGCCGACGACGTCCGACGCCTCCGCGCAATGATGGCCGACCCCAGCTGACGTCACCCCTCACGTTAGCGTTGTTGCGCCGTCGCGGCCCGAGATCGCGCAGCTCAGCGTATGACGCCGAGCTGCAGGAAACACACCTGGTATGCGGTCGACAGGGAATCGATGGCGGGCGGAACCTTGAGCTGAATCGAAGAAATCTTCCTCGCATCGAACGTATAGACAGTACCGGTACCGCCCCAGTTGTCCTTGAGGCGGCGCGGCGCACGGCGGGGCGAGCAACGCGGGCATGAATGCCGGCGGCAACGGCGCGGGCCAAGCCGGAACGGGCGGCAGCCCTCTAGGCTCGGGCGGAACGCTCATGCTCGGCAACTCGCCAGCCGAGGCGTGCATTGCCTATGGCCTGGCGGTTTGCTCGCGTCAGGTCCAGTGCTCCAACGGCTCGCTCGAGGTTTGGCCGGTCCCGAGCTGCATCGCCGTCACGTACGAGTGCCCGGACTTGTCGTTCTCGCCGGGCGCGACTCGTACCGTCGCGGGTTTGCTGGCTTGCGCGGAGGACTACAAGACCTGGCCTTGCGACAAGGTGAAGGCCGACGAGCTACCTGCCTGCGTCACGCCCGGCGAACGAGCTCAGTCCGAACGGTGCGTGTACAACTCCGAGTGCCGCGGTCTAAGCTGTGAGAGCTTGGGTGGCTGCGGTCAATGCGCACGCCTGGCCGCGCTCGATGAAAGCTGCGCGGCTCCCGACGTTGACTGCGTGCCCGGAACCTACTGCTCGCCAGAGATGACTTGCGAGGCCACGGGTGTTGGCGTCACCACGCCACCTCCGGGTCCCAACGAGCCCTGCATGGTGGGTAACAGCTGCGTGAAGGACTACTACTGCAAAGGCACGGTGAACCAGGCGGTGTGCGCCCCCCTGCCCGAGATCAATGACTCCTGCCTCGAGATCAACGCTTGCGCCAGCGGCGCCTACTGCGCGGCCGACTACACGTGCAAGGCGATGCCCGCCATGGGCGAGCCCTGCGGACAAGGCGCGTTCGGCGGGTTCCCGAACGCTTGCCAAGACAAGCTGGTCTGCCACCACGCACCCGATGGGCTGAGTGGCACCTGCTTGCCCTATCCCAAGGCCGGCGAGCCCTGTGTGCTCATGCCGCCAACCATGCCCGAGTACGGTCTGTGCGGCCCGGGCCTGGGCTGCGATATGTCGCAGAGCCCCCCGCAGTGCTTGGCGCCGGGCAAACCGGGCGACGGTTGCGGTAGCGGCCGGGCCTGCGAGGGCTACGCGCGCTGCCAGTGTCCGGAAGGCGAGCCAAACTGCACGGAGCGCAAGTGCGTCGGGCTTCGCTTCGCTGGCGAGCGGTGCGACGAGCCCAACTACGTATGTCACCCCGCCTTCAGCTGCACAGCCGGCGTGTGCCAGCCGATCGTGCTTCAGGGCAAGTTCGCTGAAACCTGCGGCAACTGACGGGCTCTGGAATGCGAATCAAAATAGCGGTGGTCGGTAATTACCAAACCCAGCGCAGAGGAAACTTTACGATGAAGAACTAGACTGAAGAACGCATCGATCGAAGGTCGTGGAAGCGGCTGCCCGGCAATCCTTTCGCGGATTATGATCCTGCGGACGGCATAGGGATCTGGTCGCTGTGGGAGATGCCGTCTTTCTCCGTCGGCAAGCTTTTGCGCCGCGGCCGTGGTCGTCCTCGCACTAAACCGACCTCCACGCGGAGCGTTCGGCTCCCCGTCGAGACCTGGCAACGCTTAGAGATGGAAGCATCTGCCAAGAAAACCAGTGTCAACTCGCTGATCGCGAAACGCGTGGGCTGACGGCTCTGGCAGGCGTGCTGCGCGAGGTCGGTGGCCTCGACGCTTTGGCGTACCCGGCTTGATTCGAACAAGCGACCCTCGGATTCGTAGACCTGAAGCCAGCTGCGTCGCGGAGCCTTCCCGATGCTGGGTCGTGGAGCCGAATCAAGCTCGGACGGCCAAGAGCGTGTCTGCCAGCCCAAGCTTGGACGCCGTGAATTCGCGGTGCCGTTGGCGGACCTGAACCAACGATGCTCAAGGCTTGGCGTAAGCGCCCATCTTCGCGCACGGACTCGTCGACGCGAGCTCGAGATTCCCCTCACTTGCAGAGATAAAACCTGGCCCAGTCTCGATCGAGTCGACATCGAACCCCTTTGCCTTCCATCGCGCGAAGTCGTATTGCGCGCCGAGCGTGCCGTAGTTTCCGCCATTCGCGGCGAACAGCGCGAAGTGGAGCGGGCCACTCTCGTTCATGTAGCAATTTCGCTCGAACTTCAGCTCCGGCACGGTCGCTTGGTAGAGGGCGTCCGAGGCGTACGTTCCGATGGCGATCGTGCCCACCTCCTGGCTCGCGGCGGTCCGCGCCTCAACGACGACATTGTCGCTGAAGACGATGCAGCCGAATCCCGTTAGAAAAATGGCGTAGTGAGCAAAACAGGTTGGACGGCGCACGGTTGTCTTCCCAGCACGAACCGTGCCCCGGGAAATCGCGACAAACTGGGGCCGCTGCGCGAACGGATCGTTCGCGCGGACTCGACGGCGCGCGCTCGAGGCCGAACGGGTACGGCCGATGCAGCGAATCGAGAGGCGTCCTGATTCGCCTTCCCGTTCGCTGTGCGCGCGCTTGCTCGCGCAGCCTTCGCGAGGCTCTCGTCGCACTCGCCGTTCACCCCCGCCTCGACCGCAAGCTGCGAAGGGAGAAGAGCCTTTTCAGCTTTGGCGCACCCGGGTAGGGGAATTTAGAACTGCGGTCGTCTCCGCGGGTTGATGAAATCGCCGCAATTCTCCGTACTTTTCGCGGATGCGACCCGATTTCGCCGCGCGCGCGAGCGTTTCTGAGGAAGGCGGAACGGTTGAGACATGCCGACCCTCGCCTGCCGGCGGGCGAGGCCCTAAACTCTGGCAACCGACGACCCCACAGCACCCGATCGCTTCATCGCCTTGGGCTTCTCGCGCCTCGCCCGCCTTCTCTTCGTCGTTCACCTCGAGCGCGGCGAGAAGGTCCGAATCATCAGCGCACGACGAGCCAGTCGCGCCGAAAGAAAAAGCTATGAGCAACGACGAAACGACCCAGGCTGAACCCTCCGAAGCTTCGCTGGCGGAAATGCCGGAAGTGGACTTCTCGCGTGCGATCCGACCGAACAAGCTCGCAGGGCTGCGCGGCGACTTCAAGCAGGCGGTGTTCTTGGACAAGGAGCTGTGGCAGCACTTCGGCAGCGAAGAACGCGTGCTCGAAGCCCTACGCATGCTCGTGTCGTTGGCCGAGCGCAGCTCGCGCTCTGTCGCCTGACGCAGGCAACGCTTTCAAATGAATTTCATTGTTCGAAGCGCGCAGCGCGAGTGTCGCTCGCGAAGCGCAGCTCAAAGTCCGTCGCCTAACGCTCGCTCTTCGCCTCGTTGCGCGCTCGACGCGAGTCAGGCTAGGACCAGCGCGTGGTAGAAGGATTCGGGATGGACAGCGCGCTCGGCCCCATCATCGGGATCGATTTGGGCACAACGCATAGCTCGGTGGGGGTGTTCGAGTCTGGCACGGTGCGGCTACTTCCCAACGTGCACGACGAGTTGCTTACGCCCTCCGCCGTGGCGTTCGACCAGGCCTCGGGCAGGATGCTGGTCGGCCGAGCGGCGAAAGACATCGTGGCGCTCGACCCGACCCTCGGGGCGCTGTGCTTCAAGCGGCGCATCGGCTCGGCGCACGCATACGCGGTCGGTCCGCATCAGCTGTCGGCCACCGAGCTGTCCGCGTACGTGCTGGACAGCTTGCGCGGAGACGCCGAGCGCGCGCTGCGCCGCAGCGTGAACCGCTGCGTGATCAGCGTGCCGGCCTACTTCGCGGAGCCGCAGCGAATGGCGACGCGACAAGCGGCAGCTGTGGCCGGCTTGGTGGTGGAGCGTTTGATCAACGAGCCAACCGCCGCCGCGCTCGCGCACGGCATGGTCGCTCGCTCCGCCGAGAGTACGTTTATGGTGTTCGATCTCGGGGGTGGCACCTTGGACGTTTGCATCATGGAGCTGTTCGACGGTGTGCTGCAGGTAAAGGGCGTCGCGGGCGAAAGCCAGCTAGGCGGTGAGGACTTTACCGCAGCACTGGCCGCATTGGCGCTCGGCCGCGCTCATATCGCGGCCGAGTCCCTCTCGTTGAAGGAAACCGTCACGCTCCACCGCCGCGTGGAGCTGCTGAAGCGCAAGTTGTCACGCTGGCCCTCCGCCGAGCTCGTCGTTCCCGGCCGGGAGGTCACGCTCGTCATCAGCGCCGAAGAGGCCGATACTGCCTACGCTCCGCTGTTGGAGCGGTTGGCCACGCCATGTCGCTCGGCGTTGCGCGGAGCGGGAGTGGCCGCTCGAGATTTGAACGAGGTGCTGCTCGTCGGTGGCGCCACGCGTATGCCATGCGTGCAGCGACACGTTCGACGCCTGCTCGATAGACCTCCCACGCTCCAGGCCGATCCCGAGCTGACGGTCGCACGCGGCGCGACGCTGCACGCCGGAATGTGCGCCATGGACGCAGCGCTCGAAGACCGCGTCATCACCGACGTCGCGTCGCACAGCTTAGGCGTGCAGGTCGCCCAGCTCATCGGCACGCGGCTCGTTTCAGGCCGATTCTTCCCAATCGTCGAGCGCGGCACTGTACTCCCGGCCTCGCGCTCGGAGGTGTTCGGCACGGTGGAGCGTAACCAGCATACGATCGTGCTGCGCGTGTTCGAGGGAGAGGCGCGCGAGGTCAAGGACAACGTCCTGCTCGGCGAGCTGTCGATCGACGGGGTCCCGCCGGGCAACGCTCGCAACGTCGTCGAAGTCACTTTCACCTACGATTTGAGTGGAATCTTGGAGGTACAGTCGCGACTGCTCGAAACAGAGCAGCTGTGCGCGAAGTTGCTCGCTCGCGACGGTCGCACGCTGCAGCGTCAAGAGCTGGAGCAAGCACAAGCCCGCATCACACAGCTGAAGATGGACCCCGCAGAGCGTCCCGCTTACCGCGAGCTATTGGCGCGCGCCAACGTGCTGTGGGCAGACCTGGTAGGCGACGATCGCCGCGCGCTCGGTGATGCCATGCGCGACTTCGAGGCAGCTATGGCGACGCGTACACCACGCGTGTTCAGCGCGGCTGAAGCAGTGCTTCGCAGCGCTTGCGAGCACTTCGAGACCGGGGAGCGCTGGTGAAGAGCGGACAGCCACCCCTGCTCGAGACCAGCGATCCTGCCGAGCTGCTAGGCATCCACGCGGGCGCCAGTCTGCGTGATGTGAAGCAAGCCTATGCACGCCTGATCAAGCTGTACCGACCTGAGCGGGCCCCCCAAGAATTTCAACGCATCCACGCGGCGTTCGAGGAACTAAGCCGTCGACTGGCGGGCGGTTACGGTCACCTGCCGGCGCGGGAATTCCGAAGCCAGCGCGTTGCCCAGCACGCGCCAGCGCAGGCCGCTACGGAAGCAGGCAAGACCGCGGCAGAGCGGGCCCCAGATTCGGCGCAGCTTCAAGCAGAGACGTTTGCCACGCGGGTGCAGGGCGGAGCCAGCGTCCAGGAACTCGCGAGCATTTGGGCGAGCGGCATCGATCGCGATCTCGATCTCGTGGCTGTGATGTTCGAGCTGAGCCCGCCTGCCGTGCTGACTCATCTGGCAGACGCGGGACATTTCGCTTGGCCGCGCCTAGCCGCACGCAGCTTTCCTTTTCGAGGAGCGCTCTGGACGCTCCATGCGCAGACACGACTGGCCCAGCGGCGCTGTGAAGAGCTACTCGCCGAGGCGCAGAGCGAAAGCTTCCGCGAGGCAGCCGAAGACGATGAACACATGCGAGAGGCGCTCTGGTTGCCGCTCACGGTTGCGGCCTGGGATCAACCGTTCAGCGTGTTCGAGCCGTTCACGTGGGCAATGGACGGACAGGAGCTGAGCGCTGGTGCCAAGACCTTCCACCAGGCGTGCCAGCTACGAGAGCAGCTGAAGCGAGTCGATGGCTGGCGCTGGCTACCACCAGGCTTCTCCGAGCTGATTCGGTTTGGGCGCGTCAGCCCAGAGCTGCGGCATGAGCTGCTGCTTTCCCTGAAGGAGTCGCTCGATTCACGACCCCAGAGTTGGTGGAGACTTTGCGAGCAGCTGAGCCATGAACAAAAGCTGCTCGGCTTCTACTTGCTCGCAACTTTGGCCATGCAAGGCTTGACGAACGAAGCGCCGCTCGGCGCGCTGCCTCAACGACAACGCGAGCTGCTGGAGCTATCCATCAAAGACGCTCGTTCGGCGCCACGCTCGCTCAGCTACAGCTGGACTTCGAATGCGCTCATGGTCAGCGTGTTGTTGTGCATCGTGCTCATTTGCGTACTGGTCCATCGAGCGTACCAGGCCGCGTTTGGCACCGGCGCCGCCCGCGCGCTGCTGCCACCGCTCGAGTGGCTACTCGGAACCATCGTTATCCTCGTCGTGCTCGCCCGCGTGCAAACCGGTCTCCAAGACCGGTTTGCACGCGGGACGCTGCGCACGGATTTGGCGGGCACGGGCATCGGCTATCAACAACTCGTGGACGCACTCGCCGCTAGCGACACGCTCAAACCGAAAACCATCAACAGCACTGCTCTCAAGATCTACATGACGCTGAACCTGGCAGTTCATCGCAGCCTACGGGCGCCGTCGCGCTCGGGAAACTCGGTTTCGAGCTACACACCATGATCGGACTTCTCCTCATCTACTGCGCAGGCTGCGTCCTCGGCCTCATCCACATTCTCGTCTCGATCGCCACACTGCTAGCCACGGGGCACGGCGTGGGCCGCGTGCAACTCGGAGTGCCAGCCTGGCGCATCGCAACGCTGCGCGGTGTCGAACTGCACCTAGGACCACTGCCGATTGGAGCCTTCGTGGCTCCGCGCGCGACTACGCAGATCACGAGCGTGCGGACGGAGATCTGGGACCAGCCGGAAGCGCGGCGAGCCGCGGAGACGTTCGCAAACAGCAAGAGCGAGCGCCCCGTGTTGCCCGCAAGACTCGGAGCCCTGGGCGCTAGCGCAATCACGTTCGGGCTAGGCGCGCTGCTGTATGGTGGCCTGCCGCCATTGGGCCGCTTCATGGCGAGTGCGTTGGCCGGACCCTGGTGGCCGTGGTCGCGGGGCGCCTCCATACTCGAACAGGGCTTTGCGGACTTAGCGGAGCTTCCGTTCAGCACGGCCATCGGCAGCGTGCTGGTCCGCTGGGTGACGCTCTTCGCCCCGGTGATACCGCTCGGTTTCGCAGCAATGGACGATCGTTTCGCCCGCGGCGCGAACATAGCCGTTGCCGCCTACTGCTTGTGGGTCTGGACTTGGCTCCTGGCGGTGCCGTTCGCGATTTGGTAAGCCAGCCCGACGACTGCCCGCGCGTCTCCACTAGTGAAGGCGCGACGGCATCGCGCCTGTCGGGCCTCGTCTCGCCGCGAACGAACTCGGATGGCTAACCAGAAATCGCGCTTCCTGCCAAAGCGCAACCAGCAGGCGCGCGCCTGCCTCGGCTTCCACCCACCCATCAAAAACCCAATGAACATTGGATTTTCAGCTTTGGCGCACCCGGCTTGATTCGAACAAGCGACCCTCGGATTCGTAGTCCGATGCTCTATCCAGCTGAGCTACGGGTGCGTAAGGGACGCGGTTGATAGCACGACGACGCGGGATGCGAGAGGAAAACGCTCGGCATCGCGAC
>JBBSAB010000015.1:0-115961 GCA_038252755.1 Polyangiales bacterium | reverse complement strand
AGGCGGGAAGGCGGGAAGGCCGAGATTTAGGGTGGGTGGTACTGGCAACGGGACGCAGCGGGATCGCGATTGGGCCTCAGGCGCCTGTTCGAACAACAGAAATCTTCCCGCCTTCCCGCCTTCCTGTTCGCTCGTGCTCGAATCGCGAAATGAGACCAATGCTCAGAGGAAGGCGGGAAGGCGGGAAGGTTCCTTGGGTCGAGCGTGCGACTTGGTGCGGCGTGGCTGTCCTGTCGCGTCGAGCTTGCCCCCACCACCCACCAAAAAATCTCGTTCTGACCTCCCCGACTCCCCGGCTCCCTGTTGTCTCGCGCTCGCTCGCTCAGTCGAACAAGTGGCGTAGCAGCAGGTCCTTCACGTCGGTCGCGGCGACGCTGTCTCCGGGCGGAAGGAGCTCCGGCACGGAGGACATCAAGAGCGGGCCGTCGTCGGTGCGATCGGTGAGGCGACCGTGTGAGCCTTTGACGACGGTCGCGTCGAGGCCGATCACGTCGAGCAGATTGCGGAAGCCGAGCTTGCGCGCAGCCAACCGCCGCGCGACCTTCAACATCGGGAACGTGAGCTTCGGATCGAGCACGAGCTCGGCCGGATCGTAGCCAGGCTTAAGGTGGATATCGACGGTGCGCGCGTAGTCGGGGGCGCGCGCGTCGTCGAGCCAGAAGTAGTAGCTGAACCAGCGATCCGCGCGTGACACGAGCACTAGCTCACCCGCGCGTTCGTGATCCAGCCCGGCGGCGTGCTTGCCTGCGCCGTCCAATACCCGCTCGACGCCTTCCAGTCGCTCGCACAACGCGCGCACGGTCGGCAAATCTGCCGGGTTCTTCACGTAGACGTGCGCCACCTGATGATCCGCAACCGCGAAAGCGCGGCTCGCTCCGGGGTCGAGCTGCTCGAGCCCGACCTCTTCCCGGACACGCAAGAAGCCGCCCTCGCGCAGGGCGCGGTTGACGTGAATCGCGTCACTTACCGGGGTGATGCCGTATTCGGACAGCACGACCACGCGCAGGCCCTTTTGTTTGACCAAGTCGAAGAGGCGCGCGCACTCGGCGTCGACCTCGGCCAGCGCCTGGGCGATCCGTGGATGATTCGGGCCGAAACGCTGTAAATCGTAGTCGAGGTGCGGCAGGTACACCAGCGTCAGCGTCGGCGCGCTGCTCTCGATGATGTGCTCAGCCGAGCGCGCGATCCATCTCGTGGACGAGATATCCGCGCGCGGACCCCAGAAATTGAATAGCGGAAACATGCCGAGCTTTTCGCTCAGCTCGGCGCGCAGCTCGGGCGGATCGGTGTACACGTCGGGCAGCTTGCGGCCATCGGCCGTGTACATCGGGCGCGGCGTGACCGAAATGTCCACGTTGGCGTACATGTTGTACCACCAGAACAACTTTGCCGACGTGAAGCTCGGGTCACGCCGCTTGGCTTCGTCCCAAACCTTGTCGCCGTGAACCAGCTGGTTCGACTGGCGCCACAGCCACACCTGCGACAAATCGCGAAAGTACCAGCCATTGCCGACGATCCCGTGCTCGCGCGGCAGCTTGCCGGTCAGCAGCGTCGACTGCACCGAACAGGTCACGGCCGGCAAGATCGTGCTGAGCGGGCGCAACGCATACGCATCGCGAAACGCGCGCAAAGCCGGCGTGTGCTCGCCAATCAGCGCGGGCGTTAGGCCCACGACATTCAAAACCAACGTAGGCTGCACGGCTTACCTCGCGACTACTTGTCGTCAGTGCGCGGCGACTGGCCGCGCAGCACCGAGTTGCCCTGGAACAGCTCGCGCTGATCGACGCTCAGATCCAAGCCGAACTCTTTGACGTCGAAGCGGCCACTCTGCGCAAAGAAATTGACCGGATTTTTCCAGCAAATCGTGTCGACAGTCTCGGCATCGATACCGGCGACTTTCATCGCCTGTGCGGTCTTGGGCACCTTGAGCGGATCGCTCACGCCCCAATCCGCAGCAGAATTGATCAAGATGCGCTCGCCACCGTACTGCTGCACGATCGTGACCATGCGCGGCTCGTCCATCTTCGTGTTCGGATAAATCGAGTGCCCCGCCCAGCAGCCCGAGTCGAGCACGGAGGCGATCGTCTCTTCGTTGTTGTGATCGATCAGCGTCAGCTCCGGCGCGATGCCGCTCTCTTTCACCAACGCCAGCGTGCGCTCGGTGCCGCGCTTCTTATCGCGATGCGGCGTGTGAATCAGAATCGGAAGACCCGCATCTTTGGCGAGCTCGATCTGCGCGGCAAAGTACTTCTCCTCGGCCGGCGTCACGTCGTCGTAGCCAATCTCGCCGACGGCCACGACGCCGTCCTTCTCGACATACAGGCGCAGCAGCTCCATCACGCCGTCCGCTAGCCGGCTGTTGTTCGCTTCTTTCGGATTCAGCCCCATCGTGCACAGGTGCCGAATGCCGAACTGGGCCGCCCGAAAACGCTCCCAGCCGAGCAGCGCCAAAAAGTAGTCCTCGAAGCTGCCGAGGTGCGTGCGCGGCTGCCCCAGCCAAAACGCCGGCTCGACGATCGCGCGAATGCCGGCGTCGGCCATCGCCTGGTAGTCGTCCGTCGTGCGCGACGTCATGTGGATGTGGGGGTCGAACAACATGGATTTAGGCTCCGTAGTTTGCCAGATATTCGGCGTCTTCGGGTACCGGCCGCCCAGCGGCACGGCGTTCACTCGCGTAACCGGCGGCCATCCGCGACAGCTCGGGCGTGATGCGACGCTCGAGCTGTTCAATGCGACGCACGGACACCTCCATGAAGATCGCCTTCATGACGGCCTGGTTGAAGTTCAGCTCCGGGAAATGGTCGACCAGGAACGGATTTTCGCAGACGATCGCCTCGAACACGTCGCGCGCGTTGGTGCGACACGCCTGAACGCCGGTTTCGACGAAGCGCGCGGAGTCTGGCAACAGCGGCAAGACGCGCAGGATGCTGACCTGCTCGCCCATCTCCCCCGCTTCGAACAGCTGCAGCACCCAGCCGGGTTGCTGGTCGCTGGCCAAGCGCGGTAGCGCGTGGCTGAGCAGCCAAAGCCGCACGTAGTCCGTGAGCGTGCAGTGCGGGCGCGCGGCGCGCAGCTCGGGCGCCGCCTCGAGACTGAGCTCGGCAGCTTGGCCGAGCCGACGCGGGACGCTGGCGAACAGCGCTCGAAATCCGATACCGGGCGGCTCCGTTAGATCGCGCGCGGCGCGCTCGAAGAAGTGCTCGGAGTTGGGCCAGCGCTGTTCGAGCAGCTTTTTCAGAACCAGCTCGGGTTCAGCCATCGCCCTTACCCCTTACACCTATTGCCGGGCCGGGCAAGCGTCCGTCGGCAACGCCGTAATCCAGTCGTCGATCAGCTGCGTTCCCTTGGCATCGATGACTTTGGAGCCGATTTTTGGCATGCGCAGCATGTCGAGCGCGTGCATGCGAAACGACATCGTCGATTCGGCCGGCTTGCCTGGCGTCAGTCGGTAGTCAGGCACCATGCCGGCATCGCGCTCGATCTTGTCGCACAGCTTGCTGTCCGCGAAGGCGGTGGCGTAGCGCATGTCGATGCTGCTGAACTCGCCGCCCGGCCGGTGACAAGTCGCGCAGTTGGACTGAATGTAAGAGCGGGCGCGCTGATCGAGGGTGGCATCGCTACCGAACGGGTCGGGATAGCCAGCCAGGTCCTTCGGAGCGATATCGAACAGACCGAGCTGCTTGAACTTCGCCAGCTGATTCATCGTGCCGTCAGCGTACGCAAAGTCCGAGTTCAACTGCTGCGTGCTGGGACCGAGCGAACGGCCCGCGTAGCGCGTGTGGCAATCCATGCACTGGCTGCGACTCGGGTAGTGCCAAACTTGCGAAGAAACGCCGACCGGCTTGTCTTTGCCGGTCGCGTCGTCAGGCAGGAGGTTGGCCTCGGTTTGCGCATCGTTCCACTCGTAACTGAAGCCTTTCCAGCCGGTGAAATTCGACGCGGAGCGCCGCATGAACAACCGCGTCTCGATGTGCTTGCCATCGATGCTGAAGTTCTTCACGAGCACGGTGCCGACCGGCATGTCCCAGTGGCCGTCGTCGGCGCCGTTGCCGCCCAGACCGGGCGGCTTGCACGCGTTGACCTCGACGCTGCAATCCAGCACGTGGATCTTGGTGCCGTCGGGAATGCGCATGAAGCGCTCCTTGGTCGCCGCGTCGGACCACAACGGGCTGCGGACAGCGTAGGGCAGCAGGCCCGGGGCGGGCTTGGTCGGATCCGCCATGTCGACGCAACCGGTCTTGCTGAGCAGCATCGGTTGCATTTCGTCGGTCATAGAAATGGCGCAGCCCGTAGCCGCGGCACCCGCAGAGCCAGCAGCTCCCGCGGCTCCCGCGGCTCCCGCGCTACCTCCAACGCCGGCCGCGCCACCTCCAGCAAGGCCGGCCGCGGCCCCAGCCCCGCCTGCAACGGAAGCTCCGTTCGCTGCACCTGACGACCCAGCAGTGTCCGAGCCTGCGCTCGCGCCACCGCCGCCGCCGGCTCCGGAAGCGCCAGGTTGCGTGCCTGGATCACCGCTGCTGCAGCCGGCGATGACCGCACAAGCCGCGAGCGCGAAAGGAGTTAAAAAACGAACGCCAGCGCGCATCTTCATCGCGAGTTGCGCCGACGACGGAGGCTCAGACCAAGCCCAGCCAACAACGCGCTCAATCCCAGCGCGGACGTGGCGGGTGCGCCCACGACCTGGCAACCGCAACCGCCCGAATCACCAGAGGAACCGTTGCCGGTACCAGCACCGCTAGTCATTCCGGCGCTGTTGGTCCCGGTCCCGGCCGTCGTTGAAGTAGTGCCGGCCGTGCTCGACGTACCGCCCGCGGCGGGCGTGCCGCCGGCGCTGGTCTTACCGCCAGTAGTCGCGCTGCCTCCCGCAGCCGCGCCTCCTGCGGCCGCGCCTCCCGAGCCGCCTGCGGGCGAGCCGCCCGGTTCAGCGTTCACGCTCGGGCACGAGTTGGGCATCGACATCCCAGCCTTGGCCGTGACGCGCGTGACGTTGCCCCCCTCCTCGAGGAAGTAGAGCGCGTTGTCGGTGCCCATGCGCATCGCCGTCAGGTGATTGCTGGTGGCAAAGTCCTTTTGGGAATTGGCGACAACCCCGTCGCGAGTTGCGTTGACGTCTACCGTCCAGATCTTGTTCAGGTTGTAGTCGCCGAAGACGTAGCGGCTCTTCCACGCTGCCGGCCAGTCGCAACCGTCGAGGATCCGCCCACCGATGATGCTCGAATCCTTACCGGTCCGGTCGTAGTCGAACACCGGCGCGACGCATTCAGACGCTGGCGTGACGCCCATGCACTCGCCAGGCGGCGCAAAGTTCTGCGCCCAATCCTTGGTACCTTCGCGGAACGGGTAGCCGTGGTGCATGCCCTTCTGGACGATGTCGATTTCCTCGCGCGTGACCTCGCCAACATCGCCAACCCAAACCTTGCCGTTCGTCTTGTCGACCCACAGTCGGTAGGGATTGCGGAAACCCCAAGCAAAAATCCGCTTGTCAGGCGCCACCATCTTGAATGCGCCGCCGGTGGTGTCGCAACCGGTGACCATGTCGACGTTCACCAGCGGATTGTCGGCTGGGGGTTGCCCGAGCGTGGCATCAGCCAGGCTGATGCGAAGGACCTTGCCGTTGCCCTTGTTCAAGCAGGTGCCGTAGTGGTTCGAGGGGGGTGATGAGTTGGCGCCCGTGTCGCCCACGCCCATGTAGAGATTGCCCTGGTAGATGTCGATGCCGCCACCATCGTGGTTGGCTGGCCCTTCGAGGCCCATGTCGAGGACGACGGTTTTGGTGCCGAGTTTACTGTCAGCACCGAACTTGTAGCGCAAGATCTGATGCCGATCGGCCTGGCTATTCGGGTTGTCGGCGTAGACGTAGATGTACTGGTTCGTCGCAAAGTTCGGATCTGCAACGATGCCCAACAGCCCCTGCTCGCTGGCGGTGCTCACGTCGATGTGATCCTCGATCGGGTTACCGCCGGCGGCCGGTATCGTGGCGAAGTCACCGGCCTTTTGGATGATGATCACGCGACCATCCGGCAGCACCGCCAGGTCGGTGGGTTGACTGAGGCCCATCTGGAAGACCTTGGCGTCGAAGGCAGTCGCGGCGTCACCGGCCAAGGTGACCGCGGCGCGAGCCGGCACGGCCGTACCGAGCACGATGCCAAGAGCGCTGAGCGCCCCGAACAGGATGGGACGAAGGAGGGAGCGCGGGCGCCGGCTAGTCATAGCGAACCTCATTGGCAAGGTGAAAGACCCGTAAGAAGCAGGCCTAATGTAGCCCAGAAAGGGCATTAGTGTCCGGGCGGATTTTGCGCTATCAACCGGCCAGCCATGAGTGAGAGCGAGAAACCCGCGGCGACCTCGCCGTCCAAGGCACCGGCCGGAACTTTGGCGGTTTCGCCCCCCGCCGGCGCGAAACCGCAGCAACCGCAGGCGAAGCCCAAGGCCAAGGGGCCCAGACCCCCGGTCGTCGAAGAGACGCCGGTCATCGGTGGACGGTACTTGATCGCGGCAGGCATCATCGGTGCGCTCACGCTCTTCCCTCACTGGTCAGCCGTTGGGCAGGCGCTCGAGCCCAAGGAGCCGCCAGCTTCCAAGCTCGACGAGTGGAAGGTCGGCGGCAAGACCACGCTGCGCATCACGCTGGTGACCGCCGACTACGCGGGCCTCGCCTGCGCGTACGACAAAGAGTTCGAAGGCAAGCACTGCGGGAACAAGAGTGAGACGGAGGCATGGCCGCGCGATCCGAACGCGCCGCTCGACGACAACAAAGCCAACGTCGTTCAGCCGTACCGGACTTGGAACGACAACCGCCTGGTGTTGGTGGCAGGCTTGTGGGCGACGCCCGCGCTAGCGACGCGCTTGCACATCGAGCCGCCCGGCAACCTGCTGCCCGAGAAGCTCGCGCGCTTCGTCACCGAATGTAAGGTGCACTTCGCCGGTGAGATGGAGAAGCCGAAGCTCAAGTGGGGTACCAGCTCCAGCTGGGGCGCTGATCCGACCACGCCCACCGTGATGGTCGCGGTGCCGGATAGCTGCCAGCTCATCCCAGAGCCGTCGGAGCCGTGTCCTGGCGGCCTGATCTGCGCTCTCTTGACCCGCTTGTAAGCCACGCCAACACAGCCGGCAGTGCCAAGACGGCCGCGACTAGCGAGGCGATTTCGCCGCTGATCGCGAACACGCCGAACGAGAACAGCGCCTGATTCTCGACCAGCAGTAAGGCTCCCCAGCCGATCACGGTCATGGCCGAGCACAGCGCCAACGCGCCGCTGGTGTGTGATAGGCGCTCGTCGGTACTTTCGCCTTCGGACTGAAAGCGCCGCAGCATGTTGATCGAGTAGTCGGCCGAAATGCCGAAGGTGATCGGCAGCGCGACGAAGTTCGAAAAATTCAGCTTAGCGCCGGTCCACGCCAGCAGGCCAAGCATGAACGAGACGCCGAGCAAGAGCGCGCCGACGCTGAGGCCGGAAAACGCCCAAGCTTGGCGACCCACGACGCCGAACGCGCCGATGCAGATCGCGATCACGCAGACGAACGACAACAACGTCACGCGCGGCCCATCGGCGCGCATGGCGTGCGCTAGATCACTCGACAAGAGCAGCGGACCTGCGGCGATCGCCCCCGATGCGCGCGCTGCTTCGCGCATATCGCGCGCAAAGCCAGCCAGGCGCTCGGACTGCCAGGTGCCGCCGCCCACCTTAGGAAACACCAGCACGCTGCGGCCAATTCGCCCGTCTTTCTCACGCAAGCCGGCCGCGAAGGCTTCGGGCAGGTCCTGCGCGGTGAGCGCAACCAGCGACGCTTCCGAGAGCGCGCGATCCAAGAGCGCGCGGTCCGAATCCTTGAGCTTACCGCGCAGTTTTGGCGTGATCGCGGCTTTGAGCAGCTTGGCCTCGGCGATCGACGCGAAGCGCGTGTCTGGCAACAATTGCTGCGCGCTCCGCACTTCCGCGATCAGATCGCCAGCGCCGCCACGTTCCATTAATTCGCGCAGCCGCGCTTCGAGCTTGGGCACGTCTTCGGCGTTTTCGGCCATCACCACGCTGGGCGTGAGGTAGCGGCCCGTGGCCGCGTCCATCCGTTTGCCCCAGTAGCGCTCGCCGCTCACCCACGAGTCTTTGCGGCGCAACTTCGACAAGTCGTACTCGATCCAATCGTCCCGCCGCGTCGCCAGTCCCGCCAGCGACACCAGCCCGAGCACAGCCAGTGCCGCCAAAACGCCGCGGCGATGCAGCATCGTATAGTCCGCGACACGGGCCGCGATCGACCGCCGAGGAGCGCGCTCGACCGGCGCGGGACGCGGGCGCAGCCGCTCGCCCAGCAACAAGCAGAGCGGCGGCATCAGCCAGTACATTGCGACCCAGCACATGACGATGCCGATCCCGCCGATCCAGCCGAACTGGTTGAAACCGCGAAAGTCCGTAAAAATTAGCGAGGCGTACGAGGCGCCCGAGGCCAGCGCGGCCGCCAACGTGGCGCGCCAACTCTCCGAAACACCGCTCGCGACCGCGTCCTTCACGCGCTTGCCGAGGCCCAGCTCTTCTTGAATCCGCGCCAACAGCATGATGCCGCTGTTGATGCCGTTGCCGACGACGATCGAGCCGAGGAATGCCGTGTTCGTGTTCAGGTAGCGGATCGAAAGCGGCGGCAACGCGACCAGCGCAAACCCCGACCAGGTGCCGAGCAATAGCGGGACGAACAGCACGACCAACGCCGCCCACGAGCGGTAGAACCAGAGCAAGCTACCGACCACGAGCAAGCCGACGACCAGGCTCGACAAGCCGAGATCCGCCGCCAAGCCCTCGGTCTCCTCCACGCGCGTCGCGACGTCACCGGCGAAACCGAAGCGTGTGCCGCGCGGCGCGCCGCCGAGCGCGAGGACGTCGCCCTTCACCTTCTCGAGCAGTCGCCGGTCGGATTCGAAGCCAGTCGAAGTCGAGCTGGTTTGAACCAACAGCGCCAGATTTCGCCCGTCTGGCGAGACGAAGCGGTCCGAGGTTTTGGCTTTGCCCTTGGCACCGAAGCGCGTCTCGTATTTACGGCGTAGCTCGTCGAGCGGCAATTCTGGGGGTTTGCGCGCGGCTTCACCGGCGTCGTCGCCATCGAGATCGCTGCCCATCGCGTGCGACACCTCGAAATCGCGCCGGGCCTCGACGGCTTCGCGCAGCCGCTTCACGTCCGAGGGCTCCATCAACTGCAGCGCGTAGCGCTCGGCGAATTGCCGTTCGGCAGTGGTATCGAGGCGCACGCCGCGCACCAGCTCCGGCGGGTACTTAAGAATGCGTTCGGCGAGCTGGTCCAAGAACCGCTCGGCCTCCGCCGCATGCCCGGCTTCGTCGACCTCGATCACCACGCCCAGAAAGCGCAACCCCGGCAAACGCTGGCGCAGCTCGCCGAGCGCGGCCACGCTCGGTGCCGACTTCGGCAGCAGCTCTTCCAGCTCACTCTTGAGCGAGCTGTAGGTGAGCACCGTGCGGTAGCCGGTCGCGACCATCAGCACCGCCGCCAGCGCGAGGACCCAGCGGGAGTGCTCCATCAAGAAGTAGCTGACCCGCGCCGCGCGCGGCGGCGGCTGCGTGCCGTTGGGCGTTTTCACGCCGCCTCCGCGATCGCGCGCGGCGGCAAGCTGACGCGGCGTCCTTGTCCAAGCAGTTTGCCGGACAGCCAAACCGCGACGAACGCCAGCGTGATGCCGGCAATGCCGTCCCAGAGCCAATGGTGGTCGAGGTAGTTGGAACCGACGAACATGGTGACCGCGTAGAGCAGATGAATTGGCCGAGTTTTCCAGCTGGCGGAGCGCCAAGCCGTGAGCAGCCCGAGCATCGGGTAGGCGCAGTGCATGCTCGGCATGGCGCCGAACACCGAGGAGGCGCGCGAATACAGGCCCTCATAGTAGTGAATGCCAAACAACTGGTCGACGCGGAGTAGTCCGGCGGCGCTCGGCAAGGCGGCCATGCTCACATCACAACCGTGCGCCCGGATGTACCAAGGCGGCGCCGTCGGGAGCGCCATCCACACCACGAACGAGATAAAATTGGCGATCGCGAACGCCCATAGGTAACGGCGCATGCGCGGCCGGTCCACGAAGTACAGGTACGCCGAGTAGATCAACGCCAGATACGCGAACACGGTGTACGGCACCGCGAACACCACGTCCCAGAACGGCGCGTGGTGAACCTGAAACCAATCTTGCAACGTCATCCCTGGCGAAACCGCGAGCGTCGACAGCTCGAAAGAGCGCATCTGGCAGCCGTGCACGCGGTCGGCGGTGACGAACAACCGCCGCGCGTAGCGCACCGAGTCGTAGCCAAGCGCGACCAAAACGTAGGGCGTGATGTCGCTCAAGAAGGCGCGCGCCCGTGGGCCGAACGCCGACAGCCCCAGCACGACCAACACCAACACCATGTGCTCGACCCGCAAGTCGCCGATGCCGGCGATGATCAGCACGTACAGCACCGGCACCAACGGAAAGAGCCTTGAAATGACCTGCCGATAGCGCAGCAGGCCCGGCCGTGACGGCAGCGCCGCTCGTGTTACGGTCGCGCCATGGCTCAAGCAGCCCTCCCTGCCCGACTGCTCGCGACTTGGTTTGGTTGCGGCTTGTCCCCGAAGGCGCCCGGCACCGTCGGCTCGATCGGCGCCGTGCCGTTGCACCTGGCGCTCGCCACGCTCGGCCCATTGCCGCACGCGGCGATCATCGTCGCGCTCTCTGCCGTCGGCATCTGGGCCTCGAATGAGGTGGCGAGAGCCGAAGGCATTGAGGACCCGCAGAAGGTCGTGATCGATGAGGTATGCGGGACGTTGATCGCCATGGGCATGGTCAGCGCAAGTAGCTTCGGGATTCGACTCTTGGCGCTGGCTCTATTTCGCGTGCTCGACATCACCAAGCCGGGACCGATTGACACCGTGCAGAGGCTGGAGCCACCCGGTGTCGGAATTATGGCGGACGACCTACTGGCCGGCGTCGTAGCGGGCGCTATGGCCTACTCGGTGTCGGCGCTGCTGGGACGCTGACGCGAGTCACGCTCACCTGCTCGAGCTCCAGCACCACATACGCTGCGCGGAGCGCCCAAACTGCGGCCACCACGCTGAGCAGCCCCATCACCGCGATGATCGACAACATGGCGACCTCGCTCGGGAAGCCGTGGGCGCTGATCGAGCCTACGACCAGAGCGACCAGCAGCATCACGACCCGCTCGGCCCGGCGCATGAATAGCGTGGGCAGTTTGATCGCGAGCCCTTCGGCCCGCGCGCGCACGTAGGAAATCGCGAAGCCCGCCATCATTGCCACGACCAGAACGACCGTCGTCAGCGCGGTCGGGGCGCAGGCGACGAGCAGGCCCATCAGCGGAAAAGCGTCGGCTAGGCGATCCACGGTTGAATCGAGCAATGCACCGAACCGCGTACTGAGATGCGCACTGCGCGCGACGATGCCGTCGAGCAGATCAAACCCGCCGCTAACCAGCAGGCACAACGCGGCGATCAAGTAGCAGCTGAGCGCTGCGGCGACACCGGAAGCGAGCGCCATCGCGAGCGCCGCGTAAGTCAGTGCGTTCGGCGTGACGCCGTGCTCGGCCAGCCAGCGGCCCAGCCCAATAACGGCGGCATAAATGCCACGCGCCAAGTCGCTGCGCTCCCAAACGCCACCGCGAAGCTTCCTGGAAACTTCGTCAGTTTGCGGTGCAAGCTCGTGCGAGAAGGCGTCGGAAGAAGGTAGGGACCCGTCCATGATTCGTCAGCTCGGTGACTCAGAGCTGTCGCCTACATGGGACGCGGCGCGATGCCTCGCAAGCCCCTTGAGTCGCCACTCAACAATTCTTTATCGCTCTTTCCCTGGCCCGCACCGCTGCACTGGAACGGTTCAATACTTGAGCGGCGCTCAACAATTGTTTCTTGAGTCGCGCTCAAACAACCCGCGCGCTACACGAAAGGTTAGCGATTGGTGCTTTCGCGCGTTTCTTGTAGGGTCCGCCCGTCATGCGTCGCGCTTTCGCACTCGGTTTCGTCTATTTCATGTACGTCGCTTGCGCGGCCTCGCCGTCGATCACGCCCGAGCCCCCGAGCCCGCCGCTCGTCACGTCGGCTGCTACGCCGAGCGACCCTTCCGAAACTCCCGCCCCCGCTGGCTCCGCCTCCGCTATGCCACCCAAGGCCACAAAACCGCCAGAAGCGCTACACGTCGCCAACAAGAGCTCGGCGGATGCCGACGACAGCGCCTGCCCCGACGGCATGCAGATGGTCGAAGGCGAATACTGCAGCAAGGTCGAGCACAAATGCGTCAAGCAATGGCACGACAAGGCCAACGACAAAGACATCTGCGAGGAGTTCGAGCCGCACAGCGAGTGCGTCGGCACGAAGGTCAAGAAGCGCTTCTGCATGGACACGTACACTTGGCCCAACGAAAAGGGCGCGCGTCCCGAGGTGATGAACAAATTCCACCAAGCGCAGATCAAGTGCGCCGCCGTCGGCAAGCGCATGTGCACCGAAACCGAGTGGACGCTGGCCTGCGAAGGACCAGAGATGCTCCCTTTCCCCTACGGCTACACACGCGACACCAACAAGTGCCACGGCGACGTCGAGTGGGATTCGCCAGACATGAAGAAGGTCGCCCAGCGTGATCCCGACGAGCTAGCTCGGCTCTGGAAAGGCGTGCGCAACGGCAGCCAACCCGAATGCGTCAGCCCCTACGGCGTCGCCGACCTGCCTGGCAACACGGACGAGGTCACGCAGAGCGAAAGCTACAACGAGCCCGATTTCAAGGGGAAATTCGACAGCATTCACTCCGGCGGCCCCTGGTACAAAGGCGTGCGCAACCAGTGCCGCCCGAAGATCTACACCCACGACGAAGGATTCTATTACTATTTTCTCGGCTTCCGCTGCTGCGCCGAGCCCGACGGCGCGCCGACCGAACCGCTCACCGCCAAACAGCGCAAAGAGAAGTGGAAAATGGACCGCGTCGAGCGCATCGCCGGCTTCACCGTCGCGGAGATGAAAGACACGCTCAAAAAGAAGCAAGCCGGCAAGTGCACCTGCAGCGACAAGAACATCCGCTGCAAAACCATGTGCGGCACCCTGCTCGCCCCCGCCGCCAAAGACTTCAAGTAGACGCGGGCTGCCAAGCCGCAGCACACTCATGATTCATCATCTGGGGGCTGCCGCGCCGCAGCTTGCTGTGCAGAAACTGCCGTGTCGTAGCGGGGTCAAGCCGTCCGATCGAGATTTTTTCACAAGGAGGACCACACGGCAGTTTCTGCGATTGGAGCTGCCGCTTGGCAGCGGAAAGCGGAAATCCGCCTCGGAGATCGGGAACCCGACTCCGCATCTGATCCAGAAAAACTTGAGGAAAAACCGAGATCAGATAGTCTCATCTGATACTATCTGCTCTCGAAAAATGAACTCGATCAAAATTGACGCTGGCGCCGTGCGGCGCCTCGGGGAAATTGAGCGATTGCTCGGTCGCTGGGAGGGGACGGCTGAGCAGGCTGCACCCTCGCCTAGCGTTCAGCGGTCGAACCTCGTTCACGTCGCCCTCGACACTGCTCGCTTGGCGGGCTGCAGTTGCTCGGTTCAGCAGGCCACGGCGGTCCTGCGCGGCAAGCCGATGCTCACGTCAGCGACCGACATATTGGCGCTCGAAAACGCCCACGTGGCGTACCAACGTCTGGGCAGCTGGGACCCAATCCACGGCGACGACCTGCTCGAAGCACACGGTGTCTTGATGACCGGGTTGAGTGGCGACGCGGGGCGGTTTCGCAGCGGGCAGAACCTGCGCGAGCTATTTCGGTTGATACGTCAGGATGAGCTTCCGCCGATCCTCTGCGCCATCTTGTTCCATTTCGAGCTCCGGCGAATTCGGCCGTTCAGCGACGGCAATGGCCGGCTCGCTCGGCTGTGGCAGCACCTGCTCCTGCGACGCGCCTCGCCGCTGTTCGAGCATGCGCCTACCGAGTCAATGATCTTGGAGCATCAAAAAACCTACGATATCGTTGTCGCTGTGGCGCGCCGTTCAACGACCGCCGGCGCTGCCTCACTAACGGCGAACGCTGCGCCATTCGTCGAGCACATGCTCGACATGCTGCTGCTGGCGCTGCAGCGCCTGAACGGACAGCTGCACGGACGTGCCGAAACCGCCGACGACCGCCGGGCGAAGGCACGCCAAGCCTTGGCAAAGGCCTGGTTTTCGCGAAAGCGGTACCGCGGGCTCTTTCCCACCCTGTCGACCGCGAGCGCCAGCCGGGATCTCGCCCAAGCACTCGCGGCAGGGCGCTTGCTTTCGCGCGGAGCACACGCGTTGACCGAGTACCGCTTTCGCTGAACCGAACGGCTCCAGCTGGAGCGCAGCGCAGCTGCTAGGCCGAGATGATCGCTTCGAGCTGGGCCACGCGCGCTTCGAGCGTCGCGGTGTCGGGAGCGCGGACGGTGATGTGGCCCACTTTGCGGCCGGCGCGCGGCTCCTTGCCGTACCAGTGCAGGTGAGCGTCGGGCACACCGAGCACGGCCGCGGCGTCGGGCGCCGCGCCGATCAAGTTGAGCATCGCGCACGGGCCAAGCGCTTCGGTCGCGCCGAGCGGCAGGCCCAGGATGGCACGCAGATGGTTTTCGAATTGGCTCGTGCGCGCGCCTTCGATCGTCCAATGCCCGGTGTTGTGCACGCGCGGGGCAATCTCATTGGCGATCAGGCTGCCGTTGACTTGAAAAAGCTCGAGCGCCAACACGCCCACGTAGTCGAGGTGAGCCAGCAACTTCTCGATGTGCTGATTGGCGGCGCGCTGCAGCTCTTCGGTCACGCCCGGCGCGGGTGCCAGCGTTTTGCGCAAGATGCCGCCCGTGTGGTGATTTTCGACCAGCGGGTAGCAAGTGACTTCGGCCTGGCTGCTGCGCACGGCGATGACGCTGAGCTCGCGCTCGAACGCGACGAAGCCTTCCAAGATCAGCGGCGCGCCACCGAGGCGGTCGAACGCGGTCTGGGCGTCGGCTTGGCTGCGCAAGACCGCTTGACCTTTGCCGTCGTAACCGAAACGGCGCGTCTTGAGCACCGCAGGTAGCCCAACCCGGCCCAGCGCCGCCACCAGCTCTGGCCAAGTGCTGACCGCTTCGAACGCGGGCGTGCCGATGCCGAGCGAACGGAAGCATGTCTTCTCGTTCAGCCGGTCTTGCGCCACCTCGAGCGCGCGCGAGCCCGGGAAGACCTTCGCGCGCGCTTCGAGCGCGGCGACGGCTGCTACCGGCACGTTCTCGAATTCGAACGTAACGACATCGGCCCGCGCCAGGCGCTCGAGCGCCGCCGGGTCGGTGTAATCGCTCACGTCGAGCGAGCCGACGGCGGCCGCTGGCGACTCAGCGCTCGGATCCAGGAACGAAAGCTGGAGCCCCATCGCCCGACCAGCGAGCCCGAGCATCCGACCGAGCTGGCCGCCGCCCAACACGCCAATCCGAGCACCGAGGACGGCCGAAGCGCGTGCTTCGCGATCGTTCATGGTCGTCACCGCCGCGCTATTCGCGGGGATCCGGCTTGTCGAGCACGGCTTGGGTGCGCGCTTGGCGGTAGGCGTGGAGCGCCTGGCGGATCTGCGGGTATTTGCCGGAGATGATCGAAGCCGCGAGCAAGCCGGCGTTGATCGCGCCCGCTTTGCCGATCGCCAGCGTGCCGACCGGAATGCCCGCCGGCATTTGCGCGATCGAGAGCAGCGAATCCATACCGCTCAAGGCTTGGCTTTGCACCGGTACGCCCAGCACCGGCAGCACCGACTTGGCGGCAACCATGCCCGGCAGGTGCGCGGCTCCGCCGGCCCCGGCGACGATCACTTCCAACCCGCGCGCCTCGGCGCTGGCCGCGTACTCGAACATCAGGTCCGGCGTGCGGTGCGCCGACACGACTTTCACCTCGTGCGGAACGCCCAGCTCAGTCAACGTCTCAGCGGTATGACGCAAGGTCTCCCAATCGCTGGTCGAGCCCATGATCACGCCCACGAGAGGCTTATTTCCTGCTGTTTCGGCGCTGGGGGGCAAGGGAAGCGACGCACTTTAGCCATTTGCGCAACTTCTGCAAGCCGCGCAATTTCCGCGCGCCGCACCGCGCAAAAACCGGCAAATGACTGAAGGATGACCACCTATTCGCATTCTGATCGCTAGGTTGGAGCGGTCCAATGCTCCCTGTTTTGGTCTTCTTCGTCGCCCACTGGCAGATCTCGGTCTTCTTCCAGACCTTCTTCTTGCACCGCTACGGCGCGCATAAGCAGTTCACGATGTCGAAGGGCTGGGAGCGCTTCTTCTTCCTGCTGACCTACATCGCGCAGGGGTCGAGCTTCTTGTCGCCGCGCGGCTACGGGATCTTGCATCGGATGCATCACGCCTACAGCGACACGGAGAAGGATCCGCACTCGCCGTTGTTCTACAGCAACGTGGGCACGATGATGCTGGCGACGAAGAAGAAGTACGACGACTTCGCGTACTACCGCGTCGCTCCCGAACCGCGCTTCGAGAATGATTTGCCGACCTGGCCGCTGCTCGAGAAGATCGGCCAAAATTGGCTAGCGCGCCTGACGTGGGTCGGCCTGTACACGCTTTTCTACGTCGAGTTCGCCACCACCCCGTGGCTATTCTTGCTGCTGCCGGCGCACTTCATCATGGGGCCGATCCACGGCGCGATCGTCAACTGGTGCGGCCACAAATACGGCTACCGCAACTACGACTGCAAAGACGTCTCACGCAACACGCTGATCTTCGACTTCCTGACCGCGGGCGAGTTGTTCCAGAACAACCACCACGAGTTCTCGATGAGCCCGAATTTCGCGGCGCGCCGCTTCGAGCTCGATCCGACGTATCCGGTGATCGTGCTGCTTGACAAGCTCGGCATCATCCACATCGCAACCGCGCAGCGCATGCGCTACCCGCGCCGTCCGGAATCCGACCAGGCCAACGCCCCCGTCACTGCGGTGTGACCGCTATTTTTCGCGTCGCTCAGCCGTAAGCTCGCGGAGCTTCGACTCCAAGGCGTCCCGGAGCTCCCGTTCGCGTTCAAACGCCGCAAGTGTGCGCTCGGCGTTGGCTTTGGTGCGCTCGGCCTCGGCTTTGCTGCGCTCGGCCTCGGCTTTGCTGCGCTCGGCCTCGGCTTTGCTGCGCTCGGCCTCGGCTTTGCTGCGCTCGGCCTCGGCTTTGCTGCGCTCGGCCTCGGCTTGGGCGACAGCCGCAGCCAGGCGCGCGTCTTCCTCAAGTGTAGGCCAAATGCGGGTTCGCGACCGATCGTCGGAAATCTCGAGCCGACGTCCGTCAGCACTGAGCCAGGCGTCGAGCACATCGCTGTAAACAGGATCGTTGCCGAAGTGCACGCGCTCGAATGCTCCGGTGACGTCGCGGCGCCAGAGCTGAAGCGAAACCGGGCCGCCCAGTGACTTGGGTCCCAACAGCGACGGGTCGAATACGAGCAGCTCTTGCACACCCATGACCGCGTATCCCTCGTGGACTCGACTGTAATCTTTGTAGGGGTGCGACCCACTGACCACCTCGACCGCCAACGGTGGCGGCAGGCGCCCCGGCTCCCAAAGGCGAAACGAGGCTAGGTCGTCGAAGTCCGCGGGGCCAGGCATCAGCACGGCGACGTCCGGATCCAAACCCGTCGTTGGATGCTCAGGCAACCAGCGCACCGCCAGGTTGCGCGCAATGCGCGCGGTGTTCTGGGTACGAGCCGCCCACGCGTTTAGTAGGGAACAAACGCGATTCACGGCAGCGTCATGCGCGGTCGACTCTGGCACGGTCCCCTCCGGAAGGACCCATGCTTCTGGATCGCTACCAACGCGGTAGCGGAGCGAAACGACCGGTTGTGAAACCATCGTGGTGGGCAGTATAGCCTGCATGGGTGCGGAGCAACTTGCACGTCGTGCGCCAATCAGACATTGCGGCGATTTCGCCGCTTCTAGACACCCTGGCGTCGGCGGCCAGCCGACTTCGGCAGCCACCAGTCGGGCGCCTCAAGTCAACCGCGCCGCGTCGAGCAGAATCTGCGCCATCGGCTCGTCTTCACTCGTGCGGTAGTAGCCGCGAATCATTCCGGTGCCGTCGACGAGCACCAAGTGTGAGCCGTGGAACAGGCCGAAATGCTCGGCGCCCGGCGTCGCCTTGCCGTCGAGCGCGAGCTTGAAGCCTTGCTCGGACGTCTTGCGCACGACCTCCAGATCACCCGTTAGAAAGCGCCACGTCGCTAGATCGGCGCCGAACTCTTTGGCGTAGGCGGTCAAGGCTTCCGGCGTGTCGTTGTCCGGATCGACGCTGAAGCTCACCAGCTCGAGCTTCACGCCATCTTTGGCCGCGGCCTGCTGCAGCTCGCGCATGCGATGGGTGATGCGCGGGCAAACCGTGGGGCAACGCGTAAAGAAGAACGCCGCCGCCCAGACCTTGCCGCGCAGCGTAGCGGCCGTCACCGGTCGCCCTGCCTGATCCTTCAGGCTGAACTCGCCCACATTGCCGAGCGCCGGCAGCTCTGCCCGGCGGTTGCAGCCGCCCAATGCCAGCGCGCAGGCCAAACGCCCAAGCTCACGCCGAGACAAGGAGAAGTGAAGCGACGTCACGCCCGGCCCTCTACGACTCGCGTTTACCACCGTCAAGCCTCGGCGGCGGTGGCGCGCGTCGTTTCCCACAGCTCACGCAACAGCGCACGTGACGACGCGCGTTCGCCGCGCGCCACCGCCCAAACCAGCTCGCGCGCCCGCGCGTTCACCGGCACCGCCAACCCGTGCCGCAGCCCACGCTCGACGACCTCGCCGTTTAGGAAATCCACGGCCGGCTCACGCCCGCGTTCGAGCGCCGCCAGCATCGACGAGCGCATACGGCGATAGCGCGCGCCAACCGCGAGCATCAACGTGTGCTTCGTCGCCAGCGACATCGACGCCTTCTGGCGCTCATCGGCGCTCAGCGACAGCCAAGCCAGGTCGACCGTACCGGCTACCTTCTCGAGCTCCACGCCTTCGGCGCGTGCAACCTGGACGGCTTCGGTCAATACCTCGAGCGCCAAACGCCGCACGAAGCGGATCCGCAAGAGCGCCCCGAGTCGCTCGCCGCCCAGCGTGCCCAGGGTCGAGACCGCGCAGTTGATCGCCAGCTTGCTCCAGCGCACGCCAGCCAAATTCTGGCTCAGCGTGACGGGGCCGACGACCTCGAGCAGTCGCGCAAGCTCCGGCAACCGGCCAGCCTCCCCCCCCGGCAACACCCCCAGCGAGAAGCCACCCGCCGACGTGCGTTCGTACACGCCCGGCTCGACCATCGACGCGCCCCACGCCACCACGCCTCCGACGACGCGCGCTGGGCCAGCAAACCGCGCCACGCGTTCCTCGCACAAGCCATTCTGGAAACACACCAGCTGACCGTGCGGCGCGAGCGCGCCGAGTGCGCCGCGAGCTGCGCTCTCGACTTGCGGAGGTTGCACGGCAAGCAGCACCCAATCGAAGTCGCCCGTGTCGGGTGCCGCCGCCAAGACCGCATGCGGCCTCCCGCCGCGGCCCGCGTCGTCACCCCGCAACCGAAAGCCCCGCTCCCGCAGCGCCCGGCCGATCGCCTCGTTCGTGGTCAGCACGCTGAGCTGAGCCCCCGTCGCGCACAAAAGCGAGCCGAGCACGCCGCCGATGCCGCCCGCACCGACCAACAATACCCTCGGGCTTTCGGCGCCAAACCTCACGAGGGGTGATTCTAGGCGAAATCCTTTGCCGGGCCGGGGCAATGGCTGTACTACCTGCGCGCACACCGGCCCACCTGCCGATTGCGTCAACGAAAGAGCCCACCATGCGCAGATTCAAGAAGCTCCTCGAGCGCCTGCTTCGTCTTCCGTTGCCCGCCGTCTTCGCCTGATTTGCAGGCTTCGCGAGCGTGGTTCAGCGCGATCCCCCGCCGGCCCTTGGCGCTGCTGAACGAGCGCGCGTTGGGCTGTGCGCTGATTGCCAGTGCGCTCGACGCGTCGTCTCAGCCAAAGGCTCGAGCTTTTGGCTGTGTGAGCGCGCGGTGACCGAGCCCGAACGATTCAAGAAGTACCCGCCGCTGCCGGTGCGCGCGTGCGGCGGACATGAGCCGCTCGTCGACGACTGAGCTTGCGGCAAAGACTACAATCGGCGGCGCAACGCCTCGAAGCGCAGGCGCCAGACGACCGCGATTGCTTCCACGAACACGCGCCGATCCATCTTGGATTGGCCAGCTCGGCGATCCACGAAAACGATCGGTACTTCGACGACGGCGAGGCCAGCCAACACGGCGCGGTACGTCATCTCGATTTGGAACGAGTAGCCGTTCGAGTGCACGCCTTCGAGCCCGATGGTCTCCAACGCGTGGCGACTGAATGCTTTGAAGCCCGTCGTGAGATCACGCACGTGCAGACCCAAGATCTGGCGCGCATAGAAGGAACCACCCTTCGAGAAAAAATGGCGGATGAAGCCCCAGCCTTCGATCGCCCCGCCGGGGATGTTGCGCGACCCGAGCACCACGTCGGCGCCGGCGTCGAGCGCGGCGGAAAACGCGGCGAGGTAACGAGGGTCGTGAGAAAAATCTGCGTCCATCTCGAAGAAGCGCGAATAGCCGCCGGCCAAACCGCGCCTGAAACCGTCGACGTACGCCGTGCCCAGACCCAGCTTTCCCGGTCGGCGCAGCACGCTTACGTGAGGATCACGCTCTGCCATCTGTTCCGCCAGAGCACCGGTGCCGTCGGGCGAGTTGTCGTCCACGACCAACACGTGCGCGGCCGGAGCTGCGGCGCGGAGCGTCGCTAGAAACGACTCCAAATTGGCGCGTTCGTTGTACGTCGGCACAACGATCAGGGTCTTTTCGCCGAGTTGGGTCATGGGCAGAACCATTACGAAAGTCAGCGCAGGCTACGACCGCCGGCAATAGGCCGCGAGCACCCAGTCGAACGCTATCGACTCGATGCGAACGTTGTTCGCACCGGCTTCGCTCAAAACGCTGGCGAGACGCTGCGGCGTCATCTTGGTTGGGTGCATCTGCTTGCGACTGAAGCCTTGCAGCCGCGCGACCGCCTCGAGCGCGGTGTTCTCCAGCACGCGCAGCGAACGCGAGCCGTAATTCGGCGTCGTCAAGAACAGCAAGCCGTGCGGACGCAGCACCCGCAGCGCCTCCCGCGTCCAAGGCACCGGGTCGACAATGTGCTCGATCACGTCCATCGACACCACGAGATCGAACGCGGCGTCGGGGTACGGCAGCGGCGCGTCCGGCTGAAGCACGTGCGCGCCGGCCAAACCGCCGCCGTACAGCTCCTGGGCCTGCTCGACGGCGCGCGGATCGATGTCGCAGATGGTGAAGCGGTGGTCACCGCGCTCGAGCCCCTTAAGCTCGAAGAACGGCCCGGAGCCAAGGTTCAACACGTCCGGCCCCGGGCTGAGCGAAATCACGCGCTCTAGCGCCTCGACGATCGGGCCGTGATAGAGGCGCCACGGGAAGCGCAACTTCATCCGGTGATTGGAGAAGTAGTCCGGCTGAGCATTCATTGGGCGGCGTCCAGTGGCCGTTTGCCGATCGCGAGGAACTCGGCTGTTAGCGCCTGATCGCTCCTATCCAGAAGCGACTTCGCCAACGCGTAGACCGGAAACGCCATCGCCCGACGCGCGACCGGAAAGTTCGTCCAGCGCGTGGTGAGCGCCTTGTTCAGCCACCCTGCCAAAGACGGCAATAGAAACGCTTCGAAGGTGACAGTGGTGGCGCTGGACAGGACTGGATCCATCGCCTCGATCTCGAACCCCGCATCGCTCAACACTTTACGCCAGCCGGCCTCGTCGTAGAGGTGCTCGTGGCGGAAGAACGTGTCGATGCTGTGTTGCAGTGTCTTGGCCAAACCAGTCGCACCGACCGCTTCCAGGGCGCGGTAGCTGAGCAGCTGCTGAGCCCAGTCTTTGTTGGGCACGAACATCAGCACTCGCCCACCGGGCTGCAGCGACTGATAAATCGTGTTCATCGCTTGATCGATGCGCGGCACGTGCTCGAGCGAGCAATTCGCCACGCAAGTCTGAAAGAACCGCTCCGGTAGCTTGGCCCGCGATACGTCGCCCAGCACGATCTGCGAGTAGGCTTGGCTAGCGGCAGCCCAGCGGCCCTCCTTGGCGTCGATATCGATGCCCCAGACCTCGGCGTCCGTGAACGCGATACTGGCAAACAGCCCGTCGCCGCAGCCAACATCCAAGATCGGCCCTGGGCAAGCATGCCGACGCAGCGCGGTCAGGCGTGCGCACTCTTTGATGCAGAGCGCCGCTGGCGTGTACGGGAAGTAGCGTCGAAAGTCGGCTAGGGAGATCTCAGGCTCGGTCGCTGTCATTGTGGCTCACGGCCCCGCGGTTTTTTCTAGCCCAAGTGGGCGGAGGCCAGAAGTCGCACCGCCCAACTTCATCGGAAAGAAGCACAGAGTCGGCCATTCAGCCGACGACGAACTTTTAGGGGCGCGCAGCTCGCCGACGTCGGCTAAAGCAGGCGCATGGCCGTACGCGTGTTCGTGGAAGCGGGGCTTACGTGGCTCAAACGGCCGCGGATCCTGTATTGGCTACGCGCCGCCGCGCTTGCCCTCATCGCGATCGAGGGAGTGCGGATCTACGCGCGATACGTCGACGTAGTCTACCCAATCCGGGATTGGCTAGCGTGGCCACTGCTCTCGCTCTGGGGCTACACGGCGCTCCTCAACCTAGCGTTCTTCTCGCTCGGCAATTTCATTTTGCGGAGGCTGCTGGGCGAACGCGATTTGCCCGTGCTCGAAAGCAACGTCACGAGCGCTGCACTCGGCGTGTTCGCGTTCACATGGCTGATGTACGCGGCCGGCGCGCTCGGCTGGTACGGCGCCACTTTCGCGTTGGTCGCACCCTGCGCTCTGATTGCTTTAGGTGCGGCAGACCTACGCGCGCTTTGGCAGCAACACCGTCAGCGCGCCACCGCGGCCGGGGCGCCCACTGTCCCTACCCTCCTGCTGTGGGGTTTCGGGGCCGCGCTGACCGGAGTCATCTACCTGGGCCTACTGACGCCCGAGGCAGTGAACTACGACGCCACTTGGTGCCACCTGACGATCGCGCAAGACTACGCGCGCGAAGGGCGGATCGTTCCGTTCCCGGCCGACTACAGCAAAAACGTCCCTCAGCTCGCCAGCTTGCTCCACACTTGGGACTTCAGCGTACCCGGCCTTACGCACCCGGCGCTGCGCTGGATGCTGGTGCTCCACCAAGAGTTCGCGCTGCTGCTGTGGACGCTAGCGAGCATTTCAGCTGCCGTGCGGCGCATGGCCGGTACGCAAGCGGTAGGTGGGGCTTGGGCGGCATTTTACCTGTTCCCGATGATCTTCGTTTACGACCACAACCTCGGCGGCGCCGCCGATCACGTGCTGGCATTCTTCACCTTGCCGTGCATGCTGGCCATGACCCGACTGCTCGAGCAGCTGAGCTGGCGGCGGGCCGTGCCGCTGGTGGTGTGTATGGCTGGCGGATTGCTCACCAAGTATCAGGCCGCGTTCTGGGTCGTGCCGATGCTGGCGTTCGTGGCGATCAACCTCGCGCTCAGGGCCTTCTCCGCCTTCCGCGCCAGGACCTTCCGAGCAACGGGTACGACCATCCTGAAGGTCGGGTTGACGATCGCGGTGGGAATCCCGGTGCTGATCGCGCCGCATTTCATCAAAAATTGGGTATTTTACCGGAACCCCACCTACCCGTTCATGCAGGACGTGTTTACGAGCACGCGGCCAACGGTGAAGGACGCTGTGTTCTTGTTCACGAACATGTTCACGGACCTCAACTGGGTACCCAAGGGCACGGTATTCGAGAAATTGCGCGAGGCAGCCGGCCTGACGCTTACGTTTTCGTTCGAACCTCACTACTCGTTCAGCAAGAACTTTCCCGCGTTCGGTTCGCTGTTCACGCTGCTGCTTCCAGCCGTGCTGGTGATCCCCGGGCGCCGCGCCAAGTTGCCCTACGTTTTCGTCGGCGTCGGCGCGCTGTTCTTGTGGGCCTATGTCTTTCACATCGACCGCAACTTGCAGATTTTCTCGCCAATTCTCATCGCAGCGACGGCCGGTATCCTTCTGGAAATTTGGCGACTCGGATGGGCGCAACGCTTCGCGATCGCGCCAATTGTCGCTTTTCAGCTCATTTGGGGCGCTGACGCTTACTTCTACTCAGCTCAGGAGCGAATCCGCTCGGCGCTCGATCTGATCAGCTCGGGATACGCGGGGTCGGCGACGCGACGCTTTCGTAACTACCGCGCCGCGTACACGGCCCTAGGCCGCGCGATGCCTCCGGATGCGACCGTGCTGTTCCACAGCGCTCACCCCACGCTCGGCATCGATCGACGCGTTTTGCTCGATTGGTCGGGCTTTCAGGGGCTGATCGGCTATTCCGAAGTGCACACCGCGCGCGAATTGCACGAAAAGTATCGGCGACTGGGCATTACGCATGTGCTCTACATACGCGGGCTGATGCCAGCGCCATCGATTCAAGAAGAGGTCTTGTTCCAGACCTACGCCGAGTACATGGGCGAACCGCTCTTGAACGCGGGCGGACATACGTTATGGCGCATTCCGTCGGAACCGCCCGCCGTCGAGCCGAGCTACTCCGTGCTGACACTCGGCCTCTACGGCTACGGCAGCGGCGTCTTCCCGATCGAGCAACTCTGGACCAACGAGCATATCAACCCGACGAAGCGCACTCCCTACGCACGTCCGCCTGTAGCCGCGCCAACGACCGCCGCCGAGCTCGACGCCTTGGACGTCGCCGCGGTCGTCGTCGGCGCTGGCGCCTCGCTCAACCCGGCCCAGCAGGAATTCCTGGCCAGCCATTTCACGAGCGTGATCAGCTATCCCAACCAGCAAACAATCTACCTCCCGAAGGCGGAGCCCGTCGCGCCTACTCGTTCGAAGCGCCACGCGCGGTGAATCGGTTGACGCATGGGCAATTTCAAACGATTACTCGTGCCGAACCAGCGGCTGCAAGCCCACTAGATCGAGTTTTTGATGGAACCGACCGAACCCTCCGACGCGAGCCCGAATTCCGTAAGCGTGCGTGACGGCTTTGCACGTCGAGAAGCGGCACGCCGCCACGAGCGCCTGCTCCGGTTCGATGCCGCCGCGCATCAGCGGCAGGCGTACCCACGCCACGCCTACTACGCCAGTGAGGTATCCCGCCTCGTAGGTAGCCTCGTTCCCGCGGGCAGCCGCGTGCTCGAGGTCGGTTGCGGCAACGGTAATCTGTTGGCGCGCCTGCAAGCGAAGCAGGCCGTCGGCATCGACATCTCTGCCGCCGCGATCGCTGAGGCCAAGCGCGCGCACCCAGATCTAGACCTACGGGTGTTGGACGTCGAACGCGATCCGCTGCCGGAAGGTCCGTTCGACGTAATCGTACTCAGCGACACGATCGGCGCGTTGGACGACATTCAGGTTGCGCTCGAACGCTTGTATCCGTTGCTCGCGACAGACGGCCGACTGGTCGTCACCTACTACAACTTCATGTGGGAGCCTGCGCTCAAGCTGGCGGAGCAACTCGGGCAGAAGACCAAGTGGCCGGACCAGAATTGGCTCTCGATGGCTGACATCGACAATCTCCTGTATTTGACGGGCTTCGAAGTGTTCCGGAGAGGCACCGACATCCTGATGCCGGTGGCCGTACCGGTGGTGTCACCACTGTTGAATCGCGTCGCGGCCCAGCTGCCCGCGCTACGTGAAGCGGCTCTGGTCGACTACTTCGTTGCACGCGCCACACCGCCCGCGCCGTCGCGGCCGCAACCTGGTGTCAGTGTCATCTGCCCGACGCGCAACGAGAAGGGCAACATTCGCGAAGCCGTTGCCCGAACACCGCCGATGGGCGCTGGCACGGAGCTGATCTTCGTCGACGGCAACTCCACCGACGGCACGGTCGAAGAGATCCACGAGGTCATCGCCAACTACCGCGGCCCGCTCAAGCTTCGCTTCATCTCGCAGGGTGATGGCAAGGGCAAGGCTGACGCCGTTTGGAAGGGCTTCGAAGCCGCTTCGAACGAAGTGCTGATGATTTTGGACTCCGACCTCACCGTTCCCCCAGAAGACCTGCCCAAATTCTTTCGTGCGTTGGTCTCGGGCAAGGGCGATTTCATCAACGGCGTTCGACTCGTGTATCCGATGGAGGGCGAAGCGATGCGCTTCTTGAACCTGCTCGGAAACAAGTTCTTCGGACTCGCGCTTTCATGGCTGCTGGAGCAACCGATCAAGGACTCCTTGTGCGGCACCAAAGTCCTCTACAAGCGCGACTACGACCGGATCGCCGCTCAGCGCAGCTTCTTCGGAAATTTCGACAATTTTGGCGATTTTGACCTGTTATTCGGCGCAGCGCGGTTGAACATGCGCATCGTCGATTTGCCCGTGCGCTACCGCGCGCGCGTCTACGGCGAAACCAAGATGGATCGCTTCGGCCACGGCGTGCGCCTGCTCAAAATGACCGCCTTCGGCTTCAAGAAGCTGCGGATGGGGCTGTAACGGCCCCCGCCCGCCCCCCGGATCACGCCGGGTTCTTGTCGGCCCAATCCCTGTACCAGGTCACGGAGGCCTTCAGGCCTTCCTTCAGTGGTAGCTGCGGCGCGTAACCAAGTCCGCGCAACTTGCCCAGCGCCGGACAGCGGCGCGGCGTGCCGCCTGGACGAACCTCGGACGGCACGATGCGAATCTCCCGACCGAGCTCGCGACCGATTGCCGTGGCCAACTCGCGGATGCTGACCTCTTCGTCGGTGCCGATATGATAAACGTTTTGGTCTTCGCCTTTGTCGACGATGGCCATCAAGCCACGCGTAAAATCGCGGACCTCGCAGAAGGCGCGGGTTTCGTGACCGTCACCCTGAATCACCAGGTCGAGTACGCCACTCGGCTGGGCATTGGCTAGCCGCCGCAATCGAATCGCCAGCTCCGGCACGACATGCTCGAAGCCCATGTCCGGCCCGTAGACGTTGTGCGGCCGAAACACGACGGTACGCTGGAACTTCCCGCGCCCGTAGTTGAAGGTCATGATTTCGCCGATCAGCTTGGCGCCCCCGTAGGAATAGCGAGCGTTGCGCGGATCCGGAATCATCATCGCGATGCTCTCGTCCGTGGGCACCACGGCGGGCGTTTGGTAAACCTCCGAACTCGAGGCGTAGACGAACTCGCGGACGCCCTGTTCGACAGCGGATTCGAGCACGTTCAGCGTGCCACGCACGCCGACGTCCAACACCAAGACCGGTTGCTCGTAGAAATGCCGCGTGCCGTTGATGAAGGCCAAGTGACACAGCACTTGAACCCCCTTCACAGCGCGATCGACGACGGCCCGGTCGCGGATGTCCCCCTCTACGAACTCGACCTTACTCATGTAGTCGCCGAGCTTGGCGTGCGAGCCGCGGAAATTGTTGTCGAGCACGCGCACTTTGCGACCAGCGTCGACTAGCGCCTTCACCAGGTTGGAACCCAGGAAGCCCGAGCCGCCGGTTACGAGGTACAGATCACTGGCCGAGGACATACAACTTTACTCCTTCAGGCAAGTCTACCTTCGCCGAGAAAACCGCCCAAGCATCAAACACCAAACCAGGGCGATTCATGGAACGGGCGACGCCCTCCAAATCGAGCGCCGCGTAGCGTCGATTGTTGTTCATGATCAACGCCGCGTCGGCGCCTTCAAACGCCTCGACGTCGGAAACCGCCTTGATGCCCAACTTCGCGATTTCTTCGCTCCTTACCACGTAGTCCTGACCGCGGAGCTCTGCATCCGGCAACAGCTCGCGGATTCGCTTGATCATCAGCAGGGCGGTCGAGCCACGCAGATCGTCAGTGTCGGGTCGGCCTTTGAAGGCGAGCCCGAGCAAGGAAATCACCGGCACCTTGCCGACTGGCAAGCGCGAACGCACGAACTCGAGCACATGGTCGACCAAGCTCTCGTTCAGCGCGCGCCCCGTCTGTACCAACTTCGGCACGAAGCCGCTCGGGGCAAGCGAGTGGATCAGGATATGAGGGTCCTTCTCGAGACATGGGCCGCCAACGAAGCCCGGCTTGGCGATGTTCGTGCGCTCGTAGCCCATGTTTGCGGCAGAGATCACCTCACGCGCGCTGATCCCCGCCGCCTCACACATCAGCGCGACCTCGTTCCCGAACGCGAAGAACAGGTCTCGGTACGAGTTGTCCAGCAGCTTGATGATCTCGGCGGTGCGCAGATCCGACACGGCGATGATCGTCGGCGTCAGCCGGCGAAAGACATTGGTAGCGCGCACAGTGGCGGCTTTGGTGTGACCGCCGACAATCTGCGGCAACATGAACAGCTCGGTCAGCGCCTTGCCTTCGATCGTGCGCTCCGGGCACATCGCCAGGTCATAGCGCTTACCGCTGGCGTCCAAGATCGGTTTGACGACGTCGACTGAGGTCCCAATCTTCACCGTCGAGCGCAGCAACACCATGGCGCCGTCGCGCATGTGCTTGGCGATGTCGCGAGTAACGGCCTGGACCATATCCATGCGCGGCCCCGCCTCCCCGAGCGGCGTGCCGACGGTGATGATGTAGACGTCGTACTCCTGGTCTTCAGGGATGGTCGACGAGAACTTGAGGCGCGTGTTGCGGAGGCCGCGCTGCAGCACCCGATCGAGCCCCATCTCGAAGAAATGCGATTTGCCCTGAGCGAGCGACTCCAACACCGTCGGGTTGATCTCGATACCCTGGACCTCGAAGTCGCGGTCGCACAGCGCCGCGGCGAGGGTGAGGCCAACGTAACCCATCCCCAGAATACAGATTCGATTGTCTTCTTGCATCACGCTGTCCCTGCAACGACTTGTTCTCGGTACCACTCGATGGTCGCACGCAACCCGGATTCCAAGGTCGTGGAGGCCTCGAAGCCCAGAGCCTGTTTCGCGCGCCCGGCGTCAAGCGCGCGGCGCGGCGCCCCTTGGGGTTTGGTAGGATCGAACACGACTCGGCCCTGGAAGCCGGTCAAGCTTACGACGGTCTGGACGAGCTCGCGCACCGTCACCTCGCGGCCAGTGCCTAAGTTGAGCGGCTCCGACGCGTCGTAGCGCTCGAGCGCCTCCACGACGCCGCGAGCGGCGTCAGCAACGTACAGCAGGTCTCGCGTGGCGGTGCCGTCACCCCAGACCAAAAGCTCGGCAGCGCCGCTAGCCCGGGCGTCGAGCGCGCGACGAATCAGCGCGGGCACCACGTGCGATTTGGCCTCATCGAAGTGATCGCGCGGGCCGTACAGGTTGGTCGGGATCAGGAACGTCGCGTTCAATCCGTATTGCTTGCGATACGCGACACCCATCATCCAGAGATTGCGCTTGGCGACGCCGTACGGCGCCGTATCGACGGCGGGAAAGCCGTCGAACATGGCGGTCTCCGGTGTCGGTACCTTCGCGTCGGCCGGGTACACGCAAATCGTCCCGATCGAGACCAACTTACCAACGTTGCTCGTTCGACAGCCCTCGAGGACATTCGCCGCCATCATCGTGTTGGCGTAAGAGAAATACCCGGCCTGTGCCACGTTGGCGCCAATGCCACCGACGGCCGCAGCGGCGTGAATCACGTGCGTCGGCTTGGTGTCGCCGAAGTAGCTCGCCACTTGGCCTGGATCGGTGAAATCACACTCATCGCGGCGTGGCGCGAGGACATTCGCGTAGCCGCGTCGCGCCAGCTCCTCGGCAACGTAGTGCCCGAGAAATCCCAGACCACCGGTAACCAGTACGCGCCGCGCGTCAGTGGGCATGCGGCTTCTCGAGCAACCAGTTGTAGTAGAGACGCACACCGAGCGGAGCGTCAGCGGGGAAATCGAGATTGCGGGTCGCGCGCACTGAGAACCCCGCTTCTTCGAAGCACTGCTGTACTTCCTGCGGCGTCGTCACGTGATGATCGTTGACGCCCCGAAAGCCGATCGCCAGAAATCCGGCTTCCATCAGCTTGTTCACCGAGGGCATGCCGAGCAAAAACAGGCCGCCCGGCTCAAGCACGCGCTGTACTTCGCCGAGCGCTTTCTTATACTCGGTGAGGTGCTCGAAGACGGAGAACGAAGCCGCCAAGGAGAAATGATTGTCGGGGTACGGGAGCTCCAGCACGTTGCCTTGACGCAGATCGGCATCGATCGAACGACTCTTCAGTAGCGCGCGCACCGGGGCGGGATCGGCGTCGAGATCGATTCCGTGCAGCTCGTCGACGCAGCGTGAAAGCGCCAGCTGGACGGCCCCCGCTCCGTAGCCGACCTCAAGTGCACGCGCGAAGCGCCTGGGTGGCAAAAGGCTGAAGCCTCGATTGATCCGCTCGCGGTAGAGCCAGCCGACCAACGGACGCCGATAGAACTCGATCGGATCCGTTGGGCCGTTTTTCGGCAAGTTCGCAATCAGCTCGGGCGTAATCTTGGGGACCTGATTCACGTTTTCTCCGCTCGGAGATGGATATAAGCGCGCGCCCACGAAGGGACCAGGCTGTCCGCCAGTCCTTCGACAGCGTCGACCACGCGCTTGACCAACCCTCCGCGCCCCCAAGCCGGGCGCCCCAGATCAGGATGAAAAGCCAGGCGGTGCAGCGGGAAGGCCTGCAACGTCTGCGTCGCAGTGACGCGGAACCGCCCGTCCAGCAGGCGGGTCAAGAAGCCCACCGTGGAGCGCAATTCGCCGCGCTCGGCGCGCACGGCCAAGGCGTGCGCAAAAATCAGCGGGTTGTAGCGACACGGCTCCAAGATATCGAGACGGCCACCTTTGACCAAGACTCGCGCGGCTTCTTCGACGAAGCGCGTCGGATTGTCGAGGTGATGGATCACGTCGCGCACCAACAGGTGATCGAAGGCATCAGGCTCGAACGGCAGCTCGTACACCGAACCGGCCACGAAGCGACACTTCGGCAGGCGGCTCTGAGCGAATTGGATCTTGTCCGGAAAAAGATCCAGTCCGGTAGCCCCGGCCGGCTCGCCGAGGTGCAGTAGCGTCGCCCCTTCGCCGCAGCCCAGATCCAGAACGCGCGACCCCAGTGGCTCGAAGGCTGTCCGTACGAGCGCGCGCTCGTGTTCGGCGACCCCGGGAGCGCTCGTTTGCCACTCGTAGTGCAGCGGTGCGGCGCTCCCAAACGCAGACTCCAAAACCTCGCCTTCCAGCATTTTTGCCCGGGAACCGTAACACGAACGCCGCGCCGAGCCAGCCCGCTAAGTGGCCAATTTCGTGGTTCGCTGGGGCCTCGACGAGCGGTTCGCGTCGACGGCGCCAACGCGCGGCGCCTAACCCGGCGTGCGGCTCAGTGCCGTAGGCGTACCCAAAGCTCGCTCTCACCGCGCGAGGTGCCCCACTTGAAGCTGGCGTCGGGGTGCACGTTGGCGTTGCAGCGCCGGTCGATGACCACGAAATCCGCGCGTTCTAGCGCGGCTTCGGTCGTCGGCAGGCGCGAAATTGGGCTCGGCCGACGACCAGGATCCATGACCGGGAGTCGCAGCTGAGAGAGATGGTACATGCCGTCGATGTACGGACTTCCGCAGCTGAAGTAGGCGACGTCGTAGTCGCGCGGAGCATCGGTCGGTGTTCGCTCGGGCAGGCTCGCGACCGTAAAATTGGCGACGAATTTTTGATTTTTCGTGTAGTTGACCGCGTAGTTCATGAACGCGAGATCACCCGCCAAGGTGTCGCGGTAGATCGAGCCGTTGGGCCAGGCGACGTGGGTGACCTGCATGTCCTTCAACTCGAGATCGATCGCCCTGGGATTGACGAGCAGTCCGTAGCTGATGCGAGTTTGGTGCAAATCGGAAACCCAATTACGGTCAGTGCCCAAGGCGAGGATGACATCGTGGATCAACAACACTCCCTTCTTGGGCACCAGCTCGCCGATCGACGGCATCGGCTCGTAGACGCGGAATCTACCGCGCACCCCCTCGAAACCCGACGCCAGGAATTTCGCCGTGTGGCGCAACGGCGAATCGCCGATCAGGTTGTGGGTGGCGATGAACGGCACGTCGCTGCCCCAGGCGCCCTGCAACACCAGCAGCGGGGCGATTGCGTAGCGCGCCCAGCCACCTTGGCGCCAAATCAACAACAACGTACAGGCCGTCCCGGCGACCATCCACGGCAGTGTCACCTGCAGGTAGCGATCATAGGGATTGATCATGAACCACAGGAACACCGAGGCCATCGCCATCGCGTAGAGCCACGCCACGCGGCGCGCCCCGCTCACCAGCGCCAGACACGGCGTGGTTAGCGTGAAGAGCGAGCCGAACAGCGGAACGTCGCGATGCATGTCGAACCAATCGTGCGGCACGAATGAGAACGTGAAGACCGCCTGCGCCGCAGCGCTGAGCCCAACTAGATCGAGGCTAGCCGGGTGATTCGTGGCATGGACGAGGTGCAGCTGGCTCGTTGTGTCCTCCACCCAAGGGTGCACGTGCAGGTACTTGTGCAACATCGGGTAAACCGGATCACCAAACCAGATGATGTTCGCGAGCCAATTGGGGGCGGTGAGCAGCAGCGAGATGCCGATCAACGCGCCGAGGCTGTAGAGCACCTTCGCGTCTCGACGCTGGAGCGCGAGCCACGCACCACGTGCCAGCAGCACTGTCGAAGGGATGATCGCAACCGGCAGCGCGGTGTACTTGGTCAACACCGCAGCGGCGCTGAACGTTGCGAAGATGGCCACGTTCTCGATTCGCCAATGCCGGAAGGCACGCCAGAAGCTGAGTGCGATTGGCAGACTGAAGAACGCAGCGAAGTGATCGGCTCCGGCGCACAGATTGCTGTCGTACAAGTACAAGCCTGGAAACAGTAGGTAAAGAACCCACGTCAAGCTGACCGGCACGCCCGGCACCAAACGACGGACCATCACTGGCACCTGCGCCAGGGTCATCAGGAACGTCATCACCTCGAGATGCGCGCAAAGCTCGAGCCGATCGAAGATCAGCGGTAGCGGCGCTAGAAACGCCCAGGCGTAGTGGTAACTGAATAGGTGTGGCCAAGCCTGATTCCAAAAACCCTCGGCGAACGGGCCAACTTTACCGGACAGCGCGTAGCGCTGCCCGATTGCCAGGTGGTACCAGCGCGCGTCGAAGGTGAAGCCCGCCGGATGCAACGTCTGGATGTAGAGCAGCCCCAACGCCGCGGTCGCGAAAATCAACGCGGGCGCGGCCCACAAGCTCACGCGCGGGGCCCCGAATCGCAGGCGCAAACGCAGCATTTCCACGTCCGCCATCAAGCCCTTGGCACCGAACGCGAACAGCGCCGCGGGCAGCGCGAAGAACGTCACCACGTTCAACCCATGCAGCAGCCCGACCAGGAAGATCGACAGCCCGAACGCGAACGCCCCGAGCGGTGCCGCGAGCATGAACTGCTCGCTCTTGCGCAACGTGCCGCGAAAGACCCGCGCCAGCAGGCCGTGGCCAAAGCTCAGGCACGACAGAGCCCAACAAACGGCGCCGAACCAATAGCCGACGTAGCGCCAAAACAGCCAATGGTCGACGGGGTAGGAGCGATTGACCACGCTGGCGAAGAGCGCGGCTCCCGCCAACAACAACCCCGCCAATGCGTATTTCCGAGCGCCCTCGCTAATTCCAATCATTTTGACCGCTCAGTGGTGCCTGCGTTCCCTAGGCCCCAGTCGAATACCCAAAGTCGAAATGGCACTCGCGAAGTCGCCTGGCGCGATGTCCTTCTTGAAAAGATAAAATTCCTTGTACGCCTCGCCAGCCAATCCGTAGTCGGCCTTCTTCAGCAGCTTCGTGAGCCGCCGCGAAGTGTCACCCGAAACCTCGAGCTTACTCACCAAAATGTAGTCGACCGGAGGCATGTCATAGCGAAACGTGTACGCCACCAAGCGGGTCGAAATGTGCGGATTCACGAACTCGGTCGCGGCCACGCTAGCGCTCTGGGGGATTTGCCGGACGAGGCTGAGCAATGCCTGGTAGCGCTTGGCCTGCTCGGGCGTGGTCTTGAAGTTCACGGTCGCGAAGCCGCCGACGAAGCTTTCACGCTGCAAAATCGCACCGAAGTTGTAGCTGTGGCTGGTCAGCACCAGCACCAACGTCAGGCCCGCGGCCACCCTCTTCAGCTTGCCGTCCGGCTCGCTACCCATCAGCCACAGCGACACCACGACGGCCAGGAACAGATACGGGATCCAATGCGTGGTGTACTGGAAGGCGATCGACGTCGTCGGCCAGTAGCCGGTCGTCAGCAGCGTGAAGAAGAAGCCCGGCAGCAGTAGGCCTGCGAGCGCCAACCGGCGGACGGGAAGGAACGCCAGCGGCGCCAACAGATGAAAGATGTAAACGAGCTTCGGCTCGTGCGCGAGCGTGGCGAGCGTGAAGGTCGGGTTGGAGAGGATGGTCTTCAGCACGCTGGCGTAGCCGGGCTGACCATCGGCAAACAGCTCCGCGTACATGTTCTCGAACCACCAGGAGCCGGCCAGGCGCATGATCACGAATTTATTGATCGCGAACCAGGTCACGCACACGAGCGAGAGCACCAAGCCGAAGCGCACGCGCTCGCCGGTGAGAAACAGGAACGCCCCCAGCACGCACAGCCCCAGCGCGATGTCCTCGCGCATCGACAACAGCACGACGATCATCACGATCGCGAGCCAATTTTTTCGCGTGGCCAGCGCCCAGTACAGCCAGAAATGGAAAAAAATCGCTAATGGCAGCCAGTGAAAATCGTAGAAATTGGGGCCGTGCAAAGGGGCGTAAAGCAAGTAACCCAGGCTGATCAGCACCGACAGACCCGTCGACAGCCGCGTTCGCGCAAAAAGAAATAACGGCAGGGCCGCGAACCCGAGCACCACCGACTGCAAGATCAACAGGGTTTCGGGCCCTGGCCGCAGCGCGTAGATCGGTAGGAACAGCAGCATGCCGTACTCGGCATGACCGGCCAGGTAGTTGTGGTGGCCGCCGCCAAACAGCACAGGCGAGCGGAATGGTTTTCCATGCAGCGCGCCAAACATCAGGTTGTCGTAGATGCCGAGATCCAGGGCGTTGGTCTGAATCAGCCGATGCTGATGCAGCGTGAACCACGCCATGTACAAAGCGTAGGCCGCCGAGGCTAACAGCACGGTGCCCAGACCGAGCCGGCCGGCGTGCCGCGCACAGAAGCCCTGGAGCACGCTCCAACGCCGTATCAGAAAGTCTGGCCCCTGAACGGTGGCCCACGCCGGCAAGCTGAGCCGCAGCAGGTACTGCGTGAAGAACACGGTCAGCACCAGCAAGAACAGGTACTGAAGCGTGTCTTTCTGTCCGAACTCCCACACGTAGAGCCCCGGTACCAAGCCGGCGATCAACAGCGGGCACGCCAGCGTGGCCAGGCGCATCAAGCGTGGCGCGGCGTGCGGCCGTCGCCAGATGGCGTAGCCTGCCGACGCGACGAGCGGCAGCGACAACCCCGCGCCCAGTGTGATGAGCAGCCCGGTCCGCCTGGCGATCCCCAGCGCATTGGCGGCAAAGAAGCTCGGCTGCGTGCGAGCGATGAGCACTGACTGAACGCCCAAGACGAGCGAGAAACCGACCAGCCCGAGCACCGCCAACGCCATCACCAGCCGCACGCCAGGCGGTGGCACCGGCAACTGCGGCTCGGGCCGGGAAGCGCTGCCGATCAGCCCTTGCGGGGCTTCGACAGGGTGATCACGGTCGTCCAACATAGGCGCCCAAGAGGGGGAAAGCTGCTGAGCAGCGCGTCGTCCAGCTTACGCAGCGGCCGAACTAGGGACTCGAGCGCGGGGGCGTCGGTGTAAATCTTCTTCCAGTAGCGTTCCTTGTTCGGGCTAACGCGATCCCACAAGAAGAACTTGAAGAACACCAGCAGCGTGGAGAGCCAGAACTCGCGGTGCTCGACGCTCTCGAAGCCGACGCCCAGCCGCTCGATGTCCTGCATGCTGAGCGGCTGCTCGTCGACCGTGCGCACCGAGCTGGCGATCTTACGGTAGACGTTGATCGCCGGATTGTACGGCAGCGGCTCGAGGAAACAGCCAACACCGCCCGGCTTCAGCACGCGCGCCAGCTCGGGCACGGCGGTCGCGTGTGGCACGTGATGAAGCACGCCGTTGCCGTAGATGCGATCGAACTCGTTGTCAGCTGCCGGAATGCGATCGCTGTCGACGAGCCGCGTCTCGATCTCGACGCCGTGGTGCGCGGCCAGCCTGCGCGCGCCATCGAGCTGCGCCTGCGAGACGTCGACGGCTACGACACGCGCGCCGAGCTTGGCCAAGTAGATGCCGCCTTCGGCGACGCCGCTGCCGTAGTCGAGGATCGTGAGGCCCTTCACGTCGCCGAAACGGCTCAAGATGTACTGGTTCTCTTGCGCCGTAATAGCCGTGAACGTCTCGTCCACCAGCGTGGCATCGAGATCAGTCTCGAGCATGGCGCGGTCGTGGTGCTCGGCCTCGCGTTGTCGGCGAGCGTCGTTATCGGCCTCGTGCAAGTTCGCGGTCACGGTGGTCTTCTTCTAAGCTCGGGCGGCGCCCCGTGCAACCGAATCGAAACCCGCCACGCTCAAGCCCCGCCCCCGCGGTACCTTTGCGCCGGGCCCGGCGAGCTGACCGGTGACTCGACCGGGCTCGTGAAGTTGATTTCCTCGGACGTGATGTACAGCGGGCGGCGCTTGAGCTCCTCGTAAATACGGCCCACGTACTCGCCCAGAATCCCCGTCATCAACAGCTGCGCCGACGTACCGAACGCGACCAAGATCATGATCGTCGTCCAACCGGGTACAATACCTGCCGCGAAGAAGCGCTGGTACACGGTCCACAACCCAGCAACCACCGCGATCACCCCGGCGATCGAGCCGAGCCAGGTCGCGATCCGAAGTGGCAGCACCGAGAACGAAGTGATGCCGTCGACCGCGAAGCGGATCATCTTGCGCAGTGGGTACTTGGTCTCGCCGGCGAAGCGCGCTTCGCGATCGTATTTGACGGCGCCTTGCTTGAAGCCGACCCACGCAACCATGCCGCGAACGAAGCGATGGCGCTCGCGCAACGCACGCAGTGCCAACACCACTGGCCGATTCATCAACCGAAAATCGCCGGCATCGACTGGGATCTCGATACCGAGCATGGCGCGCAGCACCCGGTAGTAAACGGCGGCGGTCGCCTTCTTGAAGATCGTCTCGCCCTTGCGGCTTTTCCGCACCCCGTAAACCACGTCGTAGCCCTCACGCCACTTGGCTACCATCTCGTGGATCACCTCGGGCGGATCCTGCAGATCGGCGTCCATGACGATCACGGCCTGACCGTCGGCGCGATCCACGCCCGCGGTAATCGCCATCTGATGACCGAAGTTTCGCGAGAAGGACAACACCTTGAAGCGCGGGTCGCGCGCAGCGACCCCGCGCAGCAGATCGAGCGACGCATCGTGCGAGCCGTCGTTGACGAGCACGACTTCCCAGGCCGGGCCGATCGTCGGAATGTCACCCATGATGGCGACCAGCCGCCGTTCGAGCTCGTCGATGATGGCTTCTTCGTTGAAGATCGGGATAACGACGGAAAGCTCAGGACGGTTCATCGCGCGGGGCGCGGACTGTAGCCCAATCGATGCGCAGGGTCGCCAAGCGTCATAAACCCAGCCAATTGGCCCGCAGACCGGGCGCGAGCCCACGACCTCCAAACACGGCCGCAACCCTACGGCTGGGCACGGCCCGGGGGCGCGAGCGTCATCATCCAATACTTGGCGAGCCCGGTGCGCGGGTGACAGCGCACGACCTCGGACTGCTCGACGCGCAGACCCGCAGCCTCGGCCAGCGCAGCGTACTCAGAGGGGCGGCGGCAGAAGCGACCGCGGTCGAGGCGCGCAAACAGGTTACTCAGCGGTTCGCGCGGTAGAAAAACGATGTCCGACGTGGCGATCCGCCGCAAACGCGGCGACGCAGCTGCAAGTCGCAGCAGCCCCAACGCGACTTCGTCGGGCATGTGGTGGAGCACGCCGCACAACAGCACGTCGGTCGGCTGCAAGCGTTCGACGTCTTCAGCTTCGCAATGCCGGCAATCGAAAGTGACGTGCGCGCGCGCGCCGAACTGCTGCGCTGCGAACTTGATCGCTACCGGATCCGTGTCCACCCCCAGGTAGCTGCGAAACGATTTCAGGTAGTGAAGGGCGTCGCCAGTGCCGCAGCCAACGTCGAGCACCACCGCGTCGTCGCTCGAGCCAACACGGCGGTAGAACGGGGACATGTCGATGCCACCCACCGCCAGTGGACGCACACGGTTGTAGACGAACGGATTGCCGAGCAGGCGCTGGTAGAGGGACACGATGCGGCCTGGACCAGCGTACTTCATGGCGCGTCGGCCTCCAGCGACCGCGGGCGCTTTTCCCACCAACCCGACGCAACAGATTACCGGCCAGCTGACCTACTGCCACAAAGAGCGCTCTTTCCGGCGCTAGCGCGCAGTTGGGCGTGGGCGAATGCCACGCCCGCGATGCTATAAGGCGGCGCGGTTTGCGGCAGTGCCGAAGCGCGTGCCCTGAGCCGGCCAAGTATGATCGAACTAGAGCAAGCGAGGAGCGTCCAGGACCTGCGCTGGGCACGTTTGGCCCAAGCGACGGCGGGCCTCGGACTCACCTGTGCAGCGCTTGGCTACGGCGTGGCGCTCGGTACGGGTAGCGGCACCGAGTTCCTGATTCAAAATTCGCTGCTCCCGGCAGACCGGCTAGCGCTGATCATCGGCCTATTTGGTGGCGCCGGTCTGGCGGTGCTGCTGACGCTGATCGCGTTGATCTGGAAGCGTTGGTCGGCGTTGCCGACGCTCGAACGCTTGAACGTCGCGGTCGCACCGATGGCGGTGCTGGCGTTGCTGCCTACCCTGCTGGTGCCGAACGTCTGGTTCCGCAACCCGATGCCGTTCCTGATCATGCTGGCCGGGCTGGTTCTGCTCTTGGAGCGCTTGCTGCGCGCCTGGTGGCTGGAATTTTCGCCGGTGCTGGCTGCGTTCTCGGACTTGCCGCGCGGTCGACTCATGGGTTGGGTCCGGCGCGTCGCGCCGCTCAGCATCGTGCTCGTGGCGGCGGCGTCGTTTTCGGCTTTTGTGCTGTATTTCTCGATTCAACAGCACCAGCGACTGAACACGGCCGCCTGGGATCTGGGCATCTACGACAACCTGATGGCCAGTGCGATCAACGGCCAGCCGTTCCACTCGACCGTGCTGCTCGGTGCCGATGGCGGTAGCTACTTGGTGGGTCACGCCGAGTTCGCGATGCTGCTGTTCACGCCGCTGTATTGGCTCTGGCCGCGCGCCGAGATGCTGCTCACGCTGCAAGCGCTCGTGCTGGGCTTTGCAGCCGTGCCGCTTTACCTGTTCGCGCGCACGCAGCTGCCGCGCGGCTCGGCCGTCGTCCTGGCACTTTTGTACCTGCTGTACGCGCCGCTGCACGGCTCGTGCTTCTACGACTTTCACTGGCTGCCAACGACGATCATCTTCCAGTTCTTGCTCTACTTCGCGATCGCCACGCGCAAAAATTGGCTATTTGCGTTCTGCTACGTCGTGTTGACGTTGATCCGTGAAGACGTGTCGGTCGGTCTGACCATGCTCGGCTTGTTCCTGCTGGTGTCGGGGATCCGTCCCAGATTGGGGCTGACCATGACGCTCGTGAGCGCGCTGAGCTTCATGGCGATCCGCTTTGGCGTGATGATGTTGGCCGGGTCGTGGGTGTTCCCGAACTTGCTGTATGGCCAGCTGGTGATCCCCGGCGAGCACAGCTTCGGCAGCGTGATCAAGACGCTGATCACCAACCCGAGCTACGTCGTCGGCACCCTGCTCGACCCCAAGAAACTGAACTACTTCTTGCACCTGATGGCGCCGCTGGCATTCCTGCCGCTGCGCCGGCCGCTGCTGATCTTGCTGATCTGCGGCGGCACGATGTTCACGTTCCTGACGACCGCTTACGAGCCGACGGTCTCGATCAACTTTCAGTACCCCGCGCATTGGATCCCGTATTTGTTCGCGGCAACGGTGCTGATGCTGGGAACGATGAGCCAGCGTCTCGACGGCGCGATCCGGCGCCGAGCGGCGCTCGGGGCGATCGCGTTCGGTGTGGCTACCCACAGCTACGTTTTCGGTGCCGTGCTGCAACACGAGACCTACGTCGGCGGTTTTCTGCCGTTGCCGTACAAGATTACCGACGCGGAAAAGCAGACTTACGCGGCGCTGCGCACGGTCGTGGCCCAAATCCCTGGCAAGGCTTCGGTGGCTGCGACCGACATGGAGGTTCCGCACGTGTCCAACCGCGTTTCGGTCTACACGCTGAGCACGATTCACGCCGATGCCGACTACCTACTCGTCAACAGCAACGCGATTCTCTCCGGGACTCGCACCGTGTTGAAAGACGCCACGACTCGCAATGACTACGGCCTGGTGATCCGCCAAAAGCCGTTCTATCTGTTCAAACGCGGCGCCGCGACCCCGGGCACAGAGAAAGCGTTTGAAGCGCTTGGCCTGACGGTTCGGACCAAGAAACACAACCAGGACAAGGGGGCCGAGCCATGACGAGCAGGCCGAGTCGACTGCGACGACTGAAGGAATGGTTCTGGCGTGGGCAGCTACTGAGCGAGCTGAAGCAGCGCCGCTGGAGCGAGACGCAGCATCGCGGCGTCGAAGAAGCCACCAGTTGTCACTTGCTTGCTTGGCGTACCCTCGCCGGTCTCGAGCCAGTCCCGGCGCCAACGCGGGATGCCGTTGCGCGACCGTTGCTGGTGGCGGGCATGAACAAGTGCCTGCCGTTCGTCGACCCTGCTCACCCCACGCTGGCAGAGCTGTTCGACGATCCGACCTGGCAAGAGCGGCTGGTCAAGGCGGGCCTTGCAGCCGACGCTCTGCCGGCGGTTCGCGATTGGTTACTCGAGCAAGCCGAGCCCGCCGAGGGCCGGAGCCGGCAAGCGTTACTGAGTCTGGGAGCGCTGCTCGAGACCTTACAGACCGCCAAACTGGCGATCCGTCGGGTGTTCTGGCGCCGCGTGCGCATGCTTGGCTCCACCCTGCTGCTCTTGAGCGGACTGATCACGGCGATCACGCTGATTGTGTCACCTCCGGAAGGGCCGGATTTGGGAGCGGGCAAGCCCTGGCAGGCCAGCAGCTACTACCCCGGCTTTCCCGGCGCTGGCAAAAAGCCAGTGAAGCCGTCCGAGATGGCGTTTTTCAGCACAAGCGACGACGTCAGCCCCTGGTGGAAGATCGACCTTCAAGGGCCAACCGAGATCGGCAGCGTCACGATCGTCAACCGCAGCGACTGCTGCCCCGACCGCGCCGTCCCGCTCGTCGTTGAGATCAGCTTGGACGGCGAGACTTGGCGCGAGGTCGCGCGGCGGACCGAAACGTTCCGCACGTGGGCACCGAGCTTCAAAGCGACCAAAACGCGCTTCCTGCGGCTCCGTGCGCTGCGCCGAACGTTTGTGCACTTCAAGGACGTGCGGATCCACGCGCCGAAGAAAAATTGAAACGCCATTGGAGATCTTGGCGGGCGCCGGACGGCAGCACTACTCCGTGAGCTGAAGCTCGGTGCGCGCCCACAGCTGAACTGCCGATCGACTCGGGCGGGTAGGCAGGCGAGGCTGTCTCGCGCCTTCACGCATTTGGCGCCACACAGGCACCCGTGTCACAGCTCACAGCTCGCAGCTCGCAGCTCGCAGCTCGCAGCTCGCAGCTCGTAGCTCGTAGCTCGTAGCTCGTAGCTCGTAGCTCGTAGCTCGCGTCCCAGCAGCGTGGTCAGCGCGCAGCGGGTCGCGTGCGAGCCATTAAGACCGCTCCGACCACGATCTCGAACGCGCTCAGAGCCAGGGTGACGACGTACGAGACGAACACCAGCGCCGCACCTGCGCCGCGCACCTGCGCGAGCGGGAAAAACAGCGCCAGACCAGAGAAAGTCGCAATCTGGTAGGCGCCGAACATTCCCGGCCCGGCTGGCACGGTGACGCCGACGCCCTGAATACCGACCATGGCGCACGACTGGCTGAAGGTTGCAGGCAGGCCGCCACCTCGCAGCAGGAGCCACTGGCCAAGAAACAAGATCAGCCACGAAAGAGCGGTAGCGGCGATAAACGAAACCAGATTGGTGCGCGAGGGCAGAAAGCTCAAACCATCGGCCAAGCGCTCAAGCGTTGCGGCGGCCCAGTCCGCGGCCTTCACAGAAACCAAGCCGACGAGCCAGCGCGTTGCACGACGCGCCCGCTCGCGCGCCACGTAGAACGCCGTCATCGCCACGAACAAGCCCATGAATGCCGCCGCTGCCATATACAAAGCAACCGGGACGGTCGCGAGCGGCAACGGCAGGTCGCCGAGCGTCTTGGGCAGCGGCGAAATCATCGTCGAGCTCGTGATCGCGATGGCGGCTGCAACCGTGAGCATCACGCCGTCGATCACCCGCTCAGCGAAAATCGTCCCGGCAGCTTGCATGAAGCTCACCTCACCGTCCTGCGCGAGCAGGAACGGCCGCACGATTTCGCCCGTTCGGAGCGGAGCAAAGAAGATCGCCCCGAAGCCCACCATGCCGATGCCCATCAGCCGCAATGGATTGACCAGCGGCGCGATCGGCCGGAGCAGGTAAACCCAGCGGTAAGTACGCACCAACGTCGAAACGAAGGTGAGCAGCGCAAAGGCCGCGATTACCCAGCCCGGGACCTGCGCGAGCGCCTGACGGTCGGGCAGCAGCGGCAGCCCGCCTCGCGCCAAAAGCCAGATGAACCCCGCACCGATCAACAGTGAGGTGACCACCCGCGGCACAGCGCCTTTGATCAGCCGCTGCTTGAGTGACGCCTCGCCGGGACCTATCGAGGGGGATGCGTCCGGGGCTGGCGCGGGCATGTTCAAGTGGGGTCTTCCTAGCATAGAGACACCGGCGCCGATCGATCGGCCTCATGGCCGTTCCATGTCCGAAGACGCTGTTCCGCGCGCGTCGGTACATGCTACGAGCATTGGCACGCGGATGAGTGAGGGACGGTCGGAAACTACGACGCGGGAGGAATCGGTGGTCGATGCTCCCGCCGTGCGCCTCGCGCTCGAGTGGGTGTGGCCGACGCCGCGCCGCGAGCGCTTGCAGGGCGCCCGCTTGAGCATTGGGCGCGACGAGGCAGCCGCGATTCGACTCGATGGGACCGGCGTCTCACGCAACCACGCCGAACTGTATCGCCAAGGTCCGCTCTACGTCGTTCGCGATCTGGGCAGCACGAACGGCACCTGGCTCGGTGGCAAACGCGTCGAGCACGCACCGATCTCGCCAGGCAGTGTCTTACACATCGGCGAGTCGGTAGGCGTGTTCGTCGAAATTGCGGAAGGTGCTGCCGAGTTTGGCGAACTAGCACCAGGGCTCTTCGGCGGCGCGGCGATCGCCGAGGTGTTGACGACCCTGAAACGCGCTGCAGCATCGAACCTACCGCTGCTGCTCATTGGCGAGACCGGCACGGGCAAAGAGCGGTTCGCACGAGCAGCGCACCACTTCAGCGGCCGCAGCGGGCCGTTTCTGGCCGTGAACTGCGCAGCGCTGCCGGAGCAATTGGCTGAAGCCGAGCTGTTCGGCTACCGCCGCGGCGCATTCACGGGCGCCGAGCGCGCCAGCCCCGGCTACTTTCGCGCCGCGCACGGCGGCACGCTGCTTCTCGACGAAATGCCTGAATTGTCGCCCGCGCTGCAAGCCAAGCTGCTGCGCGTCGTCGAAGACGGCCAGGTCATGGGCTTGGGTGAGTCAGCGAGCGTCGCCGTCGACGTTCGGATCGTCAGCGCTAGCCAGAAGCCGCTGAAGGAGCTGGTCGTCGAAAGCAAGCTCCGTCAAGATCTCGCGGCGCGTCTCAACGGCGTCGAGCTGCGAATCCCCGCACTATCCGCGCGCCGTGCAGACATCGCGCGGCTATTCGCCCAATTCTTGAAGCAGCAATGCGGTGGACGTCCGCCTGCCGTCGAAGCGCGGCTGGTCGAAGCCCTGTGCCTGCACGACTGGCCGGAAAACGTGCGTGAGTTGGAGCTCCTCACACGTCGCTTGCTCGTCGTGCACGGCCACGAGCCCGTGCTGCGTCGCTCGCATTTGCCGGTCGACATTGCCGCACTCAGCGAAGACGCGGGCAAAAGCGAACGCCCTTCGACCCCACCGCGCGAGCGTCGCGAGCACGATTTGCGGCGCCTGAAGCTCGAACTCGCCAGCAACGGCGGCAACGTGAAGGCCGCCGCCGAAACACTGGGCATCTCACGGCAACGCGTCTATCGGCTGCTAGAGAGTAACGGCGTGGTAGGCGCCGGAAGCAGCGAGAACGGGCAAGGCGGCGATGGCGCCAGCAACTAACGCGCAGGCATCGGACGGGAGCGACGTCTCTGAAACTCGCAGCGTCGTCGACGCGCGCATCGGGCAAGTCGTCGGCGGCACCTATCGGATCACGCGCCACATTGGCTCCGGCGGCAGCAGCCACGTATTTGCAGCTGAGCATCTGCGCCTAGGCAAGCTGTTCGCGATCAAGCTGCTGCGCTCCGACAACAGCCGCCGTGCCGCCCAACGCTTTCGCCGCGAAGCCAAAGCCGTCGCGCGTCTGCAGAGCGAGCACATCATCAGCGTCATCGACTGCGGTGAGCTCGACGACCAAACCCCGTATCTGGTGATGGCTCTGCTCGAGGGGGAAGACCTACGCACCCTGCTGAACCGCGAAGGGTCGCTGCCCGCCCGACGAGCCGTACAAATCGTGATCGAGGCTTGCCGCGGCTTGACGGTGGTGCACGAAGCCGGCCTGGTTCATCGCGATCTCAAACCGGAGAACTTGTTCATCGCCCGTCGCGCCACGGGTGAAGATTGGTGTAAAATCCTCGATTTCGGCGTCGCCAAGACGGAAGCGAGCCTGTCGACGGCCGACGGCGCGATCGTCGGCACGGTGCGCTACATGGCGCCCGAGCAGCTGTCGGACGGTGCTTCGGTGGGACCTGCGAGCGACGTCTACGCGCTCGGCGCGATTCTCTACGAATGCTTGAGCGGACAGCCTCTGATCGACGCGACCAGTGTCCAAGAGATCATGTACCGTGTCATGAACCACGAGCACGCGGCTTTGAGCACGCTCGTCCCTACCCTGCCAGCACATTTGACGAACGCGGTCGATCGGTGCCTGAGCAAGGATGCTTCTTCGCGACCCAAGTCGATGACGGCGCTCGCGAAGCTTCTGGAAGGCGTGCTCGTGGCGCCGTCCGCTCGCGGCGCGAGGGTTGACACGCTTGCCGATCAAGTAATCGTCCCTCCCCGTGCCGACAAGCCGCGTTTCCTGCTCGCCGTCAGCGTGACTCTCGCCCTAGCCTTGGTGGTGCTCGCCGTTTTCACGATCGTCGGTCGTAAACCAGGAACACCGACGGAGTCGACCGTGGCCCACGTCCTCGTGCCTTCCGACCACCAACCGGCCGTGACCGATCCAGGCCGGGTTCGATCGGCAGCGGATAGCGCGAGCGCGATGCCCACGGCGGTTTCGCCAGCTCGCACGACAGCCACAGCCACGGCCAGCATAAATCGCCCTCACGCTGCCCCACGCTCGACCGGTAATTCCGTTGCGGCAGCCTCCGCCCGACACAGCACACCCGTCGGTCATTTCGACGAAACGAACCCGTACGGAGAATGACCGTGAGAGGGATTGGAGGTTGCGTGGCGGTTCTGTTGTGCGCCACGCCGGTCAAGAGCCAAACGGCTCAGCCAGCGTCGAGCGCAACCGCGCACGCTACGTTCCAAGCGGGCGTGACTCAAGCTGCGAGCGGCGAACTGGAAGCGGCCCTGCGTAGCTTTGAAACCGCCTACGCCCAGCAACCTCACTATTCGGTGCTCTACAACATCGGACAAGCCCAGTCGGCGCTGGGTCGCCCGCTCGACGCCACGAGAACGTTCGAACGCTACCTGCTTGAAGCCGGCGTGAAACTGAGCACCGCGCGCCGTGAGGAAGTTCAGCAACTGCTGGCCGCGAATCGTCGGCGACTTGGCGCGCTGCACATCGTCGGCATGACCGAGACGACACGAGTTTGGCTCGACGGCGTTGAATTGCGCAGCGACTCGCTGGCTGAACCGATTCCAGTCAGCGTCGGTCCGCACCGCCTGCTCCACAGTGATGGCAGCGGATTCCCCGTGTCGGAGGACGTCACGATCGTTGCGGGGGCCACAGCAGACCTAAAGCTTGAACCACAGCCGCCGCTGAAGCCGCAAGCGCCGCCCGCCGAAGCTCAGCTCGCGGTGTCTTGCCCCATTCCCGGCGTTGCCGTCGAGATTGCAGGAGTGCTCCGCGCGACGACGCCGATCACCGAACCGCTCGTCGTCTCTGCCGGCGAGGTCACGGTGCGTTTCCATAGGCTCGGCTACGTACCAACGACGAAACGGGTCTTCGTTTCGGACAACACGCGGACTGCAGTCGCGTGCGAGCAACGGCTGGAAGCTCGCATCCAACGCGGTCATCAAGCAACGCTGCGAGTCCGGGCGACACCCGAGGACGCGCAGATTTTCATCAATGGCACCAGGTTTCTGGGCACGCCGCTCCCCGGCGGAGCGCATGACTTGGCGGTACGCCGCGACGGCTTCCTCGAGCGGCGGGAACCCATCTCGCTCGCACCGGGCAAAGTTGCGACTTACACAATCGATCTACAACCAACGCCCGCACGTTACGAACGCGAGCGACGCGCTGCCAATGACCGCAAGCAGCTGGGGTTCTTCGTCGGCGGCGGCGGCGGAGCGCTGGTTCTCGGCGGCGTGGCGCTGTTCGTCTGGAACGGCGGACGCTACCACGAGTGGCAGCGCGCCAATCGCAGCAACACGTTCGATCTCGGGGGCGTGGCTTCCATCCAGCGCGTCGATGATCTCGCGTTGGCCTGCAGTTTCGTCGGCACCGGGCTGCTGGCTGCCGGCGGCTGGTTATTGTTCACCAAACCGACGCTCAGAGATTGACGCTGAGCCTGCACTGCGTCTTTGACCAGGCTACGGCGCCAACTCGATCCAGTCGGATGCTCCGACCCGCTCGAGAACCGACCCCGAGTTCGTGACGCCGAAGAGCAATACTTGGGCGCTCGGCGAGACTTCCACAGCTAGCGAAACCAGCTTCGGCTGATCTTCAGATGTCCGCAGGTCCCGCCAGACCTCGTCGGGCACTGACGTTTCGCGGACGGTTCCATCGTCGCTCAGCTGGTAGACGATCAGCCCTTCCGCCGTCGAGACTACGTCCAAATCGACGACGGTTCCGTTCGCGTTCGTCGCCACCCGTGCTTTCGCCCGCAGCGCCGCCGCCGCCGCCAGCTAGGTTAGAGGCTTCGCCGCCGTGACCACCCCTCGCCTGACCTCCGCTGCCTGCATCGGGGTCGCCCGTTGAAACCGACGGCGTGCCGGCCTCATTTGGTTGCCCAGCTAGTCTGTCAGTTCCAAAGGGCGAATCACGAACGTGAATCGGGTGGCTAGGTAGCGGTACACATCGGCCACCACGGCCGATTGGCCTCGGCAACCAACCTTGGCTGCTATGCGGCGCCAGTGCTCGTGAACGGTCGCCGGCGCCATCTGCAACGCAGCGGCGATCTCTTTATTGTGATACCCCTCGAAGTGTAGGGACAGCACTGCGCGTTGCGCGCTGCTGCAGCGGCGTTCCTGGCCATATGCCGCAATTATCGGCGCGAACGGTGCGCCGACCGACAACTCCGTTTCGTCGCGGCGTTGCTTGCTCATGCCCTCCGTCAGCACACCCCGTGCCAGCCTACGCCGGTCGTGTCTGTCGACAGTGTCCGCCGCGGAACACCGGACACCGTGGGCGGCGACACGCCGCGTCCGGTGGCCCGTGGCACCGACGCGGGTCGTCTGTGTCCGAAATTGAGGGACACGACGACGCAAGCCAACTCACGTATCAGCGGCGGGCGGGTTCAATCCGCGTGTCCGTAGTGTCATTGGGGAAGAAGCGCTTCATCGACACCGATCAAACGGATGAAAAGCAAAACAAGGTGGAGTTTGAAATGACATACAAGGCGTTGGTTTGTGGGTTGGGGATGCTCGCGTTCGTCGGCGGCTCAGGTTGTACGATGGAGGCAGGCGAAGGCGGCGGCACGCCCGAAACGGTTGGAGAGGTCCAGAATGCGTTCTCGGCCGCCCCCAGCTGCGATGCGTCACTTTACGCGCATTGTTGGGACCAGTCGGATCCCACTGGCGCGATTCAAGTTCGTATTTACGAGTGCAAATCAGCTTTCGTTGGCCATGCTGGCGCTCGAGTTTGCCTGGTGGAATCAGATCGCGTTTTGGTGGGCGGCGGCGGCACCGTCGACGGCGGCGACCCGAACATCGGAGCATTGCTGACTCAAAGCTTCCCGGTTTCAGGTTCGCTAGGCGGTGCGGCGGGTGGGGGTTGGGCAGTTTCCTCGAAGGATCACATCTACTCCAACCCTCACAATCTGAAAGCGTACGCCATCGGCTTGAAGTTGAAGGACAGCAACGGGGTACCCTACCTCGCCAGCCGGCTCGCACCCTTCGTCCACGTCACCACAGCGAACTCCTCCGCGTCAGGGAACCTAGCGGCGGCGGCCGCGGTAGCGGTCACACCGCTCGTGTCGGGCGCGTCGACCCGGGAGGTTATGCTCGGCGGTGGTGCATCACCCACTTCAGGGCAACTGCTCACCGCGGTGCTCCCGACCGCAGCCGGGTGGGTCGCCAAATCCAAGGATCACCTTGCCTCTTCGCCCGGCACCATTACCGCGTACACCATCAGCATGTCGCCTTGCCCCACCGGGTTGGGCTACTGCTTGGCTCAGGACATTACCATCGTCAGCGGCGCCAGCGCATCGGGCTATCACAACCAGAATGCGTTCGTAAGTACGCCAGGCAACGCAGTGATGATCGCTGTCGGTGGTTCTGCCAACTACAACGGCTCCGGGCGCATGCTGGTCGCTCTCATTCCGCAGCCTGTGGGGAACGGGGCCGCCTCAATGCTCAGCAAAGATCACGGCGTCGCCGACACCGGCAGCGACAGCGCCGCGTTCGTCACGCTGCGACGAACGCCACTCTGAAGCCCCGCGTCGAGCGTCCATGGCCAGGCTGCCATGGACGCTCGTTTTCGCGCTGGGTCAGGACCGCGCTAGAGCGCGCAGCCTTGAAGAGCCTGATGCAGGAGCGAGTGCAGAAACCGCACCCCACGCGCAACGAGCACCCCCGGCACCGCATACTGCCCGGTCAAAATTGTCTCCGCTCCCGAACCGAACAGCATCTTCAACCCGAATGCCGGAGCCGTAAGCCAACTCGGACGGTGCAGCACCTTCGCGAGCGCCGTCGAGACTTCTTCATTGCTGGCCGGATTCGGCGAGCACACATTCACTTTCGCCGGCATGGTGTCGTCGTCGATGCACATCAGCAGCGCGGCGATGGTGTCGTCGAGGTGGATCCAGGAGATGCCTTGTTGGCCGGTGCCAATTTTGCCGCCGACGAAGAGCCTGAACGGCAACGCCATCAGCTTCAGCGGGCCGTCGCCGGGGCCGAAGACGACGCCGATGCGCGGGTTGACGACGCGCACGCCAAGCTCGCGCGCCTTGTCGGACGCGGCTTCCCAGTCGACGCACAGGCGCGCGAGAAAATCGTCGCCGGGTGCGCTGGTTTCGTCGACGCGCTTTGAAGCCGGGACATTTCCGTAATAGCCGACCGCGGACGCGCTCACTAGGACGCGGGGTTTCACGGTGGCCGCCGCCAGCGCAGCGACGACGTTTTTAGTCGTGACGATGCGGCTGTCGTAGATGCGGCGCTTGTTCGCTTTCGTGTAGCGCACGCCGACGGCGCGTTCGCCGGCTAGGTGGACGACCGCGTCAGCGCCGTCGAGCGCCTTCGCCCAATCGCCGACTTCATACGGGTTCCAGGTAACGTGGCGCGGATTGCCGTCACGCGCGGCGCCACGCGTGAGCACCGTCACGCTGTCGCCGCGAGCCACCAACTGCTCCACCAACGCGCGGCCGATGTATCCCGTGCCGCCGCTGACGACGATGCGTGCCATCTCGCCGATGTAGGACCCCGCGCCGCGCTTTGCAACTTAGACAGCGCGGTTTGCTGCTTCAGGTGCGCTCCCGCTCCATGCCCGCGGCCACTGGATTTGCGAAGTGCTTTCGCCGTCGACGCGAGCGCTCGACCGCGGCCAGAAGCTTCGCGTCTACGCCGAACACCGCGTTGGCTTCGTCTGGATGGTCGAGCCGCTCGATCAGCTCGTCGAAGTGCTCGAGCTCGACGGACCAACGTATCGGATCGTCGACAGTGCGCACGGTGACGTCGCCGTGCGATTGACGCCGTTCGACGCCATCGAGTTTCCGCTCGGCGCTTTGTTGCAGCGCTAAAGCGCCGGCGGGCGCGTTTCAATCGTGGTAACGCGACGAGCAAGCTCATCGGTGCGAAAATCTTGCCGCTCGAGGGTGGAGCGCAGTGCCTCGATAGCGCCGCGGGTCGCGTCGATGCGCTCACCGAGGTGCTTTTCGAGGTGCTCCACCTTTTCGACGGTGGAGCGATACAGCTCGGACAATTGCCGAAATTGCAGTCGCCCTCCCTCGGCGACGCGACCTTCGAAGGCGCGCATCTCGTCGCGAACGCTCTTCACTTCGTCGCGAACGCTCTTCACTTCGTCGCGAACGACTTCGGTGACGATCTTGCGAAGAGTGGCTTCGTCCATGAGTAGACCCAAGCCTAACTCGTGAGATGGGGAGCTGCAACACCGAGCGTTGCCCGCCTGGCGGTCACTCTGTGTCGCCGGCTGCCAGCTCTCACGCCCGACGATCGCCGAGGTTTCCCGCGCTTCGCGACATGGTCCGCGTTCCGCAAGCAGGCGGCGAGACGCATGCACGCTATACTGGAAACCACGATGCAGCAGCTGGCGGTCGTTTCGCTCCGGTACCCGGTCCTCCCGGACCTCGAGGCATGGGTCCTGCCGGAGGGGAAAGTGCCGCAGTCGACGACGCATCAGATGACTGTGTATCGGATCTACGGGTTATTGATGGATTGGGTCGAGCGGTGTCGCGGCGAACGCTCGCTGCGGATTGCAGCCGATCTGGCGGTCCGGTGGCTCAAGGAGCATCCGCGGACGGGCGCCGATCCAGACGTGTGCGTGTTCGAGCCCGCGCCGCCGGATTTCGACACCCTGAAGTCGTTCAAACTGTGGGAGCCGGGTCGGGTACCGCCGCGGCTCGCGATTGAGGTCGTGAGCACCAACTTCCCGCACAAAGACTACGGGCGCATCCAAGAGCGCTACGCGGCAATGGGCGTCGAAGAGCTGGTGGTTTTCGATCCGCTGTTGTGTGGGCCGCGTTCACTGGGAGGCCCGGTTGCGCTGCAGCTTTGGCGTCGCGATGCCACGCAGGCTTTCGAGCGCGTGTCTTTCGGTGCCGACCCAGTACACAGCGCGGTGTTGGACGCTTGGCTGATCGCCAATGGGCGTGATCTCGACATCTCGCCCGATCGCCAAGGGAAGCAGCGCTGGCTCACCGCCGAAGAGCGGCTGCCACTCGCCCAGGCCGAAGCTGAGCGAGCCCAGGCTGAAGCTGAGCGAGCCCAGGCCGAAGCTGAGCGAGAGCGTCAGGCGCGGCTCGACGTAGAGAATCGGCTGCGCGAGTTGGAAGCCCGATTGCCGCGCTAAAACGCCACATGACGCGGATTTGCGTGGCAAAAGCCCCGGCTGTACATCGCGCGGTGGCGGGTCTAAAAGCCGTCACATGTCGAAAACGCTCGCTTTTTGCCTTGGTGCGGCTGCGCTCAGCATGGGTTGCGCCGGGAAACCCGCTGCCCCCTTCGACGCGCTGAAGACGTCGAACCTCACCGCCTACCGGCTGCAGAACAATGACCCGGCGCCGGTCATTGCAGCAGCTCCCGCAGCCACGCCCGGTGCGGCTCCGCTCATCCCGGGTCTCGACCCCAACCTTCAGAACACGATCACCGCCGGTGTGGCGGCGTTGCAGAAGATGATCCCGCCCGGTCTGCAGATCCCCGGCCTCGCCCTGCCCGGCATCCCTGGCGTCGTGGCGCCAGTCGCCGACACCACCCCGCGCTTTCAAGGCTTCCGCATCTTGGCGCAGCAGCAAGTGCTCGACGCCGACCTGAAAGAGAGCCTGGGCAAGCTGTTGGGCGACAAGGACAACTTCGACAACACGCTCGGCCGCTGCGCGCCGAACGTCGTCTACCCGGAGTTTGGCCTCTCATTCGCGACCGCTCCCGGCGCTCAATCGAGCGATCTGCTCGTCTCGATGGGCTGCAACCAGGTCGTCTCCCGCACCTTCAGCTGGCCGCACCCGGCGACCGGCATGAAGGCCAGCACGGTCTCGGACTTGTCCGAGCTGTTCACCAAGATCTTCCCGCAAGGCACCTGAGCCTTGGGGATTTGGGCGTTTGCGTCGAGCCAGCGCAAACGCCCTACCCCAACGGGTCGTGGCACCTAACCCCTCGTGATCGCACGGGTAGTGGTACTTAAATAGGTGATCGACAAACGATCCGAAGCTTGATCTAACTGGCTCCACATTGCACGGAGCGGCTGCGGTTTCAGAAGCAGAGCGTGCCGAGTTAGCTCGGTTCACGCCTTGTCTTCGCTTGTATGCGGAGCGGATGTGGGTGAGCGCCGGCGGACCCTCCTTCGAAGAGGGTAAGGAGCAAGACGTCCCGGTCATCAGTCTTTGCTTCGACTACGAAGGGGTGCGGATCCGCGCCGCTGATCGCCGCGACCGCTTCTTCGTGGCTCGGGCAGCGGGCATGGCGCTGGTCGGGCGCGACCGCGTCGGTGAAGCGCGAGCGCAATGCCTGCTCGAGGGATTCGGCGCCGTAGAGCTCGGTCAGTTCGACGAGGTCGCGGCCGATATGGATACCGACGCCGACTACGTGGTGCAGCTCGACGGCAACGTGCACTCGTACTGCTCGTTCTCGGCCTACGCGCTACCGCAGATGCGCAAGCTCGGTTGGAACATCGAGGTCGACCCGGGCTACCCGTACCAAGTCGTCGAGACCGACGCGCCCTGGTACGCCGCGATCGAGCCGGATGAAGAGCGCACTGATTGGTTCGCGCTCGAGCTCGGGATTCAAGTCGACGGCAAGCGCGTGAACATGCTGCCGGCGATGCTCGAGCTACTCGACGGCTGCGCCGATGGCGAGACGCTGGAAGCGCTCTTGAAAATGCCGGCGCGCTTCCGCGTGGTTCCGGTCGGCCAGAACAAGTACTTGCCGGTGCCGCCCGAGCGGCTGAAGGCACTGATGCAAGTCTTGCTCGAGATGTACCGCGGCGAGAAGCTGGTCGACGGCACGTTGTGCTTCCCGCGTTCGCGCGGCAGCGCCGTGGCAAAGCTCGATTTGGCGCTCGGCGCACGCCTGCTTTGGTCGGGCATCACCAGCGTGGTCGAAAAGGCGCGTGATCTGCACCACGCGCCCAAGCCGGTCAAGCTGTCGAGTGGGCTTCAAGCCACGCTGCGGCCCTATCAAGAAGAGGGCGTGCAGTGGCTTGGTCAGCTGATTGAGCACGAGGCCGGCGGCGTGTTGGCCGACGACATGGGCCTCGGCAAGACGCTGCAGACAATCGCGCACTTGATGCGCGAAAAAGAGTCTGGGCGCATGAACGGCCCGTGCTTGGTGATCATGCCGACCAGCCTGGTCGGCAACTGGCAGCGTGAGCTCACGAAATTCGCACCGGCGCTGAAGGTGTGTGTGCTGCACGGGCCGAAGCGCGAGCAACATCGCGGTCAGGTTGCGGGTGCCGATGTCGTCATCACCACGTACCCGCTGTTGGTGCGTGATATCGATGCGTTCGAGAACCAGGCGTTTTATCTGGTGATCTTGGACGAAGCGCAGGCGGTCAAGAATCCGCGTAGCTTGGCCGCGCGCGCGGTGCGGCAGCTGTCGGCCAAGCACCGCATGTGTCTGAGCGGCACGCCAGTCGAGAACAACCTCGAAGAGCTGTGGTCGCTATTCGATTTCTTGATGCCGGGATTTTTGGGCGACGCCGAGAAATTCCGTTCCTACTTCCGCATCCCGATCGAGCGCAGCGGTAACCAGCAGCGGCTCGAAGCGCTGCGCGACGCCGTCACGCCGTTCATTTTGCGCCGAATGAAGGAGAGCGTCGCCAAGGATTTGCCGCCCAAGACCGAGATCGTGCGGCCGGTCGAGCTCGGCGACGAACAGCGCGAGCTGTACGAAAGCATCCGCGTCGCGGCCCACGGTGACGTGCGGCGTGCGATCCGCCAAAAGGGCGTGACAGCCTCGACGATCGCCATCTTGGACGCGCTGATGAAGCTGCGGCAGGTGTGCTGCGATCCGCGACTGGTCACCGTGCCGTCGGCGCGCAAGGTGAAGCGGTCCGCCAAGTACGAGCTGTTCTTCGAGCTGTTGACGCAGCAGCTGGAGCAGGGGCGCCGCGTGCTGGTGTTCTCGCAGTTCACGCGCATGCTCGATTTGATGGCTGAGGGCCTGCGAGAACGGAAGATTGCCTACGTCGAGCTGACCGGCGCCACGCAGGACCGTCAAAAGTCCGTAGATCGCTTCGAGGGGCGCGAGGTCGACGTCTTCTTGATCAGCCTGAAAGCCGGCGGCACCGGTTTGAACCTGACCAGCGCCGATACCGTCATTCACTACGATCCGTGGTGGAACGGTGCCTCACAAGCGCAAGCCACCGATCGCGCGTATCGCATCGGTCAGACTCGCCCGGTCTTCGTTTACAACCTGATCGTCGCCGGCAGTGTCGAGGAGCGCATGCTCCGCCTGCAGCAACGCAAGGCTCAACTCGCTCAATCGCTGCTTGGCTTGGCCAGCGCTCCGACGGCGCTGTCCGAGTGTGATCTGGACGACCTGTTCGCGCCGTTGGCGGATTGATCGCGCTGCTTTTGCTGCGTGCCTTGCCGCGAGGCCTGCGGATTCGGCGACGCGCCTAGTCCGTTTGGGTGATAAAACCTGGCCGAACCGCGTGCTAGTCGGCGTGGTATGAAATCAACGCTCCTGGGCTTAGCGGTTGTGGTGCTCTACGTCGGTTGCGGGACCGATCCGGCTCAATCCAGCGATGCCGCGGCCGGAGCCGCCGGTCAGGCCGAAGGCGGCACAAGCGCCGGTAAAGGGGGCACCCCCCCGAGCGCCGGTACGTCGGCCAACGCCGGCGACAAGAGCGCGGCAGGTGACACGAACCACACTGGCGGCGTCGCTCCAACGGCGGGCGCCAGTAGTGCGGGTGAGAATGCCGGCGGCGACATCGCGGCCACCGCGGGCGGCGCACCGACCCAGAGCGGAGTCGTCAGCCCGGTCGAGGGCTACCAGTACTTGGGTCAGGAAACGACGAATTGCGATGCTGGCCACCCCGCCTACTGGGAGCCAACCGCCGGGCAAGACATCCCGGACCCGAGCTGCGTGCGGCCGACGGCTGGACCGAATATCGCGGTTCGCTGGTGCTGCTCGGCGGCGTTTTGCAGCCGCATCTCGGTCACCCAGCAGGTGTGCGCCGCCATCTACAAGGCGACGCCCTACGGTTACAGCTGTGATCCGAAAGTCGCCGAGCTCTCCACGTGCGTGAAGCAAGCGAACAACGCCGCTTGCTGCCCGTTTGCCAACTGACACGGCTGCGCCGTGCCTAGGTCTGGCGCTTCAGCTCTTTGGGCTCGACGTAGTCTTCTGGGGTAAGCACGAGCCGCTCGACGCGCTGGCCGCTGGCGAATGCGTCGATGATTTCTGGCAAATCTGCTGGGGTCACGCGACCGTAGAAGTAGCCGTCAGGCTCGACCGCGATACAGGGGCCGACCCAGCACGTGTCGAGGCAGCTCGAGGTACAGGCGCGCGCTTCGGTGTTCGAAAGGCCCCGCTCTTTGAGCATGCCCTTGAGCTGAGCGTGCAGTTCTTCCGCGCCGCGCGTTGCGCAGGAGCCTTTGGGCGTGCCGTCAGGACGCCGATTCACGCACACGAACAAGTATCGTTTTCGCTCAGCCATACGGTCAGCACAACCTAGTGCGGTAGTCTGAAGATGACCAGCCGACGTACGGGGTAGGCAAACGCCAGGAAGACCAGGCCGGTACCCAGGAAGCTGACGAGCTCTGGCGCGACGCCGTGGATCCGACGCATCAGCAGCTGAAACACGCTCCAGTTCAGGCCCAGGGTGATGGCTTCCGCGGCCACGAACAGCTGCAGTTGCCGCGACAATTTCCCGGCTTGCGCCCGAAACGTAAAGCCTCGATTGCCAACGAACTGGACGCAGGCGCCGGCGATCAGCGCTGGTAGGCGTGCCTGCGTTGGAGCGACCTCGATCACACGGACGCAGGTCGTGAAGATTGAAAAATCTACCAGCGTCGCACCGCTGCCGACGATCAGCGCGCGCCCGAAGCGCCAGGCGCGGGTAAGCCAGGGCTCGGGCTTGCGCGGCGACTCGACCCTCTCAAGCAACACGCACTGACTCTTCCACGATGCCTAGCAGCTCGTCGAGATCATCATCGGGAATGTTCAGTGACGGAGTGATGTAGATCGTGTTACCGAGCGGTCGCATGTACGCGCCACGACGCCGCGCCTCGGCGCACACGCGGCGCCCGCGCGTCTCGAGGTAACTCTTGCTGTCGCCAAGATCGAGCGCGCCAATCATGCCCAAACTGCGCGTCTCGACGACGCCGGGCAGCGCGCCAAAAGCCTGAAAAGCCGCGGCGATGCGCGCCGCTTTGCCGGCCGCGACCGCCAGCACGTCTTCATCTTTGAACACGCTCAGCACTTCGCTCGCCAACGCCGCCCCGAGCGGGTTGCCGCAGAAGGTGTGACCGTAGAAGAACGTGCGCTCCGGCTCGCCGAGGAAGCCCGAGAATATCCGCTCGGTCGCCAGCGTCGCGGCCATCGGCAACATGCCGGCCGTGAAGCCCTTGGCCGTGCACAGGATGTCGGGCGCTACCTGGGCGTGCTCGCTTGCCCAAAACGGCCCAGTCCGGCCGTAGCCGCTGAATACCTCGTCGCAGATCAGGAAGACGTCATGCTTGGTCGTCAGCTCACGCAGCGCGCGAAGGAACTCCGAGTCGTAGAAGCGCATCCCCGCGACCGCTTGGACGATCGGCTCGACGATCACCGCGGCCAGCTCGTCGGCGTGCTCGGCCAGTAGACGACTCAGCACCTCGAAAGCCTGCGCGTAGCCGCTCGCCCCTGGCGGCACGCGCAGGCAATCGAGCAGTACCCCGCCGAACGGACGTCGAAACACATCGATGCCCGACACCGACGACGCTGCCATCGTGTCGCCGTGATACGCGCCGTCCAACGCCAAAAACCGCGTGCGCTGGGGTCGGCCATTTTGCCCCCAATATTGCAACGCCAGCTTGAGCGCGACCTCGACCGCCGTCGAGCCGTCGTCACTGTAAAAGACGCGCGAGAGGCCGGTCGGTGCGATCGCGCAGAGCTTGGCCGCCAACGCCGCGGCCGGCTCGTGCGCGATGCCGGCCATTGCGACGTGACACATTTTCGCGGCTTGCGCGGTCAGCGCTTGCACGAGCCGCGGATGCTGGTGACCAAGCGTGCAGCAGTACCAAGATGCATTGGAGTCGATGTAGCAGCGGCCGTCGACGTCGTAGAGCCGCGAGCCCTGCGCCCGTTCGAGCACGAGCGGATCCGTCTGCTCCACGTACTCCTGCATCTGCGTGTACGGGTGCCAGACATGGGCGCGGTCTTGGCTCAAGATCGTAGCGCGCGGAGTCACGCCGATTTTTCCTCTTGCACGCTGACGGTCGGCAATCCCGGGCTGCCTTCTTCTTCCGCGGGCGGGCCGAGCGGCAAGAGCAGCGTCACGGTGGTGCCCTGCCCTTCTTCGCTGTCGAGGCGGATCTCACCACCATGGGCTTCGATGATCCGATGCACGATCGGCAAGCCGAGCCCGGTTCCGCTCGGTCGCGTGGTGAAGAACGGGTCGAGCGCGCGCTCGCGAACGCCCTGCTCCATGCCTTGTCCGGAGTCAGCGATCTCGATCCGCACGGCCGGCTCCCCGCGCAGTTGCCCGCGATGCACCAAGATCTGCACCGTGCCGCCGGCCTTCATCGCCTGGCACGCGTTCTCGACCAGGTTGTCGAACACTAGGCGAAACAAGCTCGGATCGACCCAAACCGTGTGCAGCTCCGGATCATCGTCCATGCGCACGACGATTTGATGACCGTCGAGCATGGCCGAAGAGCGCGAGCGGTTCGCCAGCTCGAGCAGCGAAACCGGCGACCGTTTCACGCTTACCGGGCGAGCAAACCGTAGCAAATCGGTAACCAGGCGATTCAGGCGCGCGGCCTCTTCGTCGACGATGCCGAGCAGCATCGTGCGGTCTTCGTCGCGCACCGCGTTGCGGCGGAGGCCGGCGACGGCGTTGACGATCACCGCCAGCGGGTTGCGCACTTCGTGGGCAATCGCGGCGGCCAGCTCACCGACAGCGGCCAGCTGTTTCTTGGTGACGAGCTCATTTTGCACCAAGCGCAGCTCGGCGTACGAATGCCGCAGTTCCTCGCTCTTTTCTTGCAGGCTGCGAGCCGCCTTTTCCAGCTCGTCTTTGCCGACGCGGTAACGCAGCAAGAGCGTGCCGGCGACGCCGAATGCGTACAGCAAGAAGGCGTGCGGCAAGAGCGGGATAGCGTTCTCGATGAAGCCGAACGCCAGCGCGCCGTCATTGCCGACCGCTGGCAAAATGCACAAGATGCCGATGATCGCCGAACCGACCTCGCGCTGCCCCGCGCGGTACGCCGACACCAAGACCGCAGCCGCAACCGCCGTCTCCAAGGAGGCGAAGACGTAAAAGCTCTTTCCGAGCCAAGTCGCCTGCCCCACGACGTGCTCGATCTTCTGGCCGAACAAGAAGGCCTCGATCACGTGCGGCGGCTCAGGCTGCCACCAGGCCCCGCTCCACAGCACGAGCAGGTAGCCGAGGGCGACCGCGTACAGCCAGGTCGCACGCTTCTGTTGGGTCGGCGCGCGCCCGAAGCAGAGCGCAAAATGCAGGTTCAGCGCCGCCGCCAAGATCATCCCGGTGTGGGTGACTTGGTCGGCCACCATCCGCGCTGAGATGCTCGCCTGCGAGTAGTCGTACGCAACGCTGGCGCTGCCGACCGACAGCGACAAGCACAGCAAACTGAAGATGAAATACTCGAGCTCACGCCGGCCCAAGAAGTAGGCGAGCATGAAAAACACCGATAGCCCGAGCTGGGCGGTAGCCCAGGCCGTCAGCAGTCCAGAAAGGTACTGGGCCATCAGCGAGCCGGTTGGGTAGCACGCGGCAGCTCGCGATTCACGGTGACTGTGCAGCTGACGCCATTCGAGCCAACCTGCAGGCGAAAATCCCCGCTGGGAACCGCGGCTGGACGCCAATCTCCGGGCACCTGCGCCGTGCCTTTCGCGAGCGAGTGCCCAGATTGGTCAACCAGCTCGACATCGACCGGCAACGCCGAGCGGGCACCCTCGATCTTGAAAGCGATCGGTTCGTCACCGTAGATCGTGCTCGGGTCGGCGCGGCAACTGCTGGCAAGGGCGCGCTCTGCCGCTGGTTCTGCACGCAAGACCGACGAACTCACGACCGCCGCCGCGCGTCGCGCCGGGCTCGCGGGAAGGGGCGCGCTCACGCACGCTGAATCCAGCACAGCGAGCGCAGCAAGCGGAACGGGAAAGAAGGCGAACAAAACCAGCGCGCAGCGCACGGCGCCAAGATACACTACCCGCCCTCGATGAGTTACCTGGTCCTGGCTCGCAAGTGGCGCCCTCAGCGCTTCGAAGATCTCGTGGGGCAGGATCACGTGTCGCGGACGCTGGGCAACGCCATTGCCAGCGGTCGGGTCGCCCATGCATTCCTTTTCACAGGTGTTCGCGGCGTCGGCAAGACGACCAGCGCCCGCATCCTCGCTAAAGCGCTGAACTGCATGGGGCCGGCCGACGACCCCAAGCACGGCATCGACTACGGCCCGACCATTACGCCGTGCCTGAGCTGCCCGGCCTGCCTCGAGATCGCTCAAGGCTCGGACATGGACGTGCGCGAGATTGACGGAGCCAGCTACAACGGCGTCGACGAGGTGCGAAAGCTGCAAGATTCGCTGCCGTACCGCCCTGCGCGCGATCGCTACAAGATTTTCATCGTGGACGAGGTCCACATGCTGTCGACGAACGCCTGGAACGCGTTCTTGAAGACGCTCGAAGAGCCGCCGGCGCACGTCAAGTTCATCTTCGCGACGACCGAAGTGCACAAGGTGCCGGTCACGATCTTGAGCCGAGTGCAGCGCTTCGACTTCAAGCTGATCACGACGCAGACCATCGCGACCCGCCTGCGCGAAGTGCTGAAAGCCGAAAACATCGAGGCCGACGAAGCCGCGATCTCGATCGTCGCGCGCGAAGCCGCCGGCAGCATGCGCGACGCGATGAGCGTGCTCGACCAGGTGATCGCCTGGGGCGGGCAAAAGTTGGTCGGTGTGGACGTGGCGCGCGTGCTCGGCGTGGCGAGCCACAGCGTGCTCTACGAGCTGGCGTCGGCTCTGCTCGGTGGCGACGCCGCGCGCTGCTTGTCGATCGTCGCAGAGCTTGCCAACCAGGGCTACGACATTGCCCACGTCGCGCGAGATTTGCTCTCGCTACTGCGCAACCTGGTCGTGGCCAAGGTCGTCAAAGAGCCCGAAGGCCTGCTCGATTTGCCCGACGAAGAGGCGCGCGATGTCCAGCGGCTCGTCACCGGCGCCGACGCCGACGACCTGAACCGGCTGTACCACGGCTTCTCACAAGGCTTCGACGAGGTCGTGAAGAGCGAACGCCCGCGCATGGCGCTCGAAATGCTGCTGGTGCGAATGGCCCGCCGCCCGCCGCTTCTGCCGATCGACGATCTGGTGTCGCGCTTGGCCGCGCTCGAGCGTCGCTTGAGCGGCGGCAACGCTGCACCCCAGCCACAGCAGCGCCAGGCACCCGCGCAACGCCCGCCGCACGATAGCGCCGCCGCCGAGCAGCAGGGCTACGCTGGCCGCCAGCGTGATCCGCGCAGCCCGGCGCCGAGCAGCAGCAAAGCGTCCACGGATGATCGCGGCGGGGAACCTCCAGTAGCGCCTCGGACGCCGCCTGCTGCCAAAGCTCCCGAGCGCGAGCGACCACGGCCTGTGGCGTCGACCTCTGCGCCACCACCCGAGCCTGCGGCGCCCACCCAGAGCGTCGAGGAGCTGGACCAGCTCTACGCGCAAATTCTGGCGATTTTGGAGGCCGAGCGCCCCGATTTAGCGGCCATGCTCGGCCATGCCATCCCGCTCCGGCTCGTGGCAGAGAGCGTGATCGTCGGCTGGCCCCCGGACGCGATGTTGGTGGCCAGCGACAAGGAGAGCGTGGCTGCCCTCGGGCGCGCCGCCGAAAAGCATTTCGGCAAGCCCAGCTCGGTCAGCTTCGAGTTCGAATCGGAGCGTTCGCGCGGTCGAAAGTCGCTGGCCGCAGCTGATAGCCAAGAGCGCGCCGAACGCACCAAGGCCGCCTACGCAGCCGCACAGAAGCACGAGCGCATCACCGAGGCCGTCGAGATTTTGGGAGCCAAGTTGAAGGAGCTCAAGCTCGGAGGCGCCGCCTGAAATGCTGCCGGATTCGCTGCTTCACCTGATCGAGCTGTTGGCACGTCTGCCTGGCGTGGGCGAGAAGACCGCGCAACGCTTCGCGCTGCACCTGGTCGCCGAAAGATCTGGCACCGCGCAGGCGCTTGCCGAGGCGTTGGGCCAGCTCGGAACGCGCGTGAAGAGCTGCGAGCGCTGCGGCAACATCGCCGAGGTCGACCAGCAGGGCAAGGCAACCTGCGTCGTCTGTCGCGACAATCGCCGTGACGCGACCGTCATCTGCATCGTAGCCAAGGTGCAAGATCTCCTGGCGATTGAGCGGAGCGGAGCGATGCGCGGCCGCTATTTCGTGCTCGGTCGGCTGCTCTCGCCGCTCGACGGTATCGGCCCGGACGAGCTGCCGCTCGAGCGGCTGTTTCGGCGCCTGAGCGAGGACGGCGTGCGCGAGGTGATCGTCGCGACGCCACCGTCGGTCGACGGCGAAGCCACCGCTCTGCTCCTAGCGCGCGAGCTGACGACGCGCGGCGTCGTGGTCAGCCGCATCGCCAGCGGCGTCCCGCACGGAGGCGATTTGGAGTTTGCCGATCAGATCACGCTCGGCCGCGCGATCGAAGGCCGCCGCACGCTCGACTCTCGTTGATCTCGCGTTGATTTTCCGGGACCATCGCCGGCCCATGTCGGACAAAAAGCGCGTCATCAAGTCCCCGGATGCCCCGTCGCCGGGTGCCTACTACTCGCAAGCCATCGCCTCGGGCGACCTGCTGTTCTGTTCCGGGCAAATCGCCCTCGACCCTCAAGCAGGCCAAATGGTCACGGGCGGCATCGAGGCCGAGACCGAACAGGTGCTTTCGAACTTGAAGGCCGTCCTCGCGGCGGCCGGCGCGACGCTGGCCGACGTGGTCAAAACCACCATCTATCTCGCGGATTTTGCCGACTTCCAGGCCATGAACGCCGTGTATGTGCGCGCCTTCCCCACTGATCCGCCGGCGCGCGCTACCGTGGGCGTCTCGGCGCTACCGCGCGGCGCCAAGATCGAGCTAGAAGCCATCGCGCGCTTGCCGTGACGCTAAGTCCGCAGACGACTCACTCAGGAACCCGAACATGAACGCATCCTCCGACTTCGACACCAAGCTGCTCAGCGCAGCCGCCTCCGACGCCCTTTCCAGCCTCAGCAAGGCCGGCCCGAAGGCGCCGCAATTGGTCGAAGCCTGGGTCAAGGCCGGCAATGCCGCCGCGGTCGCCGAAGCGGCCGAGCGCGCCGAAGGTGCGGCACGGAAAGCCGCACGCCGCGGGCTCAACGTGCTCAAGGCACGTGGCGTCGCGGTGCCGGAGCCGGCGCGGGTCAGCGCCGTGTCCGGTCCCAAGTCCGCCGAGCAAACCGAAGCGTTCCTGCTGTCGCCGGACAGCATGGGCAACGTGCTGATCGCCATCACCACGCGCAGCCTGACCGCGCGCGGCAAGGTCGTATTCGTCTACATGAATGACGAGCTGGGCATCCACCGCGTGGACGTCGGCGAGCTGAGCCAGTCGCAGCTAAAGGACGCACTCGCTAAGGCGCTGCCGGGCGCGCGTTACAAGGCCGTGTCGGTGCCCGTCGAGTGGGCACGCCGCCGGGTCGCCGACGCGCGCGCTCGCCACACGGAGCGAAAAATCCCCGAGCCGCTGGGCTTCGCCCGCGCCGAGTCGCTGCTCAGCCCCGTGCCGAGCGAAGCCATCGCGCACCCGTTCGACGCTGAAGGCCTCGAGCTGTCGCTCGAAGACGCCGCCGAGATGGTCAAGAACTCCGCCCAGCTCCACAACCTGCCTGAGCTGGCCGGCTGGTTCCCGGAAAAAGGCGCGGTCGATGAGCTGTTTGCCTCCGTCGGCAAGGGCCTTTCCGACGCCGGCCACGACCCCGGCCAGGAGCCGCCCGCCGAAGCGCTGCGCGACGCGCTCAGCGAACAGATCGCCGCTGCTACGGATCGCTACTTCACGCCCGAGCGCCGCGCGCGCTTGGTCGTGTCCTTGAAGGACGCAGCGCTCAGCGCGCTCCCCCGCGAAGGCGAAGAAATCGGGCTGCAGCTGGCGGCGCTGGCCAAGGTCTCGGCCGAAGCCGGGCTTATCACCAACCCGCCGCACGAGATCCCGTTCTTGCGCGGCTACTTCGAAAAAGCCGTCAGCCTGACGGCGATGCAGAATCAGGGACGCATCCGCATCCCAGTGCCGCCACGCGCTCCTGCCGAAGAAGTGCCAGTTGCTGGGGCAAGCACCGGGTAATCAGCCGAGACGTCGACGCCGCCAGCTCGGAGATCGCTTGGTCGAGAGGCACCAAGGTGCGTGTCCCTAAAATCGTTTTGCTCTCGCGTGCCCGCATTCCTCTGACCATTCATCGCATTTCGCGATTCGAGCACGAGCGAACAGGAAGGCGGGAAGGCGGGAAGATTTCTGTTGTTCGAACCGGCGCCTGAGGCCCAATCGCGATCCCTCTGCGTCCAGTTGCCAGTACCACCCACCCTAAATCTCGGCCTTCCCGGCTTCCCGCCTTCCTGTTGTCCCCGCTGGGTCAGGCAAGCAGGTGGGCCGCACAATTCGCGATGTCTTTTCAGCCTACCGAACGTAGACAAGCTTCACGAAAAGCCGTCAGCAGCCGCAGTGTCGTCGGCCCGGGCACTCCGGCGGCAACGCTCGTGCCGTCGACGCTTATCACCGGCACGAGCTCGCGGATGCTCGACGAAAAGAACACCTCAGCGGCGTTTTTGACGACGTCGAGCGGCAAGCTTTCGAGCCGAATCGGGATGCCGAGCTCGGCCGCGACCGCGAGCACGGTCTCGCGCGTGATACCGAGCAGAATGCCGTCGGCCTCGGGCGGTGTGACAAGCGTGCCGTCCTTCGCGACGACGAACACGTTCGAGGTAGCGCCTTCGACAACGCAGCCGCGGCCATCGACGATCAGCGCCTCGGCCGCGCCTGCCAAGCGAGCCTCGCGATTGGCCAGCACCGCCATCAAGTAGTTGCCGACTTTGGCCCCAGCGGCCGCACTGTGATCGGTGACGCGCTCGGTGCGATGCGTGATTACGCTCACGCCGGCGCGGTACGTTTCAGCAGGCGGAGATTTGAGCGGCGTCACGATCACGACCCGCAGCGCATGCCGCGACAGCCCTGGATCGAGGCCCATCGCCTCGCCCACACCGCGCGTGACGGTCAGCCGCACGTACGATTCAGCGTTACCAGCGCCAACAATCGCCGATTCGACCTCGCGCCCGATTTGTTCGAGGCTCACCGGGAGGTCGATGAAGACACGCGCCGCGCTGTCGGCCAGCCGCGCTAAGTGGCGACCGAGCGCGAACGGCCGACCGCCGTAGGTCCGCAGCGCCTCGAATACCGAATCCCCGTACAGAAAGCCGCGATCGAAAACGCTGACCTTGGCCGTCTCCGACGACATCGGACGACCGTCGATCAGTACGAGCGACGTCACAAAACCGGTCCTACGCGCAGGACTTCGGAGCCTCCGGCCCAAATCAGCTCGACTTCGAGCGGCTCGTTCGCAGTCACGGTCACGCGCGGCCTCTGCGTCGTGTCAAGGCGGGCTTCGACTCGCAGCTCCGCCAAACCTTCGGCGCTGAACGGGTAGCGGCTGACTCCGAGCTCATCGGTGCGGTTCAGCTTCCAGGTCAAGCGGCGCCGGCGGGCGTCGTAGCGCAGGCCGAACAGGTACTCGAACAAGACGGCGATCGGCGTGATGCCGGTCCAGCCTACGAAGTTGCTGCGGCCGCGGCCTTCGCTTGGCTTGTCGGGCGCGTGGTGCTCCCAGACTGCCTCGGTCTTCTCGAACGACTCGATCACATTGAAGTAGTGGTTCTCGGCGATCTGCTGGGCCAGCTCTTCGAAGCCGCGCTCGGTCAGGCCACGCAGCACCATGTAGTTGGTCGGCGCCCACACGCCGCCGAGCCAGAGCCCGCCGTCGCCGTCGTAGCCGGGTGTGTCCGCGGAAAGGCTGGGAATACGGTGCAGCCGCCGGAATTCACTGTCTTGCTCGAGGTGTGAAACGAAGCGCTGCAGGCGCTCCGGCGGGACGACGTCGGCGAGCAGCGCCCAGTAGGCACCGATCGTCTTCACCTCGGTCAGTCGCGTCTGATCACGGCGCAGGTCGTGGAAAAAGCCGGTGCTCTCGTCCCACAGCTGCTGATTGATCCACGGAATCAGCAGCGCGTTCTCTTCCTCGAAGTCTTGCACCTCATCGCGGCGGCCGAGCACCTCCGCGAACGCGAGCACGATGCGATTGGCCAGCACAGCTTGCAGGGTGGCGTCGACCCAGCTCCGATGCGCGTGATCGAGCTGAGTTTGCGCGCCCGGAATACGCGGCTGGTTGTCCATCCCACTCGACAAGCCGGTGCCCCAGTAGCTGCCGTTCGGCCAGGTGCGGTACTTGCGGTTCCAAAGCCCGTACGCGACCAGCGCCGGAAAAACCTGGCTCAACCGCTCGCGATCACCAAACTGCAGGAAATATTCGTACTCGCTGAGCCCGAGCACGTTGGGTCCGCTACCGGCAGGGTCGAAGCGGCTGTAGCACTCGGTGCCGTTGCCTTCGCGGAACTGGCGGCAGATGCCGCCGTCGGGGTGCTGCTTGGCGTAGAAGTTGTCGAGCGTGTGCTGAAACTTAAACGCGCGATCTCCGTAGCGACCGAACAAGGTGATGAACACCGAGTCCCACATGTACAAACAGTCGTTGAACATGGTCGACGCGAAGTCGCTGATGAAGCCGTTGTCTTCGGTCGCGCGCCGAAAATTCTGAAACGCAATCTCCCAACAGCGCCAGTAACACTCGATCGCCGGCTCATGGCCGGGCCAGTGCGGCACCGGCAAGAGGCTCTGGCGCGCGACGTCGAAGCTTGGAAAATCACCGCCGCCCCGGCGCGTGCGGCGTCGGAACGGGTTTTCGTTCGCGAACGGGATTTCGACGTACGTCGCGACGTAGCTCGTATCCAGCGGTCGGTTGCGGAGATTGAGCGGATTGCGCATCGGCCCAGAATTGTTCCAAATATCGGGAGGTTCCGCGTCCGGCCCTCGGGCTGATTCCGACGAGCCGACCACCGTCGAATACCACATCCGCGACCGCGTGCCTCCGCTTGGCCCAGGGGCCCGCAGCCGAACGAGGCGAAACCAGAGCGCGAAGTCCTCGCCGCGTGGGGGGAGGCTCGGCCGAATTCACTTCGGCTGAGGGGGGCGGCACGTGCCGGCCTCGAGAAAGGGCCTTGTCGGTTGCTAGCCCCAGACCTAGGTGAGGACGCGATCCCCATATTTCTTGTCGTTTTCGTGACGAGTACGCCCGCTGCCGTTCGGCGACGCCCGATCGGAGCTGTGGTACCTCGGCCCTGCGCGCCATGTCTGATCAGCTCTCCAACGACCTAGCCTCCCTGAAGATCGACCGGAGCGCTCCGCGTCCGAAGGGCAAGAGCCCAATCGGCACGATCGTCGTCGTGCTCGTGCTGCTTGGAGCCGCAGGCGCTGGGTACCAATACGGCCTCCCCTACCTCACGGCCGCCGTCTTTAAGACTGAGGTCGAGACCACCGAGGTGATCACCGTGTCGCCCGCGCAAGCCTCGGTCGAGCTCACTTCGACCGGCTACGTCGTCGCGCAGTCGGTGTCGGCGGTCGCGTCAAAGGTGGCCGGCAAGGTCAAAGCTCAGCATGTGCGCCAGGGCGCGAAGGTGAAGGCCGGCGACGTCTTGCTCGAGATCGATCCATCCGACCAGAACGCCAGCATCGCCACGGCCCAAAGCCAGGCGGCGGCCGCCCGTGCCCGGATCATGACCGCCCGGGCCGGCGTCTCCGAAGTCGAGCAGCAAGCCAAGCGCGCTCAGTCACTCGCTCAAGAAGGCATCGGGCCGAAAGGCACCGCGGACGATTTGAACGCCCGCGTCGCCTCGCTCAAAGAGCAGGTCAAAGCTTCAGAAGCGGAAGCAAAAGCCGCTGATGCGCTGGTCGCCGCGCTGCGCGTGAACCTCGGCAACTTCACGGTCACGGCTCCAATCGCCGGCACCGTCGTCAACAAGCCGCCAGAGCTCGGCGAGTTCGTCGGCCCGCAGCCAGCCGGTGTCGCCATCGACATGGGCGGCGTACAGATCGCCGATTTCACGACGCTGATGGTCGAAACGGACGTGCCTGAAGCGCGCCTTTCGCAGATCAAGATGGGCGGGCCAGCGGAAATCGTGCTCGATGCATTCGGCAGTAAGCGCTACCGCGGCAAAGCCGTCGAGGTCACTCCCAAGGTCAATCGCACCAAAGCGACCGTGACGGTGAAGATCGCGTTCGTGGACGAGAACGACGGCGTGTTGCCCGACATGGCCGCGCGCGTGAGCTTCCTGCACGGGGAGCTCGACAAGGAAGCCATGAAGGCTCCGCCGAAGACGATCGTCCCCGGCACCGCCGTCGTCGATTTGAACGGCGCGAAGGTCGTGTACCGGTTGGAGAGCGGGATGGTGCGCATCACGCCCGTCACGCTCGGACCGGCATTCGGTACTGGTTTCGAAGTGCAGAGCGGCGTCACGTCGGGCACTCGTCTAGTGAACAATCCGCCGCAAGGGCTCGCGGACGGTCAGAAGATCAAGGAAAGGGACGCGGGATGAGCGAGAACAACGGCAAGAGCGACATTATTTCCCTCAGCAAAGTGGGGAAGTCGTTCTGGCGCGGCAAAGAGCGCCTAGACGTGCTCAAGGACCTCGACCTGACCATGAAGGAAGGGTCTTTCGAGGCGTTGATGGGGCCGTCCGGCTCAGGCAAGTCGACGCTGCTCAATCTGATCGCTGGTCTCGACGTGCCAACTTCTGGGTCGCTCAAGGTCGCGGGCTCCGAGCTGAGCCAAATGAGCGAGGGTGACCGCGCTGGCTTTCGCGCAGCCAACATTGGCTTCGTGTTCCAGACCTACAACTTGATGCCGGTGCTGACGGCGATCGAAAACGTCGAGCTGCCATTGTTGCTCACGAGCCTGCCGGCGGCGGACCGCCGTAAGCGTGCCGAAACGGCGCTCAAGCTGGTCGGCCTCGGCGACCGCATGGGTCACTACCCACGCCAGCTCTCTGGCGGTCAAGAACAGCGTGTCACGATCGCGCGTGCGATCGTCACCGATCCGAAAATCATCGTGGCCGACGAGCCCACCGGTGACTTGGATCGCGACAGCGCCAACGACATCTTGAACCTGCTCGGCCGGCTCAACACCGAGCTCGGCAAGACGATCGTGATGGTGACGCACGATCCGGCAGCCGCCGAGCGAGCGACAGTTTGCCATCGCCTCGACAAGGGAGCGCTCGCGCTATGACGTTGTTCGGCATCGCGGCGCGCAACATCGGGCGCAACAAGCTGCGCACGTCGCTGACGGTGGCGGTGGTGGCGATCTCGACGCTGTTCTTCATCATGTTGCGCACGGTAGTGTGGTCTTGGACGAGCGCCTCGGAGTTCGCGGCCAAAGATCGCATCGCGACACGCCACAAGGTCAGCTTCGTAATGCAGCTGCCCAAGCGCTACGCCGAAGAAATCGCGCAAATGCCCGGCGTTACCGCGGTCTGTTACGCCAACTGGTTCGGCGGCAAGGATCCGAAGGACGAGAACGACTTCTTCGCCACGATCGCCACCGACCCAGCGAGCCTGCTCAAGGTCTACCCCGAGATCAAAACGTCCGAAGCCGAGAAGCAAGCTTGGATTGGCGATCGCCGCGGCGCGATGATTGGCGATTCCTTGGCCAAGAAGAAGCACTGGAAGGTCGGCGACAAGATCACGCTCGCCGGCAGCATCTTCCCGGGCAATTGGGACTTCAACATCTCGGGCATTTACACGACCACGACCACCAACGTCGACCGCGCGACGGTCTGGTTCCACTGGGATTACCTGAACGAGTCCTTGCCGGAGCGCAGCAAAGATAAGGTCGGTTGGATCGTCTCCAACATCAGCGACCCGGGCGCATCGGGTCGCATTTCCAAAGCGGTCGACGCCAAGTTCGACGAACGCGACCTGCAAACGATCACGATGAGCGAGGCCGCGCTGAACCAGTCCTTTTTGGGCATGTTCTCGGCCATCCTGAAGGCGATCGACCTGGTCAGCGTCGTGATGATCGCGATCATGGGCTTGATCGTCGGCAATACGATCGCGATGGGCGTGCGCGAGCGCACCAACGAGTACGGCGTGTTGCGCGCGATCGGCTTTCTACCCAAGCACATCGCGCAGTTCGTGCTCGGTGAGGCACTGGTGATCGGCATCGTCGGCGGCGTGGTTGGGCTCGGGCTCGGCTACCCGTTCGTCAATCTCGGCGTCGGGCGCTTTCTGGAAGAGAATATGGGCCAAATGTTCCCGCAGTTCCGGGTACAGCCGCAGATCGCCGTGATGGCGTTCGGGTTGGCGCTCGGTCTGGCGATCGTCTCGGCGATCTTGCCAGCGCGCAAGGCGGCCTCACTGCAAGTGGTCGAATCGCTCAGGCGCGTGGGTTGAGGAAAAAGTCATGATTCCCATTTCGTACAACGTGCGCAGCTTGATGGTGAGGAAGACGACCACGTTTGCGACCGCCGGTGGCATCGCGCTCGTGGTGTTCGTGCTGGCGGCGGCGATGATGCTGGCGGCCGGCGTGAAGAAGACGATGGTCGCCGGCGGGCGGCCGGACAACGCGATCGTCACGCGCAAGGGCAGTGGCGCCGAGCTGTCGAGCAGCATCGAGAACAACGCCGTCAGCTTGATCTTGGCGGCGCCGGGCGTGAAAAAAGACGAAACCGGCACGCCGCTCGGCAGTGGCGAAACCGTAGTCGTGATCGCGCAAGAGAAGCTGGGCGGCGCCGCTGGCCAGGTTTCCAACGTTCTGGTGCGCGGTGTGCCAGAGAACGTGTTGAAGGTGCGCCCCGACGTGCACATCGTCTCGGGTCGACCTGCCAAGCCTGGCACGGACGAGTGTATCATCGGCAAGAACCTGGTCGGCAACTATGCGGGCATGAATGTCGGAGAGAAGTTCGAGCTGAAGAAGAACCGCCCGGTCGAGGTCGTGGGCGTGTTCGAAGCCGGCGGCTCGTCGTTCGAGTCGGAGGTGTGGGCCAGCCTTGAGACAGCGCGCTCTTCGTTCGGCCGCGATGGCTTGGTTTCGTCGGTGACCGTGCGACTCGAATCGCCGGCGGCGTTCGATCGCTTCAAGGCGACGATCGAGACCGACAAGCAGCTCTTGCTCGAGGCCGAGCGCGAGACGACCTACTACGAGAAACAATCGCAGGCCACCGCATTATTCGTCTCGGTGCTGGGTTGGGTGATCGTCGTGTTCTGCATGATCGGCGCCACGCTGGGTGCGATGAACACGATGTTCGCCGCCGTCGCGCAACGCAAACGCGAGGTCGGCACGCTGCGGGCGCTTGGCTTCTCCAAGTTCAACATCCTCACGTCGTTCGTGGTCGAGTCGGTGGTTTTGACGGCCGTCGGCGGCCTGGTTGGATTGATAGCGTCGCTGCTGCTGACTTTTGGGCACGTTTCGCTGATGAACCAAGCCAGTTGGTCGGAGATCACGTTCTCCTTCTCGGCCACGCCCGGCATCCTGATCGGCGCGATCATCGCCGGCTGCAGCATGGGCATCATCGGCGGCTTCCTGCCAGCGCTCAAAGCCGCCAGCACGTCCCCGATCGAAGCGATGCGGGGATAGTTGGGAGTTAGCAGTTGGCAGTTCGCAGTTTCGGGCTCGTCTCGAGCTGCCAACTCCAAACTCCTAACTGCCAACTACTGGCTGCGCATACGCACCAGTTCTTGAGCCATGCGCTCACGGACCAAATCGCGCAGCCGGTGCGAGTCACCGCCCGCGTCGTCAACATAGACGGGAGCCAAGATGTGCACGTCGACCTCGAGCGGCACGATCCGGGCCCGGTGTTTGGCGATGACTTCTTGGGTGCCGTCGATGACGAGCGGCACGATCGGCACGCCGGCGCGCGCCGCGAGCCAGAAGGCGCCGCGGTAAAACGGGATCAGCTGACCGTCGGGTGAGCGCGTGCCTTCCGGGAACACGCACAGCGCCTGGCCCGAGCGCAGCATCTTTTCGCTGCGGCGCAGCATGCGGCGAATACTGCCCAGGTTGCCGCGGCGCAGCGCGACATAGCCGTTGAGCCACATGTTCCAGCCCAGAAACGGTGCGTAGAAATTCTCGACTTTGCTCACCCAAGCCAGATCCAAATAGGTGCCGTAAACCGCCAGGATGTCGCACATCGACTGGTGATTCACGACGTAGATGCAGCCGGTGACCCCACGCAAATGCTCTCGTCCGCTGACGCGCACGCCGGCGAACGGCGCCCAAGTCAGGTAGTGCGCGCCCCAATACGTGGTGTACCGACGCAGCCAGCGGCGCTTTGGATCCCACCACGCGGTGAGCAGGAACAGCGCCAGCGCGGGCACGAACAGCACCGCGCAGCTCGCTATCAGGTACGGCCAATAGAAGACGTTGTAGATCGCCAGGCCCACCGGGCCCAGCCGCGAAGTGCGACGCGGCAACGCCGTCGCCGTCGCAGTCACGGCTCGTCCTCGCGCATGTGAGGCAGCGCGGGCGCCTTCGGTGATGATGGCAGCGCGCGTTCACCGTGCGCCGACGCACCGCGTGGCAGCGTGCGGATCTCCACGTTTCCGAGCACGGCCGTGCCGACGATGCGCAAGACCGGGCCGATCCCGCCACCTTCAGCGGGCTCGCGGTTCAGCTCGGCGAACGACCCCAGAAGGGTTTGCTCGCGCGCGAGGGTGACGGCAAGCCGTGCGGGGTGCCGATCGCCTTCTATCAGGGGCTCGCTCCGTTCACGCAACCACCGATGCCACACTACCTCTTGGGATTGAAGCCTCGGATGTAGCCGACCAGCAAAGTGAGCTGCGCGTCATCGAACAAGGCACCGAACGGGGGCATCGGGCCCTTGCCCTCACGGATGACCTTCTTCAGGTCATCGTCGGTGCGACCGCCTTGAAAGGCGGCGTCGCAGAAGTTACGCGGCGCCGGCAGCCCCTCCCGCGCCGGTACACCGCCACGGCCGTCGCTGCCGTGGCATGTGCCGCAGACCGAATCGAACAGGTGCTTGGCCTCGGCGTGGGTGTCGCCTTCGATCTCCTTGCGCTTGCAGCCGGCCATCGGCACGGCGGCCAAAACCAGGGCAGAAACGGCGAATTTGCGCCAATTACGCGGCATAGGCGCCGAGTAGAATCGAAGGCGTCGCATCTACGCAAGGCTCTACGAACCAGGCCCGAAATCGGACTATGCTGCGCCCCGCCATGCGTACCCGGTCCAGCCGTACTGTCGTTTCTTACCTGTCCCTTTCGACCCTGCTTTTCAGCCTCGGTGCCTGCAACACCAAGCCCGACGAGGCGGCGACGAAGAGCGAGCCGGAGAAAGCGGTAGCCGCTCCGCCGGCGGCCGCGACCAGCGCTGCGCCGACGGTCGCGACCGCGACCCCAACCGCCGCCGCTGCGCCGAGCACCGATCCGAAGGCACTGCCCGCCCCAGCCGACGTCGCTACGGCGCCCGCGGACGCAAAGAAGACGGCATCTGGCCTCGCGACCAAGATCCTGACGCCCGGTAAGGGCAAGGAACATCCGCAAGACGCCGATTCGGTCAAGGTCCACTACACGGGCTGGACGAGCGACGGAAAGATGTTCGACAGCTCGGTCGTGCGCGGCGAGCCGACCAGCTTCGGCGTGACGCAAGTCATCGCCGGCTGGACCGAAGCGCTGAAGTTGATGGTCGTCGGCGAGAAGCGGCGCATGTGGATCCCCGCCAAGATCGCCTACGGCGAGACGGCACGCCCCGGCTACCCCGCTGGGCAGCTCACGTTCGACGTCGAGCTGCTCGAAATCACCGCGCCGCCCAAGCCGCCCGAGACGCCCAAGGACGTGGCCGCGCCGCCGGCCGACGCCAAGAAGACGGCCTCAGGTCTGGCTTACCGCGTGGTCAAGAAGGGCACCGGCAAGGAGCATCCGACCGCCACCAGCCGCGTGCGCGTGCACTACTCGGGCTGGACCAAAGACGGCAAAATCTTCGACAGCTCGGTCACGCGCGGCGAGCCGACCAGCTTCGGCCTCAACCAAGTGATCCCGGGCTGGACCGAAGGCGTGCAGCTGATGGTCGTCGGCGAAAAGACCCGCTTTTGGATCCCGGGCAAGCTCGCCTACGGCGACGAGCCCAAGCGCCCCGGCTCGCCCTCCGGTCAGCTAACTTTCGACGTCGAGCTGCTCGATATCGAGAAGTGATTTTCAAGCTCTGTGCGACCGGCGAGTTTCGTCCTCGGGCAGCAAATGTCCGTGGGCGAGCTCCATCGGGCGAACGCCCAGGCGCTCGATCAGCTGTCGGCTGTTGGTCGCGATGACGACGGTGATGCCGGAGTCGTCACGAAAGCCTTCGAGGCGTTCGTACACCAACTTGCGAGTCGCTGAGTCGAGGCCCCCGTCTGGGTCGTCGAGGAAGACGAAGTTAGGATTCAACGCCAACGCACGGGCGAGCGCGACGCGCTTGCGAACACCGAGCGAGAGATGCGCTGGCAGCGCGTGGAAATCGGTTTGAGCCACGCGTAGCTGCGCCAAAGCCTCGCGCGCGCGTAGATTCAAATCCTCTTCGTCCATGCCGAATAGATCGGCGTGATAACGCAGCGCGAGCGTCACGTTCGCCAGAGCGCTCAGGTTCGACAACAAGCCGCCCTGCCCGAACAAGAAGCCGCGCCGCACGCCCTGCCGCATCAGCTCGCTGGGTTTCTTGACGGCCACCAAGTGACCGTCGAGCCAGACGTGCCCAGCGGTGGCGTTCAACAGCCCGGCGCATACGTACAGCAGCGTCGACTTACCGACACCATTGTCGCCGGTGACGATCAGCGTGCGGCCAGGCGGCACGTGTAGCTCCGTTTCGCGGAGCACCCACAGGTCCCCGTAGCGAAACGACGCGTCCTCCAGCCACAGGCCGTCCTTCATGGCGCCGGTAGAGGTGGCCCAACCAGCCAGTAAAAGCCCGCAGTCAGTGCGGTGTTGTAGACCACGCAACCGAGCAAGCTCATCACCACGGCGCGACTAGCCTGCTGCGGAACCTCGGTGGGCGAGCTGTTCACTTGCAGGCCAAAGTGACAAGACAACCAACCCACGATCGTTCCCAGCCCGAGCCCCTTCGCGAAAAACAGCACCAAATCATGCGGCATGACGCTGCCCGACACGCCCTGCTGAAAGCTCGAGAGGCTGGCACCAGTCGCAAGAATGCCGATCGCGAACGCCGCGCTCAGGCTGACGATGCTGAAATAGATCATCAACGCCACCACGCTCACCACGCAGCCCACCATGCGCGGCAGCACGACGTAGCGAAGCGGATCGACGCCGAGCGACGATAGCGCGAGCACCTCCGAGTTGACCTTCATGTTGCCGAGCTCGGTCGCGATCGCGGTACCGGAGCGCCCTGCCACCACGATCGCCGTGATCAGCGGTGCCAGCTCGCGCAGCACGACGGCCACCAAGACGCGACCAATCAGCTCGCCGTCGGCCGGCATCATCATGTTCGTCTGAATGATGATGCTCGCGCCGATCAACAGGCCAATCACGCTGACGAGCGAGAGCGCCTGCACGCCGGTGAACATCACCTGCGTCATCATGATGCCGTGCACCAGGCGCTTAGCGGCGACGCCGGGCGCAAAGTCGGAGGCGAGCGCGTCCTTCAGCGTGCTGACGAGCGCCCACGTCTCCGATAGGCTCGAAATGGCGCGCCGCCCGATGCGCTCGACCCAGCTAGTTTCCCGAAATGCATCCGATCGCGGGTCGTACGGCAGGGTGGAGCGCAAAGATCGGCCTGTTAGCCCTTGAGCGCCGCGAGGCGCTGCTTGGCCTCGTCGAGGCCGTCGGTTTGCACGGCGCGCTCGTACATCTGCATCGCCTTAGGCTTCTCGTCGAGCTGCTCGTGGACCTGGCCGAGCCGGAAGAAGACCATGCTCTTCTTGATCGGGCCGTTCACTTCGTCGAGCTTCTGCAGCAAGAGCGCGCGGTACATTTGCTGCGCCTTCTTGTGATCACCGACCTGCATCGCGACTTCACCTAGCATCGTGAGCACCTGCACGTTGCCCGGCTCGATCCGGAATGCCTTGTCGAGCTCTTCGAGCGCTTTCGGCACCACGCCGTCCGCCAAGTAAGCCGCCGCCAGGCGTCGGTGAATTTCACCGAGTTCCTTGGTGCGCTTGGTGCCGAAGCTGTCGACGATTCGCTGCAGCACCTCGGCTGCCGCCTTGCCGCGCCCGGACGCGCTGTACTGGTCGCACAGCTCGAGCAGGATTTCGCGGTCGTCGGCCTTTAGCTTGCTGGCACGCTCGAGCAGCTCTGCGGCAGCGACGTGATCGCCCCGCTCCTTGCTCTGAATCTGCGCAGCTTTCTGCAGAATTTTGACGGCGTCTTCGGGCTTGGTCGAGAGCTCAGCGTCGCGAGCCAGCAGCCCCGACAGCTTCTCCCACTCCTTGGAGGCCTGGTAGAGGACGCGCAGGCGGTCGCGCAAGTCGGCGCCCTGCTCGTCGTGCGACAGGCCGCGTTCGAAGGCGCGCGCCGCTTTATCGGCGTTACCGAGCTTTTGTTCGGTTTCACCGAGCTCGATCGCCAGCGCCACCGCTGGCGCGCCGCTAGCCATGTCGAGCAGCTTGCTGATGACGTCGGTCGCGGCAGGCAGATCGTTCTGCGCCTTGTACAGCCGCGCCAACGCTTCGAGCGCGCCTTGGTGGCTTGGGTCGCGCTCCAGCACGCCGCGGTACGTCTCGATCGCGCGGCCGCGATCGCCGAGGCGACTGTCGTAGACTTCGCCCAAGCGGACCTGGAAACGCAGCTCGCTAGCGGTGTCGCCGCGGCTCTGCGCCGCGCTGATCTGCGTCGACAAGAGCTCGGCCAGCTCTTCGTCGCGTTGCGTCTTTTCGTACAGCTCGGAGAGCGCGACGACCGCCTCGCTCTGACCCGGCTCTTCTTCCAAGATCGCCCGCAACAGATCGATCGCAGTGTCGAGCGACTTGAAGTTGTCGCGGTTGAGCTGCGACAGCTCGAGGCGCAGCGTCGTGCGGGCCGCGGCTGACTCGGCCATATCGATCAAGCGTTCGAGCAGCCGCCCCAGCTCCTGGTGGCGATTCGCCGTCGGGTACAGCGCGCGCAACGCAGCAGCCGCGTCGCGATCGCTCGGATCATCCTCGAACAATTGCTCGAACAGCTCAGTGGCTTTGGCCACGTCGCTCAGCTTGTCGCGGGCGATCTCGGCAGCACGTCGCCGGAAGCCGCGCACACTGCTGGCGTCGGCGCTGAGCTCGGCCTGGCGTACCGTGAGCTTGAAGGTCTCGGCGAAATCGCCGGCCGCCTCGCGCAACTTGCACAGCTCCGACAGCGCCCACAGGTTGGTGTCGTCGAGCGCCAGCAGCTCACGCAGCACGGCTTCGGCCGCGGCCAGGTCACCGCTCGCCTCGGCCAAGCCCTTGGCCTGGCGATAAAGCTCCTCGCGACGGGACTCGTCGACCTGCAACTTGGCACGACGCCGCACCGTCCCGAACAAGTCGGCTTCGCGACCCGGCCCGCCCTGCAGCTGCTCGATGCCGAGCAGCACGTCGTCGCTCGACGGGTCGAAATCCAGCGCGCGTTTGAGCGCACTCTCGGCGGAAGCGTTGTCGAACGCCTTGTCCTTGAACCAACCGGCCAAGCGCATCGACAGCGCGACGCCTGACTCTGGCGTCATGTCGTTCTTGAGCGCGATCGCGCTCGCCAGCGCCTGACACGCCTTGTCCCACTCGCCAGTGATCGGCGAAAGCCGCTCGATCTCTTCCAACAGCGCGCTGTCTTCCGGCGCCTCGGCCAGACCAAGCTCGATCACTCGCTGCGCTGCCCGCGGATCTTTGCCTTCCTCTTCGAGTACGCGCGCTAGGTTGCGGCGCATGTCGATGCGAGCCTCGACGCTGTCGGCGAAACCGACGCGCTTCTCGTACAGCTTGGCCAAGCGATCGGTCAGGCCGCGGGTACGGTAGACAGACTCGAGGATTTCCGACACCTCCTCGAACAGTTCCTCGTGCTCGATCAGCTTCTCGAGCTCGGTGACGGCCGCTTCGTGCGCCGGCACGCGTTCGAGCGCCATGCGCAGCGAGCTCAGGCCACGCGCCGGCTCCTTGAACTGGTCGATCTGGATCTGCGCCAACCGGAAGTACAGGTCGGCCTGCCGCTCGTCGGAACTCTCGACCGAGACGCGGCGCTCCAGGATTTCAGCGACCGCCTCGTGCTCACCGAGCCGAGAATGCAGCCGATCCAGCGCGTCGAGCAGCTCTGGCTGGTCGCCAGCCTGCTCCACGGCGCGCTTGTAAGCGCTGACCGCGCGCGCTTCGTCCTTCAACTCCACCTCGGCGATGCGCCCGAGCCGAACGTAAAGCTCGCGCGCCACTTCGGGATCGAAGGTCGAGCCGGCTCGGTCCGAGAGCGCGTCGGCGTAACGCGCGAAACCGGAGGTCGCACGCGACAATCGCTCGAGCTCGGTGTGCAGCTCCATGTCGTCGGGCCGCTCACTGATCGCACGTAACAGCGCCGACTCCGCGTCGCCTTGCTTGCCCAAATTCGTTTCCATGACACGGGCGATCGTGCGCAGCGTCTGCACCCGCGAGGTCGGCTCAGTCTCGATCGTGAGCCGCAGCTCCAACACGTCGCAAAGCTCGGCGTGGCGTCCGCTCTGCTCCAACACCGGCACCAAGATCTGGGCGACACTGCCGCGCAAATCTTCATGACCGCTGCCGATCTCGCGGACAGCCGTGACAAGCTCGCCGTCGGTCGGCGCTTCTTCGAGCGCGAGCCGGTAGGAATCGAGCGCATCCTCAAAGCTCTCCAGCTTGGTGGCCAAGACATTGCCAGTTTCCTTGCGGATCTGCGCGCGCTCGGCCGGCGTTTCGGCAGCGCTGGCTTGCAGCTTCAGGCTCTCGAGCAGCTCCGCCCACATCGACTCGGCGCGGTACAGCCGATTCAGTGAGCCGAGCACGCCATTGTCGCCGGGGCGAACCAACAGCGCTTGCTCCAAAACTTCGATCGCCTTCCGCCTGTCGTTCAGCTGCTTGTCGTAACAAGCCGCCGCGCTCAACAAGAGCGTGTACTTGAGGTCGTCGTCGTCTTGCGTCAGCTCGACACGGCGCTGATACAGCTCGACCAGCCGAGCGGCGTCGCCCTTGGACTCGTACAGCTCGATCAAGCAATCGACTGTGAACGCGCTCTCTGGATCCAGCTCGAGCGCCTTCTCGTAGCCGGCCACGGCGCCCGTCGCGTCGTCGAGCATGTCGCGCTTGGCTTCGGCCACACGACGCCAAACGCTGGCGCGCTCTTCGTCGTTCGGCAAAAGGTCGGCCTTGGCGGTCAGGACGCGCACCAGCACGGGCCAATCGCTGAGCAGCGTGGCCAGCGACTCCATCTTGTTCAGCGGCTCGATGTCACTCTCGTCCGCGGCGAACAAACGTTCGTAGGCCGAGAGCGCCTTACGCGGGTCATCGCGGCGCGCGTTGTGCACCTTGGCGAGCGTCGCCAAAATCTCGCGTTTGTCGCGCACGTCGGGGAACTCTTCGAGCACAGCCTCGTAGGCTTCGGCCAGCGCGTCCCACGCCAACGTCTTCTCGCACAGACGCTCGTACTCGGCGCGCGTATCCGCATCGTCCGGGTCGAGCTTCACGGCGGCTTCCAGCGCGCGGCGCGCACGGCTGAAGTCGTCACCGCGCTTCTCCCAAAGCTCGGCCGTTTCGCGCAGCACTCGCACCTTGTCGGCGGTGTCTTGCGCGAGCTGATAGCGGTCTTCGTTCAACTGGATTTGGCGGCGCCAATCGTCGAGCGATTCGTAGAGCGGACGTAAAATATCGACGACGCGCTCCGTATACTCGGGGATCTTTCGCAGCTGCTCAAGCGCCGTGATCGCTTCCTGCTGACGCGGCAACCCCGTGACGATTTCTTGCAGTTGGTCGATCGCGCGCTCGGTCTGGCCTTGCTCTTGGTGCAGCTTGGCCAGGGCCAGGCGATATTGGGCCGCCTGCTCGGGTACGGGCGCGCTCTCCGCGCGACGCAGATAGAGCTCGGCCAAATCATCCCAGCGCGAGCGCTGGCGATACAACTCGGTCAAGGCGTCGAGCGAAACGGCATCGTCGTCCTGGACTTCTAGCGCCTGACGGTACGTCTCGATCGCGTCATCGGGCTTGGCCAGGCTGCCCTTTTGCAGCCCCGCCATCGTGTGTAAGAGGCCGAGCCGTTCTGCCGGCTCGAAGCGATGCTCGAGGCCCTGACGGTACAGCTCGACGCGCTCCTCGGCGCGGCTAGCCTTCTCGAGCAGTTGGTCCACCGAACCGAACAGCGATTTGCTCTCGGGCTCGAAGGCCAGCGCGCGGCGGAAGAATACCAGCGCTTCGTCGGCTTCGTTCAAGTCGCGGAACAGCTCGCCGGTGCGACGCGCCAGCTTCACGCTCGCCTCGTCGTCGTTCTCGATCTTCTTTAGCTCACCGGCGTAGATCTCCGCCAAGCGGCGCTCGGCCGACGCCACCTTGGCCAGCCGCTCCAGCTCGGAGATCGTGCCGGCGTCGCTCGGATCCTCAGCCAACAGCCGCGCCACGGTGTCGAGCGCCGCGCGATAATCTTCCTTCTGCTCTTCGTACAGCTTGGCCAGGCGCGTGAGCAGCTCGCGTCGCTCGTCCGGATCCCCGCTGGCTTCGAGCCGCGCGCGAATCGTGTTCATCACCTTGCCGAAATCGGCGCGCAGCAAGTACACCGGTTCGAGCAAGGCGGCGGCGCGAGCGCGCTCGACCGGATCGGGCGCGTCGTTGACGAGGCGCTCCAGCTCGGCGATCGCACCTTCGTGCTGACGCTCCGCCGACAGCGCGCTTTCCAGCTCGTCGAACGCGCGACCGATGTTGTTCTGGTGGCGTGACGCAACGCGGGCGATTGCCACGTGCAGCGCCGCCGGCTCCCCCAGCTTGGCGTCGAGCTGCCGCTCGTAGAGCCCGACCAACTCGACCCACATCGACTCAGCGGTGTAGAGCGCTTCGAGCGCCGTGAGCGCCGCTTTCTCGAGCGTGATGTCGAGGATCGTCTCGTACACTTCGATTGCTCGGCGGCGCTCCGCCAGCGCTTCGCTCAGCAGCTTGGCGCGACGGAACAGCAGCGATTTTCGCTCCTCGTCGTTCTCGGCGACCTCGGTGCGACGCTCCAAGATCTCGAGCAGGTTGCGCGCGTCGCCGCCCTCTTCGTAGAGCGACTCGAGCGCGGTCAAGGCCTGCTTGTCTTCGGAGCGCAGCTCGAGCGCCTTCTTGTAGTAGGTGCGTGCCAGCTCGCGGTCGGCCAGCTTGTGACGCGCCAAATCGGCGATCTTGAGCGTGACGATCAGCTGCACGTCGCCGTCGAAGATCTCGGGCACGACGTCGCACAAGAGCTTGACGTACTCGGCTTGGCGCGAGGTCGCGCTGGCCAGACGTTCGAGGTGAGTGAACCACGGCACCAGATCGGAATGACCGACAGCCGAGCGCACGGCACGCTCGGCGAGACCGAAAGCGCGCTCCGGATCGCTCAGCGGGCCTTCGGCGACGCGCATCGCGGCTTCCAGGCCGTTCAGCTTTTCCATCGGGTCTTCAGTGGTGTCGACCTCGATCAGCTGCGTGGTGAGCAGTCGCTCGTTGTTACCTTCCGCTTGGAAGATCGGCTTCAGAATCAGCGCGGCCTCACGGCGCGTGGCGTTGTCAGGCGCTTCAAGCAGCTTGCCGAGCGCGGCGCGGCTGGCGTCGTGCGTCGTGCGCAGGCTGAGCGCGCGCCGATAGATTTCGATCGCACCGTTGTCGTCGGCCAGATGCTCGCGCTTGATGTCGCCGAGCTTGGCCAGGATCTCCAGCCGCTCGTCGTCGGTATCGCACAGGTCGAGGTGCCGTTCGTAGGTGTCGGACAGCTCTTCCCAACGTCGCGCCGAGCCGAACAGCGCTTCGAGCGCCGTCAGTGAATCGCGGCTGGGTCCGAACTCGGCGACCAGCGCCTGGTAAGCGTCGATGGCTTCCGGAACGGAGTCGAGCTTCTTCCACAGCGTCTCGGCCTCACGCGTCATCAGCGAACGGCGCAGCTCGGCGTCCGCGCTGCCGTCGCGACGGCGCTGCAGCACGCTGACCAATTCGCGATAGCGCCCAGCGCTCTCGTACAGACGATCGAGCGCCGCCAGCGCTTCGGCGTCGTCAGGGCTCTCTTCAACGCGCGAACGCCACGCCGCAATCGCACCGGCCTCGTCGTTCAGCACGCTTTGGCTCAAGGTACCGAGCCGTCCAAACAGCTCGCGGCGGATCGCACCATCCTGCTCGTGGTGCACCTGCAGGCGCAGCATTTCCGCCAGCTTCATGCTCTCGCTCGAAGCCACGTAGATGCGCTCGAGTGCCTTGGCCGCCGGCAGCACCAGCTCGGCGTCGTTCTCGTCGAGCTTTAGGATCAGCCGATAAGTGCTCTCGGCACGGGCCGGATCCGCCAGCAAGTCTTCGTAGATGCGCGCGACGGCGGTGAGGATCTCGCCCTTGGCGACGGCGGTGTTGGCCTTTTCAGCGGACTTGGCCAAGACGTCGGCCACGCGCTCGTGCGCGGAAACACGCCGTCCAATCTCGAGCAGGCGCGTGCGCGCATCGGCGTCGAGCGGGTCCATCGGCACCAGCTCGGCCAGCGCGTCGAGCGCACCTTGGTCATCGTGCAGCCGGTCATCGCGCAGCATCGCGATCCGCCGCAGCAACTCGCGGCGCTCGTCCGCCACCTCCGGCGTGGTCAGCGACTCGATCCGGATCGCCAGCACGCGCACCAAGTCGCGCACTTCATCGCGCGCCTCGTAGACGGTCTCGAGCGCTCGCGCGGCGCGCGGCCGCAGCTCACCGATCGCCAGCATGCGCTCGGCCAGCTCGCGCGCCTCGTAGTCACCGACGCGCTCACGCAGCACGTCTTCGACATGGCCCATCGCCTTGTCGGGCTGGAGCAGATCGAGCTGCAGCTTGGCCAGCCGCAGCTTCAGCTCGAAAGCTTCGTCGCCGACGGCGGTTTCGAGCCGGCGTTCCAACAATGCCGACAGCTCGCGGTTCTTGCCCTGCTTCAGATACAGCCGGTCGAGCGCGCGGATCGCCGCGTCATGCACGGGATCGATCTCGAGGATGCGCTCGTAATAGCTGGTCGCTTTGGCCGCGTCTTCGATGATCTCTTCGCAGATCAGCGCGACTTCGACCAGCATCTCGATGCGACGGGCGAGATCATCGGTAGCACTCGAGGCGCGATCGTAAAGGGCTTCGAGCTCGCTCCAGCGCTCGGCGGCGGTAAGGATGTCTTTCAGGCGCTGGAACGCGACTTCGTTGCTCGGTGAAAGCGCGAGCACGCGCTCGAGGTAAGGCGTGGCGCCGATCGGATCGCCCAGCTTGTCCTCGTGCAGACGCGCTGCGCGCTCCGATAGGTCGCTCTCGAGCCCCGGGTCGAGCTTGGCGCGCAACACTTCGCGCATCGCCTCGGCCAGATCGGTCGGGCGACCCGCCGAGCCGGACAGCGCATCGGCGCGCTCCCACAGCGAAAGCTCGCTCGGGAACTCGCGCACCGCTGCCAGCATCACGTCGAGCGCGCTACCGTGAGCGCCCAACTTGTGCTCGTTGACGTCCGCCAAACGACCGTACAGCGCCAAGCGCTCGGTCGAATCCTTCGTTTGCTCGAGCATGACGCCGAGCGCCGACGCTTCGCGGCGCGCTTCGCCGCCGCTCGCGTAACGCTGCGCCAACACGTCGGCGGCTCGGCCGCGCACCGCGGGCACGTTGACCAAACGTTCCAGCACCGACATCGCACGCGCGCTTTGCGCCTCCGACGTCAACGCAGCAATCGCACTCTGTAGCGCATCGGCAGGGCGATCGAGTTTCTCCAAGTACAACTCGGCCAGCTCGACCTCGCGCTCGGCGCGCACCTCACCCGACGCGGCATCGCGATGCTGCGAGATGATCTGCGCTGACCCTGCGGCGTCGCCCGCCGCCATCAACAGTCGCGGCAAAGACCCGAGCGCGCGCTCGTCAGTCGCCGAAATCTCGAGCATGCGCCGGTAGAGCGCCACCGCGCCGTCAGGCGACTCGAACACGGCTTCCTCGAGCGTCGCCCATTCGCCGAGCAGGCGCAGACGCTCTTCGTCGCTGGGCGCATTGACCACGCGCAGCTCGAGCAGCCAACGCAAGTCATCGCGCCGATCGTGACGGCGCAAGATCGCTTCGAGCTCGGTCGCCGCGTCGACGTCCGACGGATCGCGCTCAAGCATCTGCTTATAAACCTTGACCGCGTCGTCGGTGCGCGAAAGTTCTTCCGAGTAAACGCGCGACAGCTTCAGCTCGAGCATGCGGCGCGTGGCATCAGCCGAGGGCTTGGCGGTTGCGGTCTCGCCAGCGGTTTCGGCGCTAGGCTCGGACTTCCGCTTCTTCTTGCCCTTCTTGCCGGCGCCGGGCGCGGGTTCGCCCTTGGCGGCGACGGCAGGCGGTGTCTCGGTCGCATCCACGGGCACCGTGGCCAGCCGCGCTTCGAGCACGTCGACGAAGGCTTCCCACGCGCCGGCGGCGCGCGAGGTATCTTCGAGCAGCTCGAGCGAAAGCGGGCTGTCCGGCGACAGCTCATAGGCTTTGCGCGCGTAGCCAGCGGCGGCCTTGCGATCGCCCAAGCGCTTGCCAGAGACATCGACCAAACGCCCGAGCAGCTCAAGTTTTTCGGCCTCGGTTTCGGCCTTTTCGAACAACAGCTCGTACAACGGCGTCAGGCGCGCCCACTTCTCGTCGCGCTCGTACAGCGGGAGCAGTGCGCGCGCGGCACGGGTGTCGCCCGGATCGACTGTCAAGATGCGGTCGTAAGAGCGGAACGCGCGCTCGGGCTGGTTGAGCTTCTCTTCGTAGACGCGCGCCGCGCGGTACGACAACGCGATCTTGCTCTGGTTGTCCTTGGCGCGATCAGCCGCGTTCGATAACACCTCCGACAAGCCGTCCCAATCGTTCTGGCTGCCGTACAGCGCTTCGAGCGCGTCGAAGTCGCCGGTGCCAAGGTACGACTCGCGCAGCACGCGCAGCGCGCGCGAATGACCCGGCGAAAGCTCGAGCACGCGACGCCAGGTGCGGACCGCTTTGTCGGCGTCCTGGATGTGCTCGGCGTAAACCGTACCGAGCTTCTGCAGCGCCGCCAGCTTGCCGGCGGCGTCGGCCTCCAGCTCGACGCGGCGCTCCAGCGCGGACGCCAACGTCGCGAAATCACGGTTACGCTCGGACAGCTTCTCGAGCGCGTCGAGCACGTCGGCGCGCGTCGGATCGATCTCGAGCGTCTGCTGGTAGAGCTGAATCGCGTCCGCCGGGCGATTCAGGCGCTCGGCCGCCAACGCGGCCATCTCGCGCAAGAGCGGCAGCTGCTTGACGCCTTCAGCCTGCTTCAAGTCGGCAGCGTACAGCTCATACAGCGGCGCCCAAGCGCGGCGTTTCCGGTACAGCTCTTCGAGCCGCTCGCGCGCCTCGCGATCGTCCGGCGCGACCTTCAGCAGGGCCGCGTACGCGTCGGTCGCGTTCTGCGCATTGGAGAATTGTTCGAGCCACCGGCGCGCCGCCGACCGATATAACTCCTTCTTCTCTTCGATGTCGGGCGTGATCTCCGCCAGCTTCATCTGGTTGGTGATCAGATCACGGTGACGACCGAGCTTGTCGTAGAGCGCAACGAGCTCACGCATCTCGACCACGTCTTCCTCGTCGAGCTTGTCGTCGAGCTGGACGATCTGCCCGAGCACCGAGAGCAACGCCGTGTCGCTCTTGATGTACTGCCGATACACGGTCGCGACCTCACGCAAGACCGTGATGCGCTCTTGATATTTCTCGTTCGGTAGCCGCTCGAGCTCTTGGCGCAGCAGCTCGACCAGTGCGTTGTAGCCCTGCGTCTGCTTGTACAAGCGCTTGAGCGCGTCGCGCGCCTCCACGTTGTCCGGATCTTGCCGCAGCACGCTCTTGTACTGCTCAACGGCTTTCTGCGCGTTCTCTTGGCCTTCGGCCATCTTGCCCAGCTGCGAGCTGAGCTGTGTGCGGTCTTTGCTGCCTTCGGGCAACGCGCGCACCGCCGACTGCAAAATGTCCATCAGACGCGTGTCGTCGCTGAGGCTCGCCAAGTACTCGCGGAAGAACGACAGCATGCCCGGATTGGCCGGCTCGACCTTGCGGATTCGCTCGAACCACGGCTCGGCATCGGCCCCCTTCTCGAGCTTCTTCCAGTGCAGCATCGCGATCTGCAACATGTCGCCGATACGCTCGGCATCGCCGCCGGTAACGGCTTTCACCTCGCGCTCATACAAGGTGACCAGATCCGCCCAGCGCTCGGCGCTCGAGTACAGATCCGACAGAAATTCCTTGGCCTCGGCGTGATCGGGGGCGTCGCGCAACACGTTGTTGTAGGCGCGTGCCGCGCGTTCTTTGTCGCCCAGGTCTTGGGCGTAGGTGCGCGCCAGGCGCACGCCAGCCGAGACGCGTGACAGCACGGTCTCGCCGCGATCGCTCAAGCGTTCGAGCACGCCCGCCACATCTTCGTGCCGACCCTTCTGGCGGTACAGGTGCTCGAGCAAGCGCCCGGCCGCTTCGTTCGTCGGATCGAGACGCACGGCTTGTTCCAGCCGATCGACCGCAGCCTCGAACGCCGCGTCGTCGGAGCCGAAGCGCACGTCCATCTCGGCGGCGCGCATCAGCATCGCGCTCTTGTACGCTTCGTCGCTGGCGCCGTCGGCCTCGCTCACGTAGCTGGCGCGCAGCTCGACGTGACGCTGGCGACGGTCCTCCTGCTCCTCGAGCCTCTGCGAAGCGTCTCTGTCGTCGGGGGATAGCTCCAGCAGGCGCAAGTACGCTGCCGCGGCGCCGTCTTCGTCGAACAGCTGCTCACTCAGCAGCTTGGCTTGATCGCGCACCAGGCCGGCCTCGCGCGGCGTGCCTTCAGCGCCGGCAATCGCCAACTCGAGCAGTCGCGCCGCCGCAGTCCATTCACCGCGCTCGGCATGCTTCTCACGCGCGGCGTCGAGCAACCTCGCCACGTCATCGGGCGAGAGGTCGCCACCCCCTTGTTTGACGGAGGATTGCAGCGATTCCCAAGCTTCCTTCGAACCCGGTTCAGCCTGCAGTTTTCCAAGCGCGGTGCGGATCGTCTGAGAATCCATTTAGCTTTTCTTTTCCTCGTTCAGCCGAGCCCTCTTCCGTAAGGGCGGGCCGCTTCCGAAAGCGCGCGCGTCAGCTTTTGGGGGAAGCCGACGTGACCTACGTCTCGGAGCCAATCGCATGTCAGTCGCTGGGGGTCCCTCCCTCGCGCATGAGGCGAGGGCGGCCGAGAGTACGCCGCGTAATCAGGCGTTACAAGCGCTCGAAACCCCTCGGGTTTGCGCTTCTGTCCCCTGTCGGCTCGCCAGCTCGCTCGGTCTCGCGTCGGCTCACCAGCTCGCCTCCACTCCAGGAGCCCAAAGGCGACGGCGGCTACGGGTGCGGGGATGTGCGCCGTGCCAGCTCGCGGCGCTGCGCGGCGATGACACGCGGGTCGCCACCAAGCCGCGCCGCTTCATCCAGCGCGTGATGCGCGTCGTCGAAACGTCCCAGTCCAATTAGCGCGAATGAGCGGCCCAACTGAGCGTCAGGAAGATTCGGGCGACGCTGCGCAATCGCGTCGTACTGCACGAGCGCTCCCGTCAGATCACCGCGTGCGATCGCCAAGGTCGCTAGCCCCACGCGATTTTCGAGTGCGGTCGGGTCGGCCAGAAGGCCCGAACGGTACGCTTGCTCAGCACCAGTAAGCTTGCCCTGCGACAGCTGGACCAAGCCCAGGGCGTGCCACGCGGCCGGATCTTTGGGGCCTCGACGCACCGCCTCGCGCAGCCGCGGCTCGGCCAGCTCGAGCTCACCCCAACGTGCGGCCCGCAGGCCTCCGGTCAGGGGACCGAGCGGATCAGCGGGCGCCAACTCGGCGGCGTGGTCGTACGCCTCCAAGGCCTCGTCGTAGCGGTGCGACATTTCCAGGGCATAGCCAAGCTCGATCGAGGGGACAGGGCTCCGCGGACCGAGCTGTTTTTCGAGCCGCACGACCTGCGTCTGCGCCGCTCCGAGTTGCCCGCGCGATGCCTCGACGCGGATCAAAAGCCGCCGCTCTGCGACCGCGTCAGGATGTTTCTGCAGGTAAGAGAGCAGCAGCGCGCTCGCCTCCTCAGCGCGGCCCTTGTCCATCAACATGGTGGCGCGCGGCAGCGGCGATACGGAGACCGCCGAGCACGCGCACAACAGGCCGCACAAGCCGAGCACCAACAGCGACCTCGCGAGCATCCGGCTGCCATGTTAGCACTGCCCCCGAGGGCACCGCGTCGCATGAGCACCGAATCGACCGCGATACAGAGCGTTGCCGTCGTCGGCGCGGGACAGATGGGTGCGGGGATCGCGCAGGTGGCTGCGCGCGCGGGCCTGAACGTTACGCTCTCCGATCAGGCCGAGACCCAAGCCGCGCAGGCGGTCTCCAAGATGGAAGCGCGCCTGCGTCGGCAAGAGACCGAGGGTAAAGTGCCGGCCGGCACCACGACCGAGCTGGTTGGCCGGATCCGCACGGGTGGTCCGCTGTTTGGCGTGGCCGATGCCGATCTGGTGATCGAGGCGGCGCCCGAGCAGCTGGAGCTCAAGGCGGCTTTGTTTCGCAGCTTCAACGTGCTGGCGAAAGACACGGCGATCTTAGCGTCGAACACCTCGAGCCTGTCGCTGACGCGGCTAGCGCGTGAGACGACCCGACCTGAGCTGGTGATCGGCATGCACTTCATGAACCCGGTGCCGGTCATGAAGTTGGTCGAGATCGTCCGCGGCACGCTGACCTCGGACGCAACGCTCGCGGCAACGGTCGAGCTAGCCCAGCGCTTCGGCAAGCAGAGCATCGTCAGCCAAGATCGCCCCGGATTTCTGGTCAATCGCATCCTGATCCCGCTCCTGAACGAGGCCTGCTTCGCGCTCGAGGAGGGCGTGGGCAAGAAGGAAGACATCGACGCCGGAGCGCGGCTTGGGCTCGGGCATCCGCTCGGACCGCTCGAGCTAGCTGACCTGATTGGGCTCGACACGGTGCTGTCGATCGCCGAGATTTTGCACCGCGACTTTGGCGATCCGAAGTATCGACCGTGCGCGTTGTTACGCAACTTGGTGCAAGCCGGCCTGCTGGGCCGGAAGACGGGGCGCGGTTTTTACGTTTATGATTCCGATGGTAAGAAGAGCTGAGTTTTGGGCCTCGCTGGCGCTGCCGCTGGTCATGCTCGGCTGCGACGGCTGCCAGAAAGAGAAGCCGTACACGCCGTTCGGTGTGACCTCCGCGCTGCCAAGCACCGATGCTTCGGGCGAAGCGCCGCCGGTTCCCAGCGCCAAAGTCGAGCCCGGGAAATTCCCAGCTGCGCTGCAAGCTCCGCCGGGCTCGCGCAAGCTGCGCATGGGTGAGCTGACGCTCGACGCACCCGCGCGCTACGTCTTCGATCGCGCTGTCGTGCTCGGTGATGGACCCAGTCAGCAAGCCGTCGCGTGGGTCAAGGCCGAAGCCGACGCGCACGATATCGCCCCCGGGCTGTTGATGGCGTACAGCCAGGGCGGCCAAGCGCGCCAGATCATGGCGCTGCCCAGCTTCGTGCCGATCGCGCCCGGCTGTGTGCATACGACGCGGCTGGTACAGACCGGAGCTGCCAGCGTGATGGTCGACACCGTGGCGACGTGCCCTGCTGGCTTGGTCGCGCGCGTGCCGGTCGAGGCGGTCAGCATCGTCGCTCCGGCCAGCGAGCGGCCGGAAGTGCTGACACTGCGCGTGGCCGCGCCCGCGCCCGGTGAATTGCTGAGCGTCGATGAAGACTCGAGCGACCGCGACGGCGACGGGCGCGAAGACGTGAAGCTGGTGTTCACGCTAACCAGCCCCGAAGGCGCCAAAGCCAGCGCTACGTTGGCGTTCGTCGATCGCGCCGCTGGCGTTTCGCGCGACGCTGCCGAGCCACGCGCATCGCTCACGCTGGCCGCCAAAGCCATTTTGGCCAAGGCCGGGCCAACAGCGTCGGCCGACGTCGACGCCATGCGACGGCTGCTCGCCACGCTGTGCGCCGAAGGCGCGACGTCGCGCGTCTTCGACGCAGAAGGTTCCGCGATTCGCTGTGAAGACCTGGGCGGCGTCGTCGACACGTTGGCACGCGCTGAAGTGTTGTCGCGCCTAGCAGCCAAAGACCCGCTCGGTGCCGTGAGTGTGCTGACGCGCGCCGACTGGTACTTCAAGAAACTCTCGCCCGACGCAGAGAAATCCATCACGAAAGAGCTGACCAAGCGGTTGCTCGCCGTGACGCCGACCGCGAGCACGCTCAGGGCGCACCCAAAGGCCGCCAAGGGTCCGCACTGGAGCCCGCTCTGGTTCGAGCAAGACGGCTCACTTCTCGTTGTCACCGACGCCGGCGTGGTCCGAGCCTCGCGCGATGGCACGACCGAAGCCGCAGTGGATCCGGACGGCGGCACTCCAGCGTGGCCACTCGACGTCACCGACACGACCGGACGGCGTCTGAGCGGCTCCTTGTGCGCGTGCGACTCGTCGGAGGTTCAACTCGCCCTGACCGACAGCGCTGGCGCGCCGCAAAATGGCCTACCGACGCGGCTGCTCGCGCCGCGCCCGGGCGGCTGCAGAGGCCGCTTTTCGTGCCCGGATCCCGCGCCACTCGCTACCAGCTCCGAAGGCTTTTCGGTGTTGATCGCAGGCACGCTTTCCGAGCCACGCAAGACGGGCAAGACGCTGCCGAGCCCGGGCTCCGCGCGCTCGCCGGATGGCGCGTGGCTCGTGGCCACAACGGCGCTCGGCTTGGTCGTGACCGGCTCGGCTCAGGAGCTGTGGAAGCTACCCGAAGCGCCGGTCGATGCACGGCGCGCACAAGACTGCGTCGTCGCCAATGACCGCACGGCAGTCGCCTGCGTGGTGGGCGCCGGCGACAGAGTCGTGTTGCTGAAACGGCCTTAGTACGCCGTTCCGCCTCCGCTCACTTCGGTTGTAGCGAGGGCGCCTTAGCGCGCTCGATGTACTGCCGGGTGCGGGTGTCGATCTTGATCCACTCACCTTCAGTCACGAACAGCGGGACACCGACGGTCGCGCCAGTGTGGAGCTTGGCGGGCTTGTTCACGTTGGTGGCGGTGTTGCCGCGGTCGCCCGGCTCGGTCTCGGCGATCTGCGCGACGATGTGCGGCGGCAGCTCGATCGACACGGGATTACCGTTGTAGATGGTTATGGTGACGTCGATGCCGTCCATCAGGAAGCCTTTGTCGTCACCCACGATGTCCTGGTGCACGCTGACCTGGTCGCCGGTCTTCGGGTGCATGAACACGAACATCTCGCCCTCTTGGTAGATGTACTGCAGCTGGCGGTCTTCGACGTCGGCAGGCTCGAAGCGCTCGCCGGAGCGGATGTTGCGCTCGATCGTGTTGCCCGAGAGCATGTTGCGCATCTTGGTGCGCGTGAACGCCTGCCCCTTGCCAGGTTTGACGAACTGAAAGTCGGTTACGACGTACGGGTTGCCGTCCATCATCAACTTCAAACCCTTGCGGATGTCACTCGTGTCCATCGTTCGTCAGTCCTGGTGAGGCGTTTCAACCAACCGCGTTTGGGGGTGGGGACCCAAACGCTACGCAAACAGCGGGCCCTCTTTACATGACGATCCGGGGACGCGCAAGCCGGGCGCCCGGAGCAAACGTTTGCCCGAAGTCCGACCGGGGGGAATGACGAGCGCTAGCTCGCCGCGTGGGGGGAGCCTCAGCCGAATTCACTTCGGCTGAGGGGGGCGGCGCGTGCCGCCCCACCAGGCAGAAGAAGTGAGGGTACTATCGCGCCCCCCATGGATGAGTACGAGCTCGAGCAGGTCAAGCGCGAGATCGTCGAGAGCCGCGCTCTGACGATCAAGACCAACAACCTGGTCAACGCGCTAGCGGCAGATCTGAAGAGCATTTCCAAGCGTCAGCAGGGCTCGGAGCGGCGCGTGTTGGTCACGAGTGCCACTGGCTACGTGGTCACGATCGCGATCATTTTGGTGTTCGTCAAGCTGGCTTGGGACATTCGCATCGACACCGTACGCGCTGAAAACCGTGAGACGCGCGACCAGCTCGAGTCGCTCGAGAAAGAACAAAAGGTCGTGTTGGCGCGCGAAGAGGCGCGCAGCTCGTCCTCACGCCAGGCCGCGGAGTTCTATCGGCTGGTGATCCAAAACAAGCGCCGCGAGATCATCGACGGCTACGGCACGGTCGGCAAGCTCGACTTGTCACCGACCGAACGCGCGGTGTTCGAAGGCGCCGTCGAGCGCGCCAAGAACGAGCTGTCGTTGATCGCCTACCAGACTGGCGTCGATCACATTCGGATGGCGCGTTGGCACGAGGCACAACAGTCGCTGCGCGAGTCATTGCAGTACAAGAGCGACGCCGCGCACAGCCCACAAGCCAATTACCAATTGGCCCGTGCGCTGATCGCGCTCGGCCTGCATCGCGAAGCCATCCCGCTGTTGATGCAGCTATCCGAATCGTCAGCCGACAAAGAAGTGATGGACGAAGCGACGCTCACGCTCGCCCACGCGCAACTCGAGATCCAAGCCTGGAACGACGCCAAGTCGACCCTGCGCACGTTCATCCGCCGATTTCCGAACAGCGCACACATCAACGAAGCCAAGGGAAAATTGGCGGAAGTGTCGCTGTATCATTAGTTGGGAGTTAGCAGTTTGGAGTTAGCAGTTTCGGGGTTCACTCGAACTCCAAACTCCTAACTGCCAACTCACTTGCGGGTTGGATCGTTGTCGACCAGCGCGAACGCCGACGCGTTCCACCAGCCCTTTTTGATCAGCAGCGGATCGGGACCCAGGAAGATGGCCGTGTAGGTGCGAGCGGCGACGATTTCGTCGATGCCCGAGACCTTGAGGACGTCGGACCAGGCTTCTTGGTAGGCCACCTGTCCATTCCCGTCGACAGCCTGCAAACCATAGTTCGAGCGCGCGACACCAAGTTCGACCGGCGTGAAGCGAGTGTCGGCCGGGCGCGGCTCAATCGACCCGAAGCTCACGCTGCTGGCAAACACGAGCGACACCGCGCCCTTGTCACCGGATGCGCGAATGTCGAGCGAGCCGCTTGGCAACGAAGCGTGCACGGCTTGCAGACCGACCTTGTCGAAGCGCAAATCGCGCGAAAGCTTGACGATGATCGGCTGTAGTGTCGGCGCCTGCGGTGAGTAACCGTCGCCGCACGCCGAGGTCTCGATGCGATCGGTGTAGGCGGCGCCACCGATGCAGCCCGTCAGCACCATCAAAATGCTGCGACCGATGTTGACGGTGCCGGCCGGCAACGCTGACAGCGATCGCGCGCGCAGCGACGGCATTTCGAGCGGCGGCATCTGAGGCACGCCCGCGCCGCCATTTTCACCTGCTGCGCCGTCGCCCGGTGCGCCACCAGCGCTAGCACCGCCGCTCGGGTTGTCCTCAGCGACCGGCGTTACCGCGGCTTCTTCGGCCTGAGCTAGCGCCACGGCGGCGGTACAATCCAGCTTCTTGATGCGCGCCAGATCGCCGGCGATGACCCAAGGCTGAATTACGTCGTCGACCAGCGACAACCCGTCCAGCTCCGTCAGCACGGTCGACGCCGCGTAGCCGAGCTCCGGCAGCGGCGCCCCCGCTAGCTCCGCCGTCTCACCGTTCTCGTCCACCCGCGCGAAGCACAACCGCACGCTCGGCGCGTCGATCACGCCGTTGACGATCGTGAGTACGTTGGCGCCCGGCTGCTCGTCGTCAGGGTTCGGCCGCCCGCCTTGACTGGGCTGCTCGCCGGTGTTGCCGAACCCGCCCGTGCCGAAACCAGAACCGCCTGCGCCCCCACCCGAGCTACCCGCCGCCTTGGGTTGGCGCGCCAACGCGTCGTGGTTGGTGGTGCAGGCGTTACCGGCGCCTGCCGCCAGCAGCAACGCTAGTAGCAGCGCCCGCGGACGTTCCGAGCGCCGAGACACCTCGCCAAACCGAACCATGCGCCCAACATAGCCCGGCCCCGAGGCGGGCGCACGCTAGTGCCGAAGCAGCATCGGCGGCGCTTCGCTCGCCAGCGCTAGGGCCAAGAGCGGATGCGCAAACTCGAGCGGTCCATGGCCCTTCCCTAGCCCGGGCGCACGACGAATCGCCTCAACGACGTAGTCGCGCGCGCGCGCCACCGCACCCTGCAGCGTCAGCCCTTCGGCGACACCGGCCGCGATTCCAGACGCCAATGTACAGCCAGTGCCATGCGTCGAGCGCGAGACGATCCGCGGCCCCTCGAACACGTGCGACGCGCCATCCGCCGTGCGCAGCACGTCCACCACCGTGTCGCCTTCGAGGTGTCCGCCCTTCATCAAGACCGCGCTCGGTCCGAGCGCCAAAAGCGCATCGGCTGCGCGCTCCAAATCGCGCGGCGTCTTGATGGTCATGCCCGTCAAGACCTCGGCCTCCGGCACGTTCGGCGTCACCAGCGACGCCAGCGGCAGCAGTCGCAACACCAGCGCGTCGTGGGCGCCTTTGTCGAGCAGCCGCGCTCCGCCCTTGGCGATCATCACCGGATCGACGATCAACGGAATCCCGAACGCCAGCCTTTCGCACACGTCCGCGACCGCTTCGACCACGCGCGCGCTGCCGAGCATGCCGGTTTTGATCGCGTCGGCGCCAATGTCGGTCAAGACCGCCTTCATCTGCAGCGCCACGAAGCGCGCTTCGACGGGCAGCACCTCCTCGACCCCGAGCGTGTTTTGCGCCGTGAGCGCCGTCACGGCGGTCATGGCAAATCCACCCAGCATCGTGATGGTCTTGATATCGGCTTGAATGCCCGCGCCGCCCCCCGAATCAGACCCCGCTACGACGAGGACCCTAGGCTTGGTACTTTCCGGTTCCGGCAGCCGCTTCATGCGGGGCTCCCTAGCACCGCTAGAAATCCGGCGCCCAAAACCCCGAAAAACGACGCTGGTCTCGGACCAGGCTTGCTCGCTACTATGAAGGCTTACTCGTGCACCCGTCAGTCCCGTGAGCGATACAGCAGAAGAGAGAGCGCTGGCGCTCGTCGGTAAGACGCTCGGTGAGGGCTACCGTCTCGACGCGCTGATCGGCCAGGGCGCGATGGGCGCCGTCTACCGCTCCACGTCGGTCACGGGGGCCGAGGTCGCGGTCAAGACCTTGAGCGCCGAGATGATGGGCGAACAGACCTCGCAGCGCTTCCTGCGCGAGAGCGAGCTGGTACGCCGGCTGAAGCACCCCCACGTCGTCCGCACGCTGGATTCCGGCGTCGATAAAACGACGGGCCTGATGTTCCTGGTCATGCCGCTGCTCAAGGGCCGCGATCTGGACCGCGTGCTCGAAGACCTGGGCGCGCTGGAGCCCGAGACCGCCGTGCGGATCGCGCTGCAGGCGGCGCGCGGCCTCGGCGCGGCGCATCGCATCGGCATCATTCACCGCGACGTCAAGCCCGGCAACTTGATCCTGGACGAGGAAGACGGCGAAATCATCGTCCGCGTCTGCGACTTCGGCATCGCCAAGCAGATGGGCGGCGAAAGCGAGCTGACCACCACCGGCAGCCAGCTTGGCACGCCCGACTACGTCTCGCCCGAACAGCTGAAGAGCAGCAAGCACGTCGACGAACGCACCGACGTCTGGAGCCTGGGCGCGACCCTGTACCAAATGCTGTGCGGCGCCGCGCCGTACGCTCACATCGAGTCGGTCTTCGACCTGATCGCGGCGATTGTCACCGAGGACGTGCCCCATCTACAGGATCGCGCGCCGTGGATCGACGCCTCGCTCTCGTTGCTCGTCCACAAATCGCTACAGCGCGACCCGAACCAGCGTTGGGCGACGCTCGAGGACATGGCCGACGCGCTCCGCCCCTACTCGGGCGGCGACGAGCTGCTCGAGCCAACGCGGATCCGCCCGGTCTCGTCCGAGCGACGCAGCTCCGTCGCCGGCCGCGCCGATCTGCGTGACGCCCCCGGCCAAACTTCGTTGCCGCCCGCGCCGCTGACCGAGATGGACGAGCTCGGCCTGCTCAACCAGAGGCTCGACGGCCGTTACCTGGTCAAGCGCCTGATCGGCAAGGGCGGCATGGGTAGCGTCTACGAAGTCGAAGGCGCGGCTGGCGAACGCCTCGCAGCCAAGGTCGTTTCGGCCGGCACGCACGGCGCTACGCCGTCGACCTTGCAGCGCTTCGCGCGCGAAGCCAAGTCATCGAGCGCGATCAGCAGCGTGAACGTCGTGCGCACGATCGACGCGGGCTGCGACGACAAGCTCGGCTTCCCGTACATCATCATGGAGTTGCTGAGCGGCGTCGATCTCTCGAGCGTCATGAAGCGCGAGGGTGCGCTGGCCCCCGAAGTCGCGGTGCGGCTGGTCGTGCAGGCGGCACGCGGCGTGGCAGCGGCGCACGCGCGCGGCGTCGTGCACCGCGACATCAAGCCCGCCAATTTGTTCTTGCAGCAAGACGCGAAGAGCTCGGAAATTACCGTCAAAGTCTGCGACTTTGGCGTCGCCAAACGCGTCAGCGGTATGGGCATCACCTCCGGCGCTAGCCATTACAGCCTGACGCGCTCTGGCGGCATGCTCGGCTCGCCGATGTACATGTCGCCCGAGCAGGCGCGCAACGCGAAAGCCGTCGACGAGCGCACCGACGTCTGGAGCCTGTCGGTCGTGTTGTGGGAGGCGTTGTCCGGCCAACGGCTGTGGGGCGGGCAAAGCTCGCTCGGCGAGCTGATCGTCGCCATCTGCACCGAGCCGATTCAGTTGCTGGAGGGCACCGCGCCATGGCTACCACGCGAGCTTTCGCGCACCGTGCAACGTGGGCTCGAGCGCGATCCGACCAAGCGCATTCCCAACGTGCGAGCGTTGATCGAACAGCTCGACGCCTTCGCGGGCGGCACCGATCGCGTCGTCGTCGGCCAACTGCACGGCCTCACCGAAGAGCAACGCGGTGAGCTATCGCTCAAAGTGAGCCTGTCCGACTCGGCCGCGCGCCGCATCGCCGACCTTGGCAAAAATATCGTCAAGATCCCGGTCGGCGAAGCAGTCGGCCCGAAGTCGGCGATCGGCGGCAGCGCTGACAAGCGCGCCGTGGATCGCAGCAAGAACGGCGGCGCCAGCAAGACCGCCATGCTCGGCGTCGCGCTGTTGTCCGCGGCGATCGCCGGCGGCTCTGCCTACTTCTTTGCTCGCAGCCGCGGCGCCGCACCTGCTGCGGTTGCGGCGCCAGGGCCAGCGGTTGCCGCCAGCGTCATCTCGGCGCGCGTGCAAATCGTGCCCGCCAACGCCAGCGTGCGGACCCCGCAAGGCGCGGTCGCGGTCACCGACGGCGTCGCAACCCTGTACGGCCAAGCCGGCGAGATGCTCAGCGTCACCGTCGAGCAGGGCACAACCACCAAGACCTTCTCGATCTCGCTCGGCAGCGACGGTATCGCCACGCCGGGCCGCCTCGTGCTCGCGCCCTGAGTGGAGTACCCTCCCGGCCATGATTCGAACGGGACGACTCCGCGCGGTCAGGCTCGTGCTGCTCGTGTTGGCAACGCTGATCGCGGTGCCGGCCAGCTTCGTCATCCGCGGCATCTTCTTCCCAACCAAGTTCAACGTCCCGTCGATCAGAGGCGAAGGCACCTACCAAGACGCGGCACTACTCGAGCGCGCTTGGCACCTGCCCGTCGCCGCTACCTACCAGCGACGGCTGTTTTTCCAGCCGAACGGCTCGGTGTGCGGCCCAACTTCGGTCGCCAATGTCGAGCGCTCGCTCGGTCAAGAGGGCGCGTCGGTCGACTCTGTCTTGGAGGGCACCGGCAAGTGTTGGACGGGCATGTGCTTGATGGGCCTTTCTCTGGACGAGCTGGCTGAAGTCGCGCGCCACTCGACCGGCCGCAAAGTCACCGTGCTGCGCAACCTCACGCTGGCGCAGTTCCGTGAAGAGCTAACCCACGTCAACGACCTGAGCCGCCGCTATATCGCCAACTTTCAGCGCGCCCCGCTATTCGCACAGGGCGGGGGCCACCATTCGCCAATCGCCGGCTACCTCGAGGCCGAAGACTTGGTCCTGGTGCTCGACGTCAACGAAAAGTTCAAGCCCTGGCTGGTCAAGTCCGAGCGCCTGTTCAAAGCCATCGACACCGGCGACGCCGACGCAAAACGCGGCCTCTTACGCATCGAGTAACGTCAGTTTCGGTGGCCGCGCGCCCCCCGCCAGTGCTATCCCCACCCCACCAAGGCCCCTTGGCGGAATGGCATACGCAGGAGACTTAAAATCTTCGGACCGCAAGGTCGTACCGGTTCGAGTCCGGTAGGGGCTACTAGATGAAACAGTTTGGGTTTTAGCCGAACCGGCAGCCAAATGCTGAAGCGCCGGCCGCGTCGCCGGCCCACCCTCTGGCCCACCCTCCGCAGACTCACGCAGAGCTGCGAGTTCCGGCAACGCCACGTCGAGCGGCCGCAAGTCGCCCAGCCCGAGCTCACCAGCCGAGCGCGCCGCGCGCCGGTACTTGTTGATCATGATCGACGACTTGTGACCCGTGCGATCGGAGACCCAAGCCTCGGACCGCCCCGCGGCCAAGCTGAGCGTTACGAACGTTGCCCTCAAGTCGTGGAGCCGGATGGGGCGACGAACGGCTGAGCGCTCGGTCAGCTCGGCCCGCTTGACGCCCGCGGCGCCAAGGTCCGCACGAAAGGTGGCCGCAATATGGTGTAGCTCACCAAGGCCCGAGAAAACGAGCGCAGTAGGCGCGACCTTTTCCGGCTTCAGCTGCGCAAGAGTTGCGGCAACGCCGGGACTCAACGCCCACGCGCGCGGATCGTCGGTCTTGTTCGTGTCGAGTCGAACGGCGCCGCGTTCCAGATCAACGTCAGCCCAGGTGAGCGCCAGCGCTTCGCCACGGCGCATGCCCTCGCGAGCCAAGAGGCCGTAAAAGGCCCGCCGCTCTAGCGGAATGGGTTTGTGCGCCAAGAGCTTCGCTTCCTCGCTTGGGTACAGGTACGCGGTCGCCTTCGTGGTCTTCACCCGGGGCAGGAAGCCGACCGGCAGCGGTGAATGCTCGATGATGCGGCACGGATAGACGGCCAGACGCAGCACCTTCGAGATCAGTTGCGCATAGTGGCGGCGCGTAGCACTGGAGCGCCCAACGTCGATCTTGCCCATGGCCCGCTCAGCGTCCTCGAGCGTGAACGCTTCCAGCCGAACCTTTCCGATGGTGTCGTAAAGGAATGCCAAGCGCCCCGCGTCCTTGTCAGCGCTGCTCTTGAGCTTCACGTGGTCCGGCCATTTTTGGTGCAACCTGCCGCTCGTCCAATCGCGTCCGAGCATCTCGAACGTCACCGCGCTGGCGCGGACTTTCTTGAGCGCCGTGGGTGACTCCCTGCAAAGCTCCTCGGCGACGCGGGCGGCCTCCGCGAAGTCCTTCTCGGATTGCACGGCAGCTGCTTTTCTCAGAATTATGGGCGCTTCAGCAGAGTGCCCCGCACTCGAAAGCAGTTCCGCGAGCGCGCGCAGGCGCACGGCGCGACGCTCGGCCGCAACAGGATCCAATAGGCGAATGAGGAAACGGCCCCGCAAGCCCTTGCCGTAGCGCAGCCGAACGCGATGGCCTTTGGCCGTTCGCTCGAGGGCTTCCGGCTCGCTGTCGGCTGAAACGTCCAACGGCTTCACCTCGTTAGTCATTCTGCAGCCTTTCGGTTCTTGGCGGTGCGCGGCTTGCTCTTCGCGGCGCGCGCTTCTGTGGAGTTGTATTTCGCCACCGGCTGCCCCGGCTTGCGCTTCCCGAACGCGGCCGCGTAGTCGCGGCGAATCATCTGCCGCAGGACATCGGACTCTTTGAGCCCTTGTTCCAGCGCTAGCGCTTGCAGCATCGCGCGCTCAGCGGGGAGCATGACCATATTGAAACGGGCGGTGTAGTTGCTGGATTCGACGATGGGCACGCTGGGTAACCTCGTGGACGCGTATCCGATGCGTAAGTATACGCGTCCGGAACGCATCGGCAAATTGGAACGGCCCGAGCGCTCGTCCCGTTTCGATTGGCCCGGAGGACACGGGCTTACGTTGCGCGTGCTAGATTCGCTCGGATGCACGTCGGAGCAATCGCAATGCTTGATGCTCTCGGATTCAAGGGCATCTGGGAGCGAAGCGCGCCCGAGGCGGTCTTCGAGAACATGCTCGCCGTAAGGGAAGCCGTGATGAGAGCTGCGGCGAGCGCCACGCGGGCATTGGCCAAAAATCTCACCGGGCCCGGAAAGCTCGCCGAAGCGCCAATGGCTACGGCGCAGTTTCTTTCCGACACGATTGTGATTGCTCTCCATTTCCGTGGTTTCGGCGCAGCAGACAACGAACGAACGCGGGCCATCGTGGAGGCCGCGATGGTTGCCTACACTGTGCATATGACGGCGTTCGCGATTGCCGGCTCTGCACACACTGAGAACGCCGCCCCTTTGAACTATCGAGGGGCAGTGACCTGGGGCGAATTTCTCCTGCAAGACAATTTCCTGGTAGGGCCGGCGGTCGATCAAGTAGCCGAACTCCACAATCGAAGCGACGGGGCGTTCGTTGAACTCACGAACTCGGCCGCGCTACGTTTTGAGCGGGCAAGTTCGGCTCCATTTCCACCGGAAATCAAGCCGCGGCGGCTGGCACTTGAATTCTCTATTCCAATAAAGGCCGATTGCCGAACCGGTAGCGTGCAACGAGCTGAGCGCCGATGGGTCGTGAATCCCTTCGCCACGTGCTCGAACGCTGGAGAAGTCCACGACGTGCTCGACGGGATGAAGAGGGCGTTCGGTACGGATGGTGCGCAAGTCCACGCTACCAAATTCCTGAACACCATGACGTTCGTTGGGGAGGCTCGGCGCGCCTGGGATTCGCGCGAGCCCGGGATTGCCGGATAAGTCCCGGTGCGGCCCGCCATGGTCGAGCTGCCAGAGGCCGTTAGACAAGCCTGAGACATCTCCAGTTCAAAAAGCTGATGTGGACAAGCAACGTTCGCAAGGCGTTGACAGCGAGCCACGACAGTCGCCACCTCAGCAGGTGTCCAGCGACCAGCCCTTCCCCGTCGAGATAGCCGAGGACCTGCTCGCCATCTCCCGAGCGCTGTACGTGCTGTAGAAGGGCTACAGTCCCGCCTTCGCCGGTCAGGATTTTCGGCTGCGCGGTATCGACCGGCAGCTCCACCTGGCGCTCGAGCGCGCCGCGGAAGGTGGGCCAGGCACCTTCAAGCAGCGAGCAGCCTGGTTGATCACGGAAGGAAGCGATCCGACACCTGGGTGAGGTCGTCGGCGGTGTGAAGGGCAGCGCGTTGATTGAGGCGACGGGCGCGCGGTTGCCACAGAAACAGTGACCACCGGGACCCATCGCGAGGGGTACGGGGAGCCAAAAGCCGGACGAATGTCGCGTATTCATTTGGAGAAAATCTCTAGAAGGCTCTTGGTCGAAGGCCGCGGGCGCGCGGCGGCCTCACGCGCGCTGAGTTCCCATGCCGCTAGCTCGTGCTGCCTGGCCGTGCTCGTAAGTGACGCGGCCGCCTTGAAGAGCTCGACTTCTCCGGACTCGGCGGCAAGTTCAGCGGCCAACTCGCCCCCCGCGTACAGCCAGGCCGCGGCGTTGAGCATCGCGCCCACCCCATGAGACACGCCACCGTGGGCCGTCTGGAGCTCGGCCATGCGCTTGCGCTGCCACTCCAGGCGGCGACGATTGTGAGGCACGAAGCGTGGGTCACAAGCAAACTGACGCGGCAGGAACCGTGACCGCCGAGGGAGCTTCGCCATGGCTCGGGCCGCTTCGCTGGTCTTGAGGCGCTTCGTTAACGGGTCGCGGCCCGCCTGGATCGGATCCCTTCCAGCCGCTTGGGCCTTCGGGAGCTCATCCGGCGGCAAGACTTCGATGCGGGGCGAGCTCGCGCCGTTTCCGTGGCCGGATCGGAGGGCCACTATGCTGCCTTCCAGTGTCGGCTCGGGCCACGAGAAGAAGCCGGGGAGATGGGGTCGCGCACCGGCGCTCGAAGTTGGCGCAGGTGCTCGACGCGGCAAGCTCGGTTCCGGGATCGGACGCGAGAGAGCGCTACATGGCTACGGTTCACGGTTCTCACCTTCCCTTGCGGGGATTGTGGGGATTGCGGGCGCAAGGATTGAGAGCAAAGCGGGGTGACGGAGGAGCGCCCGGGCCCGTTCGCTTCGGCGGCTCCAGCGCTTGGAGGTAACCGTGCTCGACAAGCGTCTGAAGCGGGGCGTCAAGGTCCCTGGCTTCCTTGAAGAAGCCCTTGCACGCCTGCCAGGCATCGCGCTTCGAGAACACCGCGAGGCCCGCTCGTTGCGCCCAGGCCAAGACCTTCTTTGCGCCTCCGATGGCTGGGTCAGCGCCCATGAGCTGGTAGGCGGCAAGCGCGTGAGAGAGCAGATAGTCGGAGAGAAGAAGAGATTTTTCCCCTATAGAGACCGGAATCCCCACAGCCCCCGGAATGCCATTTTCAGAGTTTGCGAGGTGCAGCAAGCCGGCGATCCTGGCGAGCAAGCCCACGTGTTTGGTGGCTAGGTCGCGAATGCATTCGAGTTCCCCGCCGGGCGCCAGCTTCGGTTCGAGCTCGGCGCCAGCAGCCGTGAACAGCTCCAACGTTTCGGGTACCAGGCTTAGAGTTTCGGGTTGAATCTCGCCCGCCTCGTCCCGCCTCGCTTCGCCGCCGACGAGACGCAATAGCAGTCCCTCGTAGTTGGCGTGCACCCTCGGTTCTACCGGCGGCGGGCACTGGTCTCGAAAGCCGACCAGGCTCCTGGGCATGCTGTACAGAAAGCGCCCGAGCAATCCACGTCCGCGAAAATCGGCTCGTTGTGTCAGTCCGCTAATGATCGTCGGCTGTACGGTGAGTGCGACTGTGAGTGCGGGGCTGGCGATCTGCACGGGCTCGCGCTTGATGCGATCGACTCGGAAGTGGTCGCCTGAATGTGCCTTCAGGACCAGATCAAGGTTGGCGATGCCGTCAGAGTATCGACCCGCAAGCGTGTCAAAGATACCGCCCTCTGATGAGAACACGCCCATGCGCCCGCCGTACTGGCTGAGAAGGATTGCCAGCTGCTCGGGGGTGACGTCGTCGGCAAAGTGCCGCGGCACAACGGGAGAGCGCGTCGCCGCTAGTTCGATGCCAAGCTCCTGTGCGACTTGCGCATCGCTCGGGTCTCCACTCTTCGCAGCTACGTCGAGGGCTCGCTTGTACTCGCGGTCTCGAATTTCACGTTTGGTATTGGCTGCCGCTATTTCAGCCGCCATTTCGCCGCCGACTGTGCGTTCATGCATCAGAATCGGTGCGATCGCCGAGCGAAAGACGGCGCTTTTGCGCTCGCCCGGATCCATCGCGATCGCCACGTAGATATTCAGCGGTTCAACCCAGCCCGGCCTTACCTCGAGTTCAAAGCGTTTCGCACACAGAGTGCTGACCACGGCGAGCGCAAGCAACGCGGGCAGATCGACAGGGACTTGCGTGGCCACGGCGGTTGCGGATGCCCATTCAGCGAGTTCTGGCGGCAAGGCATGAAGGGGGAATGCTGGCAACGTCGCAGTGTTGTCGAGAGGCACCAGGGTGGGCCAATCGGGTTCGTCGCTACCGCGCGAGACTTGTCTGTCAGCGTTCACAATTCCCCCCGGTCGCTTGGATGTTGGTTCGGACTAGCCGGCCCGCGTTGGAGCGGCGGGCCTATTGCAGTCGAAGCGGGAGGCGTGGAGCCCACTTTCCCGGCGATCCGCTGCAACGCATCGATGACATTCCACAGCTCCCGATCCCGGATCGAACAGCCGCGTTTGGTCGGCCTGAGCGCGCCATCATCGGTTCGGAAGTAGACCCGAACCTCCGTGAACGGCTTTTCGCCGTACAACTTCCGCGTAACTCGAAGCACCTCCGTTTCTCCGCGACGGAGTTCAATCACAACGTGTTCCAGGTCGGTCATTTGCGACGCCTTACGAGGCGCAGCTCGGCGCGAAGTCCGTCCGCGACACTCCTTGATCTATCCGGGCGCAGTCGGCTGGACGCGCGAGCCAGCTCGTCGTCCAATGCTTGTGTGCTCAAAAGGTGCCGGCGTCCGACGACCGCCGCGCCCGCGCTGCCCTCAGCGACCAAGCGGCGAACGGCGGCGCAGTGCCGACGACGCCCGAGGGGACTTTGGGCCTGATCGGTCCAAGTCCTTTTATTGGCGCGCGCTTCGGCCGCCGCCTCTTCAAGAACCCTAACCTTAGCCTCAGCCGCCGCGAGTTCAGCGCGAGCGAGCAAGGCAAGGAATGGTTCTGTCACGACGCCTCCGCGCGTGCCGTCTGGCCAGACCGCAACAGCGCAACGGTGCCTGGCATCGCGTACCCGATCGCAACAACGCTGAGTAGGGAATTGCGGCTGACACCCAGCAGCCGCGCACCCCTGGTTGCGCCGTGCTCGGCAAGGATGCTCTTTGCTGCGGCAAGGAGCTGGGGGGGGACCTTCACGGTTCGCGGATCGTTCACATAGCTCATGCCAACGGTGCCACTGACACGCGTTTGGGCAGAGATTATGCTGATTTGTGTGTTTTGGGACCTCGTTTTGGTTCGCGTTCAGGGATTGGCAGCCCAGCCTCTCGCAACATGTCCAAGGTGATGCGAGAGGCCATGCGCCATTCCTTTTCGCGTTCGCGCGTCTCGCGTTGATGAAGGAAGTTGGTCGCCATGTTCACTTGCGCCGGTGTAAGGCTGAGCGCGCTCCGCAGGATGCGAGTTACGCTGACGCGGACCCACAAGTCTCGTCGCGTAACTCCGTTGCGGCGCTTAAACGCCACACTTTCTTTGGGCTTTGTTTTGGCCACAATTCGCAGCACCGCCCTCACTCGACGTTCAATCGCCCCCGCGACCGGCTGGGGCGGGAACGCTTGCTTGATGAGTACCTCCGCGAGCCACCACGCCAAAGCTTCGCGGTATTCGGCTTCGTCCAGACGCTCGTAATGCGCCTCAATTTCGCCAGCGATTTTCGAAACGAAAATCCCCCAAGTCGTCCCAGCTGGGCGTGCGAGTTCGCTGCGTGTTATCCGGCGCCGTGGTTGACGGGGACGAGTCTTGACCGTCCCCATCGTGACGCAAACAGACAGCTCCAACCTTTGAGCGGGATCGGCTTTGTTCCTTCGCGCGGCTTGCAATAGGGCGACCTTGGTGTGCGGCGGGTCCCGTTTCTGTTCCAAAAGCCACGTCATCGCGCGCTGCTTCCAGTCCCGATCACCCATGCAGATAGAGAAGAGCTCCCGATCGGTTGTCTCCCAGCGTTTCGCGCTGCTGGTCTCGACCAAGCGTCGCAAGATCTTGGTTCCCATCGGCAGGGCGAGCCTAGGCTGAGGCCAGCGGCACCCCGCAACGTTTGCAGAAGCTGGCCTTCGCGACGTTCAGCTGCTTGCACCCCGTGCACCTTATTTCGCGCAACGACTTACCGCAGTTGATGCAGTGGTCCGCATCCGGGTCGTTGATCTCACCACACCCTGCGCAGGAGCGTGGCGGGTCATCGGTTGAGGCCGACGGCGCCGGTGCGAACTTCGGCGATGTAGGGATCGGATCGCTGGGCTGTGATCGGCGCTCACCTACGCTAGCCCCGGGCACGACTCTTTTGCTCTCGATGTCGCCGATCAGCGCGACCAACGCCGGGTCGTCGGCGGCATTATCGTCGTCGTCCTCCTCGTCGCGCTTGACGTTTGGCGGACTGGATCGCGAGCGCCAGAAGGCCCAGCCAAGCCCGAATAACGCGAAGAGCCCAACGTTTCCGGGCGGCCATCCTGTTGCCCCGGCAATTCCTGCTCCGGTCAGGACCGCCACGAGGTAGCCGGTCCAGATCGCACCGTTCTGCTGCATACCTGCGGCCGCAAATAGCTTGCCGAACAGCCACGGCCAAAGCAGAGCGCCGAGCGCAATACCCACGATTTCGGCCATATGGTCAGCCTAACTCAGTGGGTCAAACAGCGAACGGAGAAAAATCGCCGCGTGCGCTCCGGTTTTCGGCGGGCTTCGAGACGAACACAACCATTCCCCACTTGAACCCACGTGCCTAGGGCTTCCCGCGTCGCCGGGCTCGCTCTGCTTCCAGGGTCGTCATCTCTGGAGCATTGCGCGCAAGCCGGCGAGCCCCGAGCTCCCTAGAAAGCGTTTCGACCGTGTCGAAGCGCCCGGCCTTTGCCGCGAGAGTGAGGGCCTCCGCGAGCGCCGCCTCGATTGGATCAACCCATTCGAGTGTCTGGCCCACCCCCGCCACTTCGGGTGGGCCTCCATGCTCGCTCAGGTCGCTTGGCGTGTCGCGACCGTCATCAACACCGCTGTGGCGTGCATCTTGCTGCTGCTCGAGGCCGCTCTTAAAATCTTCGGACCGCAAGGTCGTACCGGTTCGAGTCCGGTAGGGGCTACTGAGACAAGAGTGCGAGTTTTGCGGCAACTGGAGACGTGACGTGACCGATGGGTTGGCGTCCGACCGATTGGTCGGGAGCCAGACATGCCCGCGCCCATAGCGACCTTGCATAGAATTACTCCGCACGGGAAGCGACCGAAAGCTGTGGGCCGTGCCCGTGCTGATCGAGGCGCCCCTCGCGTTGTGGCTGATGGCCCCGCACACGCCAGTGCAGGCGTTCGCGGGGGTCGCAACTCGGCTCGCGGTCGCCCTCGCATGCGTCACTCGCCGCCGCCGCCTGGCGCTCTGGTGCGTTCTGCTGTGCTCCGTCGTGCTCGCAACCCGAGCGCTATGATTTCAACAAATCTGGGTGCGGAGGCCCAGTCTCGTTTGTAGCGACGCCGCCCAGCTGGGCGGCGAGACACGCCTACCCAACTGGGTTTTGGCGCATTGAACCGCCATCGGTAGGCACGCGCCGCAGCGCGAGCAGCATGCGGTGGGCTTTCGCGTCGTTGAGTGCGATTTCCTCGTCGAATGCGCCCAACGCGACCTCAATCGCGAAGCCGGTTTGTTCGGCAAGCCGCGCGAGCTCGTTGAAGGTGTAGCCGCGCTGGTCGGCCTCGTCGCGGATGCTGACGGCCGCGCTGCCATCGGAGGGGCGGTAGCAGAGGCGGACATCGGCATGCCACACCCCGTTGACTGCGCGGGCCGGGTCTCCGCAAAGGATTTCGAGCTCACCGCCGCCGTCGCGCACTTTCCAAGCCCTGTTCGACCTGGGCTGCCACGTAAGCTCGGAAGGATGTGTCAGCTCCAGAACGTACATGCCGTCGGGCACCAGCGCCGCGTGGACGCAGCGCAAATGCGCCAGAAACGCCTCCTGCGTCAGCAGGTAGCTGGCAGAGCACAGCAAGCACGCCGCCAGGTGGAACCCGCGCGGCGCTTCGAAGCGTGTCATGTCCGAGCTTCCGCGCCGCAATCGCGGTAGCTGAAAGCCAAGTCATAGAGCGCGGCGGCTTCATACACGGATGAATGCGAAGTCATGCTGACTGCGATCAGAAAACAGTGCTCGGCGAGTAGCAAGCCGGCGTTGGCTAGTCCCGCGGGGTGTCCGTCAGGCAACCCACGTGGGTTGATCGTCAGCTTTACGACCCACGTGGGTTGATCGTCAGCTTTACGACCCACGTGGGTTGATCGTCAGCTTTACGACCGTGGCTTGGAAGTCAGCCTGGCGACCCACGTGGGTTGGGCGTCAGGATGGCGCCCCACGTGCGGCGAACGCAGCTTTGCGACCCACTCCCGACCCACGTGGGGCGACGCTGCCCCCGCGCCGACGAACCAATTAACGAACCAATCTAGGCGTGTAGGTTCAGGCGGGTGCCGACGGCGCCGTCTTTTTCGGGCGCGTTGACGCCGAGCTGCTTCTTCGAATCGGCTGACGGCGGAATGTAGACTTCGCCGCCGGCGTACTCGCGGCCTGGCTTGGCGGGATCCATGCCCTTTTTCGCGAGCTCTACGTCGGCGCAGTTGCGACAGAAGTAGCCGTTGACGATGTTCATCCCGGGGTTATTGAGCGGTCGCTGGCGCGTTTACTTGAGCCCTTAAAAAATTGCGTTGCGCACCTGGTGCGAGAGGCGCAGACAGCGAGCCCACGGAATTTCACCCCATCCAGATACCCTGACCCGAGGGTGCCAGGAACTTCACAGATTGTAAAGCAGCGTCGCTAAGCGCGAGTCTGCCGCCACGCACCATGCTCGAAGAAAAGCCCACGCTCTACGCGATCGACTTTGGCACCAGCAACTCACTCCTGTGCGGCGTGAACGCCCGCGCTGTCGACGCACCGCTCGCGCTCGACCCATCGGCTAGCGATGCGTCGGTGTTTCGCAGCATCTTGTTCTTTTCGGAGACAGGCGAATGGCACTTCGGCGCCGCCGCGCTTGAGCAGTACATCGCCGATGGCATGCGCGGCCGATTCCTGCGTTCGCTCAAGCGCTTCCTGCCGATGCCAAGCTTCGAGGAGACGCGGCTCGGTTCGCGCGCCGTCAAGCTCGAGGAGTTGATCGGCGTCTTCTTGCGCGAGATGCGCCGGCGCGCCAACGCGCACTACGGCGTCGACGTGCGCCGCGCGCTGTTCGGCCGCCCCGCGCGCTTCTCCGACAACGACGCCAACGACGCGCTGGCTGAAGAGCGCTTGGGCGCCGCTGCCAATTTTGCCGGCTTCACCGAGGTGCATTTTTGCCCGGAGCCGGTCGCGGCCGCGGCCGACTTTCGCAGCCGTTTGACCGAGCCGAAGGTGGTTTTGGTGGCTGATTTCGGCGGCGGCACGTCCGACTACACGGTCGCGCGCCTGTCACCCGACGACCAAGAAGTCGAAGTCTTGGCGATCGGCGGCGTGTCGGTGGCCGGCGACGCATTCGACGGCTCGATCATGCGCCACAAGGTGAGCCGGCACTTCGGTTCCGACGTGAAGTACAAGGTGCCGTTCGGCTCCAACGTGCTGAGCATGCCGCGACCGCTGATGGAATCTTTGTGCTCGCCCGCCGACACTTGCTTGCTTGCACAGCGCGACATCATGAGCTTCTTGCGCGACATCAAGAGCGGCTCGCTCGGCAAAGACGACAAGCAGCACATCGATCAGCTGCTATGCCTGGTCGAGGACTCGCTCGGCTTTCAGTTGTTCGAGGCGATTGAGCACGCCAAGCGCGACCTCTCGGACGACGAAACCACCCAGCTGCGTTTCGACTACCCCGGCATCGACATCGCCGAACCGATCACGCGCACGGAGTTTCAAACCTTCTCAGCACCCCAGGTCGACGCCATCCTCGGTTCGCTCGATCGCACGTTGGCTGCCAGCGGCCTCGGCGCGGCAGGCATCGATCTAGTGTGCTGCACCGGCGGCACGGCGCGCGTCGCGGCACTGTCGAGCGGCATCCAGAGCCGTTTTGGCGCAGAAAAACTGGTGCGGCTGCGCAGCCTGCACTCGGTTATTCAGGGTTTGGGCGAACGCGCGCGCAGCTTGGCCTGACGCCGGGCGGTTCGCGCTAGGCTGCAAACCCAATGGCAGGTTCAGCAGCCGATGCGATCAGTCATGCGGTCGAGCGCAGCAAGCAGCTGCTGTTCCCGCTGAAGGGCGACAAGTGGTTCGCCCTCGGCTTCACGGTGTTCATGGCGCAATGCGGTGAGGGCGGCGGCTCGGTCCAGATCCCCAGCTTCCCCGGTGGCTCGAGCGGACCCTCGATTCCGTCTGGCCCGCATGGCCCGACTGGGTCTGGCGGCGGTGGCATGCCGGCCGAATTCCAGAAGATGATCGATCAGGTGGCGCGCGCCTTGCACGACGACCTCGCGCTGTACGTCTCGCTAGCGATTGGCGGTTTGTTGCTGACGGTCGGGCTTTGGATCTTCGTGCTGTGGTTCTCGAGCCGCGCCAAGCTGATGTTCGTCGAGTCGGTGATTTGGGATCGCGTCGCTCTCGGCGCGCAGTGGACGCGCGCGGCGGAGCTCGGGATGAGCTTGTTCAAGTTTCGGGCTTGGCTCAGCGTCGGCAGCGGTTTGTTGGTGATGCTCGGCCTTGGCGCGGGCGTGCTCGTCGCGTTCGCCGACTGGCAAGCCGGCAATTTCCTCGGCACCCGAGCGCTGATCGGCTACTCGCTGTTCGGGTTTACCGTATTTTTCCTGGGCTTTCCGCTGGCGATCACGTTCTTGCTGCTCGACGACTTCGTCGTGCCGTTGATGGTCGTGCGCAACGTGAAGGTGCGTGAGGCGTGGCGCATCTGCCGCGCCGAAGTGCTGTCAGGGAACGTGGGCGGCGTCGTGCTGTTCTACCTGCTGCGCTTCGTCCTCTCGATAGCAGTCAGCGTCGCGGCCCTCATCCTCAGCTGCGTGACCTGCTGTTTTACCGCCATCCCCTACATCGGCACGGTGATCATGCTGCCGATCTTCGTCTTCTCGCGCTCCTACCCACTGTACTACCTCGAGCAACTCGGCCTGCAAATCTTCCCGCTACCGGAACCGTCATGGGTCGCGTACGACCAATGGCGATTTCCGAGATGAGGAGAGAGAGTTCATCCTTAGCGTTAACGCAGTTTTTGTTTGGAAGACCAAACAAAAAACTCGACTGCCCGGCAGCGAGCTGACGAGTTGGTACGCCGCCCAGCTTTCGCGCTGGCGATCGAACCGGGCCACGTACGTATTGCTCACGTTGCCAACGACCTCACTCCCGGCAGCAACGAAGGTCTTGCCGTCAAACACCCGGGCGCCGGCTCAGAGCACGGCTGGCCCGTCAGCGCACCGCCGATGATGACCGGATCCTCCCAGCCCGCGGAGCGGTAGCGGCTGGCCATCAATCTTTGGCGACCCAGCACTCTGGCCCAGCCGCTCCACCCGCTCCGCCGATGGCGGCTGAGCATTGGTCTCATTTGCCAGTTGCCCGCTCGCCAAGCCTGGGTTCTGGCGAGGCTTTCGCGAGGACCGGAGCGGAACGTACGTGGGTACGTGAGCACCGGACCGGAGCGAAAACGAAGCCAGAACCCAGGATCGGCGGGCGTGTTCAACAGCTGAAATGAGACCAATGACAAGCCGATGGCGGCGGCACCGCCATCAACGGCGGTAGGCCCGCCACCGGGTGTCGCGTCAGTACCCGTGCCGGCTCCGCCGGCAGCGGGCGCCATCTCAGCGCCACCCGCAGTGGCAGCATTGCCATTCAGCGCACCACCGTCGCCCGTCGCATCCTGGCCTCCGGTAGCGCTACAGGTCCGATTCGCTTTGCAGTCTCCACGCCGCTGAAGCCGCAGCCGCACGCGACGACTCCGAACATGACAACCAGGGACGCCCCCAAAATTGCCGACTTGTTTTCATGATGAAGTCTCCGCCCGCTAGTCGTTCCGTCGACGCATTCAGTTGCGTCATTTCGTTCGAACCGGCCCGCGGCCGAAAAAATCTACTTCGGCAGCTTCTGAAAGCTGCACGAGGTCACGGTGCCGGCAGCGTTGACTTGCACTGGCTCTTGGGCGGCTTGGCCCCCGAAATCGATATAGAAACAATTTTGCGCGTCGCGGATGTACACAAAATCCGTGCCGTGGTTCGCGAAGTCGCGGCCACCAATAATACCCGGGATAGCCACCGGGTCCGGAGCCTGGGCAGCGCCTTTGCGTAAGTCGACGTAGTAGCCCTCCGTCGCGGGCCCTGCGGCGGTAGTCTTCGAGTAGACGAAAAACTCGCCGCCGGCGCTGAACGGCCCGACGAAGTAGCCACCTGCGGACGGCACGCTGTCGAGGTCGCGCTTCGCGTAACCCGGCGACGCGATCAGCTTCAACACCACGTTCGAGCTGGCACTAACTCGCGTCTGCAGCGCTAGCGTTTTCGAATCTGGAGACCAGAGCGGCGCGAGATCACCTTGGAGCGCTTGGGTCTCCGCCAACGCGTGCCACTCCTCGGTAGCCCCTGGCTCGTAGATCGCGAGTTGCTTGCCGAAGGTCCCGTCCTGGAAGACCGCCGCGCGCGATGAATCAGGCGCCCAGGGCCCCTCGACCGTGATCCCCAGGGCACTGGAGGCAAAGATGTTGAGCCCCTGTTTCAGCCCGGGGCCGGGGGCCGACACACTGGCGAGCGGACCACCGAACACAGTGGTCTTGAAGGTCACCTTCTCAGTAGTCGCGAGTACGAAGCGCGTCGTGTTGGGAGACGGGTAAAACGCGACGTCAACTGCGGGTACGGCGTTGATCTTCGTCGGCAGGCTGCCGTCGGTCGTTTCAACAGTCCAGAAAGTTCGCAAATTCTGGGCATCGACCGATATGTAAGCCAGCGTCCCGCGATCAGTGCTGGCGGCCACGAGGCCAACAACACCCATGTCAGCCACCAACGGATGCCGGGTCCACCCACCGCCATTGCGAACCGCAAGCGCAGCGCTCGTCTTGGTGGTGGTCGCGCTGCGTGCGACGTAGACAACCTCGTTGTCGTTCTTGATCCAGCCAGTCACTTGGTCGTAACCCTCGGGACTGACGCGCGATTGGGTGACCGTGCCGTTGGCGGCAACGTCCACGACGTACAGCGCGTCCTCGCGCAAGATAGCCAGCGACTTGCCGGAAGGGGACCATGCAGGATTGCTCAGCTTGGAGGCAGGCATGCCCTTCGTGAGCTGAATGGCTGCGTCGGGCAAGCCTTCGCCGAAGCGAACCAAGTACGACTCGAACTTGGAGGTCGCTAGCTCATTGGTCGTGATGATCGTGCCCGAGCCGTCGGGCGACCACATGCGGGGGGCGTACGAAGACCAACCCGCCGCCAATGTGGGGCTCAACTTGACCGCCGCCATCGTGCCGAGCAGATCGACCTTTACACCGTAGACCTCCGAGACGCCTTTCTTGTCGGCGTCTGCCGTGTAGACAATCCAGGGAGCTTTGCTGGCAAACAGGCAGGCATTGCCCTTGGCGGCCGAGCAAACCAAGCCCGCCGCACACTTCACGGCTTCGCCCGCGGCACACAACCCGTCGACGCAGCTTTCAACTCCGGTGCACGAGTCACCGTCGTCGCACTCGCTCGCCTTGGTGCACGGCGTGCCAACGAGGCTCGGCGGTTCGCCGCCCTCCCCACCGTTCGCACCATTCGAGACCGGAGCGGCGCCCGCATTACCTCCAGCGGGAGTGTTGTCTCCACCGCCGGTCATGCTGTCGTCTTCACCCTGCCCCGCTGCTCCCGCCGCAGCCCCCACTGCGCACGTACGACTCTCTTTACAGTCGGAGCCGCTGAAGCCGTCGCCGCACGCGATCGGCCCGAGCGTGATCGCCACTGCAGTCGTGCCCAGTACCCAACCAATTCCCCTCGATTGCTTGTTCATGACGATCTCTCCACCCAATTCAATTGTTTGATTTCAGTTCTTCGAATGAGGTCAGTTCACTTCGAGCTCATTGGCGGACGCGCCGATAGCACCATCTGGAGCCTTGGCAGTGAGTACTTTTCCACCGACGCCTCCGGCGCCGCCTTTGCCAGCAGTGAGCGTCGTGTCGACGGCGTCATAAATCGGCTTCGCGCCCGAGAAAACCAACGCGTAGGAGGGGCCTCCGGAGCCGCCGGAGCCGGAGCCGCCGTTGCCTCCGGGACCGCCTTGGCCGCCTTGGCCAGAAAGGCCGATCCCGTTTCCCTGGCTGCCTTGGCCTACCAGGCCCCCGCTACCGCCGCCGCCGCCGCCGCCAGCATTGCCACCGCCACCAGCATCGCCGCCCTTGCCGGACGTGATTGCGCAAGCGTCCAGAACCACGGCGCTGGCCGAGCTGAAGATCCCGACAGAGGCACCACCACCACGCCCGCCGAAGCCAGGCTTGCCGCCGCACCCGCCGAGACCCCCGGCTCCACCGCTCGCGCCCCGACAGCTCGCGGACCCCTTACTCGCCCCTCCTCCTCCGCCTCCTTGCCCCGCGAACCCGGTCCCGCCATCCCTTCCGTCAGCGGCCGAGAAACCACCACTCGCAAACGTCCCAACGGCGTCAGCACCGACACCCAAGGGTCCCGGATTTCCTTTCGCCCCCTTCGTTCCTGGCGCGGCGTCACCACCGATCGCACTTGAGCCGGCGCCCTTGTTCGGTGGGCTTGGCGGCTCAAGATTCGCTGTGGGCGTACCCGAGAAGCCGTCAGCTCCATCCGTGTCCAGAACGGCCTTTCCGCCGTCGCCGCCCCTCGACCCGCACACAGCGGCAGCCCAGGCGCCACCATCTGCGCTAGTGGGCGTTCCGCCGCACTCTGCGGGCTTGCCGTTTTGCGCAGCTCCGGCGTCCGCCGCGTTGGGGGTTGTGCCGCCGGCAGCGCCGTCGCCACCCTTCAATCCCTTTCCCGCCTTCAACTCCACCCGCTTCAACATCACGCCCTTGCTGCTCGTAACAAAGGCCCCATAGCTGCTCGCATCCAAGCCAGCGCCGTCCGCCGCCTGGAAGTGCAAATTCTCGATGTACGCGCCCTTTTTCAGGCCGTCGATGCGTAGCGCGATGTTGCTTGGCGAGACGACTTGCGCGCTGCGCGTCGTTGCGTAGGTCCACGTCGAGCACTCAAAGCCGCCGTAGATGCGCAAGCCGTCGGTCGTTGTGGCGGCGGAGAGCGTCACCTTCTCCGAGTAGTCGTCAGCGCCGGCGCAGACGTAGACGTTCTTTCCGGCTGCAGACGTGATGCCCTTCGTGATCGTCTTGAACGGCGCTTCCTGAGTGCCGTCGCCCGCCGCGTCGTCGCCGCTGTCGCTCGACACGAACACCCCATACGCATTCGTTGTCCAGCAAGCTGCGTCGTCCGCGACGTCGCCGGTGCAGGCGCTGCTTCCGCTGCCGCCTTCGCCGCCGACGCCCATCGTACCGCTGGTGCCGCTCGTGCCGCTGGTGTTCGACGAGCCGCCGACGCTTGGTGTGCCGCCGGCGGGGGCTCCGCCGTCGTCGCCGCCGCCCGTGCCGTTCGACTTGCCCGCGCTGCCGGCGGTTGAGGAGGAGCCGGCGCTGCTGACGCAGGTGGCGGTGGCATTGCAGTCTTCGGAAGAGTTGCTGCAGGCCGACAATTGAAAGCCGACCAGGCCGAAGCCGAGTGCGAGCATCGAAAAGGCTGAAATACGCATGTTAATTGCTCCCTGTACTCCCAAGTCTCAAAAGTTCCCCGACACGCTGAGCTTCACGGAACCGATCGGCCCCGCGTCTTTCGCGCGTTCGCGACCGACGTCCAACGCCGGCCTCAACCCGAACAGCGGGCGTTTGCGCGCTGCACTCTGTGCCGCGCCGCGATGCGAGAGCGCATCCCAATAAAAATATCCGGCTGCCAAGGCCGCCACGCCCCCCACGACGAACGCGCCCAAGGCGAGGTGGTGCGACGAATCCACGCTAGCGCGCTGGCTCTTCAGGTCGCTGCAGTCGCTGGGCGAAGCCGTGCCGCCGTTGCAGCCACCCATCTCATTCAAGCGATCGCGCAGCTGGTCGGCGTCGTCCGACTTCGAATTGGCGCTCAGCGTGAACACCAGGCCGACAACGCCGCCCGCCACCGCCACGCCGGTCGCCACGAATGCCGGCACCAGGCTCTTCGGCGCAGGTCGCTCAGCACTCGGTGGCGGCGCAGCCGGCGACGTGTGCAGACCCGAATCGATGACTGGTGTCGCCGCCGCCGCGGGCGCAGCTCCGTCCTTCGGTACCAGCGTGATCTCCACCGCTTGCTCGGTGCCCTTGCCGACCATCACGCGCTTGTCGAGCGCGACGAAGCCATCGTGTTTGACCGAAACGATCACCTCGCCTGGGTCGACATACACACCATTGCCGATCGGCGATTTGCCGAGGTTGTCTTGGCCGACCAAGACGTCCGAGCCTTCAGGCCGGATATCGAGCCGTAAAACCGCCACTTCCGTGCGCGCTTTTGACAGCCCGGTTTCGACCGCCTTCCTCTGCGCGTCGGTCGCGCTCGGCAGCAGATTGGCGAGCGCCCACGAGAAATGCTCGGCCGCGCTGCGGTACTTTTGCTGCTCCAGCTCGGACTGCGCCAAGTTGGCCGCGATGTCCGAGCTCTTGCGCATCGCCAGCGCCTGCCCGAAGAGCCGCTCGGCTTCAGCCATGTCGCCCTTGGCGAACGCTGCTTTGCCGCTCTTGAACAGCTCGGTGACGCGCGCCGTTTCGCTGGCGTTGGTCTGCGCTAGCGCGCCGCCCGGTGCAGCCAGCAAACCGATACCGAACGCTGCGCCAAAAACCAGAAGATGAGAAAAAGATCGCGTGCGGGTCATGACTCAAAAGATAGTTTCGCGGGAGGATTTAGCAGGAGCAGACTTGTTAGGCGCCGCGGGCTGAGGAGCCACAGGCGCAAGAGGCGTAGGCTTAGGTGAAGACGCGACGGATTCTTTGCGCGGCATGGCCGCTGGTGGTGCGGGGGGCGTTGGTGCGAGTCGCGCCGGGGGCGCCGCGGGCTCGGTGGGCGCAACGACCGCGTCGGCGGGAACCGGCGGCGCTGGCATCAACGCCGGTTCGGCGACCTTCACTTGCGGAGCCGCAGGGGGCGGCGGATTCGGCGCGGCTTGCTGCGGCGCGCTCCCGCTCGTCAGCCACAAACCAAGGCCGACCGCGAGCAGCAGAGCCAAGCCGAAAGCCGCGTAATTCGGCCACGGTGCGCGCCGTTCCGGCTCTTCGGCAGCGATCGACGCAGTCGTCGGGGCTTCGGCTTCACTGCCCGGCACACCGCTATCGAGTCGAGCACGCGGCGCAGACTCGGGCGCGATTGCCGGCGCTAGCGGTGGCTGACTTGCTTCGATGCGGTGCATCGGCAAGTCGCGGTGAGTAGGGATCGT
>JBBSAB010000014.1:0-123181 GCA_038252755.1 Polyangiales bacterium | reverse complement strand
GCCATCTGTTCGCACTTGAAGCGGTCTTCTTCGGCGACGCGCGCGGAGTCGCTGGTGATCACCGTCAACAGCACGATGTGCTGGTGGACGACGCGGTTGTGCATGAAGTTGTGCAGCATGGCCGGCGGCGTGCCGTCGCGCGTGCTGGTCATGAACACCGCGGTGCCGGGCACGCGCGCTGGAATGTCGACGTGCATCAGGTCGAAGAAGTCATCCAGTGGCAACAGCTGCTCCCTGAAGCGTTGCGACAGAATTTCGCGGCCGCGCTTCCAGCTCAGCATCATCACGTAGATCAGGGCGCCGATCAGCAGCGGCACCCAGCCGCCGTCTTCGACCTTGATCACATTGGCGCCCATGAACACCAACTCGGGCAGCAAGAAGACCGCCGATACCGCCAGGGCCTTCGGAACGCTCCAGCCCCAGACGTGCCGCACTAGGAAGTAGGCCAGGATGGTCGTGATCACCATCGTCAGCGTCACCGCGATACCGTAGGCCGCCGCCAGGTTGGTCGAGCTCTTGAAGCCGAGCACCAGGCCGATCGTCGCCAACAGCAGCGTCCAGTTCACGAACGGCACGTAGATCTGCCCGCGTTCGTCGGCGGAGGTGTGCTTGATGCTCACGCGCGGCAAGAGCCCGAGCATCGTGCCTTGCGAGGTGAGCGAGAAAACCCCAGAGATCAACGCTTGTGACGCGATCACGGCGGCGGCCGTCGACAGCAGGACCATCGGGTAAAGCATGATGCTCGGCATCATGCGGAAGAACGGATTTTCGACGGCTTTGGGATCGGCAATCAACAGCGCGCCTTGCCCGAAGTAGTTCATCAGCAGCGCGGGCATGGCCATGCCGTACCAAGCCAAGCGAATCGGCTTGCGGCCGAAGTGGCCGAGATCAGCGTAGAGCGCCTCGCCGCCGGTCACGACCAACACCACGGCGCCGAGCACTAATAGGCCGGCTAGCCCGTGTGCATGGAGGAACCTGGCGGCGTACAACGGACTGACCGACGCCATCACGCTCGGGTGCTCAAGCGTGCGGTAGATGCCGAGGCCGAGCAGGGTGCCGAACCAGAGCAGCATGATCGGGCCGAAGATCGCGCCAAGGCCAGCCGTGCCGCGCCGCTGCATCGCGAATAGGCCGATCAAGATCGCGATCGTGAGCGGAATGACCAGGTGGTTCAGGCCGGGTGCTGCAATCCGCAGACCTTCCACCGCTGACAACACCGAGATCGCCGGCGTGATCATGCCGTCGCCGTAGAGCAGCGCCGAGCCGAAGACGCCGAGCGCGATCAAGAGCGGGTAGATGCGCTTGCCACGCACGGCCGCGCTAGCCAGCGCCATCAACGCCAAGATGCCGCCTTCGCCCTTGTTGTCGGCGCGCAGCACGTAGGCCACGTACTTGAGCGAGACGATTAACGTCAGCGCCCAGAAGATCAGCGACAGCACGCCCATGATGTTGGCTTGCGTGACCGCGAGGTGGTGCTCCTCGGCGAAGCACTCGCGCATGGCGTACAGCGGGCTGGTGCCGATGTCGCCGTAGACGACGCCCAGGGCGCCCAGCGCCAATTTCAACTGGTAGGAAGTGCTGCCGTCGCCGTGACCGTGTCCCGGAGCTGCCAAGGCTGACGAGGGCGAAGACTTGGGCGCGATGTGGTGAGGCGCGCTGGCAGTCTTCGTCGTCGTCGAGAGCTTCAAAGAGCTCGATGATTCGCGGGCCGACATTCTTTGTGCCGCGACGCTAGCACCGCAGCCAGAAGACGGTGAACGCATCGCCCCCCGAATCGGCTTCGGCGGCCTGCGACTGTGCAATGTAGCTGGAAGCTCGCAAATGGTCGCGCACCGCTGATTTGAGCGCGCCAGTGCCGTGGCCGTGCAAAACGAAGCCGTGCTGCTCGCCGATGTTCAGCATTCGATCGAGAAACGCGTCGACTTTATCGAGCCCTACATCGACGCGCTCGCCGCGTAGATCGAGCGTGTTACTGACGGTGCGCACCGCGCTCGGCAGGGCGGATGAGGCGATGCTCGGTTTGCGCGCGCGCGGCGACGGCTGTTGCTTTTGCGCGGCCTTCGCCGGCTCGACGTCCTCGCTACGTAAAATTAGCTTTATGGAGCCGACCTGGATCCGCAACCTGTCTGCGTCGGAGTCGATCACGGTGGCCAAGAGGCCGGATGATTTAACCCGCACGCTAGCGCCGCTTTGGTACGCGATGCTTGGCGCGCTCGGCTTCGCCGCGGGCTCCGCGGACGCGCGGCTGGGCAAGAGTGAGCCGCCGAGCGAGACGTGCACGGCTGCTCGCCCCAGATCGCGTTCGATGCTGCGCAGGGCCTTCGGGTCGTGCGCGCCCTGTTTGAGACGCTCGCGAGTCGCCAACAGCTCAGCGCGGATCTTGGAGACGTTGGCACGCAGCGCGAGCGTTTCGCGTTCGACCTCCGCTTCGAGCTCCGCGCGCTCGCTACCGTGCTCCAATTCGAGACGCTCGCGCAAAAGTCGTAGCTGTTCGGCTTCGCGAGCCAGCGCTTCGCGTTCTTGTTCGAAAGCCTGACGTTGGCGTTCGAGCCGTTCGACTGCGCGCTCGCGTTCGCGTGATTGCTCGGGCAACAGCGCCGTCGCGCGCGCCACGACGCTGCTCGGTAGGCCGTGACGGGTCGCTACCGTGAGCGCGCTCGAGGCGCCCGGTACGCCCATCGTGAGCCGGAATGTCGGGGCCATGCGCTCGAAGTCGTAGCTGACCGAGGCGTTTTGCAGGTGTTGCGCGTGGGCCGCGAACTCTTTGAGCTTTTCGTAGTGAGTCGTCACCGCGACGGCGGCGCCGCGCGCCGTCAGCGCTTCGAGCATGGCGGCTGCCAACGCGGCGCCCTCTTCCGGATCGGTGCCGGACGCGAGCTCGTCGAGCAAGATCAAGGTTTCGCCGTCGGCGCGCGCAAGCAGCGTGCACAAGCGCTGCACGTGCGCGCTGAACGTGGACAGCGAACGGGCGAGGCTCTGCTCGTCGCCGATGTCGGCAAGTACGCAGCCAAACCAGCCTACGCTCGACTCCTCGGCGATCGGCAAGGGAATGCCGGCTCGCGCCATCCATGCCACCAAGCCGAGCGTCTTCAGGGCGACGGTCTTGCCGCCGGCGTTCGGACCTGAAATCACCAACGCGCGCGCGGCTTCGATCGCGATGTCATTGGCGACGACCGGGTGCGGCGTGAGCGCTAGCAGCGGGTGGCGCGCGGCGCGCAGATCGAGCCGCGCTTCGGCCAGCAGCGGCACGATCAACGACCGCGTTTGGCGGGCGAAACGCGCCAGGGCACCGAGCACGTCGGCTTCTTCGCAGGCGCGCTGCGCGGCCCGGACGTGATCGGCGTCGCTCGCCAAGTAGCCTGACAGGACGCCCAGCACCTTGGCGGCTTCGCGCAGCGCTTCGGCCTCCTGAATGCGCAGTTGATTGCCGAGTGACGTCAGCTCTTCGGGCTCGACGAACAGCGTCGCGCCCGACGCGCTCGAGCCGAGCACGATGCCAGGCACTCGCAAATGCGCATCAGCGCGCACCGGCAGCACGTAACGGCCTTCGCGCTCGGTGTAGTAGTCGGCTTGGACGACGTCGGCGTGGCGCTCGATCAGCTGGCCCAGTTTGCGTTTTAGCTCTTCGCGGAGCTCGCGTGTGCGCTTGCGGGCACGGGCCAAATCGGGCGAGGCGCGGTCGGCGACGGTGCCATCGGGGTCCAGGGCATGGGTGAGATCTTCTTCGAGACCCGCGAGCTCGGCGGGTGAATCGACGGCTTGGCAAACCGCGGGATGGCTCTCGCGCTGCGCTTTCGCGAACACACGCAGCTTGGCCGCGACCTCGAGTAGCTCGCGGACTTGCCAAAGCTCGGCCGCGCTGGCCACGCCACCGCGCGCGGCACGCTCGAGCGCTTCGAACACGTCGGGGAAGGCGCGCGCGATCGGCGCCCTGCCCAAGCGATCCAGATCGAGCATCTCGCCGACGACTTGGTTGCGTTCGCGGGCGGCTTCGAGCGTTGCTGCCGGGTGGAGCCCGAGCGCCCGCGCCTGGCCGGAGGAGCTGGTGCAGAGGCCGCCGAGCGCAGTCAAAAGCGCCGGCCACTCGAGAGCGGCGCGCGTCTCAGCGTCGAGCTCGGACGGGCTCGCTGGTGGGTCGTTCTCAGGTGCCGCCGCGTCGCTCACGCGGCCCGGGATAGCACATTCTGGGCAACCGTCAGGCGGTCAGGGCGCGCGCCACCGGCATGGACGCGCTCGGCGACGCGGCGGTTTCCAGGCGCAGCTCGACGCGGCTCGCTAGCGCCAGGGCTTCGAGGCTCGCCGCGACGGCCGTCAGGTTGTGTTCGGCGCGGATGCCCAGGTAGGCGTCGACGCTCAGCGCGAAGCTGCCGCCGCCCGATGCCGCGAGGTGCGCGAGCAGTCCGCGCGCCAAGATTGAACGCGCAGCTGCGGTCGGTGCATCAGCGCGACCATTCGACACCAGCACCATCGACGACAGGTGCCAGCCGCGGGACTGCAGGCGCGTGACGCGCATCGCGACCTGGGTGATCAGGTCCGTGGGCGGACCTGCATAGTGTTGGGCCACCACGGCCAAGTCGCCGCGGTCACCCGTCGGGTTCAACCAGCGCGGCCAGCTAGCGCCGAACTCGATCACGACCAGTGTTGCAGGGCGAGCCTTCATGGGAACCTCCGTCGGTCCCTTGGCACTAAGCCACCGGGCCAAACCGGGCCAACAAACCCGGGCGCGGGAAACAACAGGAAGGCGGGAAGGCGGGAAGATCAGACCAAGAATTTCTTGGGTTCGCCGGGCCTGCGGCCCGCAATCAACCGACCTCGACCCGCAGGGGAGAAGCGAGGTGCTTGCGGCCCGCCCACCCCAAAAACTTCCCGCCTTCCCGCCTTCCTGTTGTCTCGAGTCGTTACTGCGCTTTTTTGGCGCGGGGCTTTTTGGCGGGGGCTTCTTCGGCCGGTGTGGCTTCGGCTTTTTTGGGGCCGGCGAGCGGGCCGCCCTTTTCTTGGACGTCGGCCAGGCTCTTTTTGAGGGCCTCGAACAAGTCGATGATTTGAGCCTTGGGGGCTTCGGGGGCGATGGTGATTTCCTGGCCGGCGACTTTTTGGTCGACCGCGCCCTTCACGCGCTCGCTGAACGAGTCGGTGTACTTGGCGGCGTCGAACGAGTCGGTGCCCAGCTCTTCAATCAGCTTTTCGGCCAGCTCGTGCTCTTTGTCGCTGAAGGTGAAGGTGGCGCCGGTGTCGATTTCGCTGAAGGCCCGCACCTCGTTCGAATAGTAGAGCTGGTGAATTACCAGGCCGTCTTTGCCGTACGGGCGCACCAGCACGACCTGCTCCTTGCCGCGTGCTGACCAGCGCCCGACCGCGACGCGCCCCTTGGCCGTCATCGCTTCGCCGAGCAGCCGGTACGCCTTGTCGCCGCCCTTGTCAGGGCCCAGGTAGTAGCTCTTCTCGACCTGAATGAAGTCGACGCTCGTCACCGGCACGAACTCGGTGATTTCGATTGTGCCGCCGCGCTCGGCCTCGAGCGCCTTCAGCTCCTCTTCAGTGAACTGGACGTACTGGCCCTTGCTGTACTCGTAGCCCTTCACCGTGTCGGAGCGCTCGACGACCTCGTTGTTGTCGGTCGGGCAGACGAACTGCATCTTCAAACGACCGCCGCACTTCTTGTGCAGCATGTTGAAGCTCACCTGCTCCGAAGAAGCAGCGGTGAAGAACTTGACCGGAATCGACACCAATCCGAAGGAAATCGTGCCGGAAAGCACAGCGCGAGCGGGCATTCCGCTATGCTAGCGGAAGGAGCGCGACTTGAAGAAAAGTTCGGGTGAATCTCCTCCGTCAGGAGCCAAAGATCCGAACGAGCTCAAGCGTTATCGAAGTAAGCGCGACCCCGCTCAAACCACAGAGCCGTTCAGTGCTGAACGCAAGGGCAGCGCGCGCTCGACTCGCGCCGGTCGCTTCGTCGTCCACCTGCACCAAGCGCGACGCGAGCACTACGATCTACGCATCGAATGCTCGGGCACGCTGCAGAGCTTCGCGGTGCCGCGCGGGCCCAGCCTTAAACCACTCGAGAAGCGGCTGGCGGTGCACACCGAGAACCACCCGCTCGAGTACCTCGACTTCGAAGCGGTGATTCCGGAGGGCAACTACGGCGCCGGTTCGATGATCGTGTGGGACGTCGGACGGATTCGCTACCTCGAGACCTCGGCCGAAGAGGGCCTCGAGCGCGGCGACCTGAAGTTCGAGCTTTCGGGCTTCAAGCTGCGCGGGACCTTCGCGTTGATTCGCACCAGCGGGCGTGGCGGCAGGAAGCTCGAGGTAGGCGAGGGGCAGCAGACCGAGTGGCTGCTGATCAAAAAGCAAGACCTCCACTCGAGCGCCGAAGGTGACGTGATCACCAAAGATCCGCGCGGCGTGCTGTCGGGTCTGACGGGCGAAGAGAACCTGAATAAGGCCGCGCTAGCGGCGGAGCTGACGGAGCTGGTGGCGTCCGCCCCCCAAAAATCCGTCCCGGCGCAGGGCCTGACGCCGATGCTGTGCGCGCTCGAAGGCGCGGCGCTGACCGATTCCGAGCGGCTCTACGAACTGAAGCTCGACGGCGTCAGGATCGTGGCCGACAAGCGCGGGCCGCAGGTGGCGCTGCGCTACCGGAACGGTCGCTCGGCGACCGCCAGCTACGCTGAAATCGCCCGGGCGCTTTCGCTGTTGCCGATCGACGACGCGCTGCTCGATGGCGAGATCGTGACGTTCGACGCGGAGGGCAAGCCCAGCTTCGAACGGCTGGCGCCGCGCATTCACGCCCAGCGGCCGCTCGACATCGAGCATGCGCGCTCGAACGTGCCGGTCGTCTATCTGGTCTTCGACTTGCTGGCGATGGCGGGCCGCGACCTGACGGGGCTGCCGCTGGTCGAGCGAAAGCGGATCTTGGCGCAGCTCGTGCGTGGGCGCGGCCTGGTGCGGGTGCTCGATCACATCGACGACGATGGCTCGGCTCTGTACGACTTCTGTAAGCGCGAGCGGCTCGAAGGCGTCGTCGCCAAGAAAAAGCAGTCGCCGTATCGGGTCGGACCGCGGCGCACGACCGACTGGGTGAAGATCAAGTGCGAGCGCGATGACGATTTCGTGGTGCTCGGCTATGTCGGCGGTGCTGGCGCGCGCAAGAGCTTGGGCGCGCTGTGCCTGGGGGTGTACGTGCAAGGCCAGCTGCAGTACCGCGGCCGCGTCGGCAGTGGCCTCTCGGACGCCACGATTCGCCTGCTTTTGAAGGAGCTGCCGCAACTCGAACAGCCGAAGTATCCGGGCCACGGCGAAGTGCCGGAAGATCCGGGTACCGAAAAGGCGCGCTGGCTGCGGCCGGAGCTCGTCGTGCAGGTGCGTTACCAAGGCTTCACAGAAGAGGGCCGGCTGCGCGCGCCGGTGTTTCTCGGCCTGCGCCCCGACGTCGATCCGAAGGCGAGCCACGCGTCGCCGCCCGCGCCTGTGCGCGAACCCGAGCCGACCGCGGGCGTGACATTCGGCAGCGGGCGCGTGCTGGTCACCAACCCCGACAAAGTGTTTTGGCCCGACTCCGGCTACACGAAGTCCGACTTGGTCAGCTACTACGCGAGCATCGCGCCGCGCATGCTGCCGTTTCTGTGTGGGCGACCGTTGGTGCTCGTTCGGCATCCGGATGGCATCACCGGCAAGAGCTTCTACCAGTGGAACGTGCCCGAGGGGACGCCGAGCTGGATGCGCCGTCTGGATATTTCGGACACCGACGAGGTCGATCGCACGCCGAAGAACGTGTTCTTGGTCGACGACGACGACGGGCTCGTTTACCTGGCGAACCTCGGCTGCATTCCACTGCATGTGCTGGCGTGCCGCGAAGAGTCGCTGGGTACCTGTGATTTTTTGACCGTCGATTTCGATCTCGGCGAGCGGCCATTTGCTGACGCGGTGCGGCTCGGGCTTAGGCTGCGTGAGCTGCTCGACGACGCTGGTTTGCCTGGTTTCCCCAAGACTTCGGGGCAGCGTGGGCTGCACGTGCTGGTGCCGCTCGGCGACGGCATCCCGTTCGAGGCCGCAAAATTGCTGGTCGAGCTGCTCGGGCGGATCGTGACCGCGCGCCATCCGCAGATCGCCACGATGGAGCGCAAGATCGACAAGCGCGGTGACCGCGTCTACGTTGACACGGGGCAAACCGGGACGTCGCGCACGATCGTCGCGCCATATTCGGTCCGCGCACATCCGGGCGCGACGGTGTCGACGCCGCTGGCTTGGGAAGAGCTGCACGCTGGGCTCGACCCGGCACGTTTCACGATCGTTAGCGTCCCAGCCCGGGCGAACGAGATCGATGATCCGTGGCTGGGCTTTGGTGAGGCGAAACCCAACGTCGGCAGCGCACTCAGCGCGCTCGAACGCTGGGTGAAGGCGTAATTCGCCTCATCTGACATCGACTCAGGTTGTGGCATCGATGCCGGCGGCGCAGAGCTTGCAAGCTAGAGCGGCATGACAAGCTCGCTGGTCGTCTGCTCGGACTGCGGAGAATCCACGGCCGCGGTCGAATGGGGCTTCGTCTTGCTTGCCCGCCACGGCTGGTCGGCGCGGCTTGGCGACGCGGGCAGCGAGCCACGATGGCGCTGCCAAGCCTGCGGCGAGCGTTTGGCCTACGCCGATACCTGGGATGACAACATGGACGAGCCGCCGGCCTCAAAGCGACGGTTGCGCGTGTTGTTGGTCGACGACCAGTTGCTGGTCTTGCGAGCCACGGCCAGCATGTTGAGCGAGCTCGACGTGGTGACCGTCGACAGCGCTGCCGAAGCCCTGGGACGCTTGGCGGAGGGCAGCCACTTCGACGTCGTGGTGTCGGATGTTTCAATGCCTGGCATGACCGGCGCTGAGCTGTTCGCGCACATCCACGAGCGCTATCCTTACCTGTCGCAGCGAGTGCTGCTGTTGAGCGGCGACAGCTACGCCGCCTCGCTATTGTGCACGGCCGTCGCGGCCCGTGAACACCTGACGGCCATGCCGCGCATCCTCGACAAGCCGGTTCCGCGCGATGAGCTGGTGCGTGCGATAGAGCAGCTGGGGCGACTTCGGCCGCCGCGCTCGGGGACGTTTACCATCACGGAACAGGCGGCAACGACCCGTCGAGAAACCAAATGAGCCCGCTGCGTTCTGCCTCACCGTTGCGTTAGCGCTACGGCTGGGCTCACGCGCGGTGCCGGCTGCATGAACTCAGTCGACTGTCTGAACCGACTTCAAGAACTCGTCGGGCGGCACGAAGTCGTTGAAGCGCACCGCTTCCTTGCCGCGCGAGTCGAACAGCACGACCGTCGGCAGGCCGACGACCTTGAAGCGCGCCAGCATGGCTTCCACCTTAGGGTCGTCGTTGTTGGTGGCGTCGACCTTGACCGCGACGAACCGCCCCAGCTCGTGCCCGACGCGCGGCTCCGAAAAGGTCTTTTTATCCAGCTCTTTACAGGCGCCGCACCAGGCCGCCGTAAAGTCGACGACCAGCGGCCGCTTGTCGGTTGCGGCGCGAGCCAGGGCGCCTTCGATGTCGTGGTGCTCCCAGGTCAGCGAAGCCGACGACTCCGCCGGCTTGATCAGCGCCAACAGCGCGAATAGCCCGCCGGCGCTCGTGAGCAGGATGCCGAGGCCCTTGGCGACTTTGACGCCGCTGCCCGGCTCGCCGAACTCGCGGTGCACGGCGCCGAGGACCAGGCCGACCAGGATGGCGCCGACGGCCGCCGCGATGAACCCGACCGAGCCGGAAACGAAGCGATTGGCGAAACCGAACGAGTTGTTCAGGAAATACAGCGCCACCACCACGAGCACGATGCCGAGCACGCTCTTGACGTGGACCATCCAACGCCCGCTCTTGGGCAACTGCACCGCGAACGCGCCGACCAAGAAGAACGGCGCGCCGAGCCCGATCGAAAATGCGCCCATCGCCATCGCCCCCAGCCCTGGGCTTTGCGTGCTGGCGATCCAGGCCAAGATGCCGGTCAATACCGGTCCAGTGCAGGGCGAGGCGATCAGCCCGCATACCAAGCCGAGCAGGAACGCGCCCTTGTAACCAATGCCGCCCATCTCGGCGAGCTTGTTGTTGAGCGCGGAGGGCAGGGTCAGCTCGAACGCGCCGAACATTGACGCCGCCATCAGCAAGAACACGCTGGAGATGCCGACCACGACCCAGCGATTTTGCAGGACGGCGCTGAAGAAGCTGCCGGTCATGCCAGCCACGACCCCCATCGGCACGAACATGCCGCAGATGCCGAGCACGAACGCCAGCGACAGCAAGACGCCCTCGGAGCGGCGCTTGGTCTGCTTGGCACCGAAGATGCTGACCGTCACCGCGACCATCGGGTAGACGCACGGCGTGAGGCTGACCGCGAGCCCTCCGCCCAAGGCGACGAGCGCCGCGTAGAGCGGGCCCTTGGCCAGCGCTCGGGTAAAATCGTTGGTGCTGGGCGCGGCCCAAGCCGTCGCCGGCAAACCAAGCCAGAGCGCGATGAAAAGCAGGGACAGCCGACGGAAACGCGAGGCCACGGGCAACCTTACCTGAGCTTCTGCGAAGCGCGACGTGCCAGCCGCCGCGCTCGGGTGATTTCGCCTGAAAGCGAGACTTGCAGGGCTACGCGCCCGCTGGTGACGCGTTTCAAGAAGGCGCGCAGGTAACGCACGGCGCCGGCCCAGTCTTCGAGCGCGTAGCACAGCTCACCCAGCACGAACTGGCCGTAGCCTTGTCCGCACGGTGCGTCGGAGAGCCGTTCACGCAGCTCGGCCAAGTCGGGCACGTCTTCACCAGAGGCCAGCAGTGCGAGACCGAGCCCAGCTAGGTAGAGCGGCTTGTCGCGCGTCCCCCAGCGTGCGGCTCGCGACAGCGCGCCGCACGCGTCTTGGTAGCGGCCTTCGAGGTAGAGCACGCTGCCGAGCGTCCAAAGGTGGAAGGCGCGCCGCGCTGGCGGGCTGACACGGCTGCCGATGCGCAGGTGCTCGATGGCTTTTTCGCGCTCGCCGAGCCCCAAACAAGCGCGCGCGGCGTCTTGGCGCGCCACATCCAGCATGACGGACGTCTGCAGCATTTGTTCGGCGATCGCCAGGGCGTCCGCGAAGCGGCGACCCTCCATGTGCGAAAGGTAGAGCTGCCGGAGCAAGAGGACGCGCGTGGTGTGGTCGAGCGGGCTGCCGTAGGCCAGGCCGCGCTGGGCGTACTTGGCGCGCGTGACCGACGTGCGCGCCAGCGTGGCTTTACGCAGGAGAAGCTCCGGCGTCACGGCGACGGCGGCGGCAGCGGCGGGACGCTTCTGCGTCATTCCCTGGCAATTTAGCAGCACCTGCACAGGCGTCCAGATTTCGGGCGCTTGCCCGGTCTTCGGGCTGCAGAGTGGCACCTTGCCAAAGCGGAGGAAGCGGACCAAAAGCTCGGGGCTCATGAACTTGGCGCTCGATAAGGCGGCGGTCCCCGGCTCGGGGTCGGTCCGGTGGCTGCTCCTGGGGGTGCTGGCGCTCGGCTGCGGTCACCCGGCTACCACCCAAGAGTGTGAAGAGATTGCCGATCGGGTGACCGAGCTCGAGCTGGCGAGCAGCCCGGTGGGTCGCGACCCCGAAGCCGCGAAAGAGCAGCTGGATCGCACGCGTAACTGGGTCAAGGAGTCCCAGTTGAAGTCGTGCGTCGGTCGGCGCATCACCGAGCGCGCCATGCAATGTGTGCGCGCGGCCAAGAAGGCTCAAGAGATCACGGACCGCTGTTTCCGATGACGCTGCGGCGAACGCTGAGCAGCGCGCTCCTGCTCGTGCTCGCCACGGGTTGCGGCAAGCAGCCGAGCAGCAACGAGTGCCAGCTGTTGCTGGACCACTACGTCGAGCTCTTGCTGCGCGACGATCGTCCCAAATCGAGCGCTGGCGAAATTCTGCGCTTGCAACAAGAGGCGCGGAAAAAAGCCGAGCGTGATCCGGCGTTTCACGAGTGCAGTGCGCGGGTGTCGCGAAGAGGATTTGATTGTGCGATGGGCGCACAGGACGCCAACCGTTTGGAGCAGTGCTTGCTCTGAAGTTGGGAGTTAGCAGTTAGCAGCTTCGAGAAGCGCTGAGCGGAGACTCACGGCTCGATTTCGGCGGGGGCGTTGCCTTGGGTGGGCTTGGGGGCGGGGGCTGCGTCGTCGTCGCCGCGGGGTTTCGCGGGCTTCGCCGCGGGAGGGGGCTTCGCGGGCTTCGCCGTGGGAGGAGGCGCGAGCTTTGCCGCGGGAGCGGGGCGAGAGGGGGAAGCGGGACGGGCGGGGGCGCGCTTGGCGGATTTGGTGGGTTCTTCGCTGGGGGCGGGTGGGACGTAGACCGGGGTTTTGCCGAGGTTGGCGTCGGTGGTGGCGACGGCGCCGACTAGGGCGAGCAGCTTAGAGTCCAGGTCGACGACTTCCTGGGCGCGCGACTGCATCAAGGTGATCACCTTTTGGGCGTCGCTCAGATTTTTGCGGACTTCGTCGCGCTTCCAGGGGCCGTCGGTGCGGAAGGCTTGATCGATGCTGCCCTCGAGCGAAATGCCGCTGACTGCGAGCTTGTCGAGCTCCGCTTTCGTCGCGAGCATGCGGTTGCGCGAGCGCACGAGCCGCGTGGCTTCTTGCGGCAACTTGGTTCGCAGCGGCGTCGACGTGGCGGTTTCGGAGGCGTAGAGCGTGGCCGAGGCGTCGAGGGTGGTCGAGGGCTCGGGTACTTCGAGCCGCAGACGCAGGCCGATGCTGGCGAGCTTCTTCAGCTCTTGGTTCCAGCGCTCTTTTAGGCTGTCGTCGGAGGCGTCAGGCGTGAGCGCCACCGCTTCGGCCAGGTTCTTTCGCGCCGCGGCTGGCTCGTTCGGGGCGTCCAGCAACTCGACCTGCTTTTGGTGCAGATCGATGAAGAAGCTGTCGAACTCGGGCTTGCCGGCGGCGTAGTACTCGCCGCGCGCGACGTCGGATGGTCCCTTGGACGCGAACAGGCTGCAGCCCGAGGCCAGGGAAAGGGTGAGCGTGAGGCAGAGGGCGCTCTTCAGTGACACGATAGCGTTGCTCCCCACAGCTCGTCATGACCTGCCGTGGTTTGAATGAAGAACGAGACGGTGGCTTTGGCGGTGGTCACGATCGTGCCTTGGCCCGCGTTGGCGCCTTTGCCCGACACGAGCAGCGCGTCGCCGAGTGGGCGAAGCGTGCTGTCGAGGGTGCGCACGTGAACTTGATACTGCCCGACGTTGCCGTCGGTCCATTGCGCCAGATAACGCTCGCCCGGCAGTGTCGCCAGCGACGGAGCGATCGCGCCGCTGCCTTCGGCGGGCAGCTCGAGCGCTTTGAGCGGGCTCGGCCGTTGACCTGGCGCCGCCACCGCGACGTAAACTCGGTACGGCTCGGACTTGTCGGCGCGGGCCGAGAACAACACCAGCGCTTGCTGGCCGAGCAGCGCCACGTTCGGCGTGCCAAGGCTCTTCGGCGCTCCTTCGACGCCGGTTGCGTCAGCGGCGGCGGCGCCGTCGGGGCGTAGCCAGCCGGTCATGATTTGGCCGTCCGCGCCGCCTTGTCGGAACGCGACGAAGTGCCCATTCACGTTCGAAACTACGCGCGGCGGCGTGACGCGCACGCCGGCGGTGAGTGGCCACACGACACCGGTAGCGCCATCGTCGCCACGCCGCAGCAGCCCGGCGGGGCCAACGCCCAGCGTGAGCCCTGGCGCTACCGTTTGCGCGAACGCGAAATCTGGGCTTGCGCGGTCGACGCCAAGTGGATCGGTCGCGGTGACGTGGCTCACGTCGCCGCTGCCGGTGGGAGCGTCGAGCTTGCGTTTGGCTTCACCGCTCGTCGGATCGTAAATCCAGCCAGCGGCGGTGCTCCTGGTGTCGGCGATGCCGAGCGCAATCGTGCCGTCGTCGAGCGCGAGCGCGCTGATTGGTACGCTACGTTCGATTGGCGAGATGCGGCTCGGGGGTGCCGACAGCGCGCAACCAGGTAGCGCTGCTGCCGCGCTGGCCGAAGCCGCCGGGGCGCGCGTACCGCTGGCTTCCGTGCGGCGGAAGGCCATCACGACCAGCGCGCCAGCCGCCATCAACAACAGGCCTCCCAGCACGAGCACGACGACGCGCATACGCGTCAACAGCTCGCGCTGCGCGGTCACGATTGACGGCAGCTTGAGTCGCGGCTCGAGCGGCTCGTCGGCGATGAACAGACCTGGTGCGGGTACCAGAGTGGGCGGCAAAGGCGCCGGTGCCTTGTTGGAGCCGCCCTCGGAGATGCGCGTTTGCTCGATCAACGCCGCTTGGGTGGCCTTCTTGGAGGCGCTGCCGGCCATGTCGAGCGTCGACTCGAGCGTCGATTCGGCGGCAGGCTTGGGCTGAAACGGCGCCTGCCCGCGTGCGCTGACCATCGTCGAGCTTTCGAAGCTGGGAGCGGGCGAGACGTACGGCTTTGGGGTTTTGGGTGACGGCGGTAGATCGCCGGCTAGCGCCATGAGCGGCGCATCGCCACCGACGCCGCCGGGCAGCGGAGTTTCCAGCGATGAACCGCGGTCCAGCCCTGCGGCGTCGAGCGACGGCGTGGGCATCGGCAACGCGCGCGGCGGCGGCGGTACGGCGCCCGGCGGACGCAGCGTGGCGGTGGCGGTGGCGCCTTCGAGCTCACCGAGCGTGTTCATGGGTGGGCGCGCGCCGCGCATTGCAGCTGGTGCTGGAGCGGCCTTGTTGGCGCTGCCCAGCACGCCGAAGCTCGATGGAGCGAGCGTGTCGCGCGCGGGTTCACGCGTGAGCGCGTTGGCGTTGGCGCCGGGCGGTGGCGGGATCACAACGGCTGCTGGTAGCGGAGCCGTGCCGGTTCCGGCTCCGGCTCGCGCTGGTGTCGTTGCGGCTGCCGTGACGAGCGGCGCTGTGGCTGCGGTCGGTACTGGTGCGATGCCGGCGAGCTTGGCCGCGCGGATTGGCGGTGGGGGCGGGCCCAGCGAGTTGGGCGCTTGCGGCTTGGGCACGGCCAGCGGCGACGACGGCGCAACACCGGGCGCCTTGGAGGCGTCTGGCGCGCTCGCGGGGCGCAGGGCTGGGCGTGGCGGGGTTTTCGGGGACTCGGTCAAAGACGACTCCGCGCGCTCCGGCGAATATGCCACCGCACACGCCATCGCACGTCTCGAACACTACAAGGAAATCGGCGACGGTGGCTATACGTGCCTAGTCCGGCAACGCCCACGCCAGGGCCACCACGCCGACCAGCGCGACCCCGCCCTGATTGAGCGCTTGCGCACACGCACGCACCGTGGAGCCAGTCGTGACGACGTCATCCACGAGCACGATGTTGGCGGCTCGAGGCTTGCGGCGCAGCTCGAACGCGCCACTCGCGTTCGTCAGACGGGCGGCGCGCGATTTCCCAACCTGGCGCTCGGTTTCGCGCGCCCGGCGTAGCAGGCGCGGGTCGCAGCCGAAGCGACTGATGCGGGCGAGCTCCTGCGCGAGCAGCGCGGCTTGGTTGTAGCCGCGCGTCGCGAGGCGCTGTGGATGGAGCGGCACGGGCACGAGCACGGCGTCGCGCGGCAGCCGCAACCGTTCGAGCGCGGGTAAGACCAGCGACGCCAGGCAACGCGACAGCTCAGGCCGCCCCTGGTACTTGAAGCGCGTGATCGCCGTCGACAGTGGCGGCGCGTATTCACCCGCGACCAGCAGCGGCACGCCGTCGAGCTCCGTCTCGGTCGCGGCCGGCGAAACCGCGCCGCATGTGTCGCAAAACGCCGCCATGCACGGCGCGTCGCACGCCGCGCAGCCCGGTGGCGCCAAAGCATCCAACAACCCCGCAACAACACGAGCCAACAGCTGCATGCGCCCCCATCGGCCAAGCAGACGGTCCGGTTGCGAGCGGCCCGAGATTTTTTCACAGGGAGATCGTGAGATCGGGAGCGAGAATTTTTTGGGGTTCGAGACGGATGACGTCGACGAGCTCCTGCGCAGTCGCCGTGCGGGGGCGCGCGGCTCGAACCACAAAAACTCCCGATCTCCCGATCTCCCTGTGAAAAAATCTCGAGTCGTTACGGACTGGGCGCTGGTTCCGTGGGTCGTTGGCCGCCCAGCTGGGCGGCGATGGCAGGGCCTGCCCTAGAGACCGAGCAGCTTCGTCATCGAGGCTTCGTCGGCGGGCGTGAAGGGGAGGCGGTCGAAGTCTTCGCTCTCGACCCAGCGGAATTGGTGCACGTTGACGGCTGCGGGCTCACCGCGGTTCAGGCGGCAATCGTAGAGATGCAGCTCGACCGTATAGTGCTCGTAGGCGTGCAACACGCTGCTGATCTGCGCGCCCGGCTCGATGTCGACCCCGACGCGGTGCTGGACCTCGCGCTTCAAGGCTTGCAGATCGGTCTCGTCGGCTTCGACTTTGCCGCCTGGAAACTCCCACAGCAACGGCAACACTGCCGTTGGGCGGCGTTGGGTCACGAGATAGCGGCCGTCTTTTGCGATGACAGCCGCCACGACGCGAATCGTCTTCGTCATCGGCCGCGAATCAGGCGTCGATGCGGAACAGTTGCTGCCCCATGAGCAGGATGTCGGTGCCGGCCACCGCTCGTTCGGCGCGCAGCCGAATGAAGGTGCCGTTCGAGCTGCCGACGTCCGTCAAGTACACGCGACCATCCGCGGCGCGCGCGATGCGGCAATGCAGGCCGGAGACGTAGCCGTCTTCGGAGAACAAGATGTCACCGCGCTCACGACCGCAGTGCACGCCGCGCTCCGGAACCGGGAACGAGTTGCCGGTCGTGTCGCGGCCGATCACCAGCGCGAGCCGACCGATGTAGCCCTTGGCTGGGCTACCGAAGCGCTCGACGCCGTCGGGCGACTTGCCTTGGCCGCGCAGCTCTTCGAAGCGAATGATCTCTTGGCCGATGCGGAAGACGTCGCCGAACTCCAGCAAACACGGGTCGTTCGGGCGCACCTTCAGGTAGACGCCGTTGAGCGAGGCTTCGTCCTTGATGTACAGCTGGCCGCTGCGTTTGCTGAACGTGGCGTGGCGCGGTGACAGGTAGCTGTCACCCGCGAAGATGGAACCGGTGTCGCGACCGACCGACACGACCGGCGCGTCCGGCATGCGGAACGTGCCGGCTTCGCTGCCGTCGGCGCGGAGCGCGGTGAGGATGATGCCCCCAGCGGCGGGAGCCGGTGCCGCAGCAGCTGCTGCGGGCACTGAAGGCGCGGCGCCCGAAAGCGCGCCGAGGTTGTAACCGCACGAGGCGCAAAAACGATTGCCCGCGTTGACGTGTCCGCACTGCGGACAAGCAACGCCGCCGCCTGCAGGCGGGCTGGATGGCGCGACGGCTGCCGGGGCGGGTGCCGGGGCCGGCACCGACGCCGGTTGCACCGCTTGCGTGGCACCGAACCCAGGGGCTGCCGCAGGCGCGGGCGCCGGTGGCGCGGCCACCATGGCCGGAACGCCTTGAGGAGGCGTGTTCGAACTAAAGGGTTTGGCTTGAGCTGAACCGCGCGGAAGCTCCGCGCCACAGCCCAAGCAAAACTTGTAGTGGTCCTGGTTCTCTTTGCCGCACTTTGAGCAGGTGATCACTATGTTGCTCCCGAAGACCCGGCCACTGCCATGGGGTGAGGGACTGTACCCTCAAACCCTCGTAACCGCGTGATTATCTACGCCTGCCCCTTAGGGTCAAGACCGCTAGGGTCAAGGCCGCTGAGCCTTGCGTTAAGCGGTGAGAAACGCAAGCGCTGAACGCAGCAGATCTGACAAAGGCTCAGCGTCGATGCGTTTTCCGAGGTGCTCGACCGCGCGCTCGGCCTCAGCCGGCCGGTAGCCCATGTTGACGAGCGCCTTGAGAAGCAGCTGGCCAGTCCCCACGGCGGCGCTCTTTCCGCCGCCGCCTTTGCCCGGGCCGTCGGGTGGTACAAGCGCGGGGAGCTTGTCGATTAGTTCTACGACCAGCCGTTCGGCCGTCTTCTTGCCGATACCGGGCACCTTACCGAGGCGCCCCAGGTCGCGCGCCGAAATCGCCCGTGACAGCTCGGTGATGGGCAGCGCACCGAGCACACCGATCGCCATTTTTGGTCCGACGTTGGGGACAGAGACGAGCAGCCGAAACACGCGGCGCTCAAGCTCACTGGCGAAGCCGAACAGCTCGAGCGCGTCCTCACGCACATGCGTGTGCACCCAAAGCTCGATTTCGCCTTTCGGGTCGCCGGGTGCGCGCCCCAACGTGCCGACCGGAGCCGTGAGCTCGTAGCCGACGCCGCCGACTTCGAGCACGAGTCCGCTCGGCTCTTCCGCAACGACGCGACCGCGCAACCAACCGATCATAAGGTTCGGCCCCGTATACCACTCTTCTCCCTCACCCCCCGCGGAGCCTCGTGTTATGGGCCGCGCATGCGTTCTGCTGTTTTGGCGCTCCTCTGGTCACTAGCCGCGGTTGGCTGTGGCGGGTCCTCGAGTGAGACGCCGCCGCCGCTCGAGCCTGATCCGACGAGCGCTCGCTACACCGGCCCGCGGTTGCCGAGCGCGGCAGACGACGTCGCGGCGCCGGCAGCCGAATCAGACGCTGCGGAAGATGACGCCGCACCGCGACCCCAACGAACAGCTCCCGCCACCTGGGGCACCGGCAAAATGCCGACCAACGCGGCGCCTGCGCCGCAGATGACGTCGCCCACGGCGTTACCGAGCACCACAGCTGTGCCGAGCGCCGCGCCAGCGGCGGGCGCAAAGCCCGCGCACTAGCGGGTGGATTTAGAAGGCGCCGCCGAGGCTCAGACCCGCGACCTGCGGACCGACGAGCGGCGTGAGCCGCGGGTGTTCCAAAGTGCCTTGATTGGCGTTGGCGCGATCAGTGGCCTTCTTGTCCAAGAACCACCAAATGGCGCCACCGACGATGGCGGCGCCGCCGAGGGTCGTGATCACGACCGAACGGGTGAGATCTTTGCGTGCGACGTTACCGTCGCTGATGCTCTGCATGTCTACACACTTACGGTTGGGGCATTTGGCGTCGGCAGCGTCGATTTTTTTCTGAGCGCCGGTGACGCCGAGTGTCCCCACGACAACGCCAACGACGCCGACACCCATCGTCACCCACGGCCACGGCGAGGCCTTCGCGTGTTGGACCGGCTCGGCTGGAAGCGGAGCCGTTGTGGTGGGCGGCGTGTTGGTGCCGGTGGTCAGTGGCGGCGCGGCGGCGGCGGCGGCGTCTTCCTCCGCGATCTTCTTTTTCAGCACTTCGACGCGGCGATTGATCTGATCTTTTTCGCCGCTGGTGGGCTCGCGAGCGACGAATGTTTCGAGTGCCACCACGGCTTGGCGTTTGCGGCCGGCCAGCTCATACGCACGGGCTAGGTTCAGCAGCAGCGGGTTTGCCGTGCAGTCGCGTCGGTAGGCGTCTTCCCAATAATCGAGGGCTCGCGCGTAGTCGGCCTCGTTGAAGGAGGCGTTGCCGGCTTGGAAAGCGCCCTTCGCGGCGGCCACTTCGGCGTCGGTCGGCTCACGGCCGCAGTCCGGGTAGCTCTTGGTTGGCTCTTCGGCGTGGGCGATGGCGGGCGCCACCAAGAGAGCGAGGGCGGCGAGCAGCGACTTCAAGTTTCTGAGCATGCGAGTCCCGAGAGTCGAAAGTAAATTCAGCGACGCCGTAGCATAGGAGCAGGCCTCCCGTGATCTCAACGTTTGCGGAACCGGCACCGTCAAACGGCCCGAATTGTCGGCCAATTGGCCGGTGGGTGAGGGCGGGTCTTGTGCCGCGGGCGCGATCGTGGCGAAGTTTCGGGCGGTGAAATCGACTTCCTTCGCGCGTCGCGCACTCGCCGTGCTCTCGGTCGGCTTCGGGCTGTACTCGCTGAGCGCTCCGCCCAACACAGCGGCCGCGCAAACGCGGAACGCTTCGCAAAAGCTCGAAGCGATTCGCCAGCTGATGGAGAAGGGGCAGGGCCTCTACCTCGCTGGCAACTACCAAGGCGCCGCCGATGTATTCGAAGGCGGCTTCAAGCAGTACCCGTACTCCGCGTTCTTGTTCAACGCGGGCGTCTGCTACCAGAAGCTAAGCGACGCCGACCGCGCGCTTGGAAAGTTCCGCGACTATCTGAAGATCGATCCCACTGCGCCCGACGCCGAGAAGGTGAGGCAGCGCATCACGCTGCTGGAGACCGCTAAGGGTTTGCCGATCACGCAGCCCGAGACCGGCGGGACCGGCGGCAGTGGTGGAACCGGCGGTGGCGCTGGAACCGGCGGTGCGCCGGCTCCGCTCACGCCGCAAGTGGACGACGAAAGCGCGATGCGGTCGCTGGTGGTCGTCGAGACCGAGCCGCCGGACGCGCCGTTGCGTTTCTATTCGCGCATCGACGACAGCGCCGCGGCCTTCAAGCTCGGTGGCCAGAACCCGGGTTGGAAAGAAATTGCCAACGCACGCGCGCCGGCCAACGTCACACTGTCGGTCGGCAAGTACCACGTGGTGGTCGAGAAGTTCCGCGACTTCAACGAGAGCCAGTCCGACATCGACGTCTCGCCGGGTCACGTTTACCAGTTCAAGGCCAACCTCTCGCAAGGCGAGTTCATGGCCTTCTTGCGCGTGTCGGCGAACGTGAAGGGCGGGTACGTCTGGCTCGACGACAAGAAGAAGGAGCGGCCGTTCTGGGGCACTACCCCGCACGGTGAGCTGGTCTCGGCTGGCCAGCACCAGGTGTTGGTCGAGGCGCCCGGCTTCGAGCCGCTGCTCGCGCCGGTGATGGTGAATCACGGCGAGCAGAAGGAGATGGAAGTCGCGATGGTGCGCGTGAACTACGGCTTCGTGCGCGTCGACTCCAACGCGCCCGAGGTGAAGGTGCGCATCGACGAGCAGCCGAAGGGCGTCTGGAAAGCGGGCACCGAGCCGCTCGACGTGCAGTCGCCGTCCGGTCCGCACAAGCTCACGGTGTTGTCTGATGGTCGCAAGACCTTCGAAGCGGTCGTCAACATCCCGCGCGGCCAAGTGCTGCCGGTTCACGTGAAGATGATCCCGAAGTATCCACGGGGCGCTGCCTGGACGCAGGCGGTGATTGGCGCGGCGTGCATCGGCGCGGCGGCGTACTTCGGCAACGAGTCGAACAAGGTTTACGATCAGCTCAAGGCGGACGGCTCGACCGGCCGCTTGGAGCCGGGCGACTCGCGCGCCAACAAGGGTCGCTGGTTTGCGATCGGCGCCGACGGCGGCTTCGCCGTGGGTGGAGTGCTCGGCATCTTGGCGACCTACAACTTCATCAAGGACCCGCTGCCGCCCTCGTCGATTCGCACCGACAAGCCGGTCGAGTTCGAAGATCCGCGCAAGAGCCAACCGGTGGCGCTGCTGCCGCTCGGTGCGCCGCGTGAGCGCCTGGCGCAAAAGCCGCCGCGGGATCCGGGTCCCGCGCTGGCTCCGCCCAAAGTGAGCGTTGGTGCGGTCGGGCCGGATGCGCCCGGCCTGTTTATCGGAGGGAAGTTTTGATGCGCCTCACTGCCTGCGTGGTCTTGATCGCCGCTACCAGCGTCGGTTGCTCTTGGTCGCGCTTCGACGCCATCGTGGAAGATTCGCCGGTCGTCCTGCTCAACCGTCCGAAGGACCTTGCGGACGGCTTCGGCAGCAGTCTGGCCACCGCAACCGTCGGTGACTCGGTCACGCTGTTGGTTGGCGGCGCGCCGCTGAAGTCGGGCGGCGCCGAGTTCGAGCTCGGTACGTCCGACTCGCCGACGGTCGACGCGCGTGACACCGGACATTGCCTCGGCAGCAACGCGCCTTGCTACTTTTCGAGCTCGCCCGTCGCTTTGGCCCGCGCGCAAGGTCCCGGCAAAGAACCGCGCGAGCTGTGCTTCGTGGATGGCGGCGGTACCGCTTCTGGTGATCGCGGCGTGGCCGTGCGCTGCAAAGACGACGTCGAGTACGCGCTCGAAGTTCCGACGGTCGTCAGCAAGCTGCTCGACTTCTCGATCAACAACGCGCAGGCGACCCCGTTCCGCTTCGGCGCCGATCACGGACCCGATCCGGCGTTCTTGGCGACGGCCGACGAAGAGAGCGCGGTCTGGTACTACCCGTCGCTGAGCAAGGTCTTGGTCGATATCCCCAACCCGGCCGACGCCAAAGGCCGCTGGGACAAGCCGGTCCTGCGCACGCTGGCGGTGGCGCGAATTGGCGCGGAATCGCGGCTGCTCGCGGTTGGCACGCCGACCGAGGGCGCGGTGCGGCTGTTCTTTGCGCCCGACGGCGCGACACCGAGCTACATCGGTTGTCTCGGCGGCACTCCCGGCTTCGGACGCGCGTTCGCCGCAGGGCCAGTGGTCGCAGGCGACAAGGACGACGAGCTCGTCATCTCCGATAAATCGATCGTGTACGTGTTCGACGCGGCCAAGCTGGCCACGCTTGAGCCGGCGACCGACACGGCTTGCTCGCTCGGCGCGCTGCCGCAAGGCTCGCTGGTGACTTCGTTCACGTGTGGTTCGACCAAGAACATCTCCGACTGCGAAGGGTCGGAGTTCGGCGCGGCGCTGGCCGTCGGTGACTTGGACGGCGACGGTGACGGCGAGGTCGTCGTTGGCGCGCCGAGCATGACCGTGCGCCACGTCAGCCGCGCCGGCGCGCTGATCATCTACGATGTGGAGCCACCGAAGACCCCCAAAGAGCACCTTTACGATTTCAAGGACATCGCGTTCTTGTCTTCGGCAGACTCCGACGACCAGCTCGGCCGCTCGATCGCCCTGCCTGATTTGGGCGATCGCCAGCTACTGGTGGCGGGCGCGCCAGGTGGTGGCAAGGTGGGCCTGTTCTACTGCCCGTCGTTCTTGCCGTCCAAGCTTGCCGGCTCGCGCTGCCACTGAACGGCTCGCGGAGCTCGGCTCCGTTTCCCCCAGAAAATGCTGCCCGAGCACAAGCAGATCCTAGTCGTTGACGACGAGCCGAACCTACGCCGCGTGCTCAGCGCGCAGCTGGAGCGCGACGGCTACGACGTGCATACGGCCGAGGACGGCGAGCAAGCGCTGACGATCCTCAAAGAGCATCACATCGATCTGGTGATCACCGATTTGCGCATGCCGCGTATCGACGGCATGGAGCTGTTGCGGCGCGCGCAGAAGATCGACGCCGAGCTACCGGTGGTGATGATCACGGCGCACGGCACGGTCGACAACGCGGTCGAGGCGCTGAAGACCGGCGCGTTCGATTACCTGACCAAGCCGTTCGACCAGGTCGAAGTCCGCATGATCGTCGCCAAGGCGCTGCGCACGCGCGACCTGTCGGCGACCGAGGCCAGCCGACCGTTCCACGAAATTCCGGTCGAGGGCGCGCGCTACGGCATCATCGGTCAGAGCTCGAGCATCCTCGACCTTTACGCGGTGCTCGATCGCGTCGCCGACACGCCGACCACGGTTCTGATCACCGGCGAGTCGGGCACTGGCAAAGAGCTGGTCGCGCGTGCGCTGCACGAGAGCTCCTCGCGTCACGACAAGTCGTTCATCAAAGTCAACTGCGCGGCGATCCCCAGGGACTTGATGGAGAGCGAGCTGTTCGGCTACGAGCGCGGCGCGTTCACCGGCGCGGTCGGCTCCAAGCCGGGGCGCTTCGAGCTGGCCAGCACCGGTACGCTATTCCTCGACGAAATCGGCTCAATTCCGGTCGAGATGCAGGTCAAGCTGCTGCGCGCGCTGCAAGAGAGCGAGTTCGAGCGCGTCGGTGGCGTGCGCACGATTCGCGTCGACGTGCGCTTGATCGCCGCCACAAACAGCGACCTCAAGAAAGAAATCGCGCAGGGCAGCTTTCGCGAGGATCTGTACTACCGGCTGAACGTCGTGCCGATTCGCTTGCCGTCGTTGCGCGAGCGCGCCAGCGACATTCCGCTGTTGGTCCTGCACTTCATCCGTAAGTTCAACGCGCGGCTGAAGAAGAACATTGACGGTGTCGAGGCGGCTGCGCTGGCACGCCTCACTGCGTATCCATGGCCGGGCAACATCCGCGAGCTCGAGAACGTGATCGAGCGCGCCGTGTTGTTTTGCGACGGCGACGAGCTGCACCTGGGCGATTTGCCAGCCGAGGTGCGCGGTAGCTCGGGCTTCTCCGAGTCGCCGTCGACCACGCCGTTCCCGCCGCAATCCAGCGAGCTAGCGTCGTCGGGGCCGTCGGACGGCTTGAAGGAGCAAGTCAAAGCCGCGATGAGCCGGCTCGAGCGCGAGCTGATCGTGCGCGCGCTGGACCAGACGAACGGCAACGTGACGCACGCTGCGCGCCTGCTCAAGATTTCGCGCAAGGGGCTGCAGCTGAAGATGAAAGAGCTCGGCCTCCGCGAGCAGGGCGAGCGCGGCGAGGTCTGAAACGTGCGTGTTTCGCGGTTCAGTCCGGCGGCTTTGGCCTCGCTCGCTTTGCTGTTGGGGCTGGGCGTCGCGGGCTGCAAGCGTACGCAGCCCTCGCTAGCGAACCCGAGCGCGGCGCCGAGCGCGTCGCATCGTTCGTCGATTGTGGCGCCCACTCCGCCGCCCGCGCCACGCCGTGGCATGATCTGGATCGAGCCAGGGCCGCTGGTGGCCGGGACGCCACCCGGTCAGCTGCCACGCCTGGCTGATCAGGAGATGCCGGGCGAACAGGTGATCCTGAAGGGATTCTACATCGACATCTACCCGTACCCGAACGAGGAAGGCGCGATCCCGCTGACCAACGTCGCGCGCGATGGCGCGGCCAAGCTGTGCGCCGAGCAGGACAAGCGCCTGTGCGGCGAACTCGAGTGGGAGCGCGCTTGCAAGGGGCCGAGCAACACAACGTTCGAGTACGGCAGCGGCTACCACGCGGATCGCTGCGGCACGGGTACCGAGCCGGTGCTCAAGCCGAGCGGGTTACGCGTGGCGTGTCGCAGCGAGTTTGGCGTGCGTGATCTGCACGGCGGTGCGTTCGAATGGACCGCCAGCGCCTGGGGACGTGGGACGGAGGCCGGATTCTTCGCCGTGCGCGGCGGCAACAGCCCGAACGGGGAGCTGACAGGGCGCTGCGCCAACGCCGAGCCGAAGCCGGCCGGCATCAGAGCCGCGAGCATCGGATTTCGCTGCTGCGCTGGGCCACCGAGCACGGTCGAGGTCGTGCTCGACGTCCGCCGTGGGCAGAAGCTCGAAGCCAAGGGCGTGGTCGACAAAGAGCTGGCGCGCACGTTTTTGGCGGCGTTGCCGAAGCCCGCCGAAGCGCATCTGCGCCGCTTCGGCGAGCCGCGCGTGGAAATGTTTTGGATCTGGCGCCCGATCGCCAACGAGGATCTCCACGTCGGGCGGATCTGCGCGGGCCTGGGCAAGCAGCCGGCTTGTGGCTTGCTGTTCGTGCGGCTCGGTCTGGGCGCGCCGGATCTGCTGGGTTGGGCTGAGAGCGGCATCGTGCCTGGCTCGTTGCACATCGAGCAGAACCCGCGCGAGCTGTGGCTGTTGGGCGGCGACGATCCCGGACCCTTCAAGCGTTGGGTCGGCTACTCGTGGGGGCAGATCAGCATCGGCCCCGTCGAGCGCCACGTCGACAAGCCGAAGAAGAAGACGAAAAAGCCGTGAGCTTCTCGTCTCACCACTCACCACTCAGTTATGGCACTCAACGTCGAGGCGAGCCGCAGCCGCGTGCTCGCGCTTGACCAACCGCTCAAGCTCCCGCCGCGGCTCGGTCGGTCTGCCGTACTGCAGCTTTGATGCCTCGACGTGATTTTTGAGGGCGGTCTCGGTGGCGCGCAAAATCACGATGTAGTCGCGTACGGCCAACGCCAATGGTGCCTCACCGACGCTGCGCGGCTGCAGCGCTTGGGCGAGCGCTGCATAACGCTTGGCGATGCGCAGCTCGTCGATCGGCTTGGCGTGGGCCAGCGTTTCAATCTCGCCGACGGCCGTATTCACCTCGCGCTCGACGCCGCGACACGCGCTGATCTCGCGGAACTTGCCGCAACCGGCGTTGCCGAGCCCGAGCGCGAGCGCGAGTAACAGCGTGAGCGGTTCGCGCGCTAGGTCCGGGCGTGACATGGCGCGACCTTAGCACGCAGCGCTGCTATCCTGCCCGCGCCGATGCGCGTTTGGTCGTCCGCCGCCCTGCTCAGCGTAAGCGCCGCCTTCGCGCCGTTCGGCTGCAAATCACCGTCCGAACGATTGGCGACGCCGTCGCCGGCACTGGCCCGCAGCGCCGCGGCCGCGTTGCTCAGCGCGCGTCCGCCTCGGCCGATCAGCAGTGACGTCGTCGCTTTCGAAAAGACCGTTCAAGCCGACAAGCTCGTTCCCCCCGTCCGCACCGGGGATTGCCCGCTCGCCTTCGGCAAGGGCGTCTTTGGTCAGCTCACGAAGGATGCGTTGCGCGTGTTCGACGTGGCAGATTTTCGTCTGCTCGGGACCGAGCCGCTGGCGGGGCCGCGCGCCCTGCTCGCGCTGGCTGACGGCGCGCTGTTAGCCGTCGGCGCGACCACCATGCTGCGCTGGGAGCCAGACAAGAAGCGACCGACCAGCTTGCCCAGGCCGACGCTGATGCCCGGAACACGCCTTTACGCCGACGCGCAGCAGGCCGACGTACTGTGGGTCTTTGACGATGGCCTCAGCATCGGCGGTACGGCCCCGGGGATCGCGTGCTTGAGCAGCTATCGCCTGACACGCGGTGACGCGCCCGGGCAGCAAACGGTGCTCTTGCCGGAGCAAACGCTCGCGCTGACCGCGCCGCGCCGCGGCGTCTTGGGAACCACCCGCGAGGGGGTTTGGCTTTTCCTGACTCCGCCGCTGCCGAACATGCATGGCAGCGGCACGCTGGCTGGCCAAGTCGAGCGGTTTAGCTCGAGCGGTCTGCGCTTGCGCGGTTTCTCGATCGGCCATCAACCGCTGCCGACCTGGGTGTTGCCGGCGCGGCGCCTCGACCAGACCTTCTGGGTCGACGAGGCTGGCGGGGTCTCGCGCGAGCTGGTGAGCCCGACCTACAAGTACCTTTCCGGGGTGCACCTGGCGGGCAAAGTGGTGGCAGCTGCCTCGGGCAACGAGGGACGGGTGTTGGCGGCCGTGGAGGTCACGGGACCAGGCCCGCGGTTCGAGCTCGAGTTGCTCAATCAGGACCTGGTGCTGGTTTCACGGGTGGTCCTGCCGGGGGAGGAACCGACTGGCGCCGACGACTGGGTCAGGGTGGTGACCGAAAACCAAGCCGTGGTGGTCGCTGGCCGAGAGCCCAGGGTCGCCGTCGGTGGGCCCGGGCGCGTGACGATTTTCGACGCCGAGGGCCACCAGCTTTTCTCCATACCTTCCAAGTAGTTGGCTGCTCGGGACCGGGGCACCGGAAAGTTGGCCGTTGTGGCTCATCCGGGCAGAAGTGGGGCTCGAATGTCCGTCTTTGGAAGCGAGCCCGAGCTGCGTGAGCTGCGTAAGCTGGCCGAGGAGTTGGCGCGCCGCTTGGGGGAGCGAGTCTCGACCGCGCACCTTCTGGCCGCGCTCGTGGCCGAGCCGAGCAGCACCGCGGAGCTGCTGCGCGAGCGGCGGTTGACGGCGGACGACGTGCTGCGCACGGCGCGCGGCTTGGCTGGCGACGAGCTGGCTGAGCCGATCGCATCGGCGTTGACCCGCGCCAAGGAGATCGGGGCACGCATGGGAACGAACGTGCCCGCTTCGCCGCATTTGCTGCTGGCGCTGCTGGGTGAGCCGCGGGCGGTCGCGCGCCGCACGTTGGAGGCGCTCGGCGTGGACGCCAGCCGACTTCGCGCCCAGACGATGCAAGTCGGGTTGGGGCTGGTTGGACGCCGTCGCCAGACCGTCCAAAAATCAGTTACGGCGCCGGTCGCCGTGACGACAGTGCCCGAGCCGGAGGCGTCGATCTCGCTGCGCCGGACCAGCGCGGTGAAGGTACCGTTGTTCCCGCCGCCCAAGCGGCTTTCGACCGCTGAGCGCGTGCCACTGATGCAAGTGCGTGAGCCAGCAGCGCCTGCAGCTCAGCCGCCGAGTGAGCCGCGACCTGGCCTCACCATCACCCGCGTGGCGCCGCCGGCAGCGCCGCCTCCGGTCGCACCGCCATTGGCGTCGGAACAGCGGTTTCAGCTCGATCCGCAGCGCTTTCCGCTGCTGTGCGAGCTGGGTAAAAACCTGACTTTGTCGGCGCTGCGCGGGGAGCTCGACCCCGTCGTTGGTCGCGACGACGTGATCGAGCAGACGCTCGACGTGCTGGCCAAGCGCGAAGGCAACAATCCGTGTCTGGTCGGCGTCTCCGGCGTGGGCAAGACGAGCGTGGTCCGCGGTTTGGCCCAGCGCATCGCCGAAGGGCGTGAGGTGCAGGCGCTCGACGACCGCGTCGTGATCCAAATCCCGATTGGCGAGTTGATTGCGGGCACCGCCGTGCGCGGCGCGCTGGCGGGGCGCATCGCCCAGCTTCGGAAGGAAGTTTTGGCGTCGCGCGGTCGCGTGGTGCTGTTCTTCGACGAAATTCACCAGTTGTTCCTGGGCGAAGCCGCCGAAGAGATCGCCTCCGAGCTCAAGCTGTCGTTGTCACGCGGCGAGTTGCCGTGCATCGGCGCGACCACCCTCGAAGAGTACCAAAAGGCGATCGGCCATGACGCCGCGCTGTCGCGACGCTTCGGCCTCGTAGAAGTCGAAGAGCCGTCGCGCGAAGATGCGTACTTGATCCTGGATGCGCTTCGGCCGCGGCTCGAGCAGCACCATCGCGTCAGCTACGACAAGGAAGCTTTGGCGCTCGGCGTGGCTTGGTCGATTCGGTATTTGCCGGGTCGCGCTCTGCCGGACAAGGCGATTTCGATCTTAGATTTGGCCGGCGCGCGCACGCGGCGCCGCGGCAAGCTCGAGGTTTCGTCGCAGGCAGTGGCCGAGGTGGTGGCCGAGCTTTCGGACATGCCGATCGAGCGGCTACTCGAATCCGACGGTGACCGTATGTTGCGGCTCGAAGAGATCCTGGCGGATCGCGTCGTCGGCCATGGCACACAGATCGGACGTATCGCGCGCATCTTGCGCCGTAACGCCGCCGGGCTCGGCTCGCGCCGCCCGATCGGCAGCTTCCTCTTGCTCGGCCCAACCGGCGTCGGCAAGACAGAGACCGCCAAGGCGATCGCCGAGGTCCTGTTCCATTGTGAGAGCGCGATGACGCGGCTCGATCTGTCCGAGTTCAGCGAGCCGCACGCGGTGGCACGGCTGATCGGCGCCCCGCCCGGCTACGTCGGTCACGAGGCCGGCGGGCAATTGACCGAAGCCGTACGCCGCAGGCCGTACCAGGTCATCCTGCTCGACGAGCTCGAGAAAGCGCACCCCGACGTCTTGACGATGTTCCTAGGCGTGTTCGACGAAGGGCGTCTGACCGACGGCCGCGGACGTTTGGTCGACTTCACCAATGCGGTGATCTTGATGACGTCGAATCTCGGCTCCGAGGTGCTCGGGCAATCTGCCAAGCGTCGGGTCGGCTTCGGTGGCGGCGAGCCGGCCGCCGCTGACGATATTGCCGAAAAAATCGTGCTCGCTGCGCGCGCGGCGCTGGCGCCCGAGCTGTACAATCGCATCGATGAGGTGCTGGTGTTCGCGCCGCTCGGTCGCGACGACGTGCGCGAGATCGCTCGCCGCTTGCTCGACGCTGTCGGCACGGCACTGCTCGCGCAGCGCGGCGTGACACTCGAGTACGGTCCGGAGCTGATCGAATACTTGATGGACGCCGGCGGCTTCGATCCCACGCTCGGCGCGCGCCCGATGAAGCGGACGATTGCGCGGCTGCTCGAAGCACCGCTGGCCGAACGGATCCTGCGCGGCGAACTACCGCGCGGCGCGGTCGTACTGGCCAATGTCGAAAATGGCGCTATCGAGCTCGACGTGCTCGACCGTGAGCGCGCCGCCAGTTAGTTGTTGTTGTCCCCGTCGTCTCCGTTCTTCACGCACAGGCCCAGCAGGCAGATCGACTTCTTGCCCCGGCATGTCTGGCCGCATTGGCCGCAGTTCCCCGAGTCCGAGCGCGTGTCGACGCAAGCCCCTCCGCACTGCGACAGCCCGGCGTTGCACATCACAGCGCACTGCCCGCCGCTGCAGGCGCTGGTGCCGCCCGCGACGCCGGCGCACGCCTTGGCGCATCCGCCGCAGTTTTGGGCGTCCGTCTTGGTATCGACGCAGGCCCCGCCGCACTTGGAGCGCCCGGGGTTACATTCGAAGCTGCAACTTCCGCCGCCGCAGCGCGGTGACCCGCCAGCCGGTGATGTGCAGGCCTTGTCGCAGCTGCCGCAGTTCTGAGTGTCGCCTTTGAGATCTACGCACGACCCGGAGCACGACATCTTGTCGCCACATTCGCTCGCGCACTTGCCGGCCTGGCAGACCTCGGCCCCCGCGCAGGCGTGGCCACACGCGCCGCAGTTGCTCTTGCTGGAGGACGTGTCGATGCAAGCTCCCGCGCACGGTTGCAGGCCCGAGCCGCATTGAACGCCGCACTTGCCGGCAGCGCAGACCGCCGAGCCGCCCGCGACCGCGGGGCAGGTCTTGCCGCACGCCCCGCAATTTGCGGTGTCGCTGTCCAAGCTCAGACAAACGCCGCCGCACAAAGCATAGCCGGCGTCGCAGGTAAGTTTGCAGATGCCGTTCGCGCAAGCCGGAGCGCCGTGCGCGGTGCCGGCGCACATCTTCTCACACTGGCCGCAATTGGTGGGGTCGGTCTGGGGATCGACACAGGCGCCGCTGCAATTCTGCGTCGCAGTTGGACAATTCAGCGCGCAGCTGCCGCCGCTGCAGACCTCACCGCTGTTGCACGCGTGTCCGCAGGCGCCGCAATTGGCCGGGTCGTTGCTGGTCTTGATGCAGGCGCCCGAACATTCGGCAAAGCCCGCATTGCAGAGCGTTTGACACTTCCCCGCGCTGCAGCTGGCGCTACCGTTGGCCGGCGCGTCGCAGTGGTTGCCGCAGGCCGCGCAATTGAGCGGATCGCTTTGCGTGTCAACGCAGGCGCCGGCGCACGCCTCACGCGGCTTCGGGCACGTGAAGCCGCAGGTGGCCGATACACAGCTCGCCGTGCCGCTGGTTGGCGCGTCGCAGCGGGTCCCGCAGCCGCCGCAGTTCTGCGCTGAGGCTTGCGTGTCGACGCAGGCTCCGCTGCAATCGAGCTTGCCGTCGCCGCAGCTGTCCGAACAGGCGCCGTCCAGGCACACCTTGCCGGTCGCGCAAGCCTGGTCGCAGGCACCGCAATGCGCCGGATCACTGCTGACATCGATGCACGCGCCTGCGCAGGCGCGAAGAGGTGCGGCGCACTCGGCGGTACAAGCGCCGTCTACGCAGACCGACTCGCCGGCGGCCAGGGTGGGGCAAACGCGACCGCAAGCACCACAATTACTGCGGTCGCTTCCAAGGTTGATGCAGCTGATTCCGCACGGTGAATATGGCTTGGCGCACGCGAAGGTGCAGCTCCCATCCAGGCAAATGCCGCTGCCGTTCAGCGGCGAGCTACAGGTCGCGCCACAGCCGCCGCAATTCTTGGCGTCCGAGTTTTTGTCGGCACACGAGTCCCCGCAGATGGTCTCGTCGCTGCGGCAACTTGGGTCGCCGGTCATACTGCCCGGGCTCTGGCTCGCACCGGGACGGATGCAAAGCTGGGTGAGCGTGTCACACACGTAGCCTGGAACACATCGCCCGTGTCCGTCGCAATGCTTGCCGTCCAGGCTCGTCGTAAGGTCGCTGGCGCAACCCGTTGCCAATCCCACCAGGACGAACAGCCAAACGAACACGCTGAATCGGTGAAACACTAAAAGGTCCCTCGTGCCGAAGTGGATTCTTCGTACTGGCCAGCTTCGTAGAGCTCCGAGCCGCGCTTGAACACGAGCTTAGCTCGTTGGCGGCGCGCTTCGACGACCGCTTCACTGCTCGGGGCCTCGGCGCGCGCAGTGCACGTGGGCACGACGCCAAGCATCAGCAAGGAGCCCAGCAATGGGATGCGAAGTGAGAACGCCATCGCCGTCAGTAGGGGTTGAGTAAGTCGCTGTGGTTTTCGCGAGCCGGAAGCGCTTGCGGCAAGGCCGAGGGGATGGCACCGGTCAGCGTCGATTTCGAGGAAGTGGGCAGCATGGGCGAGGGTGACCGTGTCTTAGCTGGCACGGCTGGCTTGGCTATGGGGCGGGTCACAGGCGGCGGCACGGCCGGCTCGAGTGCCAACGCGTCGACCGTGACAGCTTCCCTGCGCGCGGGCGCCGCGGCGGCTAGCGCGGAGCTGGGCTGCCAACCGGCAGTCTGCGGCGCGTCGCCCGCGCTCCTGCTCATGGTCTTCAGCTGATGCATCGAAACCCAACCTACGAAGGCGGCGGCGAGCGCACCGCACACCACGACCGCGCTCGCTACCCAACGTCCCCGGTGGCGAGATGGTGGCCCGCTGATCGGTGCGCTGCTAGCTCGGGGTGACGGGTGCACGACAGAAACCAGCGTTGCCTCCTCGTGGTCGGCCTCCGGCGCGCAGGGGCCGGGTGTGGTGCTCAGGCAAGTGCTGTCGATCGAGCGGCCGAGCCACTTGCTGTCGAGCGAGGAGCCGGTCGCGTCTTCGGAGGCACCATGCTCGGTCAACCAAAGCGCCAGCTGACGTCCCAGATCGAACATCGACGTGGGACGAGCGTCGCGATCTTTGGCTAAACCCGACTGAATCAGCCCCGAAAGTTGCGGATCGACATCCGTGAACAGCTCGAGTGGCAGCGGAGTATCGGTGATCACGCTGCGCAGGATCGCCGGACAGCTGTCGCCTTCAAACGGTGCACGGCCTGAGATGGCCTCGTACAGGACTACACAGAACGCCCAAACGTCGGAGCGTTGGTCGATGTCGGAGCGCCCGCAGGCTTGCTCGGGCGACATGTAGTCGGGGCTGCCCATCAACATGCCGGTTTGGGTCATTTGAGCGCCGCCAACGAACGAGCGTCGCACCTTGGCGATGCCGAAGTCGAGCAACTTGGGCTGCAATGTCGAGCCGGCGTTGGCGATGAAGATATTGTCGGGTTTGAGATCGCGGTGGACCACACCGTGGGCATGCGCCACTGACAAGGCCTCGCCGATGGGGAGCAGCAGCTGAAGGGCGTTCACGGCGGACAACGGGCCGCGCTCGAGGATGTCGCCCAGGCTTTCGCCCTCTAGCAGCTCCATCACGATGAACGGTTCGCCCGACTCGGCCTCACCGATATCGAATACCCGCACGATGCTCGGGTGCACGAGCTTTGCGACCGCACGCGCTTCCGTTCGGAGCCGCTCGCCCAGGTCGGGCGAGTTCAAGCCGGGGCGCAATAGCTTGATCGCCACCGGGACCTCGAGCTGCAGATGGAACGCTCGCCAGACCGCTCCCATCCCGCCTTCGCCAATCTTGCTCTCGAGCCGATACTTCTGAGCGATGACACGACCCTCGACATCCCGGTCGGGAGCGATGGATGAGGCCACGGGGGTCATGCGGCCAGGCAAGAGCAACAATTGCGCCAAGGTTAACCCTTGGGGTTGCGGCCCCGTGGACCTCCAAAGACGTGGGCGAAGCGCCCCGGTGGGGCACTTTGGCAGGTCGCGATTTCGGAGTCGAGTTAGCTCGGCGCCGCTTCGAGCGCGCGGCGGTAACGTTCGCGGCGTAAATCGTCGGCGAGGATTTCGTAGGCTTCGTCGATCACGCCCAAGATGGCGTCGACGTCGTCGCGCAGATCCGCGGTGGCGGGCGTCAGGATGCGTGACGGGTCGAGCTCCTCGCGCAGCTCGGCATAGGCCCGGCGCACGTCGTAGCTGGTGGCGCTGCGGCTGACGCCCAACAGCGCGAAGTAGTCACCTTCGTCGACCAAAGCGCGCCGCGCGGCGATTCGCGAGCGCAAGGCTTCGTGATCGAGTCGGTCCGGCTCGCGCCGCGTTGGGGCAGCGACGCGTCGGGCTTGGGTGCTGACGCCCGCGGTCTCCAGGATGCCGAGCTCGACCAGCGCCAACAACGCGGAGCTGAAGTCTTGGGACTTGGCGCGCGTGACCGCATCGCTCAGCGTTTCGCCGTCGAGCGAGCGGACCAGCTCAGCTTCGTCGGGCGGCAGGGCGCACTCACCCAACAGCGAGTGGCCGGCGCCTTGGCGCAAGCGGATGCTCGCGCCGCCGAGCCGTGTGCTTGATGCTTCCGGCGTCGACACGCGCCGCACCAGCTCCACCAGTACCTCGGCGCCTGTCGCACCGCCGAACACTGCCGGCTCCGTCGCCAGCCGCGGCGGCACCTCGAGCTCGACGCCAGTTTCGCCGCGCTCGAGCTTCGCGATTCGGCCGATCAACCACTCGGCGTGTGAGCGCAAGACCGGCCACAGCTCGTCTTGCTGCAGGTAGCCGTGGGCGATCAGCGCAGCGCCAGCGTGGCGCCCGAACAGCGGCAGTTTGCGCCCGAGCTTGACGCCGGCGTCGGCCGGCAACGTGCCGCGCTCGATCAAGCAGGCGACCAGCGACTCGGTGTCGACGCTGGTCGCCGCGGTGACGAAGTCTCCGTCGCGAAACACCACGCGCCGGATGCCGTCCGGTGCTTCGAAGGCGATCGCGCCCGTGTAACGTGAGCGCACGGCCAGCGCAAGGCAGCGGATCGCCTCGCCGGCGCGCAGCGTGGCCGGCAACTCGAGCGGTTGCTCCAACGGCCGAGCGGCGCCCGACGGCAGCGGCGGTGCGAGTGCTGGCGGGACAGCTCGAACCGAGTTGTTTTGATCGCTCCCCAGCGCGCGCGGTGGCGTCGTTGACACCTGCTGCGGTGGTGAGGCGCTTGGCGCAAACTGCATGCTCGGCGGCGGCAAGTCGGACGGAGTGCCGGCGGCCGTGCCACGCTGCTCGCCATCGCTCAGCGGTGGCGCAGACTCCGAGATACCCGCGTTGGTGATCGCGCGTCGCATCGGCATGGCCGGCGGTGTCTTGGGCGGCTCGGTTTCGCGGCTCGGCGGTGGTTCGGTCTTGCTGTGCTCCGGCGGTTGCGGCGGCTCGTTCACTAGCTCAGCGCCGCTGGTCGCATGCCCCGGCGCTTTGCTGCCGCTGCCAGTCTTGGTGCCGGTCGCGCCCGTCGCGCCCGTCGCGCCCGTCGCGCCGGCGCGACTGTTGCCGCGGTCATCACCGCCGTGTGTGCTCGGGCCCGCGTCGCTCTCGTCGCCGTCGTCGAGATCGAGCGGCTCGTCGAGCGCTGCCAGAACGTCGTTCGGCAAGATCGCTTCGAGCTCGGCCTCGGGTGACAGCCGATCGGAGGGTGGCGCGATCGACGCGCGGCCTTGCGTGACGCGCTGTTCCGCCCGGCCGAGCAGCATCTCCAGCTCCGGGCTCAGGCGCGCCTGCGGCAGTTGTCCGGCGCTCTGCGCGGCCGACATCGGTGGTTCATCGCGGCGCAGGCTCGACGGCATGCTGCTGGCTGGCTCGGGCGCGCTCAGCGGCGAGCTGCCCGGCGCGCTCGGCGGATTCGAGGGAGAGGAGCCTGGCCCCGGCGCGACCCAAGTGGAGCTTTTCGGCGCCTGGCTCGGCGGCGGCTCTGGCAGGAGCGACGCGCCCGGCTTCTGGTCGTAGCGAAATGGGCGGCGCGTGGCGGCGACCAAGATCGGCGCACGTCCACCGGCGGCCAGCCGCGGGCGCGGCTCGTGACGGGTCGGTGGTCCGATCAGCGCTTCAACCTTGCGGGTGAGAGCGCCATCGTCGACTGGGCGGTCGAAGGAGCCGCTGCCCTCGCGCTCGATGATCGACGTGAGGTCAGGGGCGCTTTGGCTGCCACGCTCGCGCACGAACACGACATCGACGCGGTGGCCGCCGGGCACGTCGCGGTGAATGCGTTCGACGCTCTCGACGGCGCCGGGCGCGTCGGCGTCGCACAAGATCAGCGCGGGCCGCTGCACCGAGACGCGATTGACGAGCAGTCCGAGCGGCACGTCGACGACCTGGTAGCCGCGCGTGCGTAATGCCGAGATCAGGCGTTCCGCTTCCGCAGAAGCGTCGCTCACGAAGATCAGGGCTCCGACTTCGGAAGAACTCCCTGAGGAGCTTCCCGCCGAGCTTCCCGTTTCGCTTCCGGCCGGAGGATCGGGCACCACTTTAGAGGTTCAGTCTAAGTCGAGTCCGCGTCGTTCGTCCGCTCAGACTTCGGAATGCTGCGATCGAGCTGTTGCTTGGGGCCCAAGCCCGACAGCCGCTCGGCGAGCCTCGCCCCGGCGGCCGGCCAGAATCGCGCCGAAACGACCGCGAACACCAGCAGGGCAACCAGGATCAGCTCCCCACTGTTGAGACCCAACATCAGGCTCGTGTAGCACAGGGGCGGGATCGGTTTGCAGTCGGCGCTCGAACGAGTAGTGCGGGGGGTAGATGTCGGATGACGTGCGTCCCAGCTACGTGATCGGCCTGGGTGCCAACCTCGGAGACCGGCTGTTAGCACTGAAATCCGCCGTATTGGCCCTAGAAGGTCACGGCCGGCTGTGGGGGGTTTCGGACCTGTACGAGGCCGCGCCGGTCGGCCCACCCCAGCCCGACTACCTCAACGCAGCCGTTTTGCTCGAATCGCCGCTTCTCCCTCAGGACCTGCTGGCTGAGCTTTTGGCGATCGAGCGAGCCCACGGTCGCGAGCGGCGTGGACGCTGGGGGCCGCGGACGCTCGACCTCGACCTGCTCTACAGCCCAGGGCTAGTGCTGGCTGAGCCTGGTCTGACGTTGCCGCACCCCGAGCTGGTGCGGCGCGCCTTTGCGCTCGTGCCGCTGCTCGACGTCGTGCCCGAGGCGCGCGACCCGCACTCCGGTCAGCGCTACGCCGACCTGGTCATGCCCCTGGAAACGCAGGGAGTTCGACGTCTCGAAACGGGAGCGAGCTGGGACCCGCGGCCGAATCGCTCGGGCACTCAAGCGCGGGCTCCAGGCAGGGCGGAATAGCCTCGCATGGAGCCTGCATCACGTTGGCTCGGTGCAGTAGACACATCGGTTTCGAGGTGGTACGAGCGCGCGCGCCGATGACCGAGTTTCCCCGCGTTTTCGCGATGAGCGGTAGCCCCATCGAGCTGGATTTCAACAACGTCGTTGTCTTCCAGGTCGTGATTTTCGTCTTCCTCATCCTGGTGCTCAAGCCCTTGTTGTTCGACCCGATGCTGAAGGTGTTCGGGTTGCGCGAAGAGCGCACCGAAGGCGCGCGCGAAACCGCCCGCGAGCTGGAGGTCCAAGCCGGTGAGCTGCTCACCCGCTACGAGACCGAGCTCCGACGTGTCAGCCACGCTGCCGCTGAGGAGCGCGACCGCCTGCGCGCCGAGGCGACCAAGCTCGAAGCCCAGATCTTGAACGAGGCGCGCGCCGCCGCCGCTAGGATTGTGGAAGAGGGCCGAAAGCGGATCGAGACCGAGGCGAGCGCGATTCGCTTCGAGCTGGGCAAGCAGTCGGAACGCCTCGCCGGCGATATCGCGACCCGCGTGCTCGGTCGGGAGGCCAACTGATGAAGCCGTTTTCTCGAGCCTTGGTTCTATTCACACTCGGCGCCGCGCTGAGCGCTACGGCGCCAGCTTTCGCCGAGGGTGAAGGCCACGTCCAGGACGCGCCCGCTGGCGAGGCCGAAGCCGAGGCTCACGGCGAGCATGCCGGCCACGACCACGCCCCCACCTTTGACGACGTCAACTGGGCTTACGGCTTTTTGGGCGAAAAGGACGGCGAAGAGCCGAGCCTACTGTGGCGCCCGAAGGGCATGCCGGTGCCGTTTGGTGCGCTGGCGCTCAACGCCGCCCTCCTCTACTGGCTGTTGATCAAGTTCGGCAAGAAGCCGATTGGCGACGCGCTCCGGGCGCGCAAGCTCGGCATGATGAAGGGCATGAATGACGCCGCTCAGATGAAGGCGGAGGCCGAAGCCAGCCTGGCGAAGTACCAGAGGCAACTCGACGAGATCGACCAAGAGGTCGCGCGCATCCGCCGCGAGATGAAAGAAGCCGGCGAAGCCGAGAGCGCCCGCATCTTGGGCGAGGCCAAAGAGCGACGCGAACGTATGGAACGCGACGCGCACACGCTGATCGACCAAGAGATGAAGGCGACGCGCGAGAGCTTGATGCGCGACACCGTTCGCGCGGCGGTCAAGTCCGCCGAAGCCACGTTGGTCGCCAAGCTCGCCGACAGCGACCGTCAGCGCCTGGGCGACGAGTTCCTGGCGTCGGTCAAATCGTCCGGCGCAGCTCTGCGAGGAAGACTATGAGCCACGCTCCGATCGCCGACCGCTACGCCCGCGCCATCTTCGAGCTCGGCGTCGAAACAGGCCAACTCGCGCCGATCACCGAGCAAGTTCGACGGTTTGCCCAGGTTTATGTGGGCAGCGCTGAGCTGCGCGCGGTGCTCGACAACCCGATCATCGAGCAAGAGAAGCGTGACGCGGTGTTGGCCGACGTGTCGGCTCGGCTCGGCTTGATGGGCAACGGGCTGAACCTGATCAAGCTCTTGGCCTCGCGCAAGAAGCTGCGTGTGATCGCCGACATCGCGCGCCGACTCGATCGTTTCACTGACGAGCAAGCGGGCGTCGTGCGCGCTACCGTCACCAGCGCCGGCCCGATGCCGGACAGCTTCTACCAAAAGCTGGTCAGCGAGCTGGAAGCCGCCACCGCCCGCAAGATCGTGCTCGAGCGCCGAGAGGATCCGACGTTGATCGCGGGCTTCGTGACGCGCATCGGCGACAACACCATCGACGGCTCGCTTCGGGGCCGCCTGACCGAAATCGAACGCCAGCTGGTAGGACAGGCCTGAGCTAATCAGCGCCGTCCCACCGCCTACAAGACTCCGACCCACCCAACCTCAGCAGATTCAGAGACCCACGCCATGCAGCTTAGCGCCGACGAAATTTCATCGATCATCAAGAAGCAGATCCAGAACTTCGACCGGGCCGCGATGGTCAGCGAGACCGGCACGGTGCTGTCGACCGGTGACGGCATCGCGCGCGTCTACGGCCTCGAAGGCGTGATGGCCGGTGAGCTCGTTGAGTTCCCGGGCAACCTGTTTGGCCTGACGCTCAATCTGGAGCAGGACAACGTCGGCATCGCCGTGCTCGGCGAGGCCAGCGGCGTGAAGGAAGGCGACGTCGTCAAGCGCACCGGGCGCATCGCCGACGTGCCGGTGGGGGACGCGGTGATCGGTCGCATCGTCAACGCACTCGGCCAGCCGATCGACGGCAAGGGCGCGATCGAGACGCCGCACCGCCGCCGCATCGAAGTGAAGGCGCCCGGCATCATCGGCCGCCAGCCGGTGAAAGAGTCGATGCAGACAGGGATCAAGGCGATCGACGCCATGATCCCGATCGGCCGTGGCCAGCGCGAGCTGATCATCGGCGACCGCCAGACCGGCAAGACGACGATCGCGATCGACGCGATCATCAACCAAAAAGGTCAGGGCGTTACCTGCGTTTACGTCGCGATCGGGCAGAAGGCCTCGACCGTCGCGCAGGTGGTCGAGAAGCTGAAGCAGCACGGCGCGATGGACTACACGATCGTCGTCGTCGCGACCGCGACCGAGTCAGCGCCGTTGCAATACCTGGCGCCGTACACTGGTGTCACGATCGGCGAGTACTTCCGTGACACCGGTCGTCACGCGCTGTGCATCTACGACGACTTGTCGAAGCAAGCCGTCGCCTACCGCCAGATGTCGCTCTTGTTGCGCCGCCCGCCGGGTCGCGAGGCCTATCCGGGCGACGTGTTCTACGTTCACTCGCGCTTGCTCGAGCGCGCTGCCAAGATGGGCGACCGCTACCACGTGGTCAAAAAAGGCACGACGGTTCCGGCCGGCAGCCTCACCTTCCGCGGCGTCGACGGTCAGATGCACATCGGCGAAGAAGCCAAGAAGTCGGCTGAAAAGTCGTTGGCTGCGCAGCCCAACGCCGCCGAGCTCGAAGTGCAGAAGGATCCGTACTCGGGCGGTTCGCTGACGGCGCTGCCGATCATCGAGACGCAGGCCGGTGACGTGTCGGCCTACATTCCGACCAACGTGATCTCGATCACCGACGGTCAGATCTTCCTCGAATCCGACTTGTTCTTCTCTGGCGTCCGCCCGGCGATCAACGTCGGCATCTCGGTTAGTCGCGTCGGCGGCAGCGCGCAGATCAAGGCGATGAAGAAGGTCAGCGGCACCTTGCGCCTGGATTTGGCGCAGTACCGCGAAATGGCGGCTTTCGCCCAGTTCGCCAGCGATTTGGACGCCGCCACGCGCGCCCAGCTCGAGCGCGGCAAGCGCTTGGTCGAGCTGCTGAAGCAGGGCCAGTACGTGCCGCTGCCGGTCGAGAAGCAGGTCGTGATCGTGTACGCCGGCACCGCTGGCTACACCGACAAGCTGCCGGTCGACTCGCTCAAGCAGTACGAGATCGATCTGTACCGCTACGTCGACGAGAAGCACCCCGAGCTGTGGACCGAGATCAAGACGAAGCGCGAAATCACCGACGACATCAAGAAGCTCCTCGACAAGGTGCTGAAGGCGTTCGGTAAGAAGTTCGTGGCGTCCGAGGAAGAGTGAGCCTTGGCGAACCTCAAGCAGATTCGCCGGCGCATCACTAGCGTCAAGAGCACGCAGAAGATCACCCGTGCCATGAAGATGGTCGCGGGTGCTCGCCTGACGCGCGCTCAGCAACGCATCGTGGCGCTGCGTCCGTACGCGGTCGAGACGGCCAAGGTATTGGCCGAGGTGACGGCCGCGGGCGAGGCCGAGGCGGAAGAGTCGGGTATCGAGTCCGAGCATCCGCTGCTCGCGCGGCGCCCGGTCAAGAGCGTGCTGCTCTTGGTGATCACCAGCGACCGCGGTCAATGCGGCGCTTTCAATACGAACATCTTGCGTGCTGCCGAGCGCGAGCGCCGCGAGCGCGAAGCGCAGGGTCAAACGGTAAAGTTGGCGGTGATCGGTCGTAAGGGCCGCGACTTCTACCAACGCCGCAAGATCCCGTTGTTTCACGTCTTCTCTGGCGTATGGGAGAAGCTCGGACCCGAGACGTCGAAGGTGGTCGCACGCAAGGTGTTGGCTCCGTTTTTGCGCGGCGAGGTCGACTCGGTCCAGGTCGTTTACAACGAGTTCAAGAGCGCCATGACCCAGAAGGTCACGGTTGAGCCGCTGTTCCCGCTCGCGCCCGTCAAAGCGCCGGTGTTGGCCAAGGGCGAAGAGGCCGCGCCGCTCGTTAACCAGGACGAGTTCTTGTTCGAGCCGAGCAAAGAAGCGCTGCTCGAACGGCTGGTGCCGATGTACGTGGAGATTTCCCTGTTGCGCGCGCTCTACGAGTCGGTGGCTTCCGAGCTCGGTGCCCGTATGACCGCGATGGACTCGGCGACCAAGAATGCGTCGGAGGTCATCGCTGACCTCACGCTCGTGTACAACCGTGCACGGCAGGCGGCGATCACCACCGAGCTGATGGAAATCATCGGCGGCGCTGAAGCGCTCAAAGACTGAACGGCATGCCCAAGAAATCCGGTTCGAAGAGCTCGCGCAACGAGCGCAGGGCCGGACGCAAACGGGCAGAGCGGGCTCGCGAGCACGGTCTGCCCGCGCGCCGCGAGTCGCGCGCGCGCGCTTCGACGCCGCAGCCCGGCAGCCAGCGTGACGGTGAAGATCGGTCGAGCGATGCACCGCCCGCCCGCGTCGCCAAGCCAGCGGGTATTCCGACGCTGGTGAAGGTGATCGGCGGCGCGCTGGTGATCCTGCTCGGCGTCTACCTGCTCAGCCGTCAGCGCGAGGAAGCGCTGACCGAAACTAAACCCGCTCCCGAGCTCCCGGCTGCTGCCTCTGCAGCCCCTCGGCCCGAGCCGGGCGTCTCTCCTTCTCCCTCCGCCGCTGCAGCTCCCGCCGTTTCGGCGCCCGCGCCGGCTCCTGCGGCGCCGCCCGCCGAGGCTCCCGCGCCGATCGTTTCCGTCACGCCGCCGACCAAACCCGTCGTCGTTGCTCCGGTCGTGCCGGCGCCCGAAAAGCCCAGGGTGGAAAAGCCGGTCGTTGCTGCGCCCAAGCCACCGGCTCCGGTCGCGCCGCCCGCGGCGGTCGCCGTTCCAGCCGCTCCGGTTGCAACCGCGCCCGCGCCGCCTGCCGCTCCGGTTGCACCCGGGGCAGCCCCGGCGGCGCCAAAACCCGTGGCGCCGAAGCCCGCTGCCCCGGTTAAGCCCCCGGACAATCCCTACTAAAGGCGCTTTCGCGAGCGGTTGAACCGCTTGGAAGGTCACGAGGTACGTATCTGCCTGGAAGCGCTCCTGGCCCCGTCTCCTCATGTCCCCGCGAATCCTCCTCCCAGCCACCGGCAAAATCGCCCAGCGGTTCCAGGCAGGCTGGGATATTCTGAGGGTTCGTCACCGCGCTCCGCGCGCGGGGGACGCCCATGATGGCTCTTGTGACGAAACCGCAGCCCCCGGAGTCGGCACCGCGCCAGCTGCCGACCGACGCGGTGTTGGTGCAGGCGGCTCGCGCCGGCGAAGAGTGGGCGAGGGAAGCCCTGTTTCGTCGTTACGCGCGGATGGCGTTGGGGCTCGCGTACCGCATCCTGCCGTACGACGCCGACATCGACGATCTGGTGCAGGACAGCTTCCTGTACGCCTTCGAACGCCTGAACGGCCTCACGAATCCGCAAGCCTTCCAAGCCTGGCTGTCGTCGATCGTCGTGCGCACGGCGGGCAAACGTCTGCGTCGCCGCAAGCTGCAAGTTCGCTTGGGCCTGCGCAGCAACCAGCCGATCGACGTGGACGAAGTCGTGTCGCGCACGGCGCCGCCCGACGTTGCCGCCGAGCTACACGCGGTCTACGCCCTGCTCGAGAAGCTGCCCGTCGAAGAGCGCATCGCGCTGGTGCTGCGGCGCGTGGAACGCCTGGAGATTCCCGAGATCGCCGAGCAGATGCAGCTCAGTATCTCGACCGTCAAACGTCGGCTGAATGCAGCGGAGGAGCGCCTCGAACGGGCGCGTAACGCATGACGGATCCGAGCAGCTTCGTTCAACCCGACGTCTCCGAGGCGCGCGTCAATCGTCTGTGGGGCAACGTCTCCGCGCGGCTCGAGACGCGGCCCGGCCGCGTCTGGCGCTGGCTCGTCGTGTGTACCGCGCTGTCCGGCGTCGCGGCGGGTGGCATTGTTGTCGCCAAATCCCAGCTTTCGCCGACCCCTACCCCCCCCGAGCGGGCGGTCCTGGCCGAGGCCAAGCTCGAAACTGCCAGTGACGTGCTGGCGGTCACGCTCGTCGACGGCTCGAAGGTCTCGCTCGCCTCGCGTAGCGAAGTCCAAGTGCGTGGCAACCAACCGACCGCCGTGGCATTGAAGCTGTCGTGGGGTGAGGTCGTGTGCGACGTCACGCACCGTGAAGATCGCAAGTTCACCGTTACCGCCGGCGACGTCGAAGTGCGCGTGGTCGGCACGAAGTTCAGCGTCAAGACCACGCCAGGCGACAACCCGCGCGTCGAGGTCAGCGTGCTCCGCGGCGTGGTCGAGGTGGTGAGCAAGCGTCGTCCCGGCATCGTGGCGCGCGTCGCTGCCGGGCAAAGCTGGATTCAGAGCCCCGAGCCGAGCGACGCAACGAGCGCGCTGCCCGCTACGCTGCCGGTCGCGCCGCGAACGACCGAGCCCGCGCCAAAAGACGACGTCAAAGGTGCGGCGCCGCCGCCAGCCTCCGCGGCGCCGCAAGCACCCAGCGCGCGCGAGCTGTTTGAAAGAGCTGGGGAAAGCCGGCGTGCTGGTGACGCCGCTGCCGCCGCGAGCGCTTACGCTGAGCTGCTGCGCCTGCACCCGAACGACGCTCGTGCCAGCCTCTCGGCCTTCGAGCTCGGTCGCTTGCGGATGGATCGCCTGGGTGATCAGCCAGGCGCGATCGCGGCGCTCGAGCGTGCGCTTTCGCTCAACGTCGGCCCAAGCTTCCGCGAAGACGCGCTGGCGCGTTTGGTTTCGGTGTACGCGTCGCAAGGCAACTTCGCGGCTTGTGGCCGCGCCCGCGACCGCTACTTGTCGAGCTACCCGTCGGGTGTACACGCGAGCGCGGTGGCCACGCGCTGTGGCACGCCCTAGCCCAGGCGGAGCACGGCATGACCTGCCGAAGTCTGTTACAGTCTCGGCCGCGTGAAGTGGTGCCCAGCGCTCCTCACTTGTCTGCCGCTCTTGCTCACGGTCGGGGCGCGTACGGCGCGAGCCGAGCCAGAGCCGGAGTGTACGGGGGCTAAACCGTGGGTCGCCGTCTCCGGCAAGGTGCCCGCAACGCTGGCCGCCGCGGTGCGCTCCGATCTACGCGCCGGGCTCGCCCCCAGCAATATCGAGGTCTGCGCGGCGCCGCCTGCAGCCGCGCCCCAGCCATTGGCCCATGTTGCGATCGCCGAGCTCGACGCCTCCAAGGCCCGCTTCAGCCTCGACGTCACGGATTCGGTCACTCAAAAGCGCGTCGGGCGCGATCTGTTGCTCGACAAGCTGCCGGCCGACGGTCGCGCGCTGGCTTTGGCCGTGGCGGCCGAAGAGCTGCTACGCGCCAGCTGGGCAGAGCTGGCGTTGCGCGGCGTTCACAGCCCACAAACCGCCGCGCCGCCCGAGGTGCGCGCCGTCGTCGAAAAATCGGCCGCGCCGCCTGAAGCTCGGCGTTTCACGGCCTTCGGCGCGCGGCTGGCGTTCGAGCGCTTCCTCGGCGGCCAAACCCATTACGGCGCGGATCTGTTCGGCGCCGTTCCGCTCGGCCGCATCGCTGGCGGGCTGTTCGCGGTCGGCGCTCGCCGCGCGCTCTCCCAACAAGCCGAGCACGGCTCGATCGGCGCGACCGCGCTCTCGCTCGAAGCTGGCGTGTCGCTCGCGTTCCTGAAACAGCACGGGCTCGATCTGGGCGCCTTCGTTTCCGGACGGCTATTGCGCGTCAGCTTCGAGCCCGAAGCCGCGTCGGGCGCCACCGCGACGGCGCAGAGCGGGCTCGCCGTGACGTCGCGTGTTGGGCTTTCGCTGGCGTTTGGGCGCCCCGGTCTGTTGCGTTCGTATTCGGCGCTCGGCGCTGGCCTGCCGCTCAAGTCATTCTCGGCAGCAGACACGGGCGGCATCGTCACCGGCGTGTCGAAGCTCGAGCTGTTTGGGTCCACCGGCTTGGCCCTGGAGCTGCCATGACGCAGAAGCTCGCCTGGGCTTTCGTCGGCGTGCTCGCGTGGTTCTCCCAGCTCGGCTGCCGTGAGGTCGCCGAGGTGCTGTCTGCGGCGGGTGGCAGCAGTGGCCTTTCAGCCAGCGGCGCGCCGGCGCAAGCCGGTGTGAGCGCGGGTGGCGTCCCCATGCATGCCGGGGCAAGCGGCGGCGGTGCGAGCGGCGCGATCAGCGATAGCGGCGCCGGCGGTGACCAGCCCGCTGTGCCGGCGCTCGGCATTTTCATCGATTCCGGCGACGCGCACAGCTGCGCGGCGCGTTTCGGCATCCTGTACTGCTGGGGCGCCAACGTCGACGGTCGCTTGGGCGTCGGCGACACGGTCGATCGCAACCAACCAACGCGCGTCGGTTTCGACGCCGACTGGATCACGGTGGCAACCGGTGTCGCTCACACCTGCGCGCTCAAGCAGAACGGCAGCGTGTGGTGCTTCGGGGCCAACACCGTCGGTCAGCTAGGTCAGGGCATTACCCAAGGCTCCAGCGTTCCACTGCCCGTGCCGCTGCCGGCCAAAGCCGTGCAGCTCAGCTCCGAGGCGAACACCGCCTGCGCCGTGCTCACGAATGGCGGACTGTACTGTTGGGGCCGCAACTGGGAAGGCAACATCGGGCTCAACGACACCCACCCGGGCGTCGATCAACTGTCGCCGATCCGCTCGGGTGACCAGAGCGACTGGTCGCTCAGCGGCACCGGCGATGGCCACACTTGTGCCATCCGCGGCGCGGGCTTGCTGTTCGGCTGGGGCCGCAACACCGCCGCGAACCTCGGGCTCGGCCAAACGAACGATCAGCAGCGTCGCGCCGCGACTCAAATTGGCATCGACGAGGACTGGCTCAGCGTCGTCTCAGGCCAAGACTCCAGCTGCGGCATCCGCCTCGGCGGCGACCTGTTCTGCTGGGGCGAGAACTCGTTTGGGAACCTCGGGCTCGGCGACATCGTCCAGCGCCTCGTCCCAACCGAAGTGGCAGCCGGCCGCGTCTGGACCCAAATCTCGATCGACACGTTTCACGGCTGCGGTGTCGACTTCGACAACAATCTGTATTGCTGGGGGCGGAACGTCGAAGGCCAGCTCGGAACTACCGACAACGACCATCGGCTGAGTCCAGCGCTGGTTGAGCTTGGTCCTAGCCTCCGACCGGGGTCGACGCGCAGCGTTGCGGCGGGGCGGTTGTCCAGCTGCGCGGTGACGACAGACGACCGCGTCCTCTGCACAGGCGAAAACGCGGCTGGGCAACTAGGCCTGGCCGACAATGAGCGGCGAAACGCCTTCGGCGAGCTGGCGTTCCCGTAACCCTGATTTCTAGCTTCCCTGGGCAGCCGAGGTCGGGCACGCTCACGACTTTCGCATGGCTAAACGTCCGCATATCTTAGGAGTGGTGCTCGCGGGTGGTGAAGGAAAGCGGCTTTGGCCGCTGACGCGTGATCGCGCGAAGCCTGCCGTACCGTTCGGCGCCAACTACCGGCTGATCGACTTCGCGCTCAGCAACCTGGTCAACGGTCGCTACCGCCGCATCGCCGTGCTGACCCAGTACAAGAGCCACTCGCTCGACCGGCACATCGTGCAGACCTGGCGTATGTCGCCAATCTTCAACAACTACGTGATGACCGTCCCCGCGCAGATGCGGCTCGGACCGCGTTGGTTCGAAGGCTCGGCCGACGCCATCTACCAAAACCTAAATCTGATCGGCGACGAAGCGCCCGACTACATTTGCGTGTTCGGTGCCGACCACATCTATCGGATGGATCCGGAGCAGATGGTCGACGCCCACATGGAGTCCGGCTGCGGCGTGACGGTGGCGGCAATTCGCGTACCCAAGGACGAAGCTTCGCGTTTCGGGGTGATCGTCCCGGGCAGCAATGGCCGGATCGCCAAGTTCGTAGAAAAGCCGAACAACGCCGTGGGGTTGCCCGACAACCCGAACCAGGTTTACGCCTCGATGGGCAACTACGTCTTCACCACGAAGACGCTGGTCGACGCGGTGCGCGCCGACGCCGAGAACAAAGACAGCGCCCACGACATGGGCGGCAACATCATCACCGGTCTCGTCGATGCCGGTCAGGCCGCGGTGTACGACTTCGCCAAGAACCACGTGCCGGGCGCGACCGAGCGCGACGCCGGCTACTGGCGTGACGTCGGTACGCTCGACAGCTACTACGACGCGCAAATGGACCTGATCAGCGTGCATCCGGTGTTCAACCTGTACAACGATCAGTGGCCGATCCACACGAACTTGGGCTCGCTGCCGCCGGCCAAGTTCGTGTTCGATCAGGAGGGTCGGCGTGGCGCTGCCTTCGATTCGATGGTCAGCGCGGGTGCGATCGTGTCGGGCGGTAGCGTGCGCCGCTCGATCTTGTCGTCCGGCGTCAACGTCCACTCGTACGCCGAGGTCGAAGATTCGGTGCTGATGAACGGCGTCAATATCGGCCGTCACGCCATCGTGCGCCGCGCGATCCTCGACAAGAACGTCGTCATTCCGCCCGGCGCGCGCATTGGCGTCAACGTCGAAGAAGATCGCGCGCGCGGCTTCACGGTCAGCGAGAACGGCGTCGTCGTCGTCGGCAAGGGCGACGTGATTCCGCCGCCGAAGGTCAGCTGAACCGGTGAAGGTCGCACTCCTCTCGCGTGAGTACCCGCCGGAAATCTACGGCGGCGCAGGCGTGCACGTGGAATACCTAGCGCGCGAGCTGTCGCGCCAGGTTGACCTCGGCGTGTACTGCTTCGGAGCTGATCGCAAAGCCTCCGAGGTGCATGGGAGCTACCAGTCGTGGAGCGCGCTCGACGGCAGCGCGCCGGAGCTGGCGGCGCTGCGCACGTTGTCGATCGATTTGGCGATGGCCAAGGACGTCGCCGGTTCCGAGCTGGTTCACACCCACACCTGGTACGCCAACTTCGCCGGGCACCTGGCCAAGCTGATGTACGGCATTCCGCACGTGATGACCTCGCACAGCTTAGAGCCGCTGCGGCCCTGGAAAGCCGAGCAGCTCGGCGGCGGCTACGCCATCTCCAGCTTCAGCGAGCGCACGTCGATTGAGGCCGCCGACGCCGTGATCGCCGTCTCCAGCGGCATGAAGCGCGACATCCTGAAGGCGTACCCCAGCGTCGATCCAACGCGCGTGCACACCATCTACAACGGTATCGATCTCGAAGAGTACCGGCGCGATGAAGGTACCAAGGTGCTCGATCGGCTCGGCATCGATCCGGGTCAGCCGTACGCGGTGTTCGTCGGTCGTGTCACGCGCCAAAAAGGCATCGTGCATTTGCTGGAGGCGGCGCGGTACATCGACAAGAACGTGCGCATCGTACTGTGCGCGGGCGAGCCCGACACGGCTGACCTGAAGCGTGAGGTCGAGGCGCTGGTGGCGACCATCGAGGCCGAGCGCGGCGGGCTACTCTGGATCCAAAAGATGATGCCGCGCCCGGAGTTGATCCAGGTGCTGTCCCACGCGCGCGTCTTCGTCTGCCCGTCAATTTACGAGCCGTTCGGCATCGTCAATCTCGAGGCGATGGCGTGCGGTGCACCGGTCGTCGCCTCGGCCGTCGGCGGCATTCCGGAGGTCGTCGAAGACGGCAAAACCGGCTACCTAGTCAGCTTCGAGCCCGACGGCACCCCGATGGGCGCGCCCAAAGATCGCGAAGGGTTCGCGCGCGCCTTCGCCACGCGCGTGAACGAGCTGTGCGCGGACGAAAAGCTCGCCCGCAAGATGGGCGCTGCTGGCCGGAAGCGCGTGGAGGACCACTTTGCGTGGTCCACCATCGCTCGCCAAACCGCGCGGCTTTACGAACGGCTCTGCGCCAAGAAGGCGTGAGCCAGCTCCTGGCGTCGATGCCAGGAGCTGTTGTGCCGGCCGCTCGCTCATTACGGAGAGCAGGCGTTCACGGCGTTGCAATCGGCTGCTGCTACAGCGCACATGAAAGCGTCGTTCGTACCGGCCGGATCATCGAGGTGGCACGCCAGGTAGTAGTCCAGCTGGTCGTTGGTGGAACACGGGTTACACGTGCACACCGCCGTGACGCCCGCAATGCAATCGGCGTCATTGGGATCACCGACCGTGCACTTGTTGGCCGCACACGCATTGCCATCGAAACCGAGCTCGCCCAGGTAGTTCTTGCAAGTGACGACGGTGTACTTGCCGTTGACGCAGGCGTTGATGCTGGTGCCAGTCGCGCACTGCGTGGGATCTCCGGCCGTGCACGCGCCCGTGAAGGTTCCGCTGCCGCTGGTGCCGCCGGCAGGTGACGACGTACCAGCCGTGCCGCTGTTGCCAGCGGTTCCGTTGCCCGTGCCGCCGGTGCCATTGCCCGGATCGGTGGTGCCGCTGCCGATGTCCTTGATCGCGCCGAGCGTGGCTGTCACGCAGTCATCGATGTCTGAGCAAGCCTTGGTCAGGCAAGCTTCGGCTTCTTTCAGCGCGTCGTCGTTGAAAGTCTTGGCCTGGTCGTAGCAATCGGCTTTGTCGAAGGTGCTGTTGTCGCACTTGGTGGCTGCGTCTTCGTAGTCGGTGCAAAAGCTCGTGCCCTCTTTCGACGGTGCCAGCTCAGCCACGGCTTCGTCCGTGCATTTGCCGAGCGCCTCGTTATCCAACACGGCGACACAGTCTTGGCTGCCGAAGCAACCAGTGATGCTGCCCAAGAAGTCATCACGCAGCTTGGGACCGACGGCCGCAAAATCGTTCTTGCAGGTGTTGCTGCACGTTTGCACGTCGACGGTCTTGTCGCAGCCGTGGGATTTCGTGCACGACTCGGTGCAGTAGTCTTTGACCGTGCCGGTAGCGTTGTTGGCGCTCGACTCACCACCTGCGCTAGCGCCGTCGCCGCCTGCGCCGGGGGCGCCGTTGTTGCTCGAGCTCGAGCAAGCCACCACAGCCACGAAAGCGAATCCCAGCGTCAGCCACTTCGTTTGTTTGAGCATGTTGCTTTGTCCCAGTAGCCCAGCGGCGTCTGCGCACCGGGTCAACCCAAGTTCACTTCGTTGAAAAGCCCGCGTGGAAGGCCCGTGAGCCCACCAATGCGACTGGCGAAGCTATCACCGATCCGCCGATTTCGTACATAGGTGCTTCGCTTCGCGGGTGTGACGCGGCACGAGCCGATTCCGCCTGTGCCGCATTTTGCGCTGCTTTTGTTGGCGATCCGCCTACCCGCCGAGAACCCCGCGCCCGCCCAGGTAAGGGCGGAGCTTCTCAGGCAAGCGCACGCTGCCGTTACTCTGCTGGTGATTCTCCAACAACGGAACCAAGAAGCGCGGCGTGGCGAGCGCGGTGTTGTTCAAGGTATGGCAATAGCGCACCTTGCGCTGAGCATCGCGGTAACGCAGATCGCTGCGACGCGCCTGCCAGTCTTGCAGGTTGGAGCAGCTGTGCGTCTCGCGGTACAGCTGCTCGCTCGGCACCCATGACTCGACGTCGAACATCTTGTATTTGCCGAGCCCCATGTCGCCGGTGCAGCACTCGACGACGCGGTACGGGATCTCCAAGTCGACGAGAATGCCCTCGGAAATCTCGAGCAAGGTCTTGTGCCAACGTTCGGACTCTTCCGGATCGTTTTTGCACATCACGTACTGCTCGACTTTGTTGAACTGGTGCACGCGAATCAGCCCGCGCACGTCCTTGCCGGCGCTGCCCGCTTCACGGCGAAAGCACGTCGAAATGCCGGCGTAGCGCAGCGGTAAGTCCGCCTCCGACAAGATTTCGCCGCTGTGCAGCGCGTTCAACGTCACCTCCGAAGTGCCGGTCAGGTACTTGTCGTCCAGCTCGATGCGGTAAACCTGATCGCGCGCCGCCGGAAAGTGCCCGGTCCCGACGAACGCGGCTTCGCTCGCGAACGCCGGCACGCTCATCAGCGTGAAGCCGTGCTCCACCAAGCGATCGAGCGCGAAGCGCAGCAAGCTCTGCTCCAGCAAAACGCCATCGCCCTTCAGGGCATAGGAACGCGAGCCCGCGACCTTGGCGACGCGCGCCAACTCCGCCCAGTTATTCTTGTCGAGCAGGGCGACGTGATCGAGCGGTGCGAAATCGAACCGCGTCGGCTCGCCCACGGTCTTGATGACCACGTTGTCGGCTTCCGAAACGCCGCGCGGCGCACTCTCGGCCGGAATGTTCGGCACCATCAGCAAGAAGTCGCGCAGCGCGGCGTCGCCCGCGTCGATCGCCGGCTTCAACCCCGCGATCTCGTCGCCGATGCGCCGGCCTTCGGCGATCAACTCGGGGCGCTGGGTCGCCGTCGCTTTCGGGAGCAGCTTGGCGTTGCCGTTGCGCTTCTCCTGCAGCTCTTGCAGCGTGCGCGACAGCGCGAGCGCCCGTTGGTCGGCCGCCAACAGCGCATCGAGGTCGAGGCTCACGCGCTTTTCGGCGATCGCGCGGCGCACTTGGTCGGGGTTCTCACGAATCTGCTTCAGGTCCAGCATCGGCGTCTCCGGCTCGACGCTCTATCACAAGCCGTGGGGCCGACGCTTGCGGGGCGCGCGTGGCGCATTTTGATCGCCGACTATGTTTCCTGATATGACGACCCGATGCGTCTCGTTGCCGGAACGTTCGGACTCCTGATCTCACTCGTGCTCGGAGCTGCCTGCGGGGGCTCCAAGCCGGCGCAAGCCCCAGTCGCCGAAACCAAGGCCGAAGGCGCTCCAGCCGCCGACGCCGCGCCGGCCGCGGATAGCAAGGCCGAGCCCGCTGCGGAAGCCGGCGGCGGCGACGGCGTGCCCACGAAATGTTTCAAATCGGGCCACACTTGCTCGCCGGATCCGAAGTTCGTCAAGCGCCTGTGCAACGGCAAGTTCCCGTCGCTCGGCCTATTCCTGTTCTCGAATCCGGCTTGGACTCGCGGCTACCTGACGCGCCGCACGCAAGCTTGGAACGCCTCCGGCGGCGCTTCCGACAGCGGCTGGGTCGAGTTCGATGAAGAAGTCTTGATCCTGTACGCGCGCGTCGCCGACGCTGGCGGCATGCAGGTCAGCGGCGCCGGTGGCAGCTACGACGCCCTGCGCTGGGACGGCTCCTGCGTCACCCTGCAGAGTGAAGAAGTGACGATGTCGAAAGCCCCCGCGCCCAAATACCCGGCGATCGATTTTCGCTACCTCGACGACGACACGCAAGAAGCCCTGCGCAAAGACGACAAGATCAACAAGGCCTGGCAAAGCCGGCGCAGTGAGTGCAAAGGCGCCACCAGCGGCGACGTCTCTTTGAAATGCGTGAAGGCCGACGACAATTTGACCAAGACGGTCATCGGCTACATCCGCGGCGGCGGAAGCATTCCGGAACCGAAAAAGCTGCCGTAGCCAGGAAGCGGGGGCTGCCGAGACGCAGCCTGAATTGCAGAAGCTTTTGTGGCGGAGCCAGGTGCCGTTTGGCGGCTTCCTGAAGGTGCGCGTGATCGTGAACGCCGAGGTTCGCTCGGGCGGTTTCGTGGATGGGCCGTTAGCCCGATTGGGTGAACGCACCTTCGGCGCGATTTAGGTGAGCGGCCGTTGGCCGATCGGGAGACGCGAGTATGACCCACGTGGGTTGGAGCTCGGCTTTTGGATGATGGCAGGGTGCTCGCCGCGGTCCAGGCCGGGGCCGGCTGCGCTGCCTGAACCGGATGAGCTCATCTGAACTCACTATGAACTCATCAGGCGGCCCACGAGTCTCGCCGGAGGCCGGTTTAGACTGCACGATCCCGCTGGAGAGGTTTCCTGCGAGGCGCTCAGTGCTACGATCTAAGTCGCAATGACTCTGGGAGCGGAAGGCAGTCGACGAACGCGCGTGGTCGCGTTGGCGGGGGTGCTGCTGTTCGCGCTGCGGATTGGGGGCTGCCAGACGAGTGGCGAGGGCACGGCTCCTGATACGCCTGGCGCTTTCGCGGGTGCGGCTGGCGTGCCGGGCATTGCAGGTGGCGCTGGCGTGGCGACCGCCGGCATGGCGGGGGCAGGCGGCATGGCGGGGACGGGCGGAGCTCTGGGGGCTTGCAATGCCGTTCCTGGGTTGATGTTCGGTCCTAACGGTTTGCCTATTGGTTGTGGTCCTCCCATCAGCTGCGTTGGCAATAGCGTCGTTCGTGCGTACTACTGTGATCAGACCAGTTGCATTGGACCTTCGGCGGTTCACCAAGCTACTGCTTGCGGCGCCAGCGCCACGTGCGTCGGTAACAAGTGCTTCACGCGAAACCTGACGCCGAAGCTTGGTTGCACCAGTGCGGTCGATTGCAGCTTGCCGCAATCGGTTTGTGCGGGTCCTGAGCTGATGAGCTTCAGTGATCCCACCTGCGACGAGGGCGAGTGCCACTGGAAGCAGCTCTTGAATATCTGCGCCGTCGAGGGCCGCGGCAACGTCGGTTGCACGGAGGGGCGTTGCAACGTCGTGGCGATGCAGACCAGCGGAGGACTGATTGGCATGCCCTCAGTTGACCCGATGCAGCCGCCTATGCCGCCGGCGCAAGCGTGCACCAAAGCGGTCGACTGTCCTCAGCCGCCCCCGATCTGCTTTCGCCCTCTGATTTCGGGATTCCTGCCAAGCGACTTTGGCGTTTCCTATGTCAACCCGGCGTGCCTGGCCGGGGCGTGCGTCTGGCAGCTTGATCTCACTGAGTGCAGCGCGAGTTGCACCGCGGGAGCGTGCGCTCCGGCCGGGGCCGGGGGGCCGGCGCCTTGAATCGGCGAACTCGCGTGGTTGCGTTGACGGGCGCGTTGTTGTTCGCGCTGCGCATTGGCGGGTGCCAGGCGAACAGTGAGGGTGTGGTTCCGAATACAGCTGGCTTCCCCAACGCGGGTACTGCTGGCGCGTCGGGCGGCGGCGGCGGCATGGCAGGGACGGGCGGCAAGCCGGGGACTAGCGGCATGGCCGGCACCGGCGGTGTAGCGGGAACGGGCGGGGTTGCTTCCGCGGCGGACTGCGAACGTGCCGCCGCTTTGGTCGTTGGTTGTGGTCCCGCCGACACCTGCGCGGGCAATAGCATCGTTCACGCGTACTACTGCGATCAAACCAGCTGCACTGGAAGCGTGGCGACTCGGCAAAGCATCTGCGGCGACAACGCCACGTGCGTCAAGGGCAGTTGCTACGCGCGGACGGTGACGCCAACGAAGACGTGTGAAATTCCGCTCGATTGTGGCTTGCCTCCGTCGGTTTGTGCTGGGCGCGAGCTGTTGAGCTTCAGCGATCCGAGCTGCGATGAGGGCCAGTGCCATTGGAAGCAGCTGCTCAACATCTGCTCCACCAAGGACTTCGGCGCTGTCGGTTGCGGATCGGGAGAGTGCGCCACTCATTCGATGCAGACGAGCGGACCCCAGATAGGGATGCCGTCGGCAGATCCGATGCAGCCGCCCACGCCGCCTGCGGCCGCCTGCGCCAAAGCCTCTGACTGTTCTCTGCCGCCACCAAGTTGTTTTCGCTCCCAAGCTCCAGGGAACCTGGCCAACGACGCCCTCGTGTCGTACGTCAATCCGGCGTGTACGGCTGGGGCATGCGTCTGGCAGATCGATCTCACCCAATGCGGCACGAGTTGCGCCGCTGGCGTCTGCGCCGCTGACGGGGCTGCCGGGACGGCGCCCTGATTCAGCGTCTGTGGCGGGCCAACGTGGGTCACGTCGTGGCAGGGCTGGTGGCGTGTCTGCTTCTGCCCGCTTACTCCTACGCGCGCGGCGAGGGGGGCCTGGCCTGGAGGATGTTCTCGACGAGCGACTCCTTTCGCTTGCGCTTGCTCGCGACGGATCGAACCGGCCACGTTCATCTGCTGAATCCCGTCGAGCTGTCTAGCGGCGTCGAGCCTGCACTTCGCGCGTACCTGCAAGGCGCCGAGCGCTTTCGCAGCTGGCCGGTCGGTTCCGCCTTCCAAGCGCGGCTGCCGGCGTTGGCCCGACTCGGCTGCGCGACCGGCCGCTACGCATCGGTCGAGCTCACGCTCGAGCGAAGCCCCAACCTCGATGCACCCCTCCAAGTGACCCGTGCCCGCGTCTCCTGTCCCTGAGCTGCCGCGCGCGGTCGGCTCCGCACGGCTACTTCCGCTCGCCTGGGCGCGGGTCGGCATCGGCGCGCTCTTTCTGTTCCGAAGCACGGCGTTGTGTGGGCTCTTCGAACCGGCGCTGGGTGCCGACGCGTATCCGCTGCTCGGCTGGCCGCACGCGGGCTCGACGGCGTTCGGCCTCGGTCTGTCGCTTCTGACGATCCAGGCCTTGTGCGTGACTCGCACGCTCGCCCTGGTTGCTTTCATGCTCGGCATTCGCGCGCGTCTCGCGGCAGTCGCCGTATTCGTGTCGGGATGCCTGGTCGTCGTTCAGTCTCCGTTCGGCTTCACTTCGACGCAAAGCTTGCTGCTACAGGCAACGTTGCTGCTCGGCCTCACGGACTCTTCGACTACGTTGACAGTCCGCCCGGTGGCGCCCAGGTCGCCCACCTCCAGCATCTGGCTACTGCGCGCATTCGTGGTGTCGATTTACGTTTGGGCCGCGGTCGCCAAGCTGCGACACGACTGGCTCGATGGTCGCACCCTCGCCTTGTTCCACGAGGAAGGGCGCCTCCGCGGCCCGCTCGCTGATCTGCTTTTAGGCACCCCACAACGCTGCGCCATCATCGGCCCGGCGATCGCGTTGGCCGAGCTGTCGCTAGCGCCGCTGCTGCTGTTCTCGCGCACGCGCGTCATCGGTCTCGCGCTCGCCGTGGCCTTTCACGTCGGCATCGAATGGATGGGACACCCTGACGTCATCGGTTGGGCAATGCTGTGCCTGCTGGTCGTGTTCGTGGAAGGCTCGTCTCAGCGAACACAGGTCGCGGACGTTATGGGCCAGACGACCAGCCCCTGATTGCACATCTCGTCGGTCGAGAAGGAACCTGCTTTCACCGTCGCGTCGGTGGTGTTGTGCCAGCTGCACGCGGTTTCGATCGCGTCGCCTTCTCCCAAGGCGGCTTCGAGCGGATAGAGCGGCTGGTGTTGGAACTGCCAAGTCGGGACGTCGAGCAGCGCTTCGCGGTCGCCGTTCGCGCGGACGATCGTGCTCGAGAAGTGTGAGCCTAGCCGATGCATGTGCGGCCACGCGCCGACCACGTGTACCGCAGCTCCGAAGCCACAGCGTGCGGTCGCCGTGGCCGTGGAGAACGGCGCGATGTCGGGCACGGGCGCGTAGTCGTCGACCCAGCCGGCGAGGTGCTCGGGCGGGCTCACGCTCTCGAGGAACTCGACCGACGCGCTGGCGCTGCCGATGCCAGTGCGGACCAGGTGCAGCTCGAGGTAGAGCCGTTCAGCATTCATCGGCACGACGATCGAGACGCCATCAGCAAGGGTCGTGGTTTCGCCGCCCGGCGCATACAGAGGCAGCGCAATAACCGGCGCCGGGACCGGCTCACAAGGCACCAGACCCGGCGTGCCCGTGGCGGCCGTCGCAAACATCATCGCGTGGTGGATCAGCACGACGCCCGATGGTGGCCGCCAGCGCAGCGCATGCACTGCTACACCTTTCAACGCGCTGGCATCCAGCAGGTGGCATTCGTAGGCCTCGCTGCCGACAGGGCCAGCAGGGTCGACGTTGACCTCGAGGCTCATGACCATCCTGTCCGAGGCCGCAGGCGTGCCGAGCGGCGCGCTCGCACACCCAAGAATGGGCGCCGACAGCAGCAGCACGTAGTGAGCGAACCGGACATTCATGGCGACTAGGCGTTGCGACGTCCCCACGCGACGAAGAGTGAAAGCGCAACGAGCAGGAAGTTGAACGGCGTATTCGCCGCTTCGCCGCGCGAGAAGTCGAACAAGATTGCCGAGGCTTGGAGGGCAACGCAGCCCAGCGCAGCCGCCACGACCAAGCTCGGCTTGATCCGCGTCGCTGACGGAAGCAACACCCCGAGACCGCCGGCGAGGTCGGCGGCAGCCGTGAAATAGAGAAAGGCGGGCGACACTTGCCCGGCCCACGGAATCATCGCGGCCAGCTTGGGCAGCGGCGTGGCGACCTTCCAAACCGCGGTGCCCACGAAGACGATGAAGAGCAGGCTCTGAACGATCCAGAGCCCAATCGTCAGGCCCTTCGAGGTGCCGACGTCTTCCGCGACTGCGTTTGCCATGACGACGTTCTAGCGCGTCCTGCGGAGCGGGGCGCGCGGTCTTGCGCTGAGCGTAGAGCCAGCAGGCAGGGCTCGACGATGCCGCGGGCCTCGAATGCGGGGGGCAGCGTGCGCAGCGCGGCCGAGATGCGGTCGCTGACGCCGGCTGGGTCCTGCTCGAGGGCCCAGCGAATGAAGCGGAAGGCGAGCGCGGCGTGGTTTTGTTCGTCGACGGCGATGCGCGCGTACGCCGCGCGAATCACCGGGTCCCGAGCGGCGTCGGCAGCCTCGACGGCGGTGAGTGCGGCTTGGGTCTCGCCGATGCAGCCCTCTGCAAGCACCAGATCGACGATCTCGAGCAGCGAGCTGTGTTCCAGGCTGTGTTCGATGTTGAGCGGTCCAGGGCCGAGCGTGCAACCCGCGTAAGAGCTGGCCAGGTGGAAGCAGAGCCGAGTGTGCGCGGTTTCGTCGGCGAGCGCTGTCGTGCACCCTTCCACGAGTTGGGGTGGGGCGCCGAGTGCTAGCAGCTGCAGACTGAAGCGCGCGAACGCGGCGATCGAGGCGTGCTCCATTTGGCCGAGTCGCGTCCAATGCTCGGCAAGCACGGTGCGCTCGGCTGGGCTCAGGTGTTCGACTTGCGGCGCGCACGCACTGATTTCGTTCCAGTCGGCGTTGGCGATGACGGGCGCCACGCGCGGTACGCCTTCGATCAAGAATGGTCTGCCGCACTGGTCGTCGCTGATGCACGCACGCGACACGTCTGCAGCCACTTCACAGCTGCCGTTCGGGCAATCAGCGTCGCCAGCGCACTGGTCGTCGGCGGTTTGGCAGGAGAACAACGTTTCGCCGCAGGCGTCGTGCCACGATGCGCACAGCAGACTCGGCCCGCAATCGGCATCGGTCGTGCAGTTGGCGGAGCGGCATGAGCCACCGTTGTCCCCGCACAAGCAGATGTAACCGTTGTCGCAGTCCTGGTCAGTGACGCATTTCGACGGTTGCGCCTCGTTCCCCTTTGCACCGCCACCGCCACCGCCACCGCTACCGCCATCCACAGACGCGCAGGCAACCGCGAGCGGGCGATGCGCGTAGCCCTCGGCGCAGGTGACGAGCCCACTCTTCGCGTCGGCGTGTGGCGACGTACAAGTCGCGTGTCCGCCAGCGCCAGCGCCGCCCGCGTGGTTGATGGTGCCGGCCGCACCGCCTGTCCCGGCAGTGTTCTGACCTCCGCCCTTGCCCGCGTCAGTCTGAGCACCAGCGTCGCTACCGCCAGCGCCGCCGTCGTCCCCCGTCGCCGCGTCATCGTCTCCGCCGCACGCCAATGGTACGAGGCCGAGCGAAAACAGCAGTGAGACCCGCAGCCCCCTGATTCGATTCATTCCCGCGGCTCAGCAATCAGCGTGCCAGCAACGGAACCGCTGAATACCCACAAAATGCGTCGCTTGGCCAAGCGGTCGCTGTGCCAAGTGGCACATCGAGGTCGGACGGGGGAGGTGCGCCGGTGCGCCGCACGGTTCCTTCGGGCTCACCGTCGGCGCCTGGCTCTAACCCGCGCAGTCTTGCGACTTTACCGGCCCTACGAGACGCGGTTGCGTCCGCCGAGCTTTGACTTGTAAAGCAGGCGATCGGCGCGCTCGAAGAGCTCGCCAGGGGTTTCGGCGTCGCCGAGCTGGGCGACGCCGAGGCTGACCGTGACCGGGATGCGCGTGCCGTCGTGGTGGATTGGCTCGACGGCGACGGCGGCGCGGATGCGTTCGGCGTCGGCGAGCGCGTCGGACCGCACGGCGGCGGGCAATAGGATCGCGAACTCTTCGCCGCCAACGCGGTACAGGTTGGTTCCGGGCGGTAGCGCGGCCGTGATGGCGTGGGCGACGCTCGCCAGCACGGCGTCGCCTGCTGCGTGGCCGAAGCTATCGTTGATGTGCTTGAAATGGTCGAGGTCGAGCAGCGCAAGCGACAGCGGCTCGCCGGATTTTTGTGCGTGCTGCATCGACTTTTCCAGCTGGGCCTGGAACTGCTGCTTGTTGGCGGTGCCGGTCAGCACGTCGGTGGTGGCGCGGCCGTGCACCTCTTGCGAGTACTTGAGCTCCAGATGATTGGCGACGAACTTGACCACCGCGTCACCCATGCGAATTTGATCGCCGTCTTTCAGCTGTGCCATCGAAGCCGGCTGATCATTGACGAAGGTGCCGTTGGTCGAGCCCAAATCAGTCACGAAGTAGAGGGCGAAGATCATCTGCACGCGCGCGTGCTTGCGGCTCACGCCTTCACTCTGCAACGAGAGGCCACAGTCCGGGTCGCGGCCCAGCTCGACCGGCTCGTTGCTCAGCTCGAACGACCTGCCCATCTCGGGGCCGGCGATGATGACGAGGTGCGGGCGCGCCACGGGCTTCGCCCGCTCGGGTGGGAACGACAGTGCTGTCGGCGGACCTTGGCTAGGTGAACCCATGACGCTCGCGGAACCCACAAGGATATTGGACGCGCGTCGGACGTCAACCGCGAGTCGGCGTGGAACCACTAGTAATCGCGTCGAACGGATGTGGTTTCAGGTGCGAGCTGCGGCGGTTTGTCCGGCTCTTTGTTGGTGCGCTGTGGGTAGCGGAGGGAGCTTGATAGGCTGGCGGCCGTGAATCGCCTGCGGATCCGCCTGCTCTCGGTTGCGCTACCCCTCTTGAGCGCGTGCGCGGCGGTTCAACCAGTCGTTGCTCCGGCGCAAGAGCCCACTCGGCCCGCCGTTGTGACGCCCGTTCCAGCTGCTTCGCCGCGCCCAGTAGTGGAGCCGGCGCCGGCGCCGAGCTGTGCGGAAGGCCAAAAGCCTTCGACGCAGTTCAGCCGCAAGGATTGGCTCGGCGCCTACGACGCGGTGAAGGCCGCGACGTCGGTGTGGGTCGATGCTGACGATCCGACGACCGCCGAACAGGCGCGCGACGGCTTGTGTCTACAAACCAGCGGCATCGTTGGCATGCCGCCCAACCAAAAATCGAACTGCAAGGGCGACTACTGGGTGATCAGCACCGACCACGACTACTACACCGATCACACCTTCGTGATCGTGCCTCGCGGCGATCAAGCCGTAGTATTCGATGCCGGCTTGATCGGCGGCGGCATGTGCCCCGGTGAACAGAGCTCGACGCTGTCCAGCGCGGAAGTTGGGCTGAATGGCCACTTTTTGCACGTCATCTTGCGCGCCGAAAATCACGAATGGAGCCCGCTCGGCAACCCCGGTGAAGAATGCGAGCGCACCCACACCGACGTCGGCGACTACATTTACGACCTGAAGAGCGGCTTAGGGTGCGAAGCGTTTCACGTCGAGTAGCTGGCTAGGCTGGCAGCCGCATCGAGATCGCACCGAGCTGCCACGCTTCCACGCCGATCAAGGGCGCTCGCCGGGCGCCCCAGATCGTAAGCTCGCCGATCACGCCGAGCGGCAGTTGCCGGCCGAGCTCGCGCGGACTTTGCAGCGCGGTGCGCGGTGCGCGTTTCGCGGCTTCGGGGCTGGCGGCAGTGCGGAGCGCCATCTCGACGTCGCGCGCGGCGGCGGTCGGGGCGCGCACGGCGTCGAGCAGCAGGCCGAATTGGCGGCTGGTTTGCAGGCCGAGCAGCTCTTCCGGCGTTTTCTCGACGACCGTGAGCTCGTGACCAGGCGTCGACAGCGTGCCGGCCAACGCGCGTGCGATCGCCAACAGCTGCGGAGCATTGGCCAAGACCGCGATCGTCGTCGACGGTCCGCCCCAAGCCGCGGAGCCGCTCGGCTGCGTTGGCAAAGCGCGTACGCCCAGGTGCGACAGCTGTTGCGCCGGCACGGCGTCGAGCAACCCCTGCAGCGTCCCGGGCGCGCCCCAAGCGCCGACGGCTTTGCCGGCCATCAAGACGGCGAACGCGTAACGCGGCGTCTCGAACGCGACCGCGTCCTTCACTGCGCGATACAGCCCCGTGCCAAACCAGCCGATGTCCGTCTGGTTGGCTTCGAAGCCGCGCAGCAGCTCGGCCAAGTCGTTGACCGACGTGATCTCGATCGCATCCAGGAACGAGGGCCCGCGTGCGGCGTTGGCGTTGCGCGTCAATAGCGCGCGCCCGCGCGACAACTCGACCTTGAACGCGCCGCAGCCATCGGGGGCCAGCGGCGAAAAGTTGCGCGGTACGAGCGCCAGTAGCGGGTTGGCGAGCGCTCGCGCGACGACGTCGGGCGTGCCACGTGCGAACACGACGCTCAGCGGATCTTTGGCGTCGACGCGCGGCGTCTCCAGCTCGCCGAGCAGGCCGCCGCCGCCGCGGCTGCGCGCGCGCGCGATGGTGGCCACGACATCGGCGCCGCTCAGGCTGCGTCCGGCCGCCGTTTCAAGGCCTGGGCGCAGCGTGAGACGGCAGCCGCCTTCGAGCTTGGTCGGCAGCGCGTCAGCCAACGCCGGGTAGGGGTTGCCGGCGCCGTCGACGCCGTAAAGTGGCTCGAACGCAGCGCTCGCGAACAACGCGCTGAAGCCGTCCGACAACGAAGCCGGCTCCAGACTCACGATCGGCCAAGGTACCGCCAGTCGCAGTCGTCCGCCGTACGCGGTGCGACCCATCGCGCTGGCGACCGAGCTCGCAGTGGCCCCGGCGAGAAACCCGCGCCTCGAGAGACTGGTGGCGCGCGTCATCGGATCAGCCACAGCTCGTCGCCCACAGCGACGACGATCGGCGCCATCCCGGGACCCTCGCGGTTGCCGCAGATCGCGACGGCGGTGATACCGGGCGCAAGCAGCTCGAAGCGTGGTGTGAGCTTGTTACCCTGCAGGGAGACGAGCGTCAGCCGGTCCTTCGCGGCTTCGAGCGTGTCGGCTGAATACGCAAGCTCCGGATTGCCGTCGCTGTCGGCGTCACCGACGGCCAGTTGAGCGCCCACGCGCGGCGGGCTTTGCACGAGCTCCCGGCCGATGCCACTGAGCCTGCCATTGGCGTCGCGGGCGAGCTGCGCGGTCGGCATGCCCGCCACCGTGTCGAGCGTCGTCGGCTGGGTGCGGCTCGCGCCTGGCAACCCCACGCAAGCGTCCAAACGCGCCAGCACACCCAACGCGCTGCGGGCCGCGCACTTGCCGCCCGGAACCGGCAAAAGCCCGCTGTAGCGCTCCAGCACTTCTAGCTCGCGCGACAGCCGCAGCCCGTCGCGGCGATCGGTCAGGCCAACGCGTAGCGTGCCTTCCGGCGTAATTTCCGCGCTGGCGATTGGCTCGCGCAGCGGAGCCGCCGCGACCGCCGACAGCGCCGACCACGTCGCACGCTTTCGTTCCACGAACACGCGCCCGGCGATCCGCCCGACGCGCACGCTGCCGCGTGACACCAGCGCCAGCTCCTGCCCGCCATCGTCGGCGAGCGGGCCGCACGCCAACGCGACGATGCCGCGCTCGGGCGCCTTCAGCTTCAACACCTCCGTCACCACTAGCGGTGGCGGTGGAATCAACGCGCGCAGCTCGGCGTCGAGCGGCGCTTCGACGAAGCCGTGGCGCTCAGCGCTCGGCTTGGCGTGGCGGATGCGCTGCCACAGCCCGGTCGCGCGCCGCACGTCGGCGGTCACGCGCAAGACGCCGCCCTTCTTTTCGATGCTGAGCTCGACGCGCAGTTTGCGAAGCTCGCCCTTGGCGGCCGGTGCTTGAGCGCCGAGCGCCGTCGCGACCGCGGTCTTGACACGTTCGCGCAGCGCGTCGGCTGCCGGCAGCTCGCGATCGCTCTTCAGGTCGAGCACCGTCACGCTCGCGCTGCCGGGCGTGAGCCCGAGCTGCTGCGCCAAGCTGCAGCCCACCAACGCCAGCGAGCCCTGGCGGGGCTGACAGGTGGCTGCACCTGCACCTGCAACGGGAACGGGAACGGGAACGGGTGCGGGCTCGGCTTGCGTGCCGGGCGCGACAGCGACCACAGCTAGGGCGACGAGCAGCGCGGCGGGGGTAACGAGACGGTCGAGCGGCATTGCGCGCCGGCTATCTTGCCCTCCTTTGTCGGCGCGGGCCCCGGGGCTCAGCCCCAGGTTTCGCCGGACCGCAGCTTTTGTGCTGCTTTCTGCTTCCGGCCAGCCTCCCAGGAAACTCATGATCGGGTCGCCCTCACAAGCCGCGCGGAAATCGCCAAGGGTTATGATAGTTCGGTAGCCGGTTTGTTGTTCGCGCGAAAAACCTCCGCCGCCGGCGCGCGCCGGTCACGCTGCTCGTTCTGGTCGCTGCTGCTTGCGCTCGCGGTGCTTGGGAGCCTGTTGGCCCCGCGCGCCGCTCGTGCGCAGTGCGTAGACGAGGCCCTCAAGCAACAGCTGGTCGGTGAGCGCGCGTACCGCGGCGTCGTCCCGCGCAAGTTCCAGAAGGCGCTTCGCCACGAGTTGTCGCCGATGGGCGGCTGGTTCGCCGGCGACCTGTCCGACGGCGCGCCAATCTACGGTGGTGCCTACACCTTCCACTTCACCGAAGACCTCGGGCTCGAAGCTGGCTACATGCGTTCGCGCGAACGCTTCGCGCTGCTGAACGCGATCATCGCTCGCCAGCAAGGCTTGGTCGGGCTGGTGCGCGCCGAAGACAACCCGGTGCAGTTCTTCACCGGCAACGTCGTCTGGTCGCTGGCCTACGGCAAGGTGCGCTGGATGGGCGGCGCAATTGGCCGCTACGATTTCTACCTGGCACTCGGCGGCGGCGCGACCGTCGAACCGGGTGATCTTGGCCTGACCGGCTCCGGCGGTTTCGGGATGAAGTTCTATCTGACGCAGTGGCTGGCGCTGCGGCTCGACGTTCGCGACCTCGTGCACGAGCAAAAACGCGTCGCCCTTGGCGTCGAAAAAATCGTGAACGACATCACCGCGACCGGCGGCTTCAGTGTCTTCATTCCCTTCACGAACTAGCGCGCTCGGCAGCGCCGGCATCTGCTGGCTGTGCTGCGGTTGCTCGCTCACCTTCATGACTCCGCCTCCAGCGCATGTGGCGCCCGGTTTCGCGCGCTCCCAGGTTGACTGCACGACTAGCTACCTAGCGCCAATCGTCGACAGCGCCGTAACCGCCTACCAACTCGCCGGCGTCGCCTACGTCTCGACCCTCGACGATTCACGCTTCGCTCGCTACCCAATCAGCCGCAAAGAAGACATGGCCGTCGGCGCAGCCTTCGCTGCTGCCTTCGCCGGCTCAGCCATCTACGGCTACATCTCCGCCGCCCACTGCCGCCGCATCAAACACGGCCCGCCGCTCACCGAAGAAGTGCCCGGCATCACTCGCTCCCCGCCCAGCGATCCCCCGTCCGCTAATCCCTGACCGCGAAGCTGTGCCACGAAATCCCCGAGCCCGAAGCCCTGTCGCAGCGGACGTCGGCGCGCTCGATAGGCTGGCGCCACTAGCCCGACCCGCGCTGTGCGGTAGTCGTCGCCACCCTGACCTTTGATCGCATTTCGCGATTCGAGCAGCGAGAAAACAGGAAGGCGGGAAGGCGGGAAGTTTTGTTGGTTCGAGCAGGGCGCTTGAGGCCTCGTCGCGGCGCTAAGCGTCGAGCTCGCCAGTACCACCGACCCCCAATCTGCAGTGCGGGGCTCTTCGCAGGGCTTGCTTTGGCTTGCTTTCGGCGGCCGGTGGAAGTGAGATGCGGTGCCGGCCTGACCCCAAGGGCGCGGTTTGGAAGAGACAACTGAACTATGAAGAAACTGGTCCTCCTTCGTCACGGCCTCAGCCAGTGGAACAGCGATAATCGCTTCACCGGTTGGGTCGACGTGCCCCTCAGCGAACAAGGTGAAGCGGAGGCGCATGCCGCCGGTAAATTGCTTCGCGCTGAGGGTTTCGTGTTCGATCGCGCGTACACGTCGGTGCTCAAGCGAGCCATCAAGACGCTGTTCATCGCGCTCGAAGAACTCGATCAAATGTGGATTCCTGTCACGCAGACGTGGCGCGTGAACGAGCGTATGTACGGCGCGTTGCAGGGCTTGAACAAGGCCGAGACGGTGGCCAAGCACGGCGACAAGCAGGTGCTGGTCTGGCGTCGCAGCTACGACACGCCGCCGCCCGCGCTGGACGAGACGCACGAATTTTGGCCCGGCAAGGATCCGCGTTACGCGAGTTTGAAGCCGAGCGAAGTGCCGAAGACCGAGTGTCTGAAGGACACCGTCGCGCGCTTCTTGCCGTTTTGGGAGAGCGACATTGCGCCGGCGATCAAGCGCGGTGAGCGCGTGATCATCGCCGCCCACGGCAACAGCTTGCGCGCGCTGGTCAAGCACCTCGACAACGTGAGCGACGACGACATCGTCGAGCTGAACATTCCGACCGGCATTCCGCTGGTCTACGAGCTCGACGACAATCTGAAGCCGCTGAAGCCGCGCTACTACTTGGGTGACGCCGCCGCGGCCGAAGCTGCCGCCAAGGCCGTCGCCAATCAGACCAAAGGCAAATAATGCGAAAACGGCTGGTCCTCCTCTCACTTATCGCCGGTGTGTCGCTCGTCAGTGCTGCCCCCGCGCAGCCCGGCAAGAAGGCTGCGGCGCCGAAAGAGGAGGCCAAGCCGGACGCCGGCAAGAGCGTCAAGGGCGAGCCGGACAAAGCCGACAAGCCGGTGGCAGGCGGCGACGCCTCCGCGACGACCGCCGGCAGCGACGACTTGGGCGCTGCTCCACCGAAAGACGTGGGCCAGCAGAAGCCGGAGCAAAAGCCCTCTCCGCTCACGCCCAAGCCGGAAGAGTTTCCAAGCGGCGTCGCCAAGCCGCCCGCGTTCGAATACGACAAGCTGCTTGGCGACATCGCTGCGCTCCGCAGCCGTGTGGCGGCGCTGACGACGACGCTGTTCGCCAGCAAGCTGCGCGTAGTCGTGGAAACGAAGGGTGATGACGCGCGCCTGGCGTCGCTCAACATCACCCTCGACGACGGCGTCGTGTTCGCCGCGCCCGATCGCTTTTCGGCTGAAGACGAGCGCACCGTGTACGAGCACGCCGTAGCGCCCGGCCACCACGTGGTCGGCATCGAGATTGAACGTTACGACGCTCGCAACAAGGACTACCGAACCTGGCAAAGCTCGCGCTTCAGCGTGGTCATTCCCGAGAGCAAGCTGGTCGACGCGCACTTGAAGATCATCGACGACTCCGACATGGCCGATGATTTTCCGTCGGACGCCGACGGCGAATACGACTTGCGGATTAAATTGCGCGCGCGGGTGGTGGAATAAGTGCGGTTTAGCTCGCTCTTAGCGTTGGCGTTGGCGTTCGCGGCGTCGCCCGCGTTGGCGCAACCCGGCGCGACCGATACGGCTGCTGCTGGCTCCGGTACCGCCCTGCCGCCGGCACCCGCCAACCCAGACGCCACGGCCGCGCCCGGCGCCGAGCCCGCGAAGGCCTACGACGACACCGCCGACACGCGCGGTGACGCCATGCGCGCCTACCAAAAGGCGCTCGATTCGAAGAAGCTCGCTGCTTCGGCACCGCTCAGCATTCAGCGCCTGCGCGACGATCTGCCGGGCATCGAAGAAAAGATTTCGATCGGTCGCCGTGACGAAGCGATCGGTGACTTGGTGTACCTGATCGAATCGCCGCGCTTCGAGCCGTTCGCCAGCTCCGAAGAGGGCAAGGCCGCGCTGTTCCTGCTTGGGGACTCGTTGGCCAGTGCTGGTGCGACGCAACCGGCGCGCGGCTACCTGACGCGGCTCTTGAAGGGTGATCCGGGCGACACCTCGTATCGTCGCGCGGTGCATAGCCTGGTCGACGCCGGCCTCGCCAGCGACCGCCCGGAAGTGATCTTGAAAGACCTCGAAGTGGTGCCGCCGACGGCGCCCGACGAGTTGAGCGGCGACGTGAACTACCTGCGTGGCCGTGCCGCGGAGCTCGGCAAGAAATCGGACGAGGCGTTGGCGGCGTACGCCAAGGTCGGGGAAAAGTCGCGGTTTTGGGCGCAGGCGACGTACCTGTCCGGCGTGCTGGAGGTCGAGAAGCAGAACTTCAAGCGCGGCGAACAGCTGTTTTGCAAGGTCGCCGACAAGAAGCAGACGCCGAAGCGCGCCGCCTTGTTCGGCGGCTCGGAGTTCTTCCGCGTGCGCGATTTAGCGCGCCTCGGCTTGGGCCGCGTAGCGCACGAGCAGTACCGCTTCGACGACGCGCGTTACTATTACTACCTGGTCCCAAACGACTCGGAGAACATCACCGAGGCGCTCTACGAGACCGCGACCACGCGCTACGAAGCCAAAGACTACGACGGCGCACGCCAAGCGCTCGACGACTTGAAGCGCCTGAAGGTGAACCACGTCTACGAAGACGAAGCGTACATCCTCGATTCGTACGTCGACCTGGCGACGTGCCACTTCCCGGCAGCCGACAAGAAGCTGGACGCCTTCATCAAGCGCTACGAACCAGTGCGCGACGCCGCGCGCCGCATTGCCAAAGACGGCGCGGCCATGAAGTCGCTGGTCGACGCCGTGCGCGGCGGAGCGGATCCAGCCAGCGCGGGCCTCGGTGTGCCGGACGACACGGCGCGCGGTCTCGGATCGCTTTTGCGCGTCGACTCCGGCTACGGTCGCGCCGCCCGCCGGCTGTCGTTACTCGATCATCAGCTCAGCGGCCTGCGCCGCTCGATGACCGAGCTCGACGAGGTTTCGAGCAAGCTTTCGGCCCAAAAATCGACCCATGCGCAGTCCGACGCCGGCCTCAGCGCGTCGCCCGCCGACAAGGTTTCGCGCATCGAATCGCAGATCCGTGAGCTGAAGCGGCTGGTGCGCGAAGCCGAGCGCACCGGCAAGAAGGGGACTGATCTCGAGCTGCTCAGCAAAGAGCTCAGCGGCCTCGAGCTGCAGGCGAAGGCCGCTCGCGCTTCACTGGCCGAGGCCGCTGTGGCGCCCGGAACGAAGGGCACCGATCTACCCGGTTTGATCAACGGTGATCGCCAGCTGGCGACCGAGCTCTATCAAAAATCGGCGGCGCTCCGGCTCTCCGCCGAGAAGCAACAGCTCGATCTCGCGCAAGACGCCTTGGTGCGGCTCGATAAGCGCTTGTCGCGGCTGCTGCGCCGCGCGCGCCTCGGCCGAATCGAAACCGTGCTCGGCAAAAAGCGCGCGCTCGAAGTCGAAATCGAAGCGCTCTCGCAGGGGCTCCTGCCACAGACGATCGTCGACTCGCTCGATGCGCAGCGCTTCCTGCAAGATGACGAAGAGTTCTGGCCGTTCGAAGGCGAGGATTGGGAAGACGAGTACGTCGGTGGCGAAGGCTTGCGGTAGTTGGCAGTTTGGAGTTGGCAGTTGGCAGTTGAGAGCGAGCCCCGTGGCGCGCCGAGGGCCTTCGGATGAGTTTGATTGGGCATGTTTACTTGTTGCCTGATGCGCGGATTCAGGCGCTTTTGGCTGAGCCTTCGGCGGTTTTGGGCGTCGTCGATGGCGCGTACAACGACCCGGCGGCGGGGTTCGTCGACTTGGACAAGGCGTGGGGCGCCTTGCACTACTTGCTGACCGGCACGGCGCGCGAAGGTGAGGGGCCACTGGCGTTCCTGCTCCACGGCGGCACGCCGGTCGGCGAGGAAGATCTCGGCCATGGCCCCGCGCGCGTCTTCCGCCCGCTCGAAGTCGCCGCGATCGCCGACGCGCTCGCTGGCGTTTCGCAGCGCAGCCTGATGCCGCGCTTCGACCTCAAGAAGCTCGAAATCCTTGAAATATACCCAGGTCGCTGGTCCGAAGTGAACCTGCGCTCCGACTACGACCTCGGGTATTACTTCGGGCCGCTCGAAGCCTTGAAGAGCGTAACGGCTCGGGCCAAAGCCGAGCACCTCGGCATGCTGCTCTGGATTTCGTAGCGCGAGTCCGTCGGGTCAGAGCAGGAAGTTGATGCCTGCCGTGATCATCGGAAAACCGATGCGGACCGTGGCGCCGATTCTGTCGCTGAACATGAAGCGGCCGCCGCCGCCGAGGATCAGCTCGGGATCCGTCGTGGTGTAATGTTGCTCGCACGCCGGGGTGGCCGGGCCGTTGCAGAGCCAGTCGTAGTTCCAACGTCGGTGAGCGATCGCGAAGCCGCCTTCGCCGAACACGCTGATCACCTTCGTCAGGAAGAAGTTCCACTGCACCCCGACCGGCAGCCAAAGCTCGGTCACGTTGCAGGCGCCATTCGGGATGCGCCGATTGCGATCGTAGCGGTCGTAGCACCAGCCGTAGCCACCATCGCCGAACGTCAGGTCGAGCCCGAACGTGATGGCCATGTTGTTGTTGATCGTGCTGATCGGACCGTTGTGCAAAAACGGGATGTTGAAGCGCGCGCCCGGCCCGAAGCCGTCGTTGGCGCCCAAGCGGTCGGCCCACTGGAACGCCAGGTGCGGCTCGATCTCGACCGTGTAGTCGGGGTGGTTGCCGGGTTGGCGGACGATATTTTGAGCGCGCGCGGCCGTCGGGAAGGCCAGAAGGCCCAACGTCGCCACGCACAGCGCAAGCCTCAAAGCTGCTCTTGAGATCATGGATGACTCGAGTTGTGAATGTCCGGAACCGTTTAGAACAGCTTGCCAATCAAGCCCTTGGCTTGATCGACCGCGCTGTCGACGTTCTGACCGGTGAGCGCGTTGTCGACGGGGCCGCGCAGCGCTTCGGGCAGCTTGCTGGCGATGAAACCGCGAACGACTTCAGCCACCTTCGCGGCTTGACCCTCGTCCAAATCGGCCTTCGCGATCAGCTGCGAGATCAGTTCCTTCATGGTTTCGAGACCGTAGTCGCGAGATCGTCTCGCTTCAATGCGCTTCTCGAAACGAGCGTCAGCGCTTCGATTTCACGCCTGATGAGGCGGTTTGGGGCTGCGGTGTTGCTGCCTTTTTCCCCGGCGGCGCATTTGGATCACACTCTTCACGCGGTGCGCCAGCGTCGACCCAGTCCAAAATGATTTTCTTTTCGTCGTCGGTCAACGGCATCACGGGCGGATTGGCTTCGACGCGGTAGGGCATGAAGCTGGTGCGCACGGCGCGACCGATCACCGCGTACAGCGGCTGGCCCAGGCGATCTTGGCGCGTGTCGTCCCAGGTCAAGAAGACGAGCGGTGCTCCGTGGCGGGTTGGGATGGTGTGACAGCGGCGGCACTTGCTCGCGAAGATGTCATCGACTTTGCAGGGCAAACCGGAATTGGGAACACGCGCGACCTCGATCGGCGGCTCTTCTGGTAGTGGTTCGGCGGCGCGCTGGGCGTCGGCACGCGCCCGCGCCCGGGCTTTGGCCTCGGCCTCCGCGGCTTCACGTTCGCGCGCGCGCGGCCGGCGCTCACACCCACCCGTCAGGGTGAGAAGCACGGCGATGACGGGACCTGACCACCAGAACGAACGAACCATGACGCGGGCGGCGCATCATGGCTCATTTTTAGCCGCGCCGTCGACGCCGTCCGTAGCCGGCCCCGAGTAGCAGTCCGATCGCGGCAAGCGCGCTGCTGCCGTTGAATGTTGCGCCGCCGGCTACCTGACAACCGCAGCCGCCGAGCGGGCGCTTGGGATCGGTATTGCTACCGATGTCGTTGCCGAGCGGCGGTTTGACGACGATGTCGCCCAACGCCTTGATGAAGTCGCCGAGGCCGGTGACTGCCGAGTGGTCGAGGCTGAGCGAGCCGGTGTCGGTCAGTGCGGTTTGCTCGCGCGTGCAGCCCGGGATTACGAGCGAGCCGCTGTAGTAGTGGAGCGTGTCGCCGGCTTTGACCGACCACGACGCATCGACCTGGATCTGCGGCGCGTCGCCGATGACCGGCACCGAGAACGTCGTCGTACCCGATTCGGGGACTACGCTCGGGCCGCAATCCGCCCCGTTGCAAGCGGCCGTGACTGCCCCCTGCGGTAGTTGCACGCTTCCAGCCAGCGTGGCGCGGACACTCGCGCCGACGACCGCGTCGCCTTTAGCGAGCGGGCCATCTTCGCCGACGACGTTCAACCCCGAGAACAGCGACTCCAGCGTGATCTCGCACAAGCGCGGCTCTTCGAACTCGACCTCGATTTGGCCGAGGTCCAAGCAATCGCATTCAGCTGGCTTGCAGCCGGGCCGCGCCGCTTGGCCGACGCTGCCCTGCACCGTGGGCGTATCGAACGCGTCGGCGACAAACACGCCGGTACCGGTGGCGACCACGTGCGCCTCCAGCGTTTCACCTTTCTTGCCGTTGCTATCGAGGTCTTCGCTCGGCAATTCCGATTTGCGGACGTCGGTGGCGAACGTGCCGTCGACGCCGGTGATCAGCGCGCCGGCGCTGCCGGTGTAGGAAACACCGTCGACCGATACCGAAACGCCGGCCAGCGCTTTGGCGGTGCCTTTGGCGATGATCTTGCCCTTCACGCAAGCGCGCACGTTGATCGGCGCGTCGCAGTTGAAGGTCGAGAAATGCTTGGTCTCGAAGGCCACGAACACCCGGCTGTCGTAGCTGCCGTCGCGGATCGCGCTCAGATCATCCTCGGGCACCACGCGACCGTCGGCGTACTGCAGCTCACCGTTGCCCTCCGCAACCCAGTCGCCGCCGACCTGATCGAACGAGTACATCGGCAGCTCGATGCGCCCGCTGTTCGGCTCGAGATCGGGCAAGGTGCTCCACGAGGGTCGCTTAGCTTCGAAGCGCGTCGCGACCGGCGCTGAGACCGCGTGCACCGCCGTGCCGTCCGCTTGGTACAGGTTGACCTCGGCGAACCCGCTCGAGACCAAAAGGTTGTTCGAGCGGTCGGCGAACAGGCCAGGAAAGCGCGCGGTTTCTTGGCTCGGATCATAAGCGTTGGCGTAAGCGCGGGCGATCTTGGTGCCGGGGGGGAAATCGTCCAGGCGCACGCCGCCGTCGACGGAGAGGCAGCCTGCGCCCGCGCATTGCACGTCGGCCAGCGGCGCGAGCGTGACGTCGAGGTTCGGCGACTCGAACATCGTGTTCAAACGCTTCACGACCGTGCCGTAGCCTTCGCGCTCGAAGCTCAGCACGACCGGGAGCGGACCGTCGTCGAGCAGCGACTCGAAGCCGCGCGCCTCGTAGTCTGCAATGACGCCGCTGACGAACTTGAGAAACTTGAGGTCGACGTCCTTCGGATTCAGGTCGTACGAAAGCGTGTAGCTGCCGTCGCTCGCCACCTTGGCGGACAGCGTTTCGAAGCTGTCGAGCTTGCCGTTGCGATCGAGATCGACTTGCAGCTTCACTTTCACGCCGCCAGGCGCCACGCCGTCGGCCAGCCCGACTTGGCCGGTGAAGCTAAACAACGTGGCGGCCTGGGCCGAGCCAACGACGCCAAAACAACCGAGTCCAGCGATCAGCGCACCGAGCGTCTTCGTTCGCCACATGGAGTCCTCCTCGAGAGCTGGGCCAGCCTAGCAACCTGCGTGCCCTGGTCTCTTGTGGGGGACAATCCAGCGAATTATTGAATATCGCCAAGTCGCGGAGCCGATCCGCCATGACAATCCGATCGCGGCAGTCGCCGCGTTCAGGTCTTGTAGGTGGCAGTCGCGGTGTAGCGAAGGACGCGCTGACACCCACCGTCACCGACGTAGCCGGTGCACTGGTGCTCGCCCTCGAACTGCTTCTCACCGGCCTTGAGCGAGCGCGTGATCGCGTTGGTCACGTCGTGTCCGCCGTCTTTGCACGCCGGATCACGGCACGGCATGTCGAACAGCAACGGAGCGTTGTCGACCACGACGTGGCGGATGTGTCCGGTCTCGGCCACCGACACATCACCCTTTGCCTCTTGGAGGTGCAGCTTCAAGGTGAGCAGGTTCGGGACCGTCGCGGCTAGGCGCGGGGCTTCGTCCTCGCGGCGTCGACGCTCTGCGTGACGCTCCGAGGCCTCGTTGTTGCGACGCATCATCACCCACCACCCTAGCCCGAAAGTGCGCTCCGTGCCGCTAGGCCTGCGCGTCTGCGCAGGCCGGGTGGCCGATCCCTGGCTTTTTACCGGGCTTCCTTTTTGGGGCGCCGAGCGGCCTTGTGGCGGCCCTACGTTCGTCTGCGAAAACTGAGGTGCGGGCACCGCTCGCCGAGCTCGTACGTGGGGCGCCACGCTTCGGCCAATTCGAACGCGGGGGCCAGGCTTTCGATCACCTCTCGCTCGGTCGAGAAGGAGTAGCGGTCCTCGACGTTGCGATAGCCTTCGATGGTGGCGACCACCGGTTCGGGCCAACCGGTCCGCTCCGCGACATGGCCGATACTGCCGCCGCGCTCGCAAAACGTGCTCCAGATGTCCGCCAACCGAACGCCGCGCGTAGCGTCGCCTTGGAGCGCCATCGCCAGTCGCCATTTGAAGACGTTGAAGTTGCCGATCGCGCCCTCGAACAGTTCGTCGAAGATGGCGTCGAGCGACTCACTCGGTTCGGGCCGGCAGAAGAGCCGCACGGACAAGAGCCCGGCGGGCTTGAGGGCTTTGCCGAGCGCCGCCGCCAACCGCGCGTAGCCTACGGGGAACGCGAAGAGGCTGAAGATGCCGTCGCCCAGCGCGAGGTCGAACGGCGACTCCGGTAGCTCGAGCGTCAGCCAGTCGCCGACCAGGGCGCGTCGCGCTTGGGTGTCGCCCGGCCACACGGCTTTGACCATGCCCTCGGACTTGTCGACCGCGACCAGCCGCAGTGGCGGCTCCCAAGCAATGCTGGCGACCTCCGGCGTGACACCGAGCAAGAGTGCGTGGCGAGGCGCGGGTTCGAGCGCCGGGCAAAGCCTCGCCACGCTGTCCATGAGGTAGTCGATGTCTGCGGGGGCAGGGCGGAGCGGGGCGCCGATCAACCGCCAGCGCGCGGCGTGCGCGTTCCAGTGTTCGGGGCCGCTTTCTGTCGCCATGCGCGAGCAGCATCATGCGGCGCTTTTCCTATACGGCCAAGCCGCATGGGTGACTAGGCTGCGCGCCTTGCTGGTCCCGGTGTTGTTCGCGTTTCAGAGCCTCGTCGTCGGGGAGAATTGCCCGGCTCCGGTCGACGTCGAAGCGCGCGTGCGCACGATCTTGCATCTCACGCCTGAGCAAGAGCTGAGCGAAGGCTTCGCGGTCGAGCGACACGAGGCTGGGTTGTACGTCGAGCTGCGCAGCGCCGACTCGACGCTGATCGGGCAGCGCACGCTACCTGGCGAGGGCAACTGTGACGAGCTCGCGCAAGCCGCAGCTGTCGTGCTCAGCGCCTGGCTGAGTGACGTTCATCCCGACTTCGCCGGCGCGCTGCCGGCTCCTGCTCCCCCCGAGCCCAAAGCCAAGCCCGCGCCAGATCCGGCTCCGGCGCTCCCGCCTCCACCCGTCGCCAAACCTGCGCCCCCGCCTCCGCCTCCGCTCCTCCACTCACCCAACGCCTGGGACATCGCGCTCGGTATCGGTGGCGACCTCTCTGGCGCGCAACCGGCGCTCGCCGGGTACTTGGGCGTGGGCTACGGGGCGCGCCAGAACGGTTGGGGGCTGACGTCGTTCGTCGCGCCGACGCTCACACGTGCAGAGTCACTCCGGCCTGGCACGGCCGAGTGGCGGCGTTGGCCGCTCGGCATCGGCCCGAGCCTGCGGCAGGCTTCCGCCGGCGTGCTCTGGGATTTCAACGTCGGCGCGTCGCTGGCCTGGCTGCATTTCGATGGCTCCGACTTACAACACACGAGTCCTCACGATGGCGCTCAATGGGGCGGCTTTTTGAACGTGCGCGTCGCCAACCGCAGCCTTCCTTGGGGGATCTTCGGGTTGCTCGATGCCCAGGTTTTTCCGGCCAAGGTCAGGGTTACCGCGACCAATGTGGGTCGGGACTACGTGCTGCCGCTTTTCGGGCTGGCGCTAGCCGTCGGGGTCAGGTTCTCACCCTGAAACGGCCCCCAGGGCTGAAAATCGGGTTTGGCTTGAAAGGTTTCGGGCCTCCAAAGCACGTAGGACATAGATGACGACGATGTATTTTCCAGCAGGGCTTCTGGCGCTGAGCGCGGCCTCGTTGGCGTGCTCGGGGCAGTACCGGGTAGGGGGCAATGATGTGCCCACCGCGGGCTCGAACGCGGGCGCGGCGTTCAGCTTCGGCGGTCCAGCCGCCGGGGGTGCAACCGCCGGGGGTGCAACCGCCGATGCCTTCGGGACTGCCGGGTTCCCGACCGATGCCGGCGATTCCTCGGTCGGGGTGGGCGGCACATCTTCGGTCAACGTGGACGAGTTTGGTCCGCGGTGCGTGCCGAGCGGTACGCCGGCTCCGCTGGCCGCTCCCTTTGCGAAGCCGGACGTGGTGTGGAGTCGCTTGCAGATGTTGATCTGGGGCAAGCCGGCCCCCGCACCGGAGCCGTTGCCCACCACCACGACGTACGCGTGGGCGACGAACGTCGTGAAGCAGGGCTTTGATGACGTGAACGCGACGCTCGGCCCCGCACCTGGCGCCAAACTGTTCGTTTCGCAATGGCTGCACCTCGGACTAACTCCCGCAGAGGAGCCGGGGTTCACCGGGCACTGGGACATCCTGCTAGGGCTTTACACGATGCCGGCGCTGGAGGTCTTGTTGCGGGCTCCGCTGGGCGAGACTGGTCGCGTGGGCGTCTTTACCGAGCCCAAGTGGCTGGCGTTGAACCCCGGTATTTCCCTGCGCGGCAACGCAATGTTGGACAACGTTTTGCAACGGCCTGTTCCGCCGTCGCCAGCGGGCATCGAGACCGCGAGGGCCGATCCCACCCTGCCGGACCGAGAGGGGTTGGCGCGGATTTTGAGCCAGCCTGCCTGCGCTGGCTGTCACCACCTCATGGACTCAGTTGGCTACGCACTCGGACATTTCGGGGCGGACGGTGCTTACCGCGAGCTCGACCACGGCCAGCCGATCGACACGACTGGCTCGATCTCCTTCGGCCAGGGAACGGTCATGTTCGATGGCATCCAAGACTTTGGCGCTAGGCTGGCCGACAAGTGTGAGCCCAACCTCGCGCTCGCTGATGGTTTCTTGAAGGTTGCCATCAATCTCGCCGGGTTTCCGCAAGAGCAGCAGCAGCCACTGTTCGACGCTAACGTCGACCGCGTCCGGCAAGCCTTCGTTGCTGGTGGTCGCACCTACCCCGCACTGGTCAAGGCTTTCGCTCAAAGCCCGGCCGTGTTGAAACCCTAAGATTTTCAAGAAGCGCCGCATGGATCAGCTCGGGGCGACGGTATCGCTGGAGGCAGAGCTCGACGGAAAACCCGTCTTGGAGCTCGAGGCGATCTACCGTGAGCATTCAGCGGTGGTGTCGAAGTGGGTGCGGCGATTGTGGGGTCCGGGCGGGGCTAGTGGGATGGTGGACGCGGAGGATCTCTTGCAAGAGGTCTTCCTGGTGGTGCAGCGTCGTCTCGGCAGCTTTCGAGCTGAGGCGGCGCTCACCACCTGGCTGTATGGAATCACGGTGTTGGTCGTCAACGCCCGGCGCAAGAAAGAGCGCTGGCGGCGCTTCTTGTGGCGGCGCGCGGAGCCGGAGCTGCAGCTGGATCACGATGCAGCGACGCCGGCCGCGCAGGAAAATTTCGAGCGCGCAGAGGCTTCGCGGCTCGTGTACTCGGTGCTTAACGATCTCAGCGAGCGTGATCGCACGCTACTGATCCTGTTCGAGCTCGAGCACCTGCCAGGCGCCGAGATCGCCGTGATTCTCGGCATGTCGGAGCCCAACGTGTGGGTCGCGCTGACACGCGCGCGCGTCAGATTCAAGAAAGCGTTCGAGCACCATTACGGCGACTCCGACGCTGCAGAAGGAGCAAGGCATGTCGACGGTTGACCCGCTCTCGCCTTGGGCAGAGGGCACAGAAGAGGATTCGCCGCTCGATCGGCGGCTGTCGCGCTTGTTTGCGGCAGTACCGAGGCCGACGCCGCTGGCGGATCATTCGCGTCAGCGCGTGGCGCTCAGGCTGCGCACCGGCGCGTCGCGCGGCGTCGGCTTGATGTTGGTGCGGCTGGTCGCGGTTGGCGTCGTTATCGGTATGGCGGGGGCGGCGGCGGCGCAGTGGGCAGCGGTGCACTGGTTCGGTGCGCAGCAAGAGCTCGTGATCCGGCGTTTTCGTGTCGTCGCGGCAGAGCCGCCGCTCGTGCCTCAGCCTTCACTGCCGAAAAAGCCGCTCGAACCCGTGGCAGTCGAGCGGCCGGCGGTAGCGCCTGAGCTCGCCGCCAGCGCGGCTTTTCCTGCGCCAGCGCCATCTGCGCCAAGCTCGCGCTTGGGGCTGGAAGCCGCGTCGCTCGAAGCGGCGCTCTCGGCGTTGAAGGCTGGCGGCAAAGCCAATGCGTCGCGTGCACTGCTAGCCCTCGAGCAACACCTGAGGGAGTTTGCGGGGGGCGCGCTCGAGCTGGAGGCACGCGTGGCGCGTGTCGATGCGCTGCTGGTGCTCGGACGGCGCCAGGAAGCGCGTCGCGAGCTGTCGGCGCTGCCGATCGAAAACGTCGGCCGCAAGAGCGAGCTGCGGTTGATTCGCGCCGAGCTGCGCGCGGACGATGACTGCCGCGCTGCGCTGAGCGACTTTCAAGTGCTGGTCGATCAGTCGTTGCCAGCGGCGTGGGCCGAGCGCGCGCTGTTCGGGCGCGGCGCGTGCCTGCTCAAGCTAGGCGACAAGGCTGACGCCGAGCGCGACTTCGCGCGCTACCTGGAGCGCTTCCCAGCCGGCCGCTTCGCGCCGCAAATCCGCGCGCAGCAGCCGCAATAGCGCGTCTGCGTCAGCGCGCTTCGAGGTCTTCGATACCGCGGAGCGCGGCCTGGGTGTGGGATTTGATCGCAAAAAGGCTATGTTCGGCGTCGACCGTTTCGAGCAGAACGCCGTCATCGCCAGTGAAGTAGGCGCGGTCTTCGCGCGGACCGACCAAAGTAGCGTGCAGCTGCAGGTCAGTCGCACCGATTGCTCCCCATTCGCCCGCGCTGGTTCGCAGGAGCGCGAGCCCCGGGCCCGCCGCCGACCCGAGCGCGCCCGAGTGTCCGAGCGAGACGCTCTCCAGACTGCTCGCGGCTTGGTATTCGCGCTCGAACGTTTTTGCCCGATCGCGGCTGACCCAGACGCTGCCCGCCGCGTCGACCGCGAGCGCCAGGCCGCCGCTCGCGTCGAGCGTGACGTCGAACAAATCGCTCGCGTCGGGGATGCGTGAGATGTCGAAATGCTGCCCGCGATCCGTGGAGCGTGCGACGAGACCGCCGTCGCCGACCGCGACCAGCAACGTCGCGCCTTCGGTGATCGCGGTGCCGCGCAATGTGCCGGTCGCGGCGCCGTTGACGCGTTGCCAGTGCACGCCGCCGTCACGCGAGGTCAGCAGAGCCGCTTGGTCGCCGACCGCGAGACCGACCTGGTCCGTGTCGGCGAAAGCGAACGAGACCGCGCGCAGTGTGGTCGTCACGCCCGAGTCTTGGGCGGGCCACGACCAACCGCTGTCTTCCGTGTGACCGATGAAGCCGTGTGCTCCGACGGCCCAGCCGATTTCATCGTCGATGCAGCTGACGGCGTACAGATCGCGATCGGTGACTTTGCGCACTTCCCACGAGGCGTCGTCGAACGTCTCCAGCAATGTGCCACCATCACCTACCGCGGCCTTCCAGGCCGTAGTCGGGGGCTTCTGGGTGCCGTAGGTTGGTGGCGGGTTCTTCTTGCCGCTGTCGTCACCGCTGCAGCTGATTGAAAAGGACGCGCATAACGCTACGACCGCGCACGAATTTAGTACGGTCCTCATGGCCGGAGGATACGCCCCGGAGGTATTGAAGGCCAGGCGCCGGGGGTCTATCGTCAGCCGCAATGCGTCTCGTTGTCTGTGTTGGAGCCGTGGGTTTGAGCCTGCTCGCCTTGGCCCCCACGCCCGCTCTGGCTGCCGATGGCGAGGTGGTGAAGCCCGCGGCTGCCAATGAATCCGCACACATCAAGCCCGCCGCTGAACGCAATCTAGCGGGCGTCGAGCGGCCGACGATCAAGAAGAAGGCGGAGCAGAAGGCGCAAGCGTCGCGCGGCGCGCGCGTCAGCTTGCAGATCCCCGAGCGGCTCCGGAAAGTGCTCGCCGCCAAGATCGACCGTCGCATCGAGCGCAACATCGTCCAAAGCAAGACGCTGCGCGTCGAGGCGATGGCTCTGCTCACTAAGTTCATCGACGAGTCGCCCGCCGAAACACCCGAGATGCCCGAGGCGCTGTTGCGCATGGGCGAGCTGGAATGGGAAGACGGCCGCGATCGGTTCCTCGAGGATTTCAAGAAGTGGGAAAAGACGCCGGCGGATCAGCGCAACGAGCCGCCGATCCCCAACTACAGCAAGCCGCGCGCGCGCTTTCTGCGCGTGCTGAAGAACTATAAATCGTTCGATCAATATGATCTGGCGTTGTACGTCGACGGCTTCTTGGCCAACGAAGAGGGCAAGTTCGGCGACGCGCTCGGCCGCTTCAACAAGATCATCGAGTGGTTCCCGAAGAGCCGCTTCATTCCCGACGCGCACATGGTTCGCGCCGAATACGAGTTCACCAAAGAAGCGCCGAACTACGAGACGGCGTACCGTGAATACGAAGAGGTGCTGAAGTACAAGAACAACGACTTGTACGATCTGGCGCTGTTCAAGAGCGCGTGGACGCTGTGGCGGCTCGGTCGCACCGAAGAGGCAGCGCGGCGCTTCCTGAAGGTCTTTCAAGCCACCGAAGATGGCGCCAACACCAAGGGCAAGAGCCGCGCGGAGCTCGACGAGCTGCAGCAAGAAGCGCTCAAGAACTTGGTCGCGGTGTTCGTCGAGGACGAGAACAACAGCGCCGAGGACATGTTCAAGTTCCTCGTCAAGGCGGGCGGCGACAAGTTCGCTGGGCGCATCGTGCGCGCGCTGGCGGAGGCCTTCTACGAGCAGTCGCACTACGAGCGCGGCATTGAAGCGTATCGCTTGCTGATCAAGCTCGAGCCGACCAACCCGGATTGCAACGAGTTCGCGCTGAAAATCGCCCAGGGTCACTCGACGCTCGAGTCGTGGAAAGAGCTCGAAGGCGACTACAAGCTGGTCGTGAAGGACTACGTCGGACCGCTACAAGAGGCTGGTAAGCCGAAGGTAGCGGGCTCCGGCTGGGCGCAAGTCCAGACGCAGGCCGTGCTCAGCTCCGTCGAAAAGAACTCGGAAAAGCAGATCCGCGAAGACGCGGTCGGGCTGCACGCTAAAGCGCAGTCGGACAAGACGAGCAAGGGCGAGTACGCGGCGGCGGCGTCGCTGTACCAGGTCTATTTGTCGCGCTTCGGCAAGATGCCGCAGGCGTACGACATCAACTACAATCTCGGCGAAATCAATTTTTACCACCTGAACAACGCTGCCGGCTCGGCCGAGGCGTACTTGGCCGCCGTGCGCATGAACCCGAAGGGGCCGTTGTCACGGACCGCGCTGTACAACGCGTTGGCCGCGCTCGAGGTCGCGCGCGCCGCCGAGTTCGAAGCTGCTAAGGCCGCCGGCAAGAAGCAGGAAGAGACGCGCACCGACGCCACCTTGACCGAGGCGATGGAACTCTACATCAAGACTTACCCGACCGATAAGCAGATCCCCGAGCTGCTCTTTCGTCAAGGCAAGCTGTACTACGACTATCAGGTGTACGACCCGGCGGTACGGCAGTGGGGCCTCCTGCTCGAGAAGTATCCGAACGACAAATACGCGGCCGGCGCCGGTGAGCTGATCCTCGACTCGTTCAACAAGAGTCAGGACTACGCCAACATCGAGACCTGGGCGCGGCGCTTGAAGAGCGCGCCGTCGTTTCAGTCCGCGGAGCAGCAGTCGCGCCTGAACAACTTGATCGTCGGTGCGGTGTTCAAGCAGGGCGAGTTTTTGGCGACGAAGGGCGAGCACGGCAAGGCTGCCGAAGCCTATTTGCGGGCTGCCAGAGAGTTTCCGAAGGAGCAGCGCGCAGCTCAGGCTGCTGTGAACGCCGAGATCGAAGCGCGCCGCGCAGCCGATTTAGCGACGCTATCGGCCGCCGCCAAAATCCTGATCGACAACCACCGCGGCCGCGACGAAGCCGCCGAAGGCGTATGGATCGCCGCCACGACCTATCAAGAGGTCGGGTTGTTCAGCGATGCGGCCAACTACCACGCCGTCATCACCGACAGCTGGCCGAAGAGCCCGCACCACAAGGACGCCGCTTACAACGCGGTCTTGCTGCGCACCACGGTCGGCGAGCACGACAAGGCGATCGAGAGCGGGCAGAAGTTCAAGAAGTACTACCCGCGCGACGAGAGCGGCGACGAAGTCACGTTCTTGATGGGCAAGGCCCACGAGAAAGCCAAGAAGAAGGCCGACGCCGCTGCGCTGTACGACGCCTACTCACGCAGCGCGCGCAGCGTTGGTAGTCAGATCGAAGCCTTGGTGCGGCTCGCGACCGTGAAGGCCGACGACGAACGCGCGTCCGCCGCGGCGCTCGACCGCGCGATCTCGATCTACAAGGCGCGCAAAGGCTCGGTCGACGATCGCGGAAAATACTACGCCGCCAAAGCCCGCTACATGCAGGGCGAGACGATCCTGAAGAAGTTTCAGGACGTGAAGATCGAAGGCGACGTAAAACAGCTGAAATCGCGGCTCAAAGCCAAGGCCGAGCTGCTGAAGAAGGCCGCCGAAACCTTCCTGTCGACGGCCGAAATCGGCGCCGCCGAGTGGACGACGGCCGCGCTCTATCAGATCGGCGTGACCTACGAGTCTTTCTCCAAAGCCCTGCTCAACTCGCCGCCGCCCGCCAACCTGAGCGCCGAGGAGAAGGACCTCTACCAGCAGTCGATCGACGAGTTCGTCGTACCGATCGAAGAGCGCAGCCTCGAGGCCTACGAGAGCGGCTGGCACAAGGCGATCGAGCTTGGCATCTTCAACTCGTGGACGGCCAAGATGCGTGAAGCGCTCGGTCGCTTGAACTCGGAGCTGTATCCGCCATTGAAGGAGCAGGGGTTCGACATCCGTTCGCAAGGCCCATCATCCTTGCCGCCGTTGATCGACGCCACGCGCCGCAGCACCGGTGGCCGCAGCGACAAATTCCTGATGCCGTCGACCGCTAGCGACAAGGCCAAGGACAAGGACAAGCTCGACGCAAAGGCCAAGGACAAACCCGACGCGAAGGGCAAGGAGGACAAGAAATGATCCCGCTTCGCACTCTCGCAGCTCGCAGCTCGCAGCTCGCAGCTCGCAGCTCGCAGCTCGCAGCTCTGGCGCTCTTCGCCGCGTCGCTCGGCGCGTGCGGTAAATCCCAGCAAAAGGTCGAAGCGCCTACGCTGCAGCCAGCCAACCCGGTCGCGCTCGGCAAGATGGTCCAAGGCGTCCAAGCCGCCAAAGACGCCTCCGGCAAAGATCGCGCGATCGGCCTGCTGGAAGAGGCCGTCAAGGCCGACGCGGGCCTGTGGGAAGCGCACTACAACCTCGGCATCTTGCTCGCCGACAAGGGTGATCTCGGCACAGCCGAGCGGCACTTGGCCACCGCGCAGCAGCTCGCGCCCAACGCCGAAGATGTCGCGGTGGCGCTTTCGGAAGTGCGACGGCGACGCGGTGACGCGCCAGGCGCGGTTGACGCGCTCGCGCCGTTCGTCAAAGAGAACCCGGGCGCCAGCTACGCACCGGTGGCGCTGATCGGCGCCCTACGCGAGAGCGAGAAGGTTGACGAAGCCATCGCCCAAGCTCAGCAAGTGCTGGTGCGCCACTCCAAAGATCCGCGCGCCCTGGCGGAGCTGGCGCTGTCGTACCTCGACAAAGGCGAGCTCGACACCGCGGAGCTGCTCAGCGAAGAAGCGCTCAAGGCCGACACCAAAAGCGCGATCGCCGAGCGCACCGCCGGCTTGATCAAGCTGAATCAAGGCGACGACGCCGTGGCATTCCGGCATTTCGCGCGCGCCAGCGAGCTGGATCCGAAGGACACGACCGCGCGCCTGAACGTGGCCACGGTGCTGCTCGAAGCCGGCATTTACGACAAGGCCGTCGAGCAATTCCGCGCCGCCCTCGAAGCCGAACCGGACAACGCTTCGGCGGCGCTAGGCCTAGCTGCAGCGCGCCGCGCTCAAGGTAAACGCGACGAAACCGCGCCCTTTGTCGAAGCCGAGAAGCTGATCAAAGGCGTGCTCGAACGCGAGCCGAAGAATCTCGAGGCCACCTACAACCTGGCCGTCCTCTACGCCGATTTCCTCAAGCGCCCCGCTGACGCGCTGCCGCTCTACCAGCGCTTCCTCGACCAAGCCCCCAAGAGCCACCCGGCGCACGCCGAGGCCGAGAAAGCGCTCGCAGCGCTCAACAACCAAAAGAAGTAGTCGCGCGGTTTTCCGGCTCAACCCAGCTTTGGCGGCTCGAACGGAGGTAAACCCGGGCCGTACGGGGCTGAGGCGTAACGCGCCGACGCTTGGCATCCTGCCCCGCCTCCGACGGTTGTGCAGCAATTGACCTGCCCATGAGATAGTTTGAGCCGTGGCCGACCTTAATTTGCGAGCCGGGGTGCGCTGTAAATGACGGTACACCCCTCCGATGTGTCGAACCGCGCAGCGCCGGGACAGATTGAGCCCGAGCGCGCGCTTGCGCACGGGGCGTGCTGGCTTCGAGTTCTAGCGGCGCTGGCCGTGTCGAGCGCCACTTACCTCGCATCGAACCACTGTGTCGCCGAACCGATGAAGCCAGAGCCAATACCGGTTTTTGTTGAGCAGCCTTCGTTGTGGCGCTCCGAGTGGCCGACCTTTTCGTGGCTCGAAGGCGCGCTCACGTTGGCGGGCGGGGTCGGTACTGTCGTGGTGTTCCAGTTCAAGCCCGACCATGCTCGCTTGGAGGGCGGCGTGCTCTTCGACAACGCCGTGCGACGCGCCGTGCGCGTCGATTCGGCGCAGGGCAGGGTCACGATGCGGACGATTGGCGATTGGACCTATCGCAGTTCGCCATTGCTTCCGCTCGTGATCGATCCGATCGCGGTGGCATGGCTGGGTCGCGGCGATCCGAAGGCCGGCTTGAACATCGGCCTGGTTGGCCTGGAAGGCTTCAGCTATTCCGGATTTTTGACGTTTGCGTCGTTGAGAAGCTTTGCTCGCGAGCGCCCGGATTCTTCGGAGTGTCGTCGCGCAGGTGGCAAGCCGTGCGTCGTCGACAATGAATCGTTCTGGAGCGGACACGCGGCCATCTCGGCAACTGCGGCGGGTCTCACGTGCGCCAATCACCACTACATGCGCCTGTGGGGTCGACCCTGGGCTGACGCCACCGCCTGCGCTCTTTCGGCGTCCGCCGCGCTCACGACTGGGGTCACTCGCGTGCTCGGCGATCGTCATTACGCGACTGACGTCCTGACCGGCCTGAGTCTCGGCTTCGCGGTCGGCTACGCGGTGCCCACGCTGCTGCACTACACGCGCGCGATGCGCGTCGCGGTCTCGGTCGACACGTCAGGCGACTGTCGAGGCGGAGGCTGTCTTGGCATACGCGGCGTTTTCTAAGCGCAAGACGCGCGTGGCAGGTAGCTTCGCGTAGCGAACTCTGCCGCCACGGTTGCAACCCACGTCGCAGGCGCCTACACGATAGGCCATGAAACGCATCGTGGTTTGCGGCGGCGCTGGTTACATCGGACAGGCGTTGGTGCGGCGCCTCGTCGCGAGGGGAGACTCGGTCACGATCCTGAGTCGCGGCGGGCAGGGTGGGCTCGGCAATCCTCGCCGCACGACGTGGGACCCGTACAAGCTGAGCGAGTGGACCAAAGCGTTCGACGGCGTCGACAGCGTCGTGAACCTAGCCGGTGAACGCGCGGTCGGCGTGCGCTACACGGACGAGGTCAAGCAGCGCATGCGCGACAGCCGCGTCCTGGTCACCGAGAACATCGTGCGCGCCATCCAAGAGGTACCGGTCAAGCCCCGGTTGCTGGTCAACGTTTCCGCGGTCGGCTTCTACGGCGACCACCCAGCATCCGAGCGCATCGACGAGAGCTGCAGCGCCGGTAGCGATTTTCTCGCGCGCCTGTGCGTCGATTGGGAGGCCGCTTCAGACGCTGCCAGCGCGTTGGGCCTGCGCGTCGTCAACCCGCGCATGGGCATCGTCTTCGGTCCCGACGGTGGCGCGCTCGAAGCCATGGCGCTGCCGTTCAAGCTGTTCGTCGGCGGGAAGATCGGCACCGGCAAGCAGGGCATCTCTTGGGTCCACCTCGACGACGCCGTCGTCGCCTTGATGTTGTGCATCGACGACGAAGCGATGCCGCACAAGGTGAACGTCTGCTCGCCGAACCCAGTCACCAACGCCGAAGTCTCGGCAGCCATCGGCAAAGCTCTGCATCGCCCCAGCTGGTTCCGAGCCCCTGCGCGCGGCCTCAAAGCGCTCTTCGGCGAGGGCGCCGAGCCGATCCTGACCGGCCAGTTCGTCGTGCCAAGCGTGCTGAAACAGCGCGGCTTCGAGTTCCAACACACTTCGGTCGCCGAAGCGATCGCCGGCAGCTTGAGTTGATTGTCGTCGTGCCCGTCGGGGAGTGGGCGCTCCCCCCGAGCTGATCGCATTTCGTAGGGTCGAGCGTTCAGCAACGCGCGGTCTTGTGGGGCCTCATGGATGCGCTGACCGCGGACGATGATGTTGGGCAAAGGCAACGCTACGGCACGTATCGCACTGGATAGTCCGGATCGTTCGGCAGCTTGTCGTCGACGCGAATTGCTCGCACCTCGGCCGAAAGCTGAGCCGGACGGAGGTAGGCGATCGCTCCCGAAAATTTCTCCACGAATCGGCGCAGCAAGACCACGTTGTCGACGGTGCGTGGCGGACCCGCCCGGCCGCGAATGCGTCGGTCGATCCAATAGCGAGCGACGACGTCTGCCTCCATCTTGAGTACGGCATTGTCAAAGCCAACACGATCCGCCGTTCTGGGCGGGTGGTTTAAGGCCACCAGCGCGTTGCCGTCGGGGTCCGTGATGCGCTCACTGGTGAACACCCGGCGCAAGTCCGCGAGCGAGATGTGAGTCAGCTTGCTATTGGGAGCGATGATGACGGCCAGGGCCACCCCGCCTACCGCCTGGGCCGCAGTCGTGAACAGGGTCGGCAACGCCCCGCCAGCGGCCGCTGCCGCCAACGTTACGATCTGCCGGCGCGCAATCAGAATGCCCATGCCGCCTGCGCTCCGAATTCGGGCAAATCGCTTCCGAAACCCGTGCTGCCGACACCGTCGAAGAACGCGATGCCAAATTCCGCCTTCAGCACGACGTTGGCGGTCGGCCGAAGGTTGATGCCACCGGTCCACGAAGTCACGGGTCCCACCGCGTCAGTGTTGGTGAACGTCAGGTGCTGGACCATGCCGTACGGCATCAATGTCCACCACGGGAGACGGTAGCCAATCAGCCCGTAGCCGCCGATTCTCCGGTAGTCCGCCACGAAGGTAGGGCGCTGGTCGAAGCCGACGGTGCGAGGGCGATGGTCGTCGTCGTAGTGAGCTTCGTTCATCATCAGTTCGCCCTGCACCTGTAACCCTTTCCACAAGAACTTGACGTCGGCGCCTAGGCTCAACTCGCTGTAGCTCGCGTCGATGGTGCGAGCGAGGACGACCTTGGGATTGCCCGCGTCGTCCGTCCCGACGCTGAAGTGCTTGGTGGAGGCTGTGTAGCGACCCTTGTAAGCGTTCAGTCCTACGGTCAGCTCACCCGCCGCCGTCGTTTCCAAGAAGAGCCGCCCGCCGATCGCCTTGTTCGCGTCCAAGTCACGGACCGCGTCCACCGGGCCGCGACCGTTCGACAACGTGACGAAGTAGCCGAGCGTGGTCAAGTCGATGAAGAACTTGCCGTACGCCTCCAAGCCGGTCTGGCGCTCGGGGAACAGCTGGTCGTTGATCGTGTACGGCTTGAACACGCCGACGATCGCTGGGGAGCCGTGGTCGTCATTCCAATAGCCGTACGGCGTGAGCCATTGTCCGCCGCGAATCGTCAAGTAGTCGAGCGCTTGGTACTCGAGCCAAACGCGTTGGATTTCTATGCCGCTCCAGTTGATCGTGCGCTGGATTTCCCCGTAGTCGGCGGCTGCCGTATCGATAGTTTGGAAGGTGCCGTCCGGGTTGGCTTTGGATTCGTTCCCGAGCGGCGCATAGGTGAATCGAACCTCCGCCAAGCTGCGCCAATTCTTGCTCAGCTTGGAGCTCAGGTAGAGGTTGAGGTGGCCCACGTACATGCTCGGGTATTCGGCAACGTATTGCCGCCATTCGTTCTTGCGGCTTCCGAGCAGTTGCGTGTAGTTGAAGTCGGCAAAGCCGTAGAGTTCGAGCTTGGTGCCTTCGTCGATGTCCAGACTGCCGGAGTCGTCCAAAGCGAACGTGCCGCTACTGTCCTCGCTCGCAAGACTGTCACTCGCGGGCGGCAATTCTGACAACGCCTGGCTGGCGGCGGGTGTTGGCACCGCAGCCGGCGCATCGGGCGCAGCCGGCGCAGCGGCGGACGCAGGCGCACCGGCGGATGCGTCGGCAGGTTTCTCGGGGTCGGGCGTCTGTGCGCCAGCGGGCAGCGCCGTCGTCAGGGCAGCTAGCGCCAGCGCAACCGGGCAGTGGCGAATGTTCATGGTCCACCAAGCGGGATGCCGGGAGCGCTGCAGGCGGCGGCTGGCGTGCAAACCGTCCCGGCATTGAACTGGCTGAAATCGCAGCATTGTTCGCCTTCGAAGCACACCGTGGTGTTGTTCGCGGAGCACGGCACGATGCACACGTGTGATTGCAGCATCTCGCAGAAGGTGGCGTCACCTGCGGCGCAGTCGTCCTGGGACTTACACTTCTGGCCGTAACCGACCGGCGGGCGGCGGCAGTAGCTGGAGGCGCCGTCTTTCATGCACATGTAGCCGCCTTCGCAGTCGGTCGACGTCTTGCAGCCGGTCGTGGTGCAATAGCCGCCTTGAGTCTCCGTGACATGACACTCCGGAAAATCCTGGGAGCGGCACGGCTTCGCGTCGTCGCACTCGGTGCCCAGCCCGCCGGGTAGCGCTTCGCAGGCAGCCGCCGGGGCGGCGCGCGCGTAGCCATCGACGCACACGCACTCGCCAGACCGCTCCTGCTCGTTGTCATCGCACGGGACGCAACCGCGCGCGCCTGGTACGTAGCCTTCGACGCAGGCGCATCGATCGTTGGTGATCTCGACCTGGTGAGGGCCACACCGATCACTCGCGTCGTATTCGCAAGCGGCGATGCCGACCAGGTACAGCAAGACCAGAGACCGCAAGGGAGTCGTCACGTTCAAGCTGTCTGGCTTACGCTACCTTGGAGCAGACACAGAAATAGCTGCGCGAGTCGCGACAAAGTTGGCCCAGGTAGTGGCGGAAGCTCGCTGCCAGCAGCCCGTGAATTGCGCGCCGCGCGTGGGCGGTACGCTACTCACGCTCGGCCCAGGCCGGCGTCCACCCTTCCCGATCTCGCTCGCCGATCGCGGCCCGTCACCGCTACAGAAGCTTCTGCGATTCGGGCTGCGGGGCGGCAGCACGCGGTCGGGAAATCTGAGTCTGGGTGGATTTTCGGCCGCTTGTCCGCCTTGTGTTAGGTTACCCGCGATGTTTTCCCGTGGTTCCAAGGCTCCCGCCGTCATCGCGCTGGTCGCGTCCGGGTTAGGCCTGATTTTCGCGTCGAATTCGACGCTCGACTACGCCGCTCACCTCGATCGTCGACTGCACAACGTCCACTGCAGCTTCATTCCAGGCGCCTCCGCGGTGCCGGAGGCCGAGGCTTGCCGCGCCGCCATGTACAGCCCGTACTCGGCGCTGATGAAGGATGCGTACTGGGGCGGCATCCCGATTTCGTTGTTTGGCTTGGGCGCCTTCTGCTTCTTCGCGGCGTTCTCGCTGTACGTGCTGCTGTCGGGGGAGCGCACATCGCGGCGCACGCTCGGCTTCTTCGCGCTGATCGGTACGACGCCGCTGTTGGTGTCGTTGTTGATGCTCACGATCTCGATCACGCAGCTGGGGCAGGTGTGTAAGACGTGCGCCGGCATCTACATTTCGTCAGCCTTGCTGGCGTTCGGTGCCGTGACCGCGTGGCTCTCGGCGCGCGGCGATACTTCGCGTCCGGCGTTGCCGTTCGCGCTCGTGCCAGCGTGGCTGGTGGTGCTCGGCATCACCGCGTTGGCGCCGGCGGTTGTTTACGCTGCCAGCGCCCCGGATCAACGGCCGTACATCACGCAGTGCGGCGAGATCAAACAAGCCAAAATCAAGGGCGACAGCCCGGTCAAGATCCACGGCAGCCGCCCGGTGCAGCCGACGATGCTGTTCGAGGATCCGCTGTGCCCGACCTGCAAAGCGTTTCACGACCGGCTGGTGACCGAGAACATCATCGAGAAGCTCGACATCGAGCTGGTGCTCTTCCCGCTCGATAGCGAATGCAACTGGATGCTCGATCGGCCGCTGCACCCCGGCGCCTGCATCGTCTCGAAGGCCGTCTTGTGCGGCGAAGGCAACTCGCGCCAGGTCTTGGAGTGGGCGTACGATCAGCAAGAGTACCTGACGCGCGCTGGCAAAGCGGGCGAGGGCGTGCTGCGCGCAGCGATCAAGCAACGCTGGGGTGAAAGCATGCTGCGCTGCGTGGACGATCGAAAAACCGACGTGCGCTTGAACAATCACCTGCATTTTGCCTCGGAAAACAACATTCCGGTGTCTACCCCGCAGATGTACTTGGGCAAACGCCGCGTCTGCGACGAAGACACCGACCTGGGCCTTCGTTACACGCTGTCGCAGTTGGCGCCGGAGGTGCTCAAGTGACTCAAGCCATGGATCCTTTGCCGCGCGAAAGCGGCTCGAATGCCGGCGGTGGTGCTGGCGGCAAAGCCGCGCTGATTGGCCTGGCGTTGGGCTTGGTGCTGACCGCGGGCAGCGCGCTCGCCGTGCGGTCGTGGACCAGCACCGCCGCGCAGCATTTGGTCGAGCCCGAGAAAGAGAAGCCCAAGGTAGCGATCGCCGATCAGGCCGAGGTCGCGTACTGCACGCCGCAGTTCAAGCAAGTGCTGGAGCGCGTGCTGCACTCGTGTGGTCTGGCGTCGGAAGGCGAGGGGGCGCGCCGCGGCTGCAAGCCCGCCGACGTGAAGACCTTCGCCTCGATCAGCGACGACGATTTCAATGCGCTGTTCACGCCGCTGAAAGATCGCGGTGGCGTCGTGATGTTCGACGAGGGCCGTGACGAGCTCGACGACAAGGCGAAAAAGTTGCTCGAAGAGCGCTGGTTTGCGCGCAAGGGTGCGCGCTACTTCTTCGTCGTGGCGCGCGCTTCCAAGACCGGAAATCAGGGTAAGAACAACGCGCTTTCGCATCGCCGCGCCAACTCGGTCATGTATTTTTTGACCCAACTCGCCAACGATCCGGAGATCGAGCAAAAGGTCGGCCTGTTGTGGCTCGGCAACGAGTTCGCGCAGCTGTCGAAAGAGTATTGCGGCTGGCCCAACTCGCGCCCCGACGAAAAGTGCGACGAAGAGCCGATCAACCGCAGTGCGTTCGTCTCTTGGGTGGATTGCCGGCTATGAACCACGCGGCCTTCTCGATACTGTGCAGCGCCACGCTCTTCCTGGGTGCTTGTGAGAACGGCGACAAACAGCCGGTGATGGCGCCGCAGGAGCGCAGTCAAATCGTCGAGGCCAAAGCCGGTGACACGGCGCCCACGCAACCAGCCCACGTCGTACCGGTAGCAGCCAGCAACGCTCCCAAAGCGCCGCGTGTGCTGTGCGCGGGGCAAATGTCCGGACCTGGCCACGCCGCTCCGAAAAAGCCGGTGTCACAAAGCGCTGCTGCGGGCGAAGCGGCTTTGCCCGAGAGTTTGGCGCTCGGCGGTGGCTACACCTGGGTGAACTTTTGGGCGGCTTGGTGCGCGCCGTGTAAAGAAGAGATCCCGCGGCTACTGCGCTTTCAGCAGGAGCTGCTGAAGGGCTCGCCCGGTTTCAAGCTCAACTTCGTGTCGCTCGACGACGACGAACGCCAGCTGACCGCTTTTTTGGGGGCGCAGTCGCCCAGTGGCCTGCGCCGCACGTACTGGCTCAAAGAGGGCAAGGAGCGCGAAGACTGGCTCAAAGCCGCCGGGCTCGAGACCGACCCCGCGCTGCCGTTTCACCTGCTGTTCGACCCCAAAGGCAAGCTGCGCTGCGTCGTGAAGGGCGCCCTGGAAGACGGCGATTTGGCCACGTTGAAGACGCTGGTAGCGCCCTGAGCCTGACGCGTGTTCCAGCCAGATGTGGAACTGTGTGGAACCAAACCCAGCTTCCGGCTAGGCTCGCGCCGAGAAATCATGTCTCGACGCCCCGATATCGCTGAAGTCGCCAAGCACGCCAAGGTCTCGAAGAGCACGGTCTCGCGCGTCATCAACGGCGGCTATGCCAGCGCCGAGGTGCGAGCCCGCGTCGCTAAGGTGATCCAGAAGCTCGGCTACACGCCGTGGACCACCGCGCGTAACTTCTCGCTCGGGCGTGCCGGCTCGTTCGGTCTGGTCATGGAAGACAGCCAGAACGAATGGATCACGCAGATCTTGGGCGGCATCGAAGAAGAGCTGACCTCGAAGCACATCTCCTTGCTCGTCGGCAGCCTCGTGCTCCGTGGCACCTACGACTCGGCCACAGTCACGTCGTGGATTCGCGAGCACCGCGTCGACGGTCTGATCTTCGCTCGCCCCGGTAAGCGTGAAAAAGCGTTGATCGAATCGGCGCGCAAGGTGAAGTTGGCGATCGCGCTGATCACGCCTGACGAAGCCTTCAAGGGTGGGGCTGTGCTGCGCAGCAACAACGTCGACGCCGGCCGCGAGATCGCTGAACACTTGTACGAACTCGGACATCGCCGCATCGCGTACTTGGGCGGTCCGGAAGACTCGCTCGACAGCCGTCAGCGTGCGCAGGGTCTTGAAGAGGGCCTCGCGCTGCGTCGGCTGAAGATTGCGCCGCAGCACCTGATCTTTGCACCCCGCTACCACCTGCAAGAAGGCGTCGCGTTCGCCGAAAAGTGGGTGAAAATGCCGCGTCCGCGCGCGCCCACGGCCGTGGTGTGCGCCAACGACGTGATGGCGCTCGGCTTCTTGCGCACGCTGCAGACACACGGCGTTTCGGTGCCGAAGGACGTCTCGGTCGTCGGCTACGATGACGTGCCGGCCGCCAGCATCTTCTGGCCGGGGCTCACGACGGTTCGCCAGCAAATGCGTGCGATGGGCGCGGCTGCGTGCCGTTCGCTGATGGCCCAAATGAACGGTGAGTCGCAGGACCGCTCGGTGCTTGAGTTCCCGATGGACTTGGTGGTGCGCCAGAGCACTGGGCCGTCGTCGGACCGCAAGGTGTGACGAAGCCGGCGGGCGGACGCCGCGCGCAGTCACGAGCTGCGCGCGAAGCTCGTGAAGCGCGTTCGGCAGGTACCGCAGCGCAAGGCCAACAGCCGGATCGGCAACCGCCGCGCGATCCGTCGGCGTTGGTGCTGCCGGTGGAGCTGGAGGCACGGCTCGACGCTGGGCATCCGTGGATTTATCGCGATCATGTGCCGCCGCGTTTTTCGGCGAAGGCCGGCGACTTCGTCCACGTCCAGTGCGGTCGCTTCGACGCCTGGGCGCTCTGGGATCAAGATTCGCCGATCGCGCTGCGGGTTTTCTCGCGGCAGAAGCCGCCCGACGCCGCCTGGGTCAAGGCGCGCGTCGACGAAGCCTGGGCGTTGCGACGGCAATTGATGCCGCCCAATACCGACGCGTTTCGGCTGCTATTCGGCGAGGGCGACGGCTTGCCCGGCGTGGTGGTCGACGTGTACGCCGGCTTCGCCATCATCGTGAGCTATTCGCCGGCGTTGGGCGAGGTCGTGGCGTGGGTCGCGGATGCGCTGAGCGCGCGCGCGGAAATTCAAGGCGTGTGCGAGCGCGTGACGCGTCGCAAAGAGCGCGCCTCGGAACTGCGCCGGCTGAGCGGAGAGCCGCCGCCCGAGGTAGTGATGATCGAAGAGCACGGGCTCCGCTACGAGGTGGATTTCGAAGCCGGCCAAAAGACGGGCCTGTTTCTGGACCACCGCGAGAACCGCCAGTACCTGCGTGGTCTGGCGGCGGGTAAGAGCGTGCTCAATCTGTTCGCTTACACCGGCGCGTTTTCGGTTTCGTGCGCAGCCGGCGGTGCGAGCCAGGTGACCAGCGTCGACATCGCTGCGCCGGCTATCGAGGCGGCGGCGCGCAACGTGCTGCACAACGCGCTGCCACCCAGCGTGCACCAAGGTGTCGCGCAGGACGTGTTCGAATTCCTGGAAGCAGCCGCGCGTGCCGGCCGCCGTTGGGACATCGTGATCGGCGATCCGCCAAGCTTTGCCAGCTCGCGCGCGGAGTTGTTCGGCGCCTTGCGCGCCTACAAGAAGTTGCACGCCGCGTCGCTGTCGGTGCTCACGCCCGGCGGCCTGTACGCCGGCGCCAGCTGTACCGCACAGGTTTCGCCCGACGCCTTCCGGCAAACCCTAGCCGAAGGCGCCGCCCGCGTGCGCCAGCGCCTGACGGTCGTTCACGAAGTGGCGCACGCCGCTGATCACCCGTACGCTGCCGGGCATCTCGAAGGGCGTTACTTGAAGTTCGTCCTCTGCCGCTCGCTGCCGCTCGCTTGAGCGAGTTGGCAGTTGGGAGTTGGGAGTTAGGAGTTAGGAGTTTCGGCGTCGCGCTGAAGCCTTAGCCGGTTGGCTGAAGTTCGCCAGGTCGGCTCGACCTGATCGCTTGCCCGCGGCAGCAACTGCGAACTGCGAACTGCGAACTGCCAACTCTCCCGCGGCAGCAACTGCGAACTGCGAACTGCGAACTGCCAACTCCCAACACCCAACTCTCCTCAGACCTTCTTGTACTCTTCGACGAACTCCCAGTCGGCGATCATGTGCTTCTTCAGCATCAGCGAAAGCAGGGCGGAGAACATCGCCTCCCAACGGACGTTGTCGCCGAGAATTTCGCTGGCGTCGGCGCCGTGAGACAGCGCGCGCAGGGCCGCGACCAGGTCGCGTGCGGTGAGGCCAACGGCCGCGCCGGCGTTGGGCGCTTCGGTCGCCGGCGGATCGCTGGGCAGCCGCTTCTTCTTCGCGGTCGCTGCCTTGGCGGGCAGATTGACCTTCGTCCCGTCGAGCAGCGTTAGCGTCACCATGCGCTGAGCCTTGCCACGGCGTGGCATCGGGATCTCGTGCGCTTCGATCTGCGGTCCGCTGTCTGGTCCTTCGAGGCTGTCGGTCTCGACCTCGCGCCGCGCAGCGGTGGCAGGCGACACCTCAGGGGCGTTCGTGATCGCCGGCTCGGCGGCTGGTGCGGCTGGGGCTGCGACGGCAGCAGGGGCGGGGGCGGGATGCGAGCTGCGGCGGCTCATGCGCTCGGCCGCCGTGCGCTCGGCGTCCGCTTCGGCCATGGCCTCTGAGAGCGAAGACGCGTCCTGGCCCGCGCCGTAGTACGCGCGGATGGCCGAGCGGATGTCGGTCGGTGGCGCGATCATCGCCCGCACGGGCAAACCGGAGAACTGCGAGACCTCGGCGTGGGCCTTCTCGTCGCTGGGGTCGTCCATGGCGACGTACAAGGTTTGGCCGAGGCCGCGCACCTTGCGCACGAAAATCGGCACCAAGCAGTAGCGCTCCGCCAGCTCCTGGGTGACCAGATTGAGCAGCTGACGCGAAAAATCGATGTGATAGAGCGACACCCAGGGCACGCTCAGCTGCTGGCTGAGAATTTGGGTGACCTGGGTCTCGCTGACCAGGCCCGCCTCCACGACCAGCGTCCCGATCCGGCGGCCATCCCTCCTTTGAAGGGAAAGCGCTTCCTCCAGCTGCGCTCGGCTAATGATGTGGGCCTCGACGAGGAGCTCTCCGAGCCTGACGCGAGCCGTGACCATATCCCTCAATTCTAGCTCCCCGCCTTCAATCCGGCCACTTTCGGCGGCAAAGAACCGCTCTGCACCTCCCCATCAGGCCCCCCCCACGAGAATCCTAGCGGTCTGGTTCGGCTTGGATAGAATGGCCATTCTCCGGATTTTGTCCGGCGGCCCCGCTCCTGCTCCTGCCGAGCCCTTTGGTGAACGCTCAAGCTCAGTCGTCCCTGCGAACCTGCCCGCACTGCGGTGCCGGCTGTGCGAGCGAGCACCAGTACTGCCCCGCGTGCGGCTTCCCTATCGGCACGATGGGATCGGCGACCGACGACAAGTTCGTGGGCAAGACGTTGCCCGGTGGCTATCACATCCTCGACTTGATCAGCGTCGGTGGCATGGGCCGTGTGTATCGCGCCGAACAGTCGGCGCTCGGCCGCACGGTGGCGGTGAAGATAATTCACCCGCACCTGCTCTCGGACGAGAACTCGGCGCTGCGTTTCATCACCGAGGCGCGCGCGGCTAGCCAGCTCAACCACCCGAACTCGATCGCCGTGTTCGACTTCGGCCGCACCGACGACGGCCAGCCGTACCTGGTGATGGAGTTCTTGCGCGGCAAAGATCTCGCGCGCGTCGCCTATGAAGAAGGGCCGCTCAGCTTTTCGCGAATCGTCGACGTGCTGCGCCAGACGCTCGCTGCGCTCAGCGAAGCGCACGAGCTTGGCATCGTGCATCGCGATCTGAAGCCGGAAAACATCATCTTGGAGCCGCTCCGACGCGGCGGCGATTTCGTCAAGGTGGTCGACTTCGGTTTGGCTAAGCTGCGCGCCGACGCGCAGGGGCCGAGCGTTACCAGCCCTGGCATCGTGTGCGGCACGCCCGACTACATGGCGCCCGAGCAGGGCCGCGGTGACCCGATCGACGGCCGCAGCGATCTGTACGCGATGGGCGTGATCCTGTTTCAGCTGCTGACCGGACGGCTGCCGTTCGAAGCCGACAGTCCGACGCAGGTGGTCATGATGCACATGACCATTCCGGTACCGGATCCGCGCCAAGTCGCGCCCGAGCGCAACATCCCCGAGCCGCTGGTGCTGGTGGTGAACAAGGCGCTCGCGAAGGACGCCAAGAAGCGTTACCAAGACGCGATCGAGCTAGCGGATGCGCTGAAGAGCGCGCTGGCGCTGGCTGAGAGCGTGCCGCCGGATCAACGGATGTCGGCGCCGCCTTCGATCGGCGCGTTGCTGGCTTGTCCGAGCTGCGGGCACCAAGTGCCGTCGGCTAAATTTTGCCTCGAATGTGGCGTGCGTTTACCGGCCCGCAGCTCGCTACCTGAAAACCCGACGCATCCAGCCTTGCCGCTGCCGCTAGTCGCACGCGATGACGATGTCTCGTGGCTCGAGGATCGGCGACAACAGGTCCGCGGCGGGCTGATGGGTGCGCGACTGGTGGGTGAGCAAGGCGCGGGCAAGTCGCGGTTGCTCACTGAGTTTTTGACACGCGCCGCCGCCGACGGCGATCTGGTTGCCGTCACCGGTCCTGATCCGCACCTCGCGGAAGTAGCCGGCTACGCGCTCCGCACCGCGATCGAGGCCTTGGCAGGTCTGTCGGAGCTCGAGATTGCCGAGCTGGCGTTCGAGGACGCCAGCCCGGATGCCGAATCCGGCTTGGCGGAGCTGTTCGATTCCGGGCCCAAGCGTCACGACATTCGCTCGCCGCAAGAGCGACGCTTGGCCTTGGCCGAGGGGTTGCGTTGGGCGCTGACGCGCGCCGCCAAGCGCTCCAAGTCGGGCCGCATCGTGCTGGCCGTCGATGATTTGCAGCGCGTTGACGGTCCCAGCCGCAACGCCTTCGCCGATGTGCTTGGCGAGCCGCCACGGCTTTCTGCGCTGTTCCTGGCGACTCACACGCCGGGCTTCGAGGCGGGCTGGGGCGCCGACGCGGCCGCGCGGATCTTGGTCGGGTTGCCGCCACCTGCCGTGTCGCGGCTGCTTCGCCCGAGCCACGGTGGCGCGCGCGCGGACGATACCGGGCGCGGCGTGCTGCCGATGTACGTGGAGCAAGTGCTGCGCTACAGCCAAGAGGGCGGCAGTGATCCACCAGCGCGTTTGGCCGACTTGATCGCCTTGCGTGTCGACACGCTCGACCCTGCTGCGCGTCGCACGTTGCAGGCGTTGGCGGTGATGGGCGACCAGGTCAAGCCCGAGAACCTGTCCGAGATTTTGCGCGGTGAAAATGTCGAGGGCACGCTGCCCGAGCTACGCAAGATGGGCATGGTCTCGCAGCAGGACGGCCGTATCTCGACCTCGCATCCGCTGCTGCGCGACATCGTGCTGCTCGGCATTCCGGCAGCGGTGAAGAAGGACTTGCACGGCCGCGCCCTGCGCGCCTGCGAGCGGCTGAACGCGCCGATCGAAGCGCGCGCGCAGCATGCGTACTACGCCGGAGACTCGTTCCAGGCGTTGCTCTTGCTGGAGCAAGTCGGCGAACGCGCGGCAGCGCGTGGCGATACCGCGACGGAAGTGTTGGCGCTGCGCCGGGGTCTCGAAATTGCCCGCCAAGAAATTGCTCGTGGCGAGCTGGACGACCCGCTGCGCGCTGTCCTGATCTTCGGCCGAAAGCTCGGCGCTTCGCTCACACGCGCCGGCAACTTCGCCGACGCCGAGGGCGTATTGCGCGAGGCGCTCGATGTGGCGGGGCCGAGCGGAAGCGATCGCGCGCGCGTGCTTTCGGCGCTGGCGCACGTCGCACATGGCCGTCGCCGCGCCTCTGAGGCGATGGGCTACATCGATCAGGCGATTGCGGTCGCGCGGGAATCGGGCGCGAATGACTTGGTGAGCGCCTTTGCCGACACGCGTCGCGCATGGGCCTCCTAAAAGACCGCGATTCTAAGCTTCTGGGATGGCCTGAGGCGGGGCTGACTGACGAATTGTCTCGCTACCTGGCGGACTCCAGGGGTAAAACTGGAGCTATCTCTCGATGTTCGAGAGCAGCGCGCCGGGTACCCGTTGGTTCCGGCCTTCACGACACGCGAGGGCAGCTGCACTAGTCTGCCTGGTTCGTTTGAAGGGAGTCCGATGAGCGAAGCCGAGCATCGCGAACGCAAGACGCGCTCGGGTCCCAGCAGCGGCTCCTTCAAGGTAGCGCGCGTCGAAGTTCAGGAGCTGGCCGCTTTGGCTGGCCCCGAAGGCTTCGTGGTGCCTGGGGCAGACTTGCTCAGCGACGAGCTACTCGTCGATCGTATCCTCGGTGGTGAGCCTGAACACTTCCACGTGTTGATGCGCCGCACCGCGGCTCGGCTGTATCGCATCGCGCGCGGCATCAGCGGCAGTCAGCTGGCGGCCGAGAGTCTGGTGCGCGACGCGTTCCTGCGCGCCTACGAAAATCTATCCAGCTACGATCGACGCCTGCGTTTCGGTGATTGGTTGAGTCGGATCGCGATGCATGGCGCGCTCGCTAGTCTGAACCGTGGCTCGACACCGCCGCGCGCGGCGCCGGTTCGGCGGCGGCAGCTCGAGCTGGTGCGGCAACTCGAAGACGCGGTCGACGGTTTGCCGCAACCGTTCCGCGTCGCCTTCACGCTGTGCGTGCTCGACGCGATGGGACCGACCGATGTGGCACAAACCCTCGGCGTCGACCCGGAAGCCGTGCGCGTCGCTGCGTTTCGCGGGCGCCTACGGGTGCGGCGTCAGCTCGCTATGCGCTTCGATGACGCCGAGTCGCGCGCCTTCGGCTTGGATCTGGTTAGCGCCGACGACGTGATTCAGAAGGTTCGCGCGCGCCTCGGCATCAGCTGAGCCTGGTGCGGGTCAGCGAAAGCGCGTTACTGACAACGGTCGTCCCTCACGCCAGCGCGAGCCGACACCGTTCTCACCGGCGTGGCCCGAAAGGCGCAGAAGCGTCTCGCCATCGGCCTTGGCGGCGAGCGCCGCTAGCAGCATGGCTTCCTCGAGCTGCTGCTGCTCGCTGGCCGTTTCACGCGTCAGCGCGGTCGCATTTCGCTCGACGAAAGTCGTGTCGTAGTCACCGGCTACCACGTGTGGGTCCGCGAGCAGGCGCTGTAGAAAATCCAGGTTTGTCGCCACGCCTAGCACCGCGTACTCGGACAAGGCGCGCCGCAGCCTAGTCAGCGCAAGCTCGCGGGTCGGCGCCCAAACACACAGCTTGGACAGCAGCGGATCGAACTCGGGGCTGACCCACGAGCCCGAGCCAACGCCGCTGTCGTTGCGCACGAACGGTCCGGCCGGCGCAGCCAGGTACTCGATGCGGCCTGGTGCCGGCAGGAACCCCTGCGCAGGATCCTCGGCGTATACGCGCGCCTCAACGGCGACACCGCGGCGCTCGGCGCTTTCGAACGACAGCTTCGCGCCGTCGGCGATGCGGATCATCTCGTGAACCAGGTCCACGCCGGTGACAAGCTCGGTGATCGGGTGCTCGACTTGGAGCCGCGTATTCATCTCCAAGAAGTAGAAACTTTGGTCTGCGCCGAGCAGGAACTCGAACGTGCCAGCGGAGAAATAGCCAATCGCTCGTGCGCCGGTCAGCGCGACCTGGCACATCGCGGCCCGCGTGGCCTCGCTCAGCGACGGGCACGGCGTTTCTTCGATGATCTTCTGGTGGCGGCGCTGCAGCGAGCAGTCGCGCTCGAACAGGTGGACCAAGTTGCCGTGGCGGTCGCCCAGCACCTGAATCTCGACGTGGCGCGCGCCGACGATCGCTTTCTCGATGTACACGGTGCCGTCACCGAACGACTTTTCGGCTTCGCTGCGCGTCCGCTCCAAGGCGCGTTCCAGGTCCGCCTCGCTGTCGACGCGGCGCATGCCTTTGCCGCCGCCGCCGGCGGTTGCCTTGAGCAGCACGGGGTAGCCGACGAGCTTGGCCGTGGCCTTGGCTTGCTCGAGGCTCTCGGCTGGGCCGCCCGGCACGACTGGCACGCCGGCGTCTTGCATGCGCGTGCGGGCGCGCGCTTTGTCGCCCATCTCGTAGATGGCGCTCGCGGGCGGCCCGATGAACACCAAGCCGGCGCTGTCGCAGGCACGGCACAGCTCGGCGCTCTCCGAAAGGAAGCCGTAGCCCGGGTGAATGCCCCAAGCGCCGACCGAGCGCGCCGCCGCGACGATGCGCTCGGCGTCCAGGTAGGCCGCCCGTCCCTCGCCAATCCGCAGCGCCTCGTCGGCGTAGCGAACGTGCAAGGTGTCCTGATCGGCGTCGGTGTAGACGGCAACCGATGGCAGGCACAGCTCGCGCAATGCGCGCGCGATGCGCACGGCGATCTCGCCGCGGTTTGCGATCAGCACCTTACCGGCCATGACGCGGCATCGTGCCCGACCTGGTCGCCATCCCGGGTAAGAAGTGATTACTTCAATAAAATCAAATTGTTACGACAATTCGTCTGAGCCGTCTCTGGCGTCTGACCGATACCGGGCAATCCGCGGCGCTCGCGCTGCTATACAGGCGCGCCCCGGGAATCGAACATGGAGTCCGACGACGTCATCACCGTTGGCGAGCTCGATCGGCGTTTGCGTCGCGCAGTGGAAGTCGCCTCGGACGACTTCTGGATTGAAGGCGAGGTAGCGTCGCTCAAGCGCGCACCGAGCGGTCACGTTTACTTTACGCTCAAGGACGAGCGCGAGGACGCCGTGATCGAGTGTGTGATGTATCGCTTCGATGCCCAACGCGCCCGGCGCGTGCTCAACGAAGGCGCGCGGCTCCAGCTCAAAGGCAAGGCTACGGTTTGGGCGCCGCGCGGCCGGCTGCAGCTGGTCGCCACGTTGGCGCGGCTGGCCGGTCGCGGCGAGCTTTTGGTCGCGCTCGAGAAGCTCAAAGAGCAGTTGGCCAAGGAAGGGCTGTTCGACGCAGCCCGGAAGCGCTCGTTGCCGACGGCGCCGCGCGTCGTGGGCGTCGTGACGAGCGGTGCCGGTGCCGCCTTCCACGATATCCGTACGGTGGCGTTTCGGCGCGGTGGCTTGACGCTCGTGTTGTCGCCGGCGCTCGTGCAAGGCGAAGCGGCGGCGACCAGCATCGTGGCGGCGCTCGACTTGCTCGAGCGCTATCCGGGACTGGACGCGCTGATCGTTGGTCGCGGCGGCGGCTCGGCCGAGGACTTGATGGCGTTCAACGATGAGCGCGTCGTGCGCAGGATCGCGCGTTGCCGTGTGCCAGTCATCAGCGCGGTCGGCCACGAGATCGACGTCACATTGACCGATCTGGCAGCGGACGTCCGCGCCGCCACGCCCTCCCAGGCGGCCGAGCTCTTGGTGCCGGATCGCCTGGCCCAGCGCGAAGCTTTGGTGAGCTGCGAGCGCCGCTTGCTGCGCGCTCAAGTCGCGTTCTTGGCGGCGATTCACGCCCGGCTTTCGCGCTTGACCCATCGCGTGAGTGATCCCCGATTCGTAATCGCCGCGCGCCAGCAGGAGCTGGACGAGCTTGCGGAGCGGATGGCGCGCGTCATGCGACAACGTGTCGTACGGCTCGGCCGAGCGCACGGCGACTTGATGCAACGCTTGGCGCACCGGCATCCCGAGCGGGTGTTGGCGCGCGCACGCGGCCAGCTTGGTCAACTGTCTGGGCGACTCGCAGCCGCCGCGCGACTCCAACTAAGTCAGCGGCGCAAGGCGTTCGGAATGCGCGCTGCGCAGCTCGACGCGCTGTCGCCTCTGGCGGTGCTCGGACGCGGCTACGCGATCGCGCTCCGCGATGGCCTGCCCGTTTTGTCGAGCCAGGAGCTGGCGCCGGGTGATCAGGTTCGGGTGCGCGTCGCGCACGGCGCTTTTCGCGCCCGGGTGACGCAGATCGAGGCGCCGCGCCCAGCCGGTGAATCGGAGCCGTCGGTAACGGACGAAGCTCCGGTGAGCGAGGTACGTTCGTGAAATTCGCGTTGATCGGTCATCCGGTGGCTCATTCTTTGTCTCCGGTCATCCATCGAGCTGCCTACCGCGAACTAGGCGAGGCGCACGAATACGTGCTGATCGACGCGCCGACCGAAGTTGACGTCGAGCGCGCGATTCAGGCGCTGCGCAGCGGCGGGCTGGCCGGCGTGAACGTCACCATCCCGTGGAAGCGTCAGGCATACGCGGCCGCCGATCGACGAAGCCCGCTAGCGGAGCGCCTGGGCGTGGCCAATGTCTTGGCGTGCGCGGGGGGTGAGTTGGTTGGGCACAACACCGATGCGTTGGCGCTCGAAGCCGAATTCACGCGCTTGGTGACGACAAACCGCGCGGTGTTGCTCGGCAGTGGTGGCGTCACGCCAGCGGTAGTGGCCGCGTGCCAAGCTGCGGGTATTGCCGAGGTCTACGTCAGCGCGCGGCGGTTCGATTCAGAGGTCGCCGAAAGTGAATGGCCTGGGGCAACTGAGCTGACCCGTTTGGGCGCGAAGCTGATGGCTTGGCCCAGCTCGGGCGCTTGGGCCAAGGCGGAGTTCGAGCAGCGGTGCGAGCCTGCGGGCCTAGTCGTTCAGTGCACCAGCGCCGGGATGACCGGCAAGGACTCGGGCGAGCCGGTCGCCGCGCTCGTACCGTGGACTGCGCTGGCCGCCGACGCACTCGCCTATGATCTGGTCTATGCGCCGCTCGAAACGCCGTTTCTGCGCGTCGCGCGAGCTGCCGGGCGGAGAGCGGCACACGGCTTGAACATGTTGGTCGGACAGGCTGCCCTGTCGGTTGAAATTTGGCTCGGGCAACTGCCATCGGCAGAGCCGCTACTGGCGGCGGCGCTCGAAGAGCTTGAAAGGCGGAGGGGCTAGTGAAAAAGCAGCCAGCGTGGCTCGGCTCGCGTGACGGCGCTTGGCCGTCGGTCGATGTCAGCGGCGCGATTGAGCGTGCCGAGTCCGAATGGCTGCACACCAACGGCGCCGGCGCGTACAGCATGAGCACGATCGCGCTGATGCACACGCGGCGTCACCACGGCGCGCTGGTGGCCGCATTGCCGCCGCCGCTCGGTCGGCACGTGATCGTGAGTCACGCGGACCTGACCCTGACGGTCGAAGGCGAGCGTCGTTCCTACCGGCTGGCGACACATCAGTTCCCGGACGTCGCGCCGACGCCCGGCTATCGCAACCTGCTCAGCTTCGCGCAGGACCCGATTCCGCGCTGGGTATTTCGCACCGGCAGCGGCACCCTCGAGCGCACGCTGTGCCTGGTGCGCGGCGAAAATGCCGTGATCATGGGGTACACATGGACGGGGGTCGGTATGGCCCGCATCAGTCTGCGCCCGCTGATGCCGCTGCGCCCGGTCGATGCGCTGATGCACGAGCACGGCGGGATGGAGCAGCTGGTGGCGCTGCGGCCCGGCGCCGTCGAGCTGCGCCCGGTCGAGAAATTGCCGCCGATCTATTTTTCGCACGACGGCATGTTCATGGGCGGCCCGGATTGGTGGCGCCGCTTCGAGTACCTGGCCGACCGCGGCGAGCACGCCGAGTTTCAGGAAGACATGTGGACGCCCGGCGTCTTCGAGCTGCCGCTGGAGCCCGGCCGGACGTCTTACTTGGTCGCTTCGGTCGGCAAGCTGCTCGACCGGCCGCCGGCCGAGATGGTGATGGAAGCTTGTGAAGCCATCAGTCGTGAGGCACTCGGCGTGGGCCGACCTGCCGCGGTGCGTTTGCTGTCGGTCGCGGCCGAGCAGTTCTGTTTGGACGCCGCCAAGCCGCCGATGATCATCGCTGGCTACCCGTGGCACGCGCCGTACACGCGCGATTTTTTGCTGGCGCTGCCGGGGCTCACGCTGGCACGCGGACGCGTCGACTTGGCTGCGCGCGCGCTGCCGACGCTCTTGGGCTCGCAGCGCGGCGGGTTTTTGCCCGAGTTTCTTGCCCATCCCGGTCAGCCCCGGCCGAAGCCGTTGCCCGACGCCACGCTCTGGCTCTACGAGGTCGCGCGCCTGCTGTTGCCTGAGCTTGGCGCCGAGTACGCACCGCTCAAGCGCCAACTGTACAACGCGCTCGTGCGCAGCTTTGCGCGGTTGCGTGGTGGCTTTCGGCGTTGGGGCTGGCTGTCGCCCGACGGCTTGCTGGTCAACGGCGCCGAAGGCGTCGCGCTGACGTGGATGGATGCCCACGTTGGTGCCGAGCCGGTCACGCCGCGCCGCGGCATCGCGATCGAACAGCAAGCGCTGTTCACGCAGGCGACCGGCACGCTGGCGACGCTGGCCGACGAAGCCGGCAATCAAAAACTGGCCGATGCCTGCCGCGAAGCTGGCGTCAAAGCGCGTGCGGCGTTTCGCGTGCGCTTCTGGTGTCACGATACCGACTTTCCTTACGACTGCGTCAGCGAGTCGCGTGATGCGCAAGATGCCTGGGTCGACCCCAGCATCCGCCCCAACGCGCTGATCGCGCTCGCGGTCGACCCCAGCTTGTTCGAGGAGTGGCAGGCGCGCGCGATCGTGGCGCGCGTCAAGAGCGAGCTGCTCACGCCGCGCGGCATCCGCAGCTTGTCGCCGCTCGACCCGCGCTACGTGTCGCAGTTTGCCGGTACGCTCGAAGAGAAAGAGCTCGCCTACCACCAGGGCACGGCCTGGACGCATTTGCTCGGGTTTTACGTGCGCGCGGCGATTCGCGTGGCGCCCCAGGACGAAGAGCTGCGCGAGGAGCTGCGGCAGGTCATCGAAGGCGCGCTCGACGGCTCGGTGATCCTCGGCCAAATCGCCCAGCTCGCCGACGGTGATATGCCGCACCGCGCCCGTGGCTGCCCAGCGCAGGCGACGAGCGTCGCCGAGCTAATCCGCGCCCTCGTGGTAGATCTCGGGGTGTAAACCATGGCTTCGCGCGATCTGGCTGATCTGGGCTACCGGCGCATCGTCATTTTGCTGGTGTCGCTGGTGGTGGTGCCGACGTTTTTGTTGGTGTCGCTCGGCGTCATCTTGCTGTTCTTGGGTGAAGCGCAGCTCAATCTGCTGATGGGCATTTTGGTGATGGCGCTGTCGGGCGCAGCGGTCACCGGCGTGATTTTGGTCTGGGTGTTTGTGCGGCGTGAAGCCGGGCTATCGCGCCTGCAGAGCGACTTCGTGTCCAAGGTTTCGCACGAGCTAAAGACGCCGCTGACGTCGATTCGGCTGTTTTCCGAGACGCTTGCGCTACGCCGCGGCGATGCTTCTGCCGAACAAAAGTGCATCGAAGGGCTCGAGCGCGAGACGACTCGCCTGCAGGAGCTGATCGATCGGCTGCTGGACTGGGGCCGCATGGAGAGCGGACGGCGTGAGTTCGTGATCCGCGAGACGGATCTGAAGTCGATCTTAGACAACGCCCTGGACGCGTTCGAGACCTACCGGCATCAACGCAGCGTTGCGCTTTCGGTCGACATGCCGAGCGAGAGCTTGCGCGTCGTCGCCGATCGCGGCGCAGTGTCCGACGCGCTGCTCAACCTCTTGACCAACGCCTACAAGTACGGCGGGGATCCGGTCAAGGTGACGGTCGGCGTGACCGAGAGCGACGGCTACGTGAAGGTGAAGGTCACCGACAACGGCGCCGGGATCCCGGCGATCGAGCACAAGCGCATCTTTCAAAAATTCTACCGCGTCGACGACCGGCTTTCGCGCGAACGCGAAGGCTCGGGTCTCGGTCTCGCCATCGTCAAACACGTGATGAAAGCGCACAAAGGCCGGGTCGAGCTGGAGAGCCATCCGGGACAGGGGAGTAGCTTCTCGCTCGTGCTGCCGAAGGCGCCTTAGGTAGTTGGGAGTTAGGAGTTAGGAGTTGGCAGCTGCGCGAGCGCGAGGCTGTCAGTCTTCAGGTGTCAGTTGCCACTTGCGAGAGAGCGGCTGCCGGCTCAGTGCGGGGTTGAGCCGCAGTCGCAGGCTTCGAAGTGCGAGCCGTCGCTTGAGCAGGCCTGGCCGCCGGTGCAGCCGGCGGGACCGATGCAGGCTTGGGCGGCACCAGGAACGCAGGCCGGTGCGGGAGGCTTCGGCGCTGGCGCTGGCGGCGCGGCGGCGGCGACCGGTGCTGGTTCGCGCTTGAGCTCGATGGGTGGGCGTGGTGCGTGCGTGCCGCAGTAGATGGTCGCGTCGCTCTTCTGGATCACGATCTTCGACTGGCCAGATTCACCGCCCAGCACATCGCGGACGTCGCGCGCTTCGGCGACGGTGTAGCCCGCGTCCCGGCACAGGCGCTCGGCGTGATGCAGGCAATCGGTAAGGGGCCCTTTGCACGTCAGCACGTAGCCGCCGTCTGCCTGCCGAGCTGGAGAGCCGGCGCCGTGGGAGCAGGCCGCCGGCACCAAGAACGTCACTACCCAGACCGCGCGCTGCATCGAAGCCGGCTTCTTAGCCTGTCCGTGTAAGAAACGCGAATTGCATGAAATGATTAGGAATTTTTCCTACTTATCTCAACCTGAGACGCGGCCGTATAGTCCAGGGTTCGGGTTTTCCCATGCAGGTTCGTTTGGTCTTCGCCTCCTTTGCGCTGCTCTCCCTTTCTGGTGTCGCCACCGCTGAGCCGCTGCGCGCGCACGGTTCGCTCGGTATTGGTCACGCCCTTACTGGTCCGCAGAAGGACGAGTACGCCTGGGGTGCCGGAGCCTCGATCGGCCTCGAGTACCCGTTCATCAGGCAACTCGGGCTCGAGCTGTCGGCGAGCTGGCTCGGGCTTGGCCAGGGCGATCCACCGACCGATCCGCGCGTGGTGTCCGAGACCGGCGCGTCGGCGATTTCGCCAGCGCTCGGTCTGCGTGTCATCCCGTTTGCGGCTAGCCACACCGGCCACCTCCTGAGCCCAGCCGGGCTTTGGACGAAGCTGGCCGGTGGCGCAGCGTTCACCAATGGTCTCACTCGCCCGATGCTCGAGGCTCAGCTTGGCTTCGATTTTCTGAACGAACAGGGGCGGCTAGGCGGCGGACCCATGCTCGCGTTCGTGCACGTCTTCCAACCCAACGATCAGTTTCGGCCGGCCGACGCCAACGTGCTGCTGTTCGGCGCGCACTTCATGTACGATTTCGGCAACACGCTGCCGAAGGGTGACCGCGACCATGACGGCATCATGGACGACGTCGACCATTGTCCCGACACACCCGAGGACAAGGACGGCTTCCAGGATACCGACGGTTGCCCGGACCTCGACAACGACGCTGACGGTGTGCCGGACGTTACGGATAAATGTCCGAATGTGCCTGAAGATCGCGATGGTTTCGAAGACCAAGACGGCTGCCCCGAGGTCGACAACGACAAGGACGGCATCCTCGATCGCGCCGACAAGTGCCCGAATGAGCCCGAGGACAACGACGGCTGGGACAGCCTCGATGGTTGTCCGGATCCGGACAACGACGCCGACGGCATCCTGGACGTGAACGATCTTTGCCCGTTCGAGCCCGAGACTGTCAACGGCTACGCCGACAACGACGGCTGCCCCGACGAAGAGCAAGTGCGCGTCGTCGGCGACAAGATCGTGCTCGATGACCGCGTGCATTTCTTCGTCAACAGCGCAGTCATTCGCCAGGTCAGCTATCCGCTTCTGCAACGGCTGACCAAGTTGGTCACTGAGCACCCGGAGTACACGCACATCGCCGTCGAGGGCCACGCCGACGAGCGCGGCGCCGAAGATTTCAACCGCAAGCTGAGCGACGATCGCGCTCGCTCGGTGCTGGAGTTCATGGTCAAGCAGGGCGTGCAGCGTGAGCGCTTGAGCTCGCAGGGCTTCGGCTCGTCGCGGCCGCTGGTCGACTCGAAGAACGAGTACGCCTGGCTGTTGAATCGCCGCGTCGAATTCGCCGTGACGCGCCAAATGCGCCAGGGCGGCAGCGCCACGACGGCGACTGGCACGAACGTACCGACAGAGAACAACGTGCAGAAGCCGCCGCCTGGACCCGCCGACGTAGCGCCGCCCGTCGACGCCAAACCACCACGAAAATCCGGCGATAACGAGCCCGAATCGGCCACGCCCCCACCCGAAGCCGGACATCCCACCGCAACCCCGAAGGCGGGTGCAAAATGAGCTGGATGCGCGCGCTGAAGTTCATCGGCCTCGGGTTGTGCCTGGCCTACGCGTTGCCGATCGCTTGCGGAAGCGGCGGTGTCGTCGGCGGCGAATGCCGCAACGTCAAAGGCGAACCGCCGTGTCCACCCGGCTCGACCGGATCCGGCGCCACACCGGGTACGCAAGCCAAGGGTGGCGCATCGACCACGACGGGCGGCACCACCGGCGCCGAAGCTGGCAACGGCACCGCGGCTGATGGGCAAGGCGGAGCTGGCGAGCTGCCTGACGGCGGCTTCCTCGACGCACCGGTCGACGGCCAAGGCGACGCGGAAGCGCCGCTCGAGTGCCTACCGCCGCACGACTCGCCGTCACACTGCGGCGACTGCAATACGCAGTGCGCCGCACCTAACCCGTTGTGTGCGCCCGACGGTAATGGCAGCTTTGAATGCGTGCCGAAGTGCAAGTTGCCGGAGGTCGAATGCCAAGGGCAGTGCGTGGACCCGGACACGTTCAAGAGCGATCCGGATAATTGCGGGCAATGCGGTCGTGCTTGTCCGTCCGACATTTGCCAAGCCGGCAAATGCGTCGGCGCTCGCTATGGCAACGTGGCGCTCTTGTGTATGGATTTCAATTCGGCCAGCGCCGCTTCGTCGCCGACGACTTTGCTCGGCAACGCCGTGTTCACGCCGGCGACCAACCCGGTCAAAGTTCTGTCTTATACGCGCGGAGCAAGCGCCGCCGCCGTGAATCGGGTCAACCAGGTGATCGGCTGGGCAGGTATGCCTCGCAACCGAAGCGCCGAGTTCACCGAGGCCAAGACGGTGGACGCCGTCACCTCCAACCTCAACATCCTCGACTACCAGGTGTTGTTGATTCACGACCTCGACCAAGCCAAGGCCGGCGACGCCGCGGCAGCGGCGACGACCTGGGAGTCTGCCCGCGTGCTGTCTTCGTTCTCGAAGGCGGGCGGCGTGGTCATCGTGCTCGACGGTGGCGACGGCGCTGGCGAGATGAACCAGCTGATCAACGCTGGTAATTTGCTGGATCCGACCGGGAAAACCAGCGTGGCCGCGCAGACCGATACGACTGGTGAGCAGGCCTGGAACAACGCGCCGTTCGACATCTTGGGCGCCAATGTGCTCTCGCCGTTCCTCGGCACGTCGCACACCTGCACCTTCGATACCGACGCGAAATCGAGCAACGACACGATCTTCGTCCTCACCGATGACGAAGCCGGCGGCGCTCCGATCGCGATCCACCGCGTCATCGCTCCGTAGCCACCGAGCGCGCCGAGCGCGTAGGCGCATGTCGCACCACGCCCCCAAACACGTTGGCCGTAGGCCCGTGCCGCTCAGTCGCATGTTCGGATCTTCTCCAAACGGGCACTAGACCGCCGCGGCGAGGTAAGTAAGCGCCATGCGCGGACGGCTTTTGCTTCCGGTCGTGGGTCTCGTAGCTTGGGGCGTGTTCGGCGGTGCCGGGTGCTCGGCGTCGAAGGACGGACCGGGCCTGCACGGCAAGGGTGCTAGCTCCTCCACCGGCGGCCAAGGCACCGGCGGCATCATCCTGAACATGTCCGGCACCGGCGGTGGCATCGGCATCGGTGGCAGCGGAAATATGGGCGGAATGGCGCCGCTGCCGCCCCACACTGCCTGCACGGCCGATACGCCGTGCGGCACTGGGCTGGCCTGCGTGAAAGGCGCGGGCGAGCCAGATCACTGCGCTCCGGTCGGCATGACCTGCACGATGGACAACGACTGCGGCGGCGATCGTTACTGCTGCGCCGCCGACTGCCTCACGGTCGCTGGCGGCTCGGTGTGCATTCCGTACGGCTACGGGCCGCGCGGCAACCTCAACGCCGAATGCAAGGGCGCGGGCGAGCCGCCCGGCGTGTTTGCGCCATCGACGCAATGCGAGTGGAAGGTGCAGCCGACCGATCCGCACCCGACTTCCGGCCTGGTGCTGTCGACGCCGATGGTCGCCGACATGCCGAATGACTCCGGAGCGTCGGCCGAGATTGTCTTCGCCTCGTTCGCGGCGGGCGACGGCGACGGCTCGGTGTCCACGCCTGGAATCATTCGCATCATCAGCGGCCAGACTTGCGAGCTGAAAGAGACGATCGAGGCTTCGTCCGGCATCATCCGCGCGGCGTCGCCGCTGGCGTTGGCCGACTTGAACAACGATGGCAAGATCGACATCGTCGGCCGCAAAGACAAAGGCGGCCTGATCGCGTTCGGCTGGGACGGCGCGAAATTCGCGAAAATTTGGGAGTCTGCGGGCACGATCGTCAACCAGCCCTGGGACGGTCCGTCGATTCACGACCTCAACGACGACGGCGTGCCGGAAGTTTTGCTGTGGGGCGAGGTCGTGAACGGCATGAGCGGCGCGCCGGTCATCAACTTCACGATCAGCCAAGGTTTCAACGGCTACATCCCGGTCGCGGGCGACTTCAACGGCGACGGCAAAGCCGACTTGGCTGCGAGCTTCGGGGCCGAGGTCACGTACCTCAGCTTCATCAACAACGCCTGGGTTGACCAGGCGTTTCAAGGCACGCGCTGGAAGAACTTCGGCACGCACTTCGCGATCGCTGATTTCGGCACGCCCGGCGCGACCGCGGCTGCCTTCAACCCCAAGCTGCTCGACGGAATCGCCGAGGTCGTGGCGACCAACGCCGAAGCGGCCGGCGGCAAGGTCAGCATCTACACGCTCACCGGCCAAGAAGTGATGAGCGTGCAGACCGTGCCCGACGCGGGCGTCCAGGTCGACGCCGCGAACGAGAGCGGCGGCCCGCCGACGATCGGTGACTTCGACAACGACGGCTTCCCCGAGGTGGCGATCGCCGGCGCCACACGCTTCCGCGTCTTCGATTTCGACTGCAAAGCGGGTGGAGCGGGCTGCGAGAGCCCGTTCGTGCGCTGGTCGAAGCCCTCGCAAGACGCTTCGTCGCGCCAAACCGCAGCGTCGATCTTCGACTTCGATGGCGACGGCAAGGCCGAGGCCGTTTACGCCGACGAATGCTTCCTGCGTGTCTACGACGGCACCAGCGGCGACGTGTTGTTCTCGTCGTTCCGCACGTCTGGCACTTGGTTCGAGAACCCGGTGGTGGCCGACGTCGACAAAGACGACAACACCGAGATCGTCGTCAACTCAGCCTACGCGCTGGCGTGCCCAAAGGGCAGCACGCTTGGAACACCCTACGTCGACCCGCTCCACAAGGGCGCGCGCTGCGACAACGACATGGGCTGCAAGGGCGGCGCGATGTGCGTGCAGGGTTTCTGTCGCTGCGCCTCGAACGCCCAGTGCGATTCTGGAACGACCTGCGTCGCGCCGATCGCTGGCACGCCGGGCGCGGGCAACGTCTGCCGAGCCACTCACCCCAACACCGAAGCTACGGCCGGCGGCGTGAAAGTGCTGCGCGACGGGCTCGACCGCTGGGCGTCCTCACGCTCGATGTGGAACCAGCACGCCTACTCGATCACGAACATCGGCGACGACGGCAAGGTGCCCAAGACTTCCGCCTGGATGCAGAACTGGAAGCAGAAGGGGCTGAACAACTACCGCGCCAACGTGCAGGGCGCGACCGGGTTTGCCGACTACCCGGACATCACGGGCGCGCTCTACGACGACAAGGTCTGCTCGGCCTCCGAGGGCGGCGTGACTTTGACCGCGACGGTGTGTAACCGCGGTAGGAAAGCCGTCGGCGCCGACATGCCGGCAACCTTCTACAAGGGCGATCCGGCTGCGGGCACTGTGCTGTGCGTTTCGTACACGAAGGGCCCGGTGCCGATCGGCGGCTGCCTCGACGTGTCGTGTGAGGTGCCCGGCGAAGTCAGCGGCAAGGTCACGATGGTCGTCAACGACGACGGTAAGGGCGGTCGGACGACCGTGGAGTGCGACACCGACAACAACGTCGATGACGTGACGGTCGGCAACTGCAAACCGAAGTGAGCTCGCTTACTTCAGCTTTGGCGGTACAGGGCGCGGCTCGCGGCCTGGCGCGTGAAGCTTGGCGGGGTCGAGGCGGTTGGGTCCGTTGTCGCTGGTCGGCTCGGGTGCTGAAAGCCGGCCGGTAAAGAAATCCATCGCGCGCTGACGCAGGCCGAGCGCCGTCGTCGTCAGGTCGTCGATGGCGGCGGCTGCGGCCGGCGTGCTGAAGATGGCTTTGGCGTGCTCGAAACCCGTATGACGGCCGAGCGGCACGTACAAAAATCCCAGGATCGCGAACAAGCCGACCACGCTCTCGACGAGCCGTCTGCCTACATGACCGAACCCGAACACGGGCGCCATCGTAGAGGGAGTCGCCAAGAACTGAGAACTCTTCGGCAATTGCAGCGGGCGTGGCTCACGAAATCCCGGAATTTAGAGGCGTCTTCCGGCCCCGAGCGGGCGGCGTTAGGTCGCTAGCGCGGTTCAAGCTCGAGCAGCGTCAGGCGAGGCGTTGAGAGCCGGACCGTGCCAAGCGGGGCTGCCAGCTGGCTGCGGGCGCGGGTGGTGACGAGCCAGCGCGCATCCAGCGCGCGCAGTTGCTGCGCGAGCTCGTGCGAGGTCGAGGCGCGCGGCGCCTGCGGTTTACGCGGATCGTGATCCGACAGCGGGAAGCTCCGGTCGTGGCCGAGCGCGGCTTGGATGGCGAAAAAGCCATAGTCTTCGGTGTCGAGCGCGACGTGGCGGGCGTCCAAGCGGCGCAAGACGCCGCCGATCTGCTCCTCTTCGCCGCGATCGACGAATGTGTCGTGCACCTGCCACGGCCGTAGCAGCCAACTCGCCAGCAGCATCGGCGTGAGCAGGGCCGCGATTTGCCAGGCTCGCAACGGTTTCTCCATCAGCCGCGCGGCGAGGCCGGCGAGCACCAACGCCAGGAACCAAAACACCGGCAAGAGCGAGCGCTCCGGATGGTGCGTCGCGGAGCCGCCGCTGGCACCGGCCGCCACCAGGAAAGCGACCAGTGCTGCGAGCGCCGCGACAGGGCGCCAGGCGCTGGGCCCAAACGGCCATTCGCGCCGCCGGCCAATCAGGATCAACGTCGCCGCGGTCAGCACACACACCTCGGGTTCGAAGCGCACGAGCGACCACGGTGTTTGCCAGAGCGCCGTCAACCAGCCCTCCGGCGCACGCCCGAGCGCGCTCCGGTAGGCGTTCACCCGCGCTACGAAGAACAACGCGTCGCCGTGCCGCACTGCTCCGTGCAGCAACCACAAGCCGATCGGCAACATCGCGAACGCGCTGCCAAGCCACAGCTGGCGCTGGCGCGTGCGCACGGCTTCGACGCCGGTCAAGACGCCGAAAACCGTCGCTGGTGCCCAGGCCTCGTAGCGGCAAAAGCAGGCTGCCCCGAGCGCTACACCGGCCCACGCTCGAGCTTTCGCGCTCGGGTTTACCAAGCAAACCGCACCCACCAAAATCAGGGCGGCCGTCGGTGCTTCAGGCACCGTTGCGGCCGAAAGCCAGGAGCCGTAGCGCAGCACGACCGCGAAAATTGCTCCGCCCAGCGCTGCCCGCTCGCCCAGCCCCAATTGGCGAGCAGCTACCCACACCAAAACCGCGCTGCCCGCGCCGAGCAGCACCGCGACCGCGCGGGCAGTCGTCAGCGAATCCCCGAACAGCGCCATCGGCACGCCGTACAACCAGAACGGTAGCGGTAGCCAGCTGGTACCACTCGGATCAAGTGACGGATGCTGTGCGAAGCGCGCTGCGATCACGATGCGCGAATAGTCGTCGTCGCTGATCGCGCGGAAGCCGCTGCCGAGTACGAACAACGACACGCACACACGCGCCACCCCCACGAGCAGCGCATCACGAAGTGCCCTCGGCGAGGGCACCTCGCTACTTCTTGCTCGCGCCCGAGCCGACCGGCACCGGCAGGGGTGCCTTCTTCTCGAGCGCCAACTTGCTCTTGCGCTGTAACGACTCGTCTGCCGACGAGGACAAGTAGGCGAGCGTCATGCTGGTCGCGAAGAAGATGCCCGCCGTCGCCCAAGTGGTCTTGGTCAGAAAGTTCCCGGCACCGCGGCCACCGAACACTTGCTGCGCGCCCGCTCCGCTCAGCGCCCCGAGCCCGCCGCTCTTGCCCGGTTGGATCAACACCACCAGCATCAAGAAGGTGCAGGCCAAGATGTGGATCACGGTCAGCGGCGTATGGATAATCTCGGCCATGGGCGTCTCGAGCGGAGGGTTGGCTACTTAGCGCAGTTCGGTCCGTCTGTCCTCGGATCGGCGGGTTTCTAACGCCGGTTAGCCAGCGGCCTGGGCGATCTTGGCGAAACCGGCGGCGTCGAGCGCCGCACCGCCGACCAGGGCGCCGTCGATGTCCGGGCAGCCGAGCAGCTCCTTGGCGTTGTCGGCCTTGACGCTGCCACCGTAAAGAACCCTAGTCTTTTCGCTGAGCTCCGAGCTTAGGGCGGCCAGCCGTTGGCGGATGGCGGCGTGCACTTCCTGGGCTTGGGCCGAGCTTGCGACCTTGCCGGTGCCGATCGCCCAGACCGGCTCGTAGGCGATCACGCCGAAGCCGGGATTCTTGAGCAGCACCTCGGCGAAGGCGTCGAGCTGGCGAAAACAGACCTCGAGCGTCTTGCCAGCCTCGCGCTCGGCCAGCGTCTCGCCGATGCAGGCGATCGGCTTCAGGCCGGCAGCCATCGCGGCCACGACTTTGTCTTTGACCGACGCGTCGGTCTCACCAAAGTACTGACGGCGCTCGCTGTGGCCGAGGATGACCCACTTGCAGCCGGCCTCGAGCAGCATCGGCGCGCTGATCTCGCCCGTGAAGGCACCGCTGTCCTTCGGGTACAGGTTCTGTCCCGCGACTTCGACGTGCGTTTCGTGGAGCTCGGCGGCCACGGCGGCGAGCGCCGTGAACGGCGGCGCGACCACGACCTCGGCCGCGACGCCCTTAGAGGCCAGCGCCACGTCGGCCGCCAGCTTGAGCGCCGAGGCGCCTCCGTTGTTAAGCTTCCAATTGCCAGCGATCAGGTATTTGCGATTTGCCATGTTCATCCGCGCAGGGCTTCGACGCCCGGCAGCTTCTTGCCTTCGATGAAGACGAGCGACGCCACGCCGCCCGCCGAAACGAAACCGATTTGGGTTTCTAGCTCGATGCCGGGCGCCGTGGCAGCCGCCGCGAGCGAATCGCCGGTCACGATGCCGAACGCCGGGGCCTCGGCGAGGGCGCTCAGCAAGCCACGGGTTCCAGCCGAGAATGCTGGAGTTTCGAGCACACCGAGCGCGCCGTTCCACAGCACTAGCTTGGCGGTTTGGATACCCGCGCGAAACGCGTCGAGCGTCCGCGGCCCAATGTCGAAGGCGCCGGTGCCGTCGGGGATCGAGCCGACGCTCACGGCTTGGCTCTCGGTCGCCTCGCCGTCTCGACCAACCACTACGTCGACGGGCAGCAGCAAGTCGACCTTTTGATCGCGGGCTCGCGACAACAGGCCGCGGGCTAGCGCCAGTTGGTCACGCTCGAAGATCGACTCTTTCATGTCGACGCTGCGCGCGGCCAGCAAGGTGTTGGCCACACCACCGCCGAGGCAGATGGCGTCACAGCGGCGCAGCATGGCTTCGAACACCGGCAGCTGCTCGGTCAACGAGGCGCCGCCCAAGATGCCGATGAACGGCTTCTGCGTCGACCCGGCGACGCGTGACAGCGCTTCGAGCTCGGCTTTGAAGCGGTAGCCGATGCCGCGCTCTTTCACCATCCGCGGCAACGCGACCAGCGACGCTTGCGCCAAGTGTGACGCGCCGAATGCTTCGCCCACGTACACGTCGCACAAAGCCAGCAGCCGACGCGCGAAGGTGTCGTCGTTCTGGGCTTCTTCCGCGGCAAAGCGCAGGTTCTCCAGCAAGCACAGCTGGCCCTCGCGCAGATCACTCACGACCTTGCGCGCGGCGTCGCCGACGCATTCGTCGGGCAAATACACTTCTTGGCCGAGCAGCTCTGCCAGGCAAGCCGCGACCGGCTCGAGGCTGACCGGCGGATCACCTGCCGCGCCGAGGTGGGTGGCGAGCACGACGCGCGCGCCATCTTTGAGCGCCTTCTGGATCGTGGGCAGGGCCGTGCGCAGCTTGCGGTCGCTCAGCACCTGGCCGTTGGCGTCGAGCGGCACGTCGAAATCGACGCGGATCAGCACACGCTGATGCGCGAGCGTCAGCTCATCGATGCCGCGAAAAGCGTCGTTGGGGGCCATGGGCAGGGCTTATGCCACAAACGCGCCGAGCTTGCGGAAGCGGTCGTAGCGATCGACGCGCAGCTCTTCGGGCGACAGCGTGCTCAGCGACTTCAGCTCGGCGTACAGGGCCGTATCCAGGCGTTTTGCGGCCGCATCGTGGTCCTGGTGCGCACCACCTGGCGGTTCCTCGACGATCGCATCGACGATCCCGAGCTCGAGCAAATTGGGGGCGGTGATCTTCAAACGCGCCGCGGCTTCGGGCGCCAAGTCGCCGCTCTTCCACAGGATTGCGGCGCAACCCTCGGGAGTGATGACCGAGTAGTAGCTGAACTCGAGCACCAAGACGCGGTTCGCGACGCCCAGCGCCAACGCGCCGCCCGAGCCACCTTCGCCGATCACGGTGCTGATGATCGGCACGGTCATCCGCGACATCACCTCGATCGAGGCGCCGATCGCTTCGCTCTGGCCGCGCTCTTCGGCGCCGATGCCGCAGTAGGCGCCCGGCGTGTCGATGAACGTGAAGATCGGTAGCCCGAAGCGCTGGGCCATCTCGTAGATGCGAATCGCTTTTCGGTAACCTTCGGGGTTGGGCATCCCGAAGTTGCAGAGCATGTTCTCTTTGGTGGAGCGGCCCTTACGGTGACCGACGATCGCCACGCTGCGGCCGTGGAAGCGGCCGAGACCCGCGACAATCGCCGAATCGTCGGCGAAGCGGCGGTCGCCGTGGAGCTCGATGAAGTCCTCGAACAGGCGCTCGATGTAGTCCTGGGAGAACGGACGGCTCGGATGCCGCGACAGCTGCACCTTTTGCATCGGCGTCAGTCCGGCGAACACTTCGCGCGCAAGCACGGCTGCTTTTTCCTCGAGGCGCCGCAGCTCGGCTCCAAACCGTGGATCTTCGTTGGCCAGCTCCCGCAGCTCGCGGACGCGCGCGACCAGCTCAACGACGGGGCGTTCGAATGCGAGGACTACTGCCATGCGAGGTTCGGATGCGCCGGCGACAGGGCGCAGGGCGGCCGGACTTTGGCGCGAACCCCGCGCTCTGTCGAGGCCTAGCTCCGTTCACGGAGCGCCGCAGCGCGTCACCGCGCGGAAACCCGAGAGACCGAGATTTTTTCACAGGGAGATCGTGAGATCGGGAGGCGAGAGGAAGCCCGAGAGATCTCTTGTTCTCGAGCCGAGCGGAAGCGAACGGCGCTTCACAGTCGACGCGAGACGCGGTCAGGCTCGAACCCCAAAATTCTCGCTCGTTCACATCTCCCGATCTCCCTGTGAAAAAATCTCGAGCCGATCGAGGGCAGGTCCAGTTCCGTATGTAGCGGTGCCGCCCAGCTGGGCGGCGGGACAGGCCTATGAGCGAGCCTTTTAGGCTGGCGAACGCAGGCTGGCGGGTACTTGGATGCTCGGGTTCGCGCGCTTGATATCGAACATGCGGAAGGGCTTTTCTTTGCCCTTGAGGTGCGCCGGCGGCAGCTCTTCGGTCTCGAACTTGCCGCCGAGCTTGGCCAGAGTCTGCTCGCTGACAAGGATTTGGCCCGCCGCCGCGACGCCGCACAACCGCGCACTAGTGTTCGCAGTGTCGCCGATCACCGTGTAGCTGAGCGCCTTGGAGCTGCCGATGTAGCCAGCGACCAACGGACCGGTGTGGATACCGATGCCCATGGCCAGGGCCGCGTGCCCCTCTTCCATCCGAGTGCGGTTGAACTTTCCGAGGATTTCCATCTGCTCCAACGCGCACTCGACGCTGCGTAGCGCGTCGTCGGCGTGCACCACGGGCGCGCCCCACAGCGCCATGATGCCGTCGCCCATGAACTTGTCGAGCGTGCCTTCGTGCTTGAACAGCACCTCGACCATCAGCTCAAAATAGTCGTTCAGCATCTCGACGATGCCGGCCGGGTTGGCGCCGTCGCTCATCCGCGTGAATCCGCGGATGTCCGAGTTGAAGACGGTGCACTCTTCGACGAGGTTGCCGCCTTTCTTCACTTCGAGCTCGCCTGACATCACTCGCTGGGCGACGTTGGGCGAAAGTAGGCGGCTGAAGCGTTCACGATTGACGATCTCATGCTGGATCTTCTGACCCAGGATGTTGATCTCAATGAACATCGCGGCTTGCGTGGCGATCGCGGTGACGATCTCCATGTCTTTCGGCTGAAACTGCGCGAGGGTCTCGCTGTCCAGCCACAGCACGCCCAAGATTTCGTCGTTGTGCAGCAGCGGCGCGACGATCGCCGAGCTGATCCGGTTCAGGATCATGCTCTTGCCCTTGGAGGCTGCGAAATCCATGGCGGCGTCGTGCGTCAACACCGTCGCCCGCTCACGGATCACGTGATTCATGATCGTCGACGACACCGGAATCGACTGATTGGTGCCGTCGCGACGCTGGCTGGCACCTGGCACCAGCTGCCCGTCTTTCTCCTTCAAGAAGATCACGCCGCGATCGGCGCGCACGAATTTGAAGATGGTGAGCAGGATCTTGTTCAGCAGGCTTGGCAGGTCGCGCTCAAGGGCGATCTCCCGTGAAAGCTCGTGCGAAAGGCGCAGGCGCTCGTAGTCAGCGGCTAGCTGCTGGGTGTTGCCGCTCACGCTGTCGAACGGCAAAAATCCCTTTTGAGTCGCGGCGATCTGCGTGCCGATTTGGCGCGCCTTGTCGTTGATGTCGACGTTGGCCGCCGGAGCGCCCGACGGGATGCCCGGCGGCTGACCTTGGAGCGGTAGCGGCTGGAAGCCGGCGGCGGGCGTGGGGCTGAGGTGCGGCTGACCAACGCCGGCCGCGGACATCGGCGTCATTGGCGAGGGCACGGCGCCGTAAGGCTGCGGCGCGCCGACCGTTGACGGCGTGCCCATGCTGGCGGGGCCGCCCGGCTGCCATCCGGACTGCGGCGGATGCTGAGGTTGAAAGCCGCCGGCTGCGGGCGGCGCGTAGCCGGCCTGCGGCAACGCGGGCATCGGACGGCCGCTGCCGTCATCGTAGCGAGCGCGCGTTTGGCCGAGGGCGACGTCGTCGCCGTGGCGCAGGTCGCGTTCACCGGCGACGCGCTCACCGTTGACGTAGGTTCCGTTCAGGCTGCCCAGGTCGCGTAGCGTGAAACCATTCGGTCTACGCTCGATGATGCAGTGCTCCTTCGACACAATCTTGTCGAGGAGCTGCACCGTATTCGACGGGTGACGCCCTAGGGAGTTGTGATCGCGCAGCTCGACCACCTGTTGACCTTCAGGGGAGACGAGCAGGATTCGGGCCATGCCAGCCAGACAGGCTAGCTTTGCCCGGCCGATGGCACAAGAGCGTTGAGTTCCGGTAGAGTTGGGATCCTGTGAGCGCGCACCTTTTAGCCATCGTTCCGTGGAACGTCCTTTGACCGAGCGCCTTTTGGCCATTGATCAAGGGACTCCCCTTTGACGGCGCACCTTTTAGCCATTGATCAAGGGACCACGGGAACCACCGCGCTCGTGATGTCGCGCGAAGGGGCGACGCTGGGGCGCGCTATGCGCGAGCTTCCTCAGCATTTCCCGCAACCAGGCTGGGTCGAGCACGACGCGCTCGAGATCTGGGCCTCGGTTGAGGCGGCGATTGCCGGTGCGCTTGCGGCGGCGGCCGTGCGCGGGGCCGATATTGCTGCGATCGGCATCACCAACCAGCGCGAAACGACGCTGCTTTGGGAGCGAGACACCGGACAGCCGGTTCACAAAGCCATCGTTTGGCAGGATCGGCGGACGGCCCCGCTGTGCCAGCGCTTGAAGGACGCCGGTGAGGAGCCGCGCGTCCGCGCGATCACCGGCCTGGTGCTCGACCCGTACTTCAGCGGCACGAAGCTGGCCTGGCTGCTGGAGCACATGCCCGGTGCGCGCGCGCGGGCGGAAAGCGGAGAGCTGGCTTTCGGCACCGTCGATTCGTACCTGGTGTACCGCCTGGCCGGTGGCGGCGCTTCCGCTCCTCACGTCACCGACGCGACCAACGCCTCCCGAACCTTGTTCATGGATCTCGCCAGCTTGTCGTGGAGCGACGCGATGTGTGAGCTGCTTGGCGCTCCGCGCGCGGCTTTGCCTCGCATCGTTCCGAGCGCGGGTGTCGTCGCCACCACGCGTGGTGTGAACGGTCTGCCGGACGGCATTCCGATCGCCGGAATCGCCGGTGATCAACACGCTGCGCTGTTCGGCCAAGGCTGCCTGGCGGTGGGTGATGCCAAATGCACCTACGGAACCGGTGCATTCTTGCTCGTCAACGTCGGCTCTAAGCCCGTACCGAGTCGTTTCGGCTTGCTGGCTACGTTGGGCTTTCAGGCCGGTGGCGAGGTCGTCTACGCGCTCGAGGGCAGCGTGTTCATCGCCGGTGCGGCAGTCCAGTGGCTGCGCGACGGGCTCGGCATCGTCGGCTCGGCCAAAGAGATCGAGGCGCTTGCGCGCAGCGTGCCCGATAGCGGCGGCGCGGCCTTCGTGCCGGCGTTGTCGGGGCTTGGTGCGCCGTATTGGGACGCCGATGCGCGCGGTCTGATTGCTGGTATCACGCGCGGAACGACGCGGGCACACTTGGCAAGAGCCACGCTCGACGCCATTGCCTTGTCCGTGAACGACGTCCTTCAGGCTATGCGAGATGATCTGGGTCGCCCGATCGAAAGGCTGCGCGTCGACGGTGGGGCTGCCGAAAATGACCTGCTGATGGAGCTTCAGGCTGGCATCTCCGGCATCACGCTCGAACGGCCTCAGGATCTCGAGTCCACCGCCCGCGGAGCCGCGATGCTAGCCGGCCTCGGGGCCGGCATCTACTCCAATGGAACGGAAGCCGCAAAAATCGTCAAGCTGGACAGGACGTTCCCTGCCACCATGCTGGAAGCAGAACGTGCCTCGCGGCTTCTTGCCTGGCACGACGCCGTAGGGCGGGCTCGCTCCAAGCGTTTGTGACCGGCCGGGTCGAAAGCGAAAGGAACAGAATCGATGTCGGACTCGGACATGGGCGGAGCCGGAACGGGACAGCCGCCGCGCGACGTGCCGATCGATTGGGAGGCCCTCGAGGACGCGTTCGAAAACAACGCCCCCGAGGTACACAGCTACCTGCACCTTTCGACCGGTGAGGTACTGCGCGTCGTCGACGGCATCGCCGATCCTGAGATGCATCAGCGCATCACCGGGGATACGAGCTACCTGCGCATCGAGCCGGTCAGCTCGCGCGAACAGTACCGCTGGATGGAGCGCTTCATCCCGATGGTTGAGGACAAGCCGTTGTCGGACCTTTTGGTCCAAGCCATCGACGGCAAAGGCGCCTTCCGCCGCTTCAAAGACGTGCTGATGAGCCACGGCGCCGAGCGCGAGCGCTGGTTCGCCTTCCGCAGCGAGCGGCTGCGCGTGTTCATGGAAGCCTGGCTGACCGCGCACGCGCTTAAGCCGACGGCGCGCGTCGTTTGGGCGGCTGAGGCCAGCAAAGACGGCCGCGAAGAGAGTATCGCCGTGCCGCAGGAAGCTGCGGCGCGACGCGGGCGCAGCCTCGATTCGCTGCGCAAGCAACTCCACGATTTGATCGAAACGCTCAGCGTTCGCGATTTGGACAAGGTGATGGCGTTCGCCGAGTTCGTGAAGGCGCGGCGCGCGATGCGCGGATTTTCGTCGCGTGAAGCCGGTGGCGATGGTGGTTCCGCCGAGAGTGATCCGGAAGCCTCGCCGGCTCCGCTGACTCCGCCCGCCGTAGCCGCCGAGACGGTGCTCCAGCCGCCCGGCGCCGACGCTGACGCTGACGAAGAAGCGACTCCGTCATCGCGCAAGCGCCCCGCAGCTCGCTGAAAAGCTTTGTAGCTCGCGCCTGACGCAATACGCTCGCCCAGCATGCGTACGCTCCGCTGGCTTTTGATCGTCGCCGCTGGCTGCGGTGTCGTGCCCAGCGCCGTGGCGCACGCCGAGCCGGTGACGCTGGACCGCGTGGTGGTGCGCTTCTACGCGCCTGAGACCGGTGGCGTCGAGCACCCGCGCTTCATCTACGAGCGGCGCTTGGCGTTCGAGGCGCGCGTCGAGGCGTTGTCCGATCAAGATCGCGGCAGCGAGGAAGCGTATCGCGAGCGCCACATCAGCGCCGCGCTCGAGCGGCACATCTCGGAAGTGCTGCTGGCCAGCTTGCGTATCGAGCCGGAGCCGACCGAGGCCGTGATGGCGCGCCAGGTCGAGCTAGCGCACAAATTGATGGCTGATCGCGTGGGTGGCGAAGACGCGCTGACGGCGGCTGAGCGCGCCGAAGGTATCAGCAGCGCTGAGCTGTCGGGCATCTTGCGCCGTCAGGCGCGCGCCAGCTTGTACTTGGATCGGATGGTCGCGCCGATGCTCCGACCGAGCGAGGCTGAGTTGGAAGCGATTCAGCGCAGCGCGCCAGCTGCGCTCCAAAGCGAGCCGTTCATTCGCGTGCGGCCGCTGCTCTTGCGCTGGTACGTGAGCCGTCGGCTCGCGTCGGCGATGTCTTCGTTTTTTCAAGAGGCCCGTTCGCGGGTGACCGTCACTTTGCTTTGAGCGCAGCTATGGGACACGGCCAAGGAGATCCGAAGAAAGTGGTGGTGGCGGCGCTGCTCGGTAACGCCGGCATCGCGCTCGCAAAATTCGTCGCAGCGTTCCTTTCGGGTAGCGCGACGATGTTGGCGGAAGCCGTTCATTCCGTCGCTGACACGGCGAATCAGGCGTTCCTGCTCGTCGGCATGAAGCTGTCGGACAAGAGCGCACCGGAGAAGTACCCGCTCGGTCGCAGCAAGGAAGCCTACTTCTGGGCTTTCATCGTGTCTTTGTTCCTGTTCTTCATGGGCGGCGTGTTCGCCGTCTACGAAGGCGTGCACAAGCTCACGTCGCCACCCGAGCCGCCCGGTTCGCAGATCGCGCCGCTGATCGTGCTCGGCCTGTCGCTGGTGATGGAGGGCCTGAGCTTCAGCGTCGCGTTCAAAGAGTTCAACAAGACGCGCGGCGACAAGTCCTTCATGCGCGCGTTGTTCGACAGCCGTGACCCGACGATCCCGGTCGTGTTGCTCGAGGACACCGGCGCGGTTTTTGGGCTGTTGTTCGCGTTCGTGGCGGTGGGTGTCACGACCATCACCGGAGATCCTCGCTTCGACGGCATCGGCTCGATCGCGATCGGAACGTTGCTGTGTGTGATCGGCGTGGCGTTGGCGCGTGACACGCGCAGCCTGCTGATCGGCGAAGGCATCACCGACGAGATGCGCGAGCGCGTGCTGCAGGTGGCAGGCGAGGCGCCGTCGGTGCTGGAAGTGCGGCAGCTGCTCAGTCTGCACTTGGGGCCAGATTCGGTGCTGCTAGCGATGAAAGTGCGCTTCACGCCCGACTTGGCCCTGAAAGAGCTCGAGAAAGCCATCAACGAGCTCGAGCAACGCATTCGCGCCGAGCTGCCGCAAATGAAGAAGATCTTCGTTGAGCCGGACAGCGAATACGACGCTAGCCTCGACCCCGAATCCGCCCAAGTCTAGCAAGCGGGCGAGCGAGAACGAGACAACAGGAAGGCGGGAAGGCGGGAAGATTTTCTTGGTGGGCGGACGGCCGCGTCGACCTTACTGTTCCGACGGGAGGTCACCCGTCCCGTATCCCACGGAGCAATCGATTTCTTGTTCGGTCCTCCCTCAAGATCCCGCACATCTTGATCGACACAAAAGCTTCGAAATGATCTAAGGGCCGCATGGTCCAGCTTGCCTCGAGTGTGGTTCTGACGGAATTCGAGGGGGTGGGCCTGGGGGATGT